>CAZJVP010000089.1:0-7236 GCA_964549615.1 uncultured Thermococci archaeon | reverse complement strand
GCCTTCTTCCAGGGGGGCCGGGAGGAGGAGTTCCTGGCGGCGGTGGAGTCCTGCCTGCTGCGACAGGCTAGGCTGGCTAGACTGCCTCTATGAGCTTCTTGATCTCGGCGCCGACGTACTCCTCCGGCACCTCCCCGATGGCGTAGCCCTTCCCCGTCGTTTCGCAGTAATAGTAACGTCTGCTCCCAACCTCGAAGTACCTGCCGGGCAGATCATTTGCGCCGGTGATGCCCACCGCCATGTGGTCGTCGATGACGATCAGAGCGGTGCCGTAGTTGAAGTACGCGCCGTTTGAGATGATGCTTGCAAACAGGGCCGAGGAGTCCTCGCAGTCCCCGCCCCTTTCGACGATCGTCTCTATCGGGTACTTGGGATAGTTGTCCCCCCTCGTCGCCTCATCCGAAGTGTACGGCATCTCCTGCACGAAGGCGAGTACGAAGCTGGCCTCGTCGTAGCTCCCGTACGATGCCGTCTGCGCGTAGAACTTGAGTATCTGGGCCAGCGCGGTGACCGTGCGGTCGTCAGGTTGAACGTACCTGAGATAGTCATCATATGCATGTGTGCTCCTTTCCTTGGGGAGCGCGTCTAGGTCTCTCTTAGGCGACCTAAAATCGCACGTCCACGTAATCCCTTCATAGGACCATGACAAGAACGTTTTCACCTGCTCCTCGCCCACGATCACGGTGCCGGCGAGGCAGTTATTCGCCTCAAGCGTCTCCTTGATCCCATCCTCGGGATCGACCAGGAGCTTGACGACGTTGATCCCGGCGGGAAGGGCCAGCCTGTCGGGGAAGCCGAGGGAGATAGACTGCCCGGATTTCAGCGGTGGTACTATGACCTCCCCCATCTTGCTCTGGTCGACCATCATCGTGAGCGTGGTCTCCCGCGAGGCCTTTCGGCCCGCGTTTCGCACGGTGACCGAGACCGTTACCGCCTCGCCGGCACCGGGGTTGTCGGGCTGCACGGTGAGGTTGGAAAGGCATAGATCCGGAAACCTGCCGGTCGTGGCGTTCGAGGCGCTGGGATTGAAGATGTCCCTTAGGTCATTTATGTCGTCCATGATGCATCCGGACACCACCAGCGCCAAGCCGCACGCTAAGATCGAGGCCGGAACCGCGTCGCGAAGGAGGCGTCGGCCTTTGTTATCGGGAGTCCGAGAAGTAGTTGAGTGCCTCCTCAACGCTGCGGAAGCCGTATTCGATTCCCTCAAATTTTTTCCTGAGCTCGACTGCCTGGTTGCGAAGTTCATCGTAGCTTGTGGATTCGCCCTTTATGACGCGGATCATGATGTCGCAGAGTTCCTCTATGTCGTCTTCCTTGAACCCTCTCCTCGTGACCTCCTGGAAACCTATCCGCAGCCCCGACGGATCCTTGATCTTGGACGGGTCGTCGTATGGCAGCAGGTTCCTGTTGACTATGATGTTTGCCCTCTCGAGGTTCTTTGCAACAACCCTGCCGCCGCCGTGCTCCGCGACGTCGACCGCGATCTGGTGCGACATCGTGAAACCCCTCTTCTCGCCCAGGACCTTGAGCCCCTTTTCGTAAAGATACTCGCCGGCCTTTCTCGCGTTCCTCACGGTCTGTTTGGCATATTCGCTTCCGAAAGCCCACATCTCGACCGCAGTGAGGCCCAAGGCTGGCAGGCGCCTGAGGTGGTGGTTTGAGACGGAGAGTGGAAATACGCCCCTCTGGACGGCCTCGGCGGCGACCCTTCTCTTCTTACTTATCTCGCCGTCTTCGTCCTCCAGCTTTGCAAGGATGAGGCCGCCCTGTGGTCCGGGGAAGGTCTTGTGGGTTGACGCGGTGACGAAGTCCGCGCCCTCCTTGAATGGGTCTTGGAACTCTCCTCCGCTTATGAGGCCGAGGACGTGGGCCGCGTCGTAAACGATGAATGCCCCAACCTCCTCAGCCGCTTGGGAGAGTTCCTTGACAGGATGCGGGAAGAGGTAGAGGCTCCCGCCGAAGGTTACTATGCCCGGCCTTGCGGCCCTTATGATCTTGGCCGACTCGTCAGGGTCGATGTTCATCTCTTCCATGTCGAAGGCGTGGTCGATCGTCTCAAGCCCCACGACCTGGCCCGCTAGGCCTGTGTAGTCATGCGAGATGTGCGTGCCGAAGTTGACGGGCGCCACGACCATCTTGCTGTTGTGGGTCGCAATGCTCAGGCCCTTGAAGGTTGCAAGGTTCGCCACGGTTCCGGATATGGGGCGCACGTCCACGAAGTCAGCGCCGAACAGGTCCTTCACCAGCTCGGCCGAATTCCTCTCGATGATGGACATATAGGTCTGGCCTTGGTAGTGCCTCTCCTTGGGGTACCCCTTCAGGTCATTCTCCCCCTCGGCGTACCGGTGCCAGAGATCCTCCGACATCTTGTAGATCTCGTGCACCGCGGGGGACGGGCAGCCCTCGCTCGCGATGAGGTTGATCGTCTCTTTCCCGCGCCACTGCTCGTGGCTTCGGGTGGCGTTCACGAGGTCGCGAAGATCGGTGGCGATGTCAATCTTCTTCAAATGGCTCACTTCGGTTGGTGGAGATGGAATGAGAAGCGATGCAGTGCTCCGCGCCGCGGCTTAAAACTATGTTCTGTTCAGTCTTCCAGGGAGATCGAGATCGTTGCGGCCAGGGCAGTATGGTCGGATGCGGGAAGCTTTTTTTCATTCCGAGGATTCAGGATGGCAAACCTCTTGACATTCGCTCGAGCCCACGGTGAGGATGTCATGAAGATGTAGTCTATCCGCCGGCCGCCGTGGGTCCAAGGACCATTTGAGCAATATCTCGCTTGCATGGGGGCCTCCTCCCAGACATCGATCAGGTTACCCACTGCCAGCTGGTTGGGAAGCCTCTCAACCCCCGTGAGGATCCTAATCGGCCTGTCGTCGGGAGTGCAGTTGAAATCACCGACGATGAACTTGGGCAGCGGGGAATTGAAGGACTGCACGAACTGGATCAACTCCAGCGCGTTGGACAGCCTCATCTTCGGGCTGAGCGAGAAGTGGGTGACGAAGAACTCAAGCTGCCCCAGCGGCAAGCGAATCGTGCCGTTGAGCACGATCCGCTGATGGAAGTCCATCTCATCCTTTGGGTCTCTGGTGAGTTCGACGTACGTCGTGGATTCTATGGGGTGGCGGCTCATGATGCAGACGCCCTCGACGCACCTGGGCGACCTTGAGTACACCATCGCGGGCTGGTAGTGGTAGTCCAGGCCGGTGCGGCGCGCGATCTGCCTAGCCTGGTTCTGGCCCGGCGGATTGAATCTCGCGTCGTCCCTTATCTCCTGAAGCCCGATTATGTCGGGGTCCTCTTCGAGTATGCAGTCGACGATCATCTTGCGCCTTTCGGCCCAAGGCTCGTTGTAGTTCCATATGTTGTAGCTCATGATCTTGAGCTCTAGCTGCTCGGCCATTCCCCTCGCAGCAAAGGCGCCTCCCCCTTTTATTAACTAATTCATGGAACCCGGAGGGGGACCTGAGGAAATCCGCAAACCGGGACTCAGGTCGGCCTCTTGTCGGGCAAACCGGGACTCAGGTCGGCCTCTTGTCGGGTTGCCGATCTCTTGCGCCTCGTTCGGGATGAGGTTCTTGCCCTCCAGAACGCGGGCCGCCAGGGATTGCAGCCTAGCGATCTCCCTGCCATACCGGCCCTTTGCGAGGCGATCGGGTCGCGTTGGCGTGTCCGCCGCGACCGTGTGCCGCAGTAGTGGACCGGATGGCATCAGGGCTGGCGGGCGAGTCGGCTTGATGGGTGCCAGGAACTTTCTTCGCGGTCGAGTGGCGCTGCTGCTCGCTCGCGCCTCCGTTCTTCAAGCTTCGGCCACCGACGCCAATGACCAAGCAGGCAGGTTCGTAGATCTGACCTAGGCTGGACATTTCGCCGTTGTCCGAAAGATAGTTTAGGTAAGAGCTTGAGGAGTGTGGGCTAGAACCCTGGGCAATGTGCTAGGTGGGCTGTTCTTGATGAAGGAGACGAACGTGGCCAGGAAACGGGAGGAATACTCAAGACTCCTCAGCGTCTCCCTGGCCAGGGCCGTCGAGAAGCTTTCGGCATCCGCTGATGTCAAGCGGATAAGCCTGTTCGGTTCCTATGCTAGGAAGACGGCCGGCCTGTTTACAGATCTGGATATCCTGGTCATAATGGATAGCAACAAGCCTTTCTTGGAAAGGACCAGGGATCTCTACGCCCATCTCGCCTTGCCGGTGGATGCTGATATCCTCTGCTACACTCCCGATGAGTTCCGAAGGCTGAAGAGAACGCCCTTTCTCCAGAGGATCTTGGCCGAGGAGGTAGTTCTACATGAGAAAGACCAGCATTGAAGAGGGTCGAAGGTGGCTGGAGCAGGCATTTGAGGACTTAAAGTGGGTCAAGGACCTGGCGGAGAGAGGGGGCTACCATATCGCCTGCTTCCTGGCGCAACAGGTCGGGGAGAAGGCGCTCAAGGCCTTTCTCTACGCCCAAGGCGAGGAGATCGTCGTCGGGCACTCCATAGAAAGGCTCTGCCACTCGGCCTCAGAATTCGACATCGAGTTTTCGGAGAAGGCCAAGACCTGGGCAATCTTGGACGGATACTACGTGCCAACGAGGTATCCCAATAGCCTGCCGGATGGCATCCCGGCGAGGGTCTATACTCAGAAAGCAGCCAAAGAGGCAGCTGAAATGGCCGAGGAGATCAGCCAATTCGTCAAACTGAAGATTGACCGGATGGCTCGTGACTGAAACCTGGGATTGGGGGCGGTCGTCATCTCCTCCCTGAAGGTTGGCTGAGTGGCCCGGCTTCCTTGTCGCCTTTGCCTTGGCTCTGGCCTGGGGCGTCCCACTTGGTATCCCTTATCTCTAGGAGCTCGACTGCGAGCTGATGAGTTAAGCGGGCCCAAGGTCTAGGTCGGCCTTCTTGTCAGGTTACCGATCTTGTAGGCAGCGTTCGGAACGAGGTTCCTGCCGTCGACGATCCGGCTTGCCACCCATTGCAGCTTGCCGAGTTCCTTCCTGTACTCGGGGTGATCGGTTACGACTGCGATGCAGTCGCATCGAAGCGCGTCCTCCAGGCTTGCCGGCTCGAAGCCCATGGACCGTATCTCGTCTTGGGAGAACATCGGGTCGTGCGCGACAACCTTCGCATAGCCCTTGAGAAGCTTGAGGAGCGCTATGCCTGGCGACAGCCGCGATTCCTTCACCCCTCCCCTGAAGGCGATGCCTAGCACGCTCACAGAGGATGCGGCGCGGGACTTCCCCTGGTCCTTCAGGCACATGTCGATCAGCTTCTTCATATGCGCCGGCATGGCGTCGTTTATCCTCCTGGCGGCGCGCAGCAGGGAAACGTCGGTGGAATAGGAACGTCCCTTGTTTATCAGGAACCAGGGGTAGACTGGTATGCAGTGGCCTCCGACCCCGCTTCCGGGCAGGTGGATGTGGCAGTAATCCGAGGTCTGGTGGTTGGCCGCCCTAATGATTTCCCAAACGTCGACTCCTTGCTTCTCGCAGATCATGGCGAGCGTGTTGGCATAGGCTATGTTTACGTCGCGGTAGACGCCCTCGGACACCTTCACGAGCTCGGCGGCCTCTAGGCTGGAAACCCTCACCACCTCGCCGAAGGGTGCGTAGAGGCCCGCCGCTGCGTCCACGCTCTTCTGGTCGATGCCCCCTAGGATCTTCGGATACTTGTACATGTTCCGGATGACCCTGCCGGTCATGAGGCGCTCGGGGGCATGGACGACCCCGAAGTCCCTGCCGGCAACCAGCTTGGATTTCTCCAGAAGAGGGATGACAACCTTCCTCGTGGCGCCGGGGGGCATGGTCGTCTCAACGACCACGAGGTCGCCCTGCTTGAGCCCCTTTGCGGCTTGCGTGCATGCCTGTCTCACCTGGGTGAAGTCGGGCTTCCCCCTCGCGTCCACCAGCAGGGGGACCAAGATCAGGATCACGTCGGACTGCTCCGCCGCTGCGCGGCCGTCGGTGGTCGCCACGAGGTTTCCCTTCGCGACGGCGTCCCGGACCATCTGGGCAAGGTCGGGCTCCTCTTTGACCGGACATTCCCCCCTGTTGATCTGCCTGACCATTTCGGCGTTCCGGCGGACCCCTATGACCTTGGCCCCCTCGCGGGCGAACAGGGCAGCGAGAGGAAGGCCCATCTTGCCTATTCCCACGACATCGATCGTTATCTGGCCGGAGCGCATGAGACGGGTTACTTCCTCGCTGGCCAGCCCGTAGATCTTGACCAATCGAAACACCTGGGATGGCGAAGCGCCTTGCGGCGACCGATAAATGTCTTGCCGGCAGCGCTTGGGTCTAGCTCGGCTTCTCCAGCTCAAGCCACGTGTCCGGGCCGTCCGGTATGACCAGGACCTTGGCATCGGGCCCAAGGCGCTCGATCGCGGCCTGGACGCCTTGCTCGACGCTCTCTAGGGGGTCCAGCCACATCCGTCTAGTCTTCTCGGGATCGAGGTTCTCGGAGTAGATCGATATCCTGGCCTTGAGAAGCAGCCGAGCAAGGATCTGGACCTGCCACTGATCGATGACGAAAAAGCCGGGGGCGTTCACTTGTCTGAGGAAGTTCTCGGGCGAGCCGGCGTCCAGTATCATCTTCTCAAAGGTTTGGTGGCCGATTCCTTCGGAACATTCGGCGGCCATCACGATCTCGCCGCCCTTCTTGATGACGGATTCGGGGACGGTCATGCCCTTGACAGCTTGGTAGAGGTTCAGGTCGAGTGGGTAGCCGCCATTGTTTGTGATCGCTATGTCGACCGGCTCCGGCAGGGTAACCCTCGCTTTTTCGGAGACGAACCTCACCCCCTCCTCGTGGGCCCTCACCATGTCGCCGGCGAAAACCCTCGTGATCTCCTTTTTTCGGTTTAGCGTCACGTTGACGATGAACTGCGCGCCGACCTTCTCGGCGACCTCGACGGCATCCTCGTAGATCGGGTTCCCGCGGGTGATCCCGTACCTTGCCTTCGGGTGCCCTATGTGGGCGGCGCCGTGGTTGTGGGCAATGGTCTCCAGTCCCGCGCAGCCTGGCAGGATGGACTTCCTGCCCCCGGTGAAGCCCGCAAAGAAGTGCGGCTCGATGTACCCCGTCAGCAGCCGGAACTTGGACTTGTACAGGACCTTATCGAGCCAAACGGGAGTCCCGCTCTTGGTCCTGCCCAGATAGACCTGGGACTTCCTGTCCCGCGCATCGTGGTTCACGACCTTTATCCTAGCCAGCACGTCAGCGCCCAACATCTCGGCGAGCTCCTCCTCCGTGTT
>CAZJVP010000088.1:0-89867 GCA_964549615.1 uncultured Thermococci archaeon | reverse complement strand
AGGGACGTTGAACCCGAGGAGGTCATAGCCCACCTTCCCCTGCTCTGCAAGGAGAAAGGGGTTCCGTTCATCGTGGTTCCCAGCAAGGACGAACTTGGCGTATCGGCCGGGCTGGAAGTCCCGACGGCCTCGGTGGCGGTGGTCAAGCCAGGAAAGGCGGCTGCGAAGCTGAAGGAGATCGTCGACAACATCGAGGCCCTGATGAGGGGCGAGGAGCTTCCGAAGAAGGAAGCCAAGGCGGAGAAGGCCGCTGCCGAGGCTGAGGAGGAGGCCAAGGAGGAAGAGGCGGAGGCAGTAGCTGAGGCTGAGGAGGTCTCGAAGGAGGAACCTGCCGGGGCAGAGAAGGAAGAGGCAGAAAAGAAGCAGCCGAAGAAGCGGGTTCAGGCCAAGAAGGCGCCCAAGAAGTCCCCATCTAGGAAGGCGGGGGAGGCGGATCAGGCGTAGGTCTTGAGCCTGGAGAAGCTAGCCGGAACGCCGGAGGTTCGGGGAATTGGAGGAGAAGCTTGACGCGATCCCAGCGGAAGTGATCGAGATCCGTGGCAGAACTGGCGTATACGGCGAGGTACTTCAGGTGAGGTGCCGAGTGCTGGCTGGCCGCGACAAGGGCAGGATAATCAGGCGGAACACGAAAGGTCCGGTTCGTCTGGGCGACATCCTGATGCTTCGTGAGACCGAAAGGGAGGCCAGAGAGATATCAGCTCCTTGAGGGGATGGTCGCTTGCCTCTGCGCGTTGTCTGCTCTTTCTGCGGCAACCCCGTTGAGCCCGGAACGGGGTTGATGTTCGTAAGCAACGATAACCAGAGATTCTATTTCTGCAGCCGCAAGTGCGAGCGGAGTCTTATCCGTCTGGGAAGAAAGGCCCGGAAGTTGAAGTGGACAGCGCACTTCGAGAGAGGCCTCTCGCCTCCGCCCCAAGAGAGAGCTAAGGCGCCAGAGGCCGAGGTAGCGCCCAAGAAGGAGAGAAAGAGGCGCGCACGAGCGGGGAAGTCAAAGCCGGGCGAAGAGAAGCCGACCGAAGGGAAGGAGCAGCCTTCCAGCGCGCCAGATCTGAAGGATGAGGCAAAGGCAGAGGGCGAGTAGCATGGGGCGGGAGATGACGCGACCTGAGAGAACCTTGCTCATGATCAAGCCGGATGGAGTCCGGAGGGGGCTCATCGGGGAGATCATCGGCAGACTTGAGAGAAAGGGTCTAAAGATCGTTGGGCTCAAGCTAGTGTGGGTGGACAAGGAGAAGGCCCGGTCCCACTACGGGCAGCATGCTGGGAAGCCATTCTACGAACCTCTCATCGATTACGTTACGTCATCGCCGAGCGTCGCAATGGTCGTGGAAGGTCGAAAGGCCGTTGAAGTCGTGAGGAAGATGGTAGGGGCAACCGATCCGTCCGAGGCGGAGCCCGGAACGATTCGGGGCGACCTAGCGATCGAGAGAACGAACGTCATCTTCAATCTCGTGCATGCATCGGATTCGCCCGAATCGGCAAGCAGGGAGATCGGCCTCTTCTTCGCCGATGGAGAGATCTTCGACTACGACCTAGCTTCGTCGTCGATCCACCGGGTCTGACAGTCCATCGTGTTTCGGGGGCATGTGTGAATGGTTCTCAGGCAACCCGTGATATCGGTACTCGGCCACGTGGATCATGGGAAAACGACCCTTCTCGACAAGATCCGCGGGACTACGGTGGCGGCGCGGGAGGCGGGAGCCATAACCCAGGCCATAGGCGCATCGTACGTGCCCCTGGACGTGATAAAGCAGGTCAGCGGATCCCTCTTGGCGGAGCGTCGGTTCGAGATCGCAATTCCCGGCCTCCTTTTCATCGACACCCCTGGGCATGAGGCGTTCACGAATCTCAGGCGACGGGGAGGCTCGATAGCAGACTTCGCCGTCCTGGTCATCGACATCAACGAGGGAGTGATGGCGCAGACGAGGGAGGCGATGGAGATACTGAGGATCTTCAAGACCCCATTCCTCATCGCCCTCAACAAGATCGACAAGATCACGGGTTGGCGTCCCGCGCCGGGAGCAAGCCTTTCCGAGTCCTTCAAGGTTCAGGGAAGTCGGCAGCTTGCTGAGCTTGACGAGAAGGTCTATGCCCTGATAGGGAAGCTCCATGACCTCGGTTACAGATCGGAGAGGTACGACAGGGTCAAAGACTTCACCAAGGAGGTCTGCATCATACCCATCTCGGCGAAGACGGGGGAGGGCATCCCGGAGCTTCTACTCTTCATAACGGGAATCACCCAGAGGTACCTGGAAAGCTCGCTGAAGGTTGAGGTTAAAGGCCCCGGGAAGGCCACCGTCCTAGAGGTCAAAGAGACGAAGGGCATCGGGATGACGGTGGACGCGATAATCTACGATGGCATCATTCGGAAGGACGACAACATTGCTCTCGCGGGGAGGCGAGGGATCATACATACCAATGTGAGAGCCCTGCTGCTGCCTAAGCCTCTTGACGAGATGCGGGATCCCAGGGAGCGGTTCGTGCAAACGGATGAAGTAGTTGCAGCAGCTGGGGCGAGGGTCGTTGCGCCTGGGCTTGAGGACGCGATCGCAGGTTCGCCTCTCTACGTTGTCCCACCGGGAAAGAGGGAGGAGATCGAGAGATCGATAGCCGAGGAGGTCGGGGCCATAAGGGTGCGTACGGACAACATCGGCGTGGTGGTGAAGGCCGATGCCCTAGGCAGTCTGGAGGCGATCGTCGCTCACCTCAAGAACCGATCCGTTGGCGTTCGGGTGGCCGACATCGGGGAGGTGTCAAAGAGGGATGTGATCGACGCCGAGATCGTCGGCAGGAAGGACCCTCTTCTCGGCGCCGTGCTTGCGTTCAACGTCGGCGTCGCACCCGATGCGCGGGAGTACTCCGATGAGAAAAGGATCAAGCTGATCGAGAGCAAGATAATCTTCCAGATGTTTGATGAGTACGAGGCGTGGAAGAAGCAGTGGCAGGAGCGGCAGCTGGAGCTCCTGCGAGAGAGGGTCGTTATGCCGTGCAAGATCCTCGTTATGCCCGGCTTCGTGTTCCGGCAGTCCAAACCTGCCATCTGTGGGATACGCGTCCTGTCCGGGGAGATAAGGCCTCGGAGGGAACTTGTCAACACCGAGGGCACGAAGATCGGCCGGGTGAAGCAGATACAGCAGGAGTCCAAGAACATAGATAAGGCAACGGAGGGCATGGAGGTCGCGGTCTCCATCGACGGTGCCGTCATCGGAAGGAACGTCAAGGAGGGAGAGGAGCTCCTGGTTGACATTCCGCAGGAGGACGCGAAGCTGATAAACGCGAAGTTGGCCCCGACCATGAGCAGTTCAGAAATGGAAACATTTAAAGAATTCTTGGCTCTGAGGAGGAAGAAAGACCTATTCTGGGGTCTTTAGGGCCTTGGAATAGATAACGGGGCGCTCGGAGGGTTTCTTTGCCCAAGATCGTTATCAGCAATCCCAAGAACGGTAGAAGCTATCAGCTCGAACTCGAACAGTCCAAGATGGGGGATCTGCTGGGGAGGCGGCTGGGGGAAGAAGTGGATGGGGGCCTAGTGGGTCTGCCGGGATACAGGCTTAGGTTGACTGGCGGGACCGACAAGCAAGGATTTCCGATGAGGCGCGGAATCCACAAGGCTGGCAGGGCGGCTCCCCTCCTTGCCCGAGGCGCTGGATCAGGGCGTGGGGGTAACTGCGTTCGACGCCGGAAGACGGTGGTGGGCGAGATCCTGTCCGAGGAGATAGAGCAGATCAACATGGTCGTCGTCCAGGAGGGCAAGACGCCTCTTGAGAACATCCTCAAGAAGGAAGGCTCCTAGGAGGTCTCTGCATAACGGGAGATGGTTCGCCACAGCTTCCCCATGTCAACGTGGGAATGGTTGGCCACGTGGATCACGGGAAGACGACGCTCACGGCCGCCCTGTCCGGGGTCTGGACCGATAGGCACTCGGAGGAGTTGAAGAAGGGCATCACGATCAGGCTCGGATACGCAGACACGGTCATTAGGAAGTGCCCGAAGTGCGGCGAGCCGGAATGCTACACGACGGAGCCGACGTGCAGGGCCTGCGGAGGGGAGGCGGAGCCCGTGAAGAAGGTCTCCTTCGTGGACTCCCCGGGACACGAGACGCTGATGGCGACGATGCTCTCAGGAGCAGCGATAATGGACGGCGCCATCCTGGTCATTGCCGCAAACGAGCCGTGCCCGCAGCCCCAGACCAAAGAGCACCTGAGGGGCTTGGAGATTCTGGGGGTCAAGGATCTCATAGTCGTCCAGAACAAGATCGACCTGGTCGATGTGGAGCAGGCCAAGCGGAACTACCGGGAGATAGCGAACTTCCTTTCGTCCTCCAAGATTGCCAACCCGCTCATCATCCCGGTCTCTGCCCAGCAGAAGGCGAACATCGACGTCTTGATCATGGCCATGAACCAGCGGTTTAACCCTCCCCCCAGATCTGCGGACAAGCCGCCGCTAATGATGGTGGCTCGATCGTTCGATGTCAACAGGCCCGGAGGCCCGCCAGAAAGGCTGGTGGGAGGGGTCGTCGGCGGCACGCTGTCGCAGGGGCGACTGAAGAAGGGGGATGAGATCGAGATTCGTCCCGGTAGGCGAAGGGAGGTTGAAGGAAAGACTGTCTGGACGCCAATGAGGACGACGATAGAGTCGATAATGAGGGGCACGATGCGCGTAGATGAAGCGGGGCCAGGCGGCTTGATTGGGATCGGCACGATGCTGGATCCCTCCCTTACCAAGTCAGACAACCTTGTGGGCCATATTGTGGGACATCCCGGGCAGTTGCCCGAGGTGTGGGACGAACTCAGCCTGCGGGTGGAGCTCATGGAGAAGGTGGTTGGGACGGAGGAGGAGTTGGACGTGGCGCCGATCAAGACCAACGAACTGTTGATGCTTAACGTGGGCACAGCTCGAACTGCAGGGGTCGTCAGGGAGATGTCCGGCTCCAGGGTGAAGGTGAGACTTCACCTGCCCGTCTGCACGATGGTAGGGTCGCGGGCGGCCATAAGCAGGAGGATAGGCTACAGGTGGAGGCTGATCGGGCATGGAACGGTTGAATGACGAGGCTTTCGTGATCCTGGACTCGAGTTTTTTATGAGCGCCTATCGGTCTTCGCTCAGGCTGTTTGAGGATTTGGACAGGCTGCTTCCGCAATTCCACAGGCTCCTGGTGCCGAGCATGGTGATCGAAGAGCTCCAGCTGATCTCCAGGGGGCATGGAAGGGCGGCCGCCGCAGCTCGCCTCGGGCTTGGGTTGGCTGCTCGATGCGAATTGGTGCCGATTCGGGCCTCCGATGCGGACGCTGCGATACTGGAGTTGGCCGAGCGGTACGGGGACAAGGCGGTCGTTTGTACGAACGACGGTCATCTTAAAAACATATTAAAAGAGCGTGGGACACGGGTTATCGGGGTGCGGGACTACTCTCACCTCGACTTCTTGTAGATCTCAAGCTTTCACACTCGGCCTCGTGAGGTGGATGGATGTACAAGCTGGTAACGCTTAGGGACACGGTGCGAATCCCACCGAACCTCTTCGGACAAGACAGGATGAGCGTGGTGGAGAAACTTCTGAGGGAGGACTACGAAGGGGTGCTGGACAAGGATCTTGGGCTGATCATCTGCGTCACGGGCGTGCTGAAGGTAGGTAGAGGACTCATCACCCCGGGCGACGGGGCGACCTATCACGACACCGAGTTCGAGGTTCTGACCTACAAACCGGAGATGCAGGAGATAACCATGGGACAGGTCGTCGAGATCGTGGACTTCGGGGCCTTCGTCAGGCTCGGACCGCTGGACGGCCTCGTGCACGTGTCGCAGATCACTGACGATTTCATAATACACGACAAGAAGAACGCAAGGTTCATAGGAAAGGAGAGCAATCGAGTCCTGAGGGAGGGCGATCAAGTCAGGGCGAGGATCGTTGCCATAAGCATCAAGGGTGGGCCAACCATCAGCGGCAAGATCGCCTTGACGATGAGACAGCCGGGACTTGGGAAACTGGAATGGATAGAGGAGGACAAGAAGGAGGCTGCGTGATGCGGGGCAGGGCGTGCAGGAACTGTTTCTACATATTGCCGAAGGGGACCGTGTGCCCCAACTGTAAGGGGAGCTCATTCTCCCCTCGATGGAGCGGCCTGCTCGTGATCGTGGATCCCACGAAGTCGATCCTGGCGGAGAAGCTCAAGATCCGAAAGAAAGGAAGATATGCACTGAGCGTCTCCTGAGGCTATTGCTTGTCAGCCCGGCACATCTTCGCCGATCCGGAGATAAGGAGGACGCTGGCTCGTCCCCTAGGCGAGGTTATAGGCGAGGACGAAGCGGTAAAGCGAGCCCAATCATCGTCGGGCCTGGTCATCGCCGTCGGAGACATGGTCTCCGTCACGCTCCTCGCAAGGGGGGTGCATCCCGACATCGTCATCTTCGACGAGAGAAGCCGCAGGGCGGGCTTCAAGGGCCTTTCGCCCGTCTTGCTCACCGGATATGATCAATTCGAGGTCGAGAATCCTGCCGGCACGATAACTGAGGAGGCCCTGAAGGTCCTGAAAAGATTAATTAGGCCTAAGCGGAAGTCCGCGCTCAAGATTCTTGGAGAGGAAGATCTCTTAGGACTGCCCGCCATAGATATGGCGCCAGTCGGGTCCTTGGTTCTTTACGGTCAACCGGATGCCGGGATCGTCGCCGTGACGGTTAACGCAGAAACCAAGGCGGTGGCGAGGTCGATCCTGGAAAGGTCGAAGGTGCCCTGAGATGGATATGGAGATAGTCGAGAGGAAGCACAACCCCCTTCTGGAGAGGGATGAGATCAGGTTCGAGATATCCCACGAAGGAGGGGCCACGCCGAATCTTGCGGAAGCCCGGCGCGTGCTCTGTGCCAAGCTGAACGCCAAACCTGAGCTGGTCGTGATAGAGGGGATATACAGCCACTACGGTAGCCCCACAAGCCGCGGCTTCGCGAGGGTCTACAAGGATCCCTCCAGGCTGAGGAGCATCGAGGCCAAGAAGGTCATCAAGAAGAACTTCGGTGCCCCGGAGGAAAAGAGAGCCGAGGGCGAGGCGCAGGAGCCGAAGGAGGCCAAGGAGCCTAAGAAGCCCAGCAAGGCGGCAAAGGGCCCAGGAGAGAAGGAACCCAAGCCGAAGGAATCCAAGGAAAAGGCGTAGGGCCGGCTTGGCGCGCGGGGTGGCTTGGGTGTTTGGGGAGATGGGTTTCGGGCAGTACATGCGTAGGTATATCGAGCGGAGGTATTACCTGAGGCCGCTCATCACCGGGCTCATCGCGGGCGTTGCGTCGGGCATCTTCTTCGGATACTACCTCTATGCTGCGGTGAAGCCCGGCATTCTGGGAACCCTTGCGCTCATCTTCCTCTCAGTCATGTTCGGCATGGTTGCGGGCGCCGTGAGCGCGTTTCTGTTCTTCTACGCCCAGATGTATAGGATGGCAAAGATGACCGAGGACCTGTGTGTAAATTGTGGGAACAGGCTGCCCAAGGAGGCCGCGTTCTGCCCCTTCTGCGGCAGCAGGACCTAGAGCAACGAGGCCGCACTGCAGGAAGACATATCTCTGCCCAGGGCCCGTCCACCCCGTGATGTCCGTTGGTTTGAGTCGGCGACTCGTCGTAGCGGGATTTGCATGCTTCGCGGCCATCTACCTCTGGCAGACCGGATTTGCGCACATGTACTTTGTGGACCGTTGTCTACTGGTGGGGCTCGTGGCCGGGGTCGCGATCGCGGGCTACCGAAGGTGGGATGCCCATGAGATGCTTGCGGTCGGGCTTCTGTTTGCAGTTCCCATGGCCGATCAGCTGATCACTCTTCGCATTCCCCAAGGCGGGGTCTTGGAGCAGTTGTCGTTGTACGTTTTCTTTCCCTTGTGCCTGCTTTGGCTAACCTGCCGGCGCCTGCGTCTCTCCGACGTGGGGCTTTCTACCGGGGTTCGGAGGAAGACGGCTCGGATTACGGCCATCTTCTTGCTTGCTGCTTTCTGCCTTTCGGTGGTCGGTCTTGCAGTCCCCTCCATGACGCGGTACTATCCCGTATGGCGGACAGGCAGGGTCACGCTGCAGGCTTTCGTTTACAATGAGGCGGTCGTCTCGGTTTTCATGTTCGCGTGCGAGTTCTTCTACAGGGGCATCGTGCTGTTTGTACTCGCCCGGAGATCGTTCTGGGGCGCCATCGTCCTGCAAACCCTTCCGTACGCATTTCTGCATCTGGGGAAGCCGGACATCGAAGTCCCATACTCCTTCTTGGCAGGCATCGCCTTCGGCTGGGCCAACCTGCGCTGCGGTTCGGTTATTCCGAGCTGGGTCACCCACGCCGTTGGCTCGGCTCTCTTCGACGCCCTGATACTCCTGACATAGACCGTCATGCCAGCATTCCAACGGTCATCGTGAGAAAGTTCATCGTGGCGTGGCATACGATTGCCGTCTCCAGACCTCTGTCAAGGTAGGACTTCGTGTAGACCAAGCCGATTGCGAATACCACTAGGAGCGCGGGCGGGTTATAGGGCGGGTTCTGGAAGACTAGGTGCATCAATGCAAACATGAGGTTTGGCACGAGGTAGGAGATCGTCCTTCGGCCCAGGGCTGCGAAGATGGCTGAGACCAGGAAAAGGCGGAAAATAGTTTCCTCCCAGATGCCGGAGGACAGGGCGGTCAGGAACTTTTCGAGTATGGAGAGGTCCCGAACGTATTCCTGGGTGGTCGGAGGCATCCAGACCCGACTCAACAGCCCAGAGAGGGCCACGTTGACCGCGAATGCGAGGACGCCCAGACCAAGCGCATATGGAAGGATACGCGCAAGTTTCAAGATAGATCGCCGATCTCGAAGGACCCGGGAGAGCATGGGTAGCCGCTCGGGGTCGATTCCGCTCGCAAGGTAGGTGGTCGGAAAAAGCAGGGCCGCGAAGAGCACGGAGGCAAGCAAAGCATCCAGGGGGGTAGCATCAGGATCCATTTTCAGGAGGGCTGAGGTCTGCAGTAGGCCCACGACGAGGTACGCCGACGCAACTACGGCGGCCGTCTCAAGCCTGGTTTGAGTCGCTAGCTTGGGCATTCGCGCACGACGCCGTTGCGACTTGTGCGTGAATATTTAAAAGAAGTGCTTAGGTGGGGAGAGCGCGGTCTGGCATGGAAAAGCTGCTGATGATCCCCGGCCCGACGATGCTCTCAGCGTCCGTCTTGAATGCGCTTCGGACTCAGATGAAGCCGCATAGGACCGACGAGTACGGAGAGTTCCTTTTCGACCTCAGGGATGACCTGAAACGGATCTTCCAGACCAAGAATGACCTGCACATCATCTCGGGCTCCTCAACCGCGGGGATGGATGCGGTGATCTCCTCATGGATCTCGCCTGGCGACAGGGTGATAGTACCCACATACGGGAAGTTCAGCGCCCGCTTCAGGCAGATAGTTGAGGTCTACGGCGGGAGTGTCATTGACATTCAGCTTCCCTGGGGTCAGGCACCCATCCTGAGACAGATCCAGTCCGTCTATGATCGCAGCGTGAAGGCTGTCGTGGTGGTGCAGAACGAGACCTCCACCGGCGTTAGGGTGGACCTTGGCGAGATTGGAAGGTTCCTTGCGGACAAGGAGGCGCTCTTCATTGTCGATGCGGTATCCTCCATGGGTGGAGACGATGTCCCCACCGATGAATGGTGCATCGACATGTGCGTGGCCGGCACGCAGAAGGCGCTGGCCTGTCCGCCTGGGCTAGCGATCGTATCGGTCAGCGACAAGGCCTGGTCGGTTCTCGACAGCACCAAGCCGAGGTGCTTTTACCTGGATCTGAGGAGGTACCGATCCAGCGACCGCAGGAAGAAGGGCCAGACCCCCTTCACCCAGTCGGAGACGCTTTTGTTCGGACTCAGGGCGTCCGTAGATGAGATCCTTTCCGAAGGGCTCAAGAAGAGATTCGAACGGCACAGGCAGATGGCGAGTTTGGTGAGGAGCCGCGCAGCGTCGCTCGGATTCAGGCTTTTCCCTGCGTCGGAGAGCATCTGCTCGAACACGCTGACCGCGATAAGGATGCCCCGGTCTTTGGCAGCGTCCGGGATTCAGGCAATCATGGACCGTGACCACGACGTCGTCGTCGCAACCGGCCATGACGAGTACAAGGAAAAGATGATCAGAATCGCCCATTTTGGATCGACGACTATGCAGGACGTGGTTCGGACCATGGACGCTTTCGAGGATGCGGTTCGCAGGCTTCGTTAGGGGGCCGGGGGTGCGGTGCTCGCGGGCTGATGAAGATGCTTCATCGCGGGGCGGGTGCCTGGAGTTCGGAGATGATGGGCTCGCAGTTCTTCAACCATGAGTGATCCGGGTCATCGTTGGGCTTCATCACCCTTTTCTCGCCGGCAAGAACCCAGAGGTAGTACAGCGAGTAGCCCGGCGCGGCTGCCACCGGGTGGTAACCCCTAGGAATGACAAGCGTGTCCCCGTCTCTAATCACGTATGCTTGGTCGATATCCCTTTCGTGAGTGTACAGCCTCTGGAGCGCGAATCCCTGGGATGGCTTCAGCTTGTAGAAGTAGACCTCCTCCAGCTTCGACTCCTGAGGAAGGCTATCGGTGTCGTGTTTGTGAGGCGGGACGCTGGACCAGTTGCCCGGGGGGTTGATGGTCTCCCCCACTATGAGCGTGTCGGGGATCGCAGAGTCGTTGCCCATTATGTCCCGGACCTCCCTTCTCCAGTTCCACTTGCCCACGCTCCTCACCTTGACCTCTTCCGGCGGGATGATGGCGGGCGCCCTCTTCGTCTTCGCTGGCGCGCGGCATATGGCCAAACTGCAGCCGTCTTGAGTGCTCACCTCAAAGGAACTTTGCCTAGGGACGTAGACCGAGTAGGCCCGGGCGTCGAAGACGCTGCTTCTCTCCATATCATTCCATCTATGCTCATCCGCGGCGATGCTGCAGCGGCCGCCGAGCAAGACCAGGCATGCCTCATCATTGCGCGTTTCATCTTTGTACGTTCCCCCCCGCGGCAGGTTGAGGAGGCCGAACCTGATGAATCTGGATAGGCTTGGGTCGTCGAGGATGGGTAGAAAACCGGAGGACGTCTTTTGCCTTATGAGGAGATCCATTTCCATCCGGCTCCAGGCACCCGCGGAACGCTCTAATATCTTACCGGCTTGCGGCCTCCGCGCACCTCCATGCTAGGCCATTCCATTTGGGGAGTAGGCCTATTGATCTGGGAACAACGCAGGGATGCCGCGAAAGCATATTATATGCCGGTCGCCTAATTGTTTGTAGCTGGGCTGGGTAATGACTAGGATTTACGGGCAGGAAGTCCCCTACGCGATAGTCGATGTCGTGGAGGACCTTCCTAAGGTCGACGAGATGCTAGCCGTGGTCTGCACGGGTACTGGGATCGGCTTGGTCGCGTTCATGACCGGCTATTACCTTCAGAAGCAGCCACTGAACTACAGGGATCTGGGCGAGATTTGCTCGCTGACCATGTTGTCCGACCCGATCGTGGATGAGGAGACGGGCTACTTCGATACTCCGGGAGTGAAGCTCAGGTTCACCACTAGCGGCCGTGTGCCGATGCTTCTTGCCTTCGGTCCGAGGCAGCCTGCGGCATGGGAGGCACATTTTGCGGGTTCGGCTCTCTTTGACGTGATTCTGAAGATTTCGAGAAGGCCGATCATTCTGTCCGTTGGCGGGTACGGGGTCCCGAGCAAGGAGAAGATGCCCGACGTTGTGGGACGCCCCAACTGTGCCGTGGCGGAGGAGTTCATGCGGGCAAACAAGATCCCGAAGATCGACGAGATCCAGAAGGCCGAAGGGATCGGCAAGATCTTGAATGCAGGCCAGGGATTCCAAGCGGCTCTGCCGATGCTGGCCATACGGCGCAAGGTTCCTGCCGTCTTTTTCCTGGGCACTGCACTGATGCCCGAGCACTTCGTCGTCCGGATGGACCCGCAGGCCGTCCGGCATGTCATGCTCAAGATCTCCGAGCTCGTCGGATTCAATCTCGACGGCAAGGAGATCGAGGAGAGCATAAGTAGGGAGACGACCCGTGAGACCTCCCGGGAGCAGGCCCAGCAGAGGGCCATCTACGAGCTGGCCAGAAGGTTCAGCTTTGACGAGGGGCCCGAGCTTCCGGACAGCAACATGTACATCTAGCGTCAGACGGGCTTGCCCTTCCCTATCTCGAAAGATTTATACACCGCCAAGGTTCCATTGGGCAGAAAAAAGGGGCCGTGGGGTAGCCTGGTCCATTCCTTTTGAGGGCATCCTTCGAGGTTCGGGACCTCGTGACTCCGGTTCAAAGTGGCCGAAGAGGCCATGAAAATCCGGGCGGCCCCATCCGTCAACCGTGGGACAGCGAGGAGGCCTTCTGCATCCTCGTGCCGTAGAACTCGTTTAGCTGCTTAGCCAGTAGGGTTGCCAGTTCCTTGGCTCTGCGGCCACGATTGGGCTCCGGGAAGGCAACCTCGACGTAGCAGCCGAGGTCGTAGAATAGGGAGGTGTAGAGCTTCACGAAGCCGAGCCTCGGGACGAGAAAGATCACCCATTCCGTGTCAGGAAGCGGCTCGTAGTCGGCTAGCTCGTAGATGTAGCACTGGGGGTACAGCGACAGGATCGTCTTGACCATGAGGGGGAGGTCGTTGTAGATGCGGTCGAAGCCGGCATGCTTCTCCACATCGACCCGCACCAGACTGGTTCTGGGAGGCCCCCTGCTTTCCTTGAGCCTCTTGACGTACTCGTCGTATACGGGGCCCGGGCGGATGCCCAGGTCATTGCATATCTCGTGTAGCATGAGATTGCCTTTCTCAAAGGCCTGGAGTGCTTGGTTGAGCTCAAAGCCATCGGGATCATGGAGCTGCATTAGACACACCGTTGACTAGGCGAAGATGAAAGGATACTTCACTTTATCGCGGCCTTTGGCGAAAAGAAGAAAAGCGCCGGACGAAGATCCGAGTCCTAGGCCTTCTTGGGCTGAGCGGTGGCGGCCCCAGCAGCTGCCCCAGCTTCCCTAGCCTTCCTCTCCTCCTCGAGACGCTTGAGCGCCCTCTCCTTGCGTTCCTTCTCGTATTCTTCGTACAGCTTCATGTACTTTGCCGCTTCTTCCTTGTGCCCAAACTTCGTAAGGACTTCGGCGATTTCCTTGTAGTACCATTTCTCCTTCTTGGACTGCTCGACGCAATACTGGAGATAGTACTTCATGCACTTGACGTAGTTCTCCGTTTGCCCGGCGTTCTGGAAGCCCTTGGCCGCATCCTCCCACCAGATCCCTTCGTCGTCCACGGCCTCCTTGGCATAGTACTTGGCTGACTCAAGCCACGCAGCCTTGCTTCTCTCGATATTCCCGGCCTTCTTCCAACTCTCTGCGGCATTCTCCCAGTACCAAGGCTCCTCCTTGGCATACTGCTCGTAGCACCTCGCGGCCTCGTCGAACCTGTTCGCCTTCTCCCACGCTTCTGCGGCATCCTTCCAGTACATGCTGTCCTCCTTGGCTGCTTTTTCCTTGTTCTCAGCGACCTTCTCCCAGGACTGTAGCTCCTCCCAGGCCCAGGCGGCTGAGTCAAACCAGCCAAGGCTCTCGTAACACCTAGCCGCCCCCTCGTACTTCTTCTTTCTCCAGTACTTGTGTGCGGCTTCCTTGAGCTTCCCTTCTTTTTCCAGAGCTTCAGGCGACTTCAACGAATCAAGAAATCCCATATTCCTCTACCCCTTCGGGGCGCGGCCTCCCTAGAGGGGTTTCGCGCAGATTAAAATCTTTTGCGCAACCGTCCCATGCGTTCTGAAGGCTATCAGCAGGTCTGGCGTTCCTGCACGACATCCACTATCCTGGTTGCTGCCCTTCCGTCCCCGAAGGGGGATTTTCGGGGGAGCGATGCCGCGTCGATCTCCTCGATCGCCTGGGCCAACCGCTCTATGTCGAACCCAACGACCTTGGCAAAACCAGCATCTACGGCCTCGGGCCTCTCGGTGGACAATCTGGCGACGATGACGGGCTTCCGGATCCGCGGGTGGGTGGCCTCTTCCTGGACGCCTCCTGAGTCGGTGAGGATGAACTCACAGCGAGCCATAGCGGCCAAGAAATCGAAGTACGGAAGAGGATCGGTGAGCATTATCTCCGGCTTGGACTTGATGATCTGGTAAAGCCCCATTGCCTGCAGCCTTGCGACGGTCCTGGGGTGTATCGGGAAAACTACCGGGACTTTGATGATGTCTCGAAGGATCTGAGCTATCTTCTTCAGCGTCTCGGGATCGTCCACGTTCTCGGCTCGGTGCAGCGTGACTAGGGCATAGCGGTCGAAAGGTATGCGCTCCATGATCTTGGAGCTTTCGAGCGCCCTGTCAATGAACCTGTCCAGAGCGTCGATGATGGTGTTGCCCGTCACATACACCCGGCCCCAGACATCCTCCCTCTTGAGGTTCTCGGCGCTTCTCTGCGTCGGGGCAAAGAGGTGGCTTGAGAGGTGGTCCACCACCCGCCTGTTGTGCTCCTCGGGCATGCGGAGGTCCCGGCTTCTGAGGCCAGCTTCAACGTGGCCGACCTCGATCCCAAGTTTGACCGCGGCGATGCCGGTTCCGAGAACCGTGTTGGTGTCCCCCTGAACGAGCACTGGACTGGGGCGAAGCTTGGTCATCAAAGGTTCGAGGGCCAGCAGTATCTTGGCCGTTTGCTCGGCCTGCGTGCCGGATCGCACGTTCAAATGGTAGTCCGGCTTCGGCAGTTGGAGTTGACGGAAGAAGCTGCCGGAGAGGGACTCGTCATAGTGCTGGTCGGTGTGGACCAGCACGAACTGTACCGCCCGGCGCTCGAGCTCCAAGATGACTGGGGCCATCTTGATGATCTCGGGCCTTGTGCCCACGACGACCATCGGGGGCATCTGATCGTTCAGTGCGAGGGCGGCAGTCTAATATCTCTTGCGTGACGGGCGACCGGCCAGGGAACGGATCCTTTCGAGGGCCATGGTCCACGTCTTGAGGTACCTAAGCGATCGGAAGTGCGGGAACGATGATCTATGCGAAACGGCCCACCGAAATCCTTCCTCCGCCTTGAGTGCCGGGTCAGGGGAAGCTCTCAGTGCTTCTATTTCGTCCTTTCTCGCGATCAGATTATGCTCGAACACGTCCAGCTCGGGCATGCCAGCGATCCCGTCGAAGTCTTCATCGGTCACGTTCCGCAAACATGCCGGACACAGCCGAGGATCCAGCCCCATCTCGGAGATGAGGCGGTAGAAGACCACGGCCGACACTGGGTCGACCTTCTGGTAGAGCGGAGGAAGATAGTAGCGACACCTCGGTCTGAACTCCAGCGGAGGCGCTATCTTCATGTCTCGCCTCTCATAGAAGCATGGGCCGCTGCTGAACGACTGTCGGTTCAGGGCGCACAGCAGCATGGTGAAATAGCCTCCGTACAAGGCGAGGGAGCCACTGGGTAGCTTGCCCAAGACGTGTGCAAGCCCGACGAGCTCTTCTGCCGAGGCGTTCATCTCGTTGAGGCCGACCGGCCAGACGGCGTATCCCGGCGCGCATGACTCCATGTACATTTCGCAAAGGCGATCTAGGCGTCCCAGATCGGCAAGAAGGGAACTCTGGAAGGCGAGCGGCATGTATACGGTTCCGTCTTCGGCGCGGCGTGCCGCTTCAAACATGCATCTGTTCACCTGAACCCACGGGTCGTCCGGCCCCTCGACGACGAAGTAGGGGGCGAGGATTACTGATGGGCGTGCGGATTTCTGGAGGTCAATGAGGCTGATGGCGGTTGACTCGCAGGAGGACTTGCACATATCGCTGGGCCTGGCCGGTTCCAGGTGGGAAAATCTCTGCCATATCGGGCCGCCGTGTCTTGCGGCAAGCTTGAGGTAGCTGGTGCGTATCTTGTCGGTTCGGGGATCGACTGCCATGTCGGGTCTGCACTGAAAAGCGGGCGTTCTTGGATCCACGGCGAAGATTCGGCCGCGAAACCTCCGCAAGATGCTACGTCTCCTTAGGAGGAAATGGCCCGCTTCTATCACCATGCCGGTCGCATACCTGTTGTAGAGTTTCGCCTCCCCGGAAAGCATGCTGAACGTGGGCCTCACGAACCACCGAAGCGAATTGTCCAGTTCCTTCACACGCTACCCGAAAGCACGCAAGTCCACAACAACATCTTCGGTGGAGAAGTGAAAATACATAAGTCTGGGTTTAGCGTTGCGGAAACCTGCCTCGATCGGCAAGCTTGGTGAACACCTTGACCCCGAGGGACAGGTTCCTAGAAGGCTGCTTGGGCGAGAGCATCGAAGAGCTGTCCGTCGCTCCTTTCCTTAAGGCCACCGCCTGCGAGGTTTCGGGCATCTCGATCAGAAGGTATTGCGAGAACGGGCAAGACCTGGCGGAGGCCCAGCTGAAGTGCGCTAGGAAGTTCTCGGTGGACTCGGTCAATGTGGCGAGCGATGTTCTCATCGAAGCGGAGACCATGGGCAGCATCTCGATCCATCCCGAGAACGATTTCCCCAGGTTGGAGACGCCTGCCTTGGACCGTATGGGGGTAGATGAGATACCTTCGCCGGATGTTACGGCTGAGGGGAGGTTCCCGGTGAAGATCGAGGCGGTGAGGCGCCTTTCAGACGCGGAATATGCCGTGATCGCGTGGGTGATGAGCGCCTACCAGCTGGCAGCCCAACTTCGAGGTTTCAAGCAGATGGTCGTGGATCTCATGAAGCACGACCCCAAGGTCAAGCCGCTTCTGGAGAAGTGTCTTGGAGTGAGCAGGGAGTTCGCCGCGGTTTTGGCCGAGGAAGGTGCCGACGTCATCGCGATCGGCAACGCCTCCTCCTCGATGGACATCCTCTCGCCTAGGGCATACTTGGACAATCTTGCAGAGTATGACCGCAGGCTATCCGAAGCCATACGAAGGAAAGGCGCGCTGGTGCAGATGCACATATGCGGCAACACCTTGCCCATCCTCGGGGAGCTTGACCGCATGGTGGACATCGTGGATGTGGACCACAAGGTGGGCGTTGAGGAATCCATGAGGTGTCTGGGCAATGCTACGATGAAGGGAAACATGGATCCCTCGCTTGTGAGATTTGCGCCGGTGCAGGAGGTTGCCCAGAGAACGAGGATGATCGTCGGTGCCGTCAAGAAGGCGGGAAGGAGGCGGGGCTTCATCTTTTCCACGGGCTGCGAGGTTCCCCGCGACACGCCTCACGAGTCCATAGCCACGATGGTTGCGTCCGCAAGGGAGGCTTGGATATCCCTGGGCAAGATATAAGATCCGGAAGAGTTGCGACAGGTGGGTGAGCGGATGAAGTTCTCCATATGCAACGAGATGTTCGAGGGCTGGAATATCCGGGAGGTGTTCAAGTATGCCAAGTCGGTGGGGTACGACGGGGTTGAGATCGCGCCCTTCACGCTGTGCAACCATGTTAAGGAGCTCTCTTCGAGACAACGGGAGTCCATCAAGGGCTATGCCAAGTCGCTGGGGCTTGAGGTCGTCGGGCTTCATTGGCTGCTGGTCAAACCGGAGGGGCTCTACATCAACCATCCCGATGATTCGATCAGGAGAAAGACTTCCGCCTATCTGCAAGAGCTGGTCAGGTTCTGCAGCGAGATCGGCGGCAAGGTCATGGTGATCGGCTCACCCAAGCAGCGGGCCGTCATGCCCGGGCTGAGCTATGAAAAGGCATGGGCGCTGGCCAAGGAGGTATTCTCCGAGTGCCTTCCGGTCGCGGCGGATGGAGGCGTAACCCTTTGCATCGAGCCGCTGTCCGCAGCCGAGACGAACTTCATAACGACGGCCGCGGAGGCCCTCAGGATGGTTGAGGAGATGGACAGTCCCAATTTCAAGTTGATACTCGACGTCAAGGCAATGAGTAGCGAGGGCAGGGACATCCCGGGCATCATCCGGTCTGCGCGCGGCAAGCTGGCCCACGTTCACGCAAACGACGCAAACAGAAGGGGTCCAGGCTTCGGGAGTACGGATTTCGTTCCAATAGCTCGCGCTTTGCGCGAGATAGCCTATGAGGGCTACGTTTCCGTGGAGGTTTTCGACTTCTCGCCCGATCCCCAAACCATCGCGAGCAAGAGCATTGCCTACCTCAGAAAGGCCTTCGCCTAGCGGCGCGCATCGCCCGGTTGATGTTTTCCTCGACGATCCTTCGACACATGGTGACGTTCTCGTTCGAGGTGTCCGTTGGTGCGACCACAACCGCCGGCTCGGGGCCGAGCTGGACGAGCCCTACTCCCGACCGGGTGAAAGCGTGGCGAGGTGGCGCCTTGGGGATCCGTCCGAGGAAAACGTAGACCTCATCCGAGAATGTCTTGTACCTCACGGCTTGTGCAAGCCCAGCCTTCCAGTCGCGGAGCTTGATCTCGACTGCGCAGATATGTTCGAATCGCCTCAGGGGGCGAGGTCCGAGGCCGAGGGTGCGTCCGTCAAAAGTCAGCAGGGACTCGGCGAGGGGCCCAGATGCGAGGTTGGCCACGCTCCGTCCGGTCACCCCGAACCGATTTCCTATCTCGTTTACGCCGGCCCGGCCCTGCGCCTCTAGGAAGGAGATGAGGCAGAGAGCTCCTCTGCCGATCGGTCTTTGCCAGGCACGGCATCGGGGCGGGAATCGGACGCCCAGAAGGTCAGGCCTGCCCCAAGGAGATGGGATCTCTTCGAGCAGCATGTTTTGGTCGAACCCGAGGGCATCGCGCATGAAGGCTCTGGCTCCAGCTAGGAGGTCGCGCTCCCGTCCCAACTCCACAGGGGGCCACGCAAGGGCATACCGGAAAAATCTTGCTCATTGAAATGGTTAGATTGGCTTTGATCGGGGGGCTGGGAACAGATTTTAAGGCATCCGCACGAGGAGCGGTGATGCAAGCAGTCGTGTTGGCGGGAGGCGAGGGGGTTAGGCTTCGTCCCTTGACCTTCTACTTCCAGAAAACCATGGTTCCCGTCGGCACGAGGGAGAAGCCGCTGTTGGAGTACGTCGTGAAGCTCCTCACGTACCACGGCTTCAACGACATCATCATGCTGATCAACTATAGGGCAAATCAGATAATCAACTACTTCAACGAGGGGCCGAGGTTCAACGCAACCTTCCGATTCGTCGAAGACACCAAGGAGATGACGGGGACTGCGGGGGCGCTGCTGCACGCACGCGGCCAGCTCGCGGACAACTTCATCGTCTACTACGGCGACATCCTGAGCTCGGTGGATCTGACGGATATGTGGAAGAAGCACCTCGAGTCCAAGGCGGCCTGCACCGTCGCGCTTGCCAGGGACTTTCCCGTCAGGGTGGGCGTTGCCGAGATGGGGCCGGACGGCGACCTGAAGGGCTTCGTGGAGAAGCCAATGCTGGGCAGGCCCGTTGCCGTGGGCATCTTCTGCCTGAACAAGTCAGCGGTCAGGATGATCGAAAGAATCCGGGAGGAGAAGATCCGCAAGGGGGAGAAGGTCAGCATCGATCTCACCGGAGATGTCATACCCGCCCTCATATCGAGCGGCGAGAAGGTCAAGGGGTATCTTACCGACTCCTTCTGGTACGACGTTGGGAGCCTGGAACGGTACGAAAAGCTCGAAAACTCCGTTGTGGAGAGGGAGCTTTCCTTCCTCTTCAAGTAGGCGGGCCGCCTTGAGCCCGCCCCGGCTGCGTGGTTTCGCTCTCGAATGCCTTGGCGACTTCCTCGTCGAGGAGGCGGAGGATCCTCTCTCGAACATCGAGGTAATCGTCATCCGTGTAACTTCTTGGCCGCGGAAGGTCCACCTCCACTATCCCCTTCACCTTGGAGGGCCGGGCGGTGAGGACGATGACTCTGTCCGCTAGGTACGTTGCCTCCACGACGCTGTGGGTGACGTAGAGAACCGTCTTCCTCGTCTTGGCCCAGACCCTCAGCAGTTCGGTCTGCATCAGCTTCTTCGTCTGTGCATCGAGGGATCCGAAGGGCTCGTCCATCAGCAGTATCTCCGGGTCGTAGGCGAGCGCCCTTGCGATGCCGACCCGCTGTTTCATGCCGCCTGAGAGGGTGTGCGGGTAGGCGTTCTCGAATCCGGATAGGCCTATGATCTTGACGTACTCCTGTGCCCTCCGCCTTGCCTCCTTCTTGTCGACCCCTTGGATCTCGAGTCCAAAGCTAACGTTGGCCAGGACGGTCTTCCAAGGATAAAGTGCGAATTCTTGGAAGACGAATCCCCGGTCCGGTCCCGGGCCCTCTATGCGCTTCCCATCGAGCAGGATCTCGCCGGCGGTCGGCTTCTCGAAACCAGCCACGAGATAAAGTAGCGTGGACTTTCCGCACCCCGACGGCCCGACGATGACGCAGAATTCGTTGTCCCGGACGGTGAAATTGATGTCCTGGATCGCCAAGACCTTCTCCTCGCCCGTCCCGAACTCCTTCCGCAAATGCCGGGCCTCAAGCTTGGGCCGCCTTGATGTGTCTATGCCCTGATCACTCCCCATTTCTGCACCGTCCTTCTCTCAAGCGGGCCGATGATACATCTCTCCATGAGATGTCCGGCTGCCATGATGACGAGGAGCCCGGCAAACATCACGTCGGCGGCCGCGAGCGCCCTGGCAGCGAAAACGAGGTAGCCCAAGCCCCATCCCGTTCCGGCCAGCATCTCCGCGCCGACGAGCGCTCTCCACGAGTAGCCCACTGCCAGCCTTAATCCGGTGAGCACGGAGACCATCGAACCCGGAAGGAGCACTCGGCAAAAGATGGTCCGTTTGGAAGCCCCCATCGTATAGGCCGCCCAGATCAAGTTCTTATCGATGCTTCTCACTCCGCTTGCAGTATTATAAGCGATGCTGAAGAAGGCGCCAAGGAATATGGCCGCCACTATCGTCCGGTCTCCGAGCCCCCACACGATGAGAAGCATCGGAACCCAGGCGATCGTGGGCACGGGCATCAGCAAGGAGAGGATTGGGCGGGCTAGGTAACTTGCGTGCTTGCTGATGCCTATGAGTAAGCCCACGGGAATCCCTATGGCCATGGCCAAGCAGAACCCGATGCCGACCCTGAAGAGGCTGGCTGCGAGGTGGGTCAGAAGCAACGGGCTTCCATTCCTGGTCTGTTCGCAGAGGTTTAGGATCGTCCTTCCGACATCGACCGGCGTGGGCAATATGCGAATGAAGCCGAGGGATGCCACGACCTGCCACATGAGCAGCAAGCTCACAAGCGGGGCGGCGAAGAAGGCCGCCTCGCGCGCCCGCAGATACACCTCCTTCTTATGCAATCTCCGACACCACCCCCCATCTCTGCACAGTCTTTCTCTCCACGAGCCCGAATGCGGCTCTTTCGATCACGGCATATATGACGGCCATCAGTATTATGCCGGCGTATATTATGTCGGTCCTGAGGTACTCCTTGGCATCGAAGATCATGTATCCGAGCCCCCACAGTGCCGAAGCAATCATCTCAACCGCTATCAGCGTCCTCCAGCCCGCGGCCAACCCCAGCTTCAGGCCGGTCAGGATGTGCGGCGCGCTAGACGGCAAGAGGACCTTCAAGAAGAGAGAGATCCTGTTGGCGCCCATGATCCTTGCCGCCCAGAGCAGCTCCTTCTTCACGCTCCTGACCCCCGACGCCGTATTGCACACGACGGGGAAGAAGGAGGCGATGAAGGTGACCACGATCAGCGTGGGATCCCCGAATCCCAGCACGAGCACCAGGATGGGGGCCCAAGTGATCCCCGGGACAGGCATGAGGATGGTGATTACGGGGTTAAAGTAAGCGTTGATGAACCTGTTGGACCCCATGGCGAGGCCGAGCGCGACGCCGAACATCCCTGCTGCGAGGAATCCGAGGCCTAACCTGTAGAGGCTGGTCAGGACATGCTTCAGCAGGAGCGAATGCCCGGACTCGGTCGGGGACGTTGCTAGCGCGACGAGCCTTGGGAAGACCTTGGACGGCGGGGGCAAGAGGACAGCCTTCACCAGGCCGGTGCGGCTCACGAGCTCCCAGAGCAAGCAGAATAGGAGAAGTGGGAGCACGAAGGAGCCCAAGCTCGAGAGCGCTCTGTAGGTTCGGCCCGACCTCCTCAAGTCCTAGCCCTTTTGCTTGACCTTTTCGTAGTACTCCCTGGCGTCCTTGAGGAGCGTATCGTCCCAAGCGAACGTCGGTATCTCCTGGATCTTCTTTTGGTTCTTGAGGAACTCGGCCGTCTCAATTATGGCGTCGATGATCGTCTGGTTGAAGTCGATCCGGTAGTCGGCCCGCTGGAACGACCTCTTGAAGGCCTCCACGGGAACATCGACCCCGATCTGGGCGGCTGCCTCGTGCGCTATCCGGGCGGCCTCGTCCGGATTATTCTTGATCAAGTCGGCCTTCTCCATCTGGGCCGCCAGAAATCTTACCACGGCCTCGCGGTTCTCCTGTACGAACTTCTTCGTCGTGTGTATGCAGGCCGGCGTGAGCGCAACGTCGCCGTAGGTCCGTATTACCCTACCGACGCCTTTTGCCTCAGCAATGGAGGGGGTGAACTCCCATGCGTGGAAGGCATCTATCTTGCCCTGTTGGAGGTAAGCCACCATGTCGGTGACTTCCATGTTCACCCACTGGTAGTCCTCCCATTTGATTCCCTGTTGGTCGAAGTACTTCCGCAGGACGGACTCTGCGCCGGTCCCTAGCTTTATCCCTATCTTCTTCCCCTTCAGGTCCTTCCAATCCTGGTAGGTGCTGTTGACGCTGACGACCGTGGAGTAGCGGTTCCCGCGTTCCACGGTGCCGATGATGAGGGCCTGGTCGGGTATGGCCGTGAAGAGGGTTACCGTCCTGGTGTCAGCCCCACAGTTGATATCTATGGATCCTGCGATCAATGCGTCGTTGGCAGGCCCGGCCGAGGGGAATATGTAGTGGCTGACGAAGATTCCATACTTGTACCAGAACTGGGGGCCCAAACCGTACAGAAGGAACTCTCCGGCGTAGTACTGCCCGCCGTAGCGTATCGTCACATTGGTTATCTCGGGCGGAGTGGTCTCGGGCTTCTCCCTCAGCATGAGAAACGCCGCCACCGCGATGCCCACGACCACCACGGCCACGACAACTGCAATCAGCCCTGACCTCATACGACCAACCATCGGTGCGAGTCGCGCTCCAAGCTTAAAAGCGTGGCCTATCGCGGAAACATAATTTCCATCTCTGGATAACGCTTTTAAGCGGACTCCGCATTCATTTTCCCTTGGAGGAAATATGGACGCCCAAGATGTTCTCTTGGCATCGATGGAATCGACGGAGAAGCTGGTCCTGGCAGTCAGGGCCTTCCTCGCCGAGAGGAACCTGACAACGAAGGAGTTCTGCGAAAAATCCGGGATGCCTGCGAACACCCTCTACAAGATAATGTCCAAGAAGCGAGAGGATTTCATGATCTCCAATCTCAGAAGGCTCATACAAGCCATGCGCAGGGTCGACGAGGCGGATGGTGAGGAACGAATCGGAGTCATAACAGCTAGGGGCGCTCTCGATACGCTGAGGAGAGAGGTGAGGGTTGAGGGAAGGGCCAAGCCGATCCTCATCCGCGAGTACCCAGCCATGACCATAGAGGAGGAGATCATCCAGGGCATTAGGGCCGAGCGGGAGAGGATGAGGGGCATAGTCTGCGGGCCGATTGCGGCAAACACCTTGGAGAAGGTGGTTCGGATACCGGTGACGGCGCTCCAGTTCGAGGAGGAAGCAGTATTGAAGGCGATCTCCAAGTTGTCGAGGAAGTTCTAGGGACTTGACGAAGGAGGCGCCGCCAACGATCGCCGAATGCCCTGGGATGGAGCGCGGTGACGAGCCGTGAGGAGCATACCCGTCGCCGTGGCGACCGCGGCGTTCTTGGCAATCAGCCAGCCTGTCTGGGCCCAACCCTGCATCACCATGCAGGTACTCGAGATCAAGTTCGACGAACACGAGGGGGTGGATCTCGTTCACACGGTCACTATTTCGGGCGAGGAGGGTTGGTCCGGGCAGGTCAACTTCACATACGCCTTCAGCTTGGAGCATCTCTTCGAGAATCCCCAGGAGCTTTTGGAGTGGGAGAAGAAGGTCGAGGTGAAGACCCAGGGCGCCCAAACCGTCTCGTCATTCGATTTCGCCCAGGGCAGAACCGTCGTCACGATCGATGTGCTTGGCGCGATGGCAGAGGTGGACGCAGTGATCCGGATGCACCTGATCAATATGGTGGAGATGGTCCGGACGCACTCCTCGCTCCCGTTGCTGATGGTGGGAGGGAAGTCTAAGAGATTCTCCATGGTTACCCCGCGCTCCAATCTTGAGATTGCCCGAACGAGAGTGGCCCTGCATCTTCCAGACGGCCAAAGGGTCACGAATTGCCTTCCCACGCAGAACGTGACCGTCCTCCCCAGGATAGAAGGATCCTCCATCTTCTGGAGCTTCGGCGGAGAGGGAGCAAACGAGGCGAGGGTCTACGTCGGGTTCGGGCCTCAGGGTAGGATGGGTGGCCTGATGGTGCTGATCATAGTCCTATGTGTGCTCGGGGTCGTTCTTGCCGCTTTCAAGGCGGCGCTGACGCTTTACGAGGAGTCGGTGGTGTACTGAGAGAAAGGCCAAATAGTTAAGAGCTCTAGGGCTGCCGCGTTGGCAGGGTGCGAGATGAAGGGCAGCTATTTCGGTTTCACGGGCAGGTTGCTGAGGGTTAACCTCTCCAAACGCAGCGTCGAGGAAGAGCCACTCGATGTCGAAGCCTCGAAGATGTTTCTAGGTGGGAAGGGATACGGTGCATACGTCCTGTTCAGGGAGCTCAAGAAGGGCGTCGACCCCTTGGGGAGATACAACAAGCTGGTCTTCATGACGGGCCCCCTGACGGGCACCACCGCTCCCACGGGCAACCGTTTCTGCGTCTGCACGAAGTCGCCCCTCACCGGGGCCTGGTTGGACTGCCACTGCGGGGGCTCTTGGGGCCCGGCTTTGAAATGGGCGGGTTACGACGGGATCGTGGTCGAGGGCTGCGCCAAGAAACCGACCTATCTCTACGTCCACGACTCGGACGCCTCTCTCAAGGACGCTTCCTGGCTTTGGGGAAGCGACACCTTCACAACTGAAAGGTTGCTGAAGGATGAGCACGCCGGCGACGGGGTCCCGAGGGTTGCTGAGATAGGTCCGGCCGGCGAGCGCAAGGCGCTTCTCGCAAGCATCATTTCCGAGGTGAGAGCAGTTGGAAGGGGCGGCCCAGGGGCAGTGATGGGTTCAAAGAACCTAAAGGCGATCGTGGTCTGCGGATCCGGAAAGCCGGATGACCTAGTGAAGGACTCAGCCAGCATGAGGGCCGCCGTGCGGGAGGCTCACAGGAAGATTGCCGACGACTTCCGAACGAGCAGGGCAAAGAGGGGTGGGCTTGTCATTAGGGGAAGCTGCAACATAGCAGACGGGATAAACGAGGCTGGCGGGTGGCCGACGAGGAACTTCCAGAGTGGCTCATTCGACAGAATCCTGGATGTGGATGGGGATGCGTTTGCGGAAGACTTATGGGTTCCGAGGCAAAGCGCCGGCACGCGCCCCTGTTGGAACTGCCCGATAAAGTGTGCGCATGTCGCAATCGTTGACAGGGGTAGGTGGGCCGGAACGGTGACCGAGGGGCCCGAGTATGAGACGGTATGGGCTTTCGGACCTCAGTGCGGCGTTAGCGATCGGACCGCAATAGCGAGAGCCGACTACCTGTGCGACTACTTCGGCATAGATACGATTTCCGTGGGAAACACCATCGGATTCCTGATGGAATGCTTCGAGAAAGGCTTGATCTCCAAGACGGAGACCGATGGCGTTGACCTGAGGTTCGGCAATGCGGAGGCGATGGTGGATGCCGTGGAGAGGGCAGGAACCCTGCGTGGCAATCTCGGGTCTTTGGTCGGAAATGGGGTGATGCGAGCTTCCAAGAAGATCGGGAAGGGCTCGGAGGCATTTGCCATGCATACCAAAGGTCTGGAATTCCCGGCATACGAGCCCAGGGCCGCGCAGGGTATGGGACTCGCCTACGCGCGGTCCGACAGAGGGGCCTGCCACCTTAGGCCCTGGACGGCTGGGAAGGAGATGCTTGGCTGGAATGCGATGGACCCAAGGACGATCGAGGGCAAGGCATCCGAGGTCAAAAGGGGCACACAGAACATAGCCGTCGCGTGGGATTCCAGCGGCCTTTGCCTATTCGCATCCTTCGCCTTCGACGAGGCGCTGGTGCAGAAGATGGTGACGGCCGCGACTGGCTTCGAGTTCAAGGATCTGGACGAGTTCCTCAGGATCGGTGAAAGGATCGACAATCTGACGAGGGCTTTCAACGTCAGGGAAGGCTTCCGCAGAAAGGACGACTCGCTGCCTGATCGTTGTTTGAAAGAGCCCCACGATGTGGGTCCTTGCAGGGGCTTGGTGGTTCGCTTGGACGAGATGCTGGACGAATACTACGCCCTCTGCGGGTGGACCAAGGACGGCGTTCCGACTAGGGAGAAGCTTGCCAGCCTCGGGTTGGATTTTGTCTCCGAGCAGATCCACGGCAAAGGTGGTCAGCATGATTAGGGTGAGGGTGAGGGCATTCGCGCAGCTCGGAAGAGCCCTGGGCCATGAGTTCGACGTCAGACTGCGGTCAGGCTCAGACGTCGGCGATCTGCTCCGGCTCCTGCAGGGCAGGATCAAAGGTCGGTCCAAGCTCATCTCCTCAGGTGGTGCGATACCCCCTGGCCTCTCCGTTCTTCTAAATGGGCTGAGCGTCCAACTCTCAGCTGGATCGCGCACGGTCCTATCCGAGGGCGATGTGGTGAGCATCCTGCCCGCCTCCGCTGGTGGTTAGGCCCAGCTCCGTTGTCATGACGTTGAAAGCTCACTAAGGTCGTCCTCGAGTTGGAGAACCGCGTCCGGGAGACCGGGCCGAATGCGGTGAGGGGGCTGGTTCGCGTGACCGGCCTGGAGGCGAGCTGGCCCTCCTACACTGGAAGAATCGCGCCTCGTCCTGTGGTTGACAGAGTCTCGAGGGCCTTCCAGGTCCCAGCCCGTCAACTTGCGCGTTGTCCGGAACGGCGGCGGGGGTTTGAGGCTTCCCGCCGGATTACGAGTTTGGGGAGGAAAAGGGTTTTTCTTCTCCCGTCCTATCCGGGTTTCGTGCCCGGGATCTTTGACAGGATCTTCGGAGTACGAAAGAGGCGTCCGATCCGCGTGGTGATGGACTCCGAGGTGCTCGACGACGTGCTCGGGGCCGCCAGTAGCTCGAGCCCTCGAGAGTTCGGCGCCCTCCTGGAGGGCGATATCCAGGGAAACACGCTCCGCATAACGGGCTATGTGATGCCCCACTTCCTTTCTGGTGAGGGCAGCGTGCTCATGGATATCGGGTTGCTGCCCATGACGACGCAGACCGTCGGCTCCATCCACAGCCATCCCATGGGAAGCCCGACGCCGTCCGAGGCCGACATCCGTTTCTTCGGCAGAAACGGCCTGGTTCACTTCATCGTTGCCAGTCCGTATTCGAGGGCGTCGGTCAAGGGCTACGATAGATGGGGAAGAGAGGTGGAGTTCGCTGTCGAGTGATCGCCCGCCCATCGAAAGACTTTTACGGGCCATCGCGAACGTGTTGCGAAATGGCCAAGGCGGTTTTCCTCGACGCGGATGGGGTTCTCTGGGGATCGGTCAGCGGTCTGCATCCCGAGATCGTTAGGAACAAGATAATCGACCTGTACCTTCTGAACAACGATATGAAGCTGGTCACCCAGTATGTGGACCAGGAACTGAAGCTCGATCCTAAGCTCATACCGGTGCTCAAGACTCTGAGGAACAATGGGGTGAAGGTCGCGCTGGTTTCCAACCACATCCAAGAATGCTTGGTCGCGTTGTTGGAACACTTCGGCATCAGGCAGTACTTCGACGTCGTCGTCACCTCGTCCCTGGTTCAGGCGAAAAAGGAGGAGCTCGTGCCCTTCAAGTACGCCATGTTTCAGCTCGGCGTCGGGAAGAAGGACGTCATAGTCGTCGGCGATAGCTACGAGAGGGACATACTTCCGAGCAGGCAGCTTGGCATCGATGCCTACCTGCTGAGGACGGACTACAACCTCAACAAGGACTCCAACTACCTCTTGTCGCTGTCGGAGATCACCGCCCTGCTCGGGCTCGGTTAGGAGCCTGTGAGTGGCACATAGTAGTACTCTCCTTTCCTTTTCTGCTCCTTGTCTAGCTTACTTCCTTCCTTGTTTATCCTCGGCCTTCCCGTGTGAAGGTCGCGCCTGTATGTGATCTGCATCTTGCTGAGGAACCTGTTCATGCCGGCCCTCTTATCGAATGGCCCCATGCCGTGTCCCTCGACGCCCGGCCTGCCCTCGAAGATCATGAGCGCGTCTGACACCACATCGAGGAACTGCGTGTCGTGATCGACCACGAGACATCCCTTGTTTCCCTTCTCGACCACGTCCCTGATCACGCCTGAGAGGATGAGCCTGTCCTCGACGTCGATGTGAGCCGTGGGCTCGTCCAGGACTATCAACTGTGCATCCCTGGACAGGGCCTCGGTCACAGCAACCTTCTGGATCTCGCCTCCGCTCAGCGTCGACAAGTTGAGGTCCATGAGCCTCGTGATGCCCAACGGCTTCAGAATCTGCGTCCTGTAGATCGATGTCTCGAACTTGTCCTGTGCAACCCTGCGCAGCAGCTCGCAAACAGGTTCGTCGTTCTGCACCGTGACGTACTGCGGCTTGTAGCTAACAGTGACCTTCTTGGTGATCCTGCCCTCGTCCGGCTCTATCTCACCGGCGATCATCCTCACGAACGTGGACTTGCCGGTCGCGTTTGATCCGAAGATGCCGACGACCGCGTTCTGGAGGATCTGAGCCCCATCAACGACCAGCGAAAACTCGGAGCCAAACGACTTCCTGAGGGTGGTGAAGCTCGTCAGTTCGCTTCCCTCCTGCGTTGCCAGCGGGCTGTGGATCTTGAAGCGAACAGGATAATCGCGAATTCTCAAGTTCTCCTGGGGCAAGAAACCATCCAGATATGCGTTTATCCCCGCCCCTACCGACCTTATGGCCGAGACCCGACCGTACGCGCCGGGGACGCCCACGAGGAGATGCACGTAGTCGCTCATGTAGTCTAGCGAGGTCATATCGTGCTCGATCAATACGACCGACTTGCCTTGCTCCGCGAGCTCGCGGATCATCTTCGAGGCGTTGAGACGTTGGTAGATGTCCAGATAGGACGTGGGCTCGTCGAAGAAGTACACGTCAGCGTCCTTCGCCAGCACCGCGCCTATGGTTAGGCGCTGAAGCTCCCCGCCGCTCAAGCTCGACACCTCCTTTTCCAGCGCCTCCTCGAAGTCCAGTCCCTTGACGACGTGCTCAAAGACGCCGCGCTCGTCGGCCCTATCCAGGAGCGCTCCCGCGGTCCCCTTGGCGATCTTGGGTAGCTGGCCGATGCTCTGCGGCTTCATCACTGCCCGCAGCGTCCCAGCCGAGATCTCTTGAAAGTAGGGTTGCAGTTCCGACCCCCTGAAGAAGTCTGCAACTTCTTCCCAGCTCTTGCTGCCGCCCTTCAGGTCTCCCAGGTTGGGCTTCATCTCCCCTGAGAGTATCTTCATCGCCGTCGTCTTCCCAACGCCGTTCTGGCCGATTATCCCTACGACCTTGCCCGCCCGCGGTATGGGCAGGCCGAAGAGGCGGAAAGCGTTCTCGCCGTAGCGATGCACGGGTGGCTCCTTTGGCGGCTCCAAGAGGTTGATTATTGTGAGCGCACCGAACTGGCACTTGTTCACGCAAATTCCGCAACCGGAGCATAGGGACTCGCTGATGACCGGCTTGGCTGTGCCCTGGTCTATCAGAATGGTCTCGTCTCCCATGCGCACGCCGGGGCAGAACCTGACGCAGATGTAGGGACAGTCTTTCCCGCCCTTGCACCGGTCTCGATCGAGTATCGCTATCCTCATTCGCGCGGGAAGCAGGAAATGCCGGAAATATGTCTTTCCTTATGCCGGGAAGGGCGCGCATGCGTTGCCGGGCTCGATCCGCACGAGCGCGATCCCAGGCGAAGGGCGGCAGGAGCCGGAAAGATTTAAAATGATTGTTAGGGACCCGTACGATCGATCGGGGGGAGTAGGGACCCCTGCGGCGTTGCTTCTACCTCTGGTCGCGTGGTGATGCAGGTGTCGATCCTGCCTGAGGATTCTGACGAAGAGTTGGAGGAGGAGCTCGAAAAGCCGACGGACTTGGATGAGTCCCAAGAGGGCGAAGAGGCGGCCGAGGAGATCGTCGAAACCTACACCGGGAAGTTGGTCGAGGAAGGGGTCCTCGTCGAGAGCCCGGGATCGTTGGTGGAGTTGGATCACGGATTTCCCGAGGACGGTGGGTTGCTTCTGCCGGACGTCGCCGCTTTCTACCTCCAACGCCGCGGCGTGCTGCGGATAGTTGATGACGGAAGGGAGATTCCTTTCCAAGCGATTCTGAAGAGGGGATTGGCCTCGGATGCATCGTTCTTCCTCAAGTACCTGGTCTACCGAGACATGAGGAGCAAGGGGCGCAGGCTGAAAGCGGGGACGGCTGAGATGCCTTACCTTTGGTTTTTCGAGAAGCCCGGAAAGCCCTGCACCCACCTCGTCGCGGTGTACTCTAGAAACCAGAGCATCGCGCTGGATGAGCTCGAACGGGTCCTCACGATTGCAGGGCGCTTCAAGAAGGCGGTCTATCTTGCACTCGTCGACGAGGAGGGAGAGGTCTCCTACTACGAGATGAAGAGATTCACAACGAGGCCTGCTGTGCGCTACTCGCCCGATCGCAAGGACGCGGCGCAGATCGTCGGCCCCATGGCCGTGGTTTGGGACCCCCTTGGCGCCTTGAGCCTTTACAGGGAGGGCTATTTCGGCAAGCCGATAGGGATAAGGAAGCCCCGTTCCATGGACTTTGAGAAGCCGATCATGCTCTCATTCACCGAGCTTCTCTACCTGGCAGGCCTAGGGCGGGTAAGGCTTGAGGACGGGGAAGCGGGAGTGAGCGTCGACCAGCTGGCCAAGGCTGCGCTGAGCGAACCTCACTTCCGTGAGAGGTACATAGTGTACCAGAAGCTCAAGGACTCCGGATTGGTCGTGAAGTCCGGGATGAAATTCGGAGTTGACTTCGCGGTCTATGAGTACGGGCCCGGGCTTGACCACGCCCCCTTCCTCATACATGTCTACCCCAGCACCTCCAGCATCACCCCTACCGAGATCGTGAGGGCGGGCCGGTTGGCGGCGAGCGTGAAGAAGAAGTTCGTGATAGCTCAGGTCGATGCCCAGCGGGGGAGGGTTAGGATGATCAGCTTTGCCAGAGCGAAACCCTAGTGCCTGCCCCTGGCAAAGCCCCTGACCGTCCAGCCCCGGGACGCCCATTGCTCGGCCTCTATGCAGTTTCCGGCATCTATGACGGTGCCCCTGCCCCTGACTGGCTTGCCCGGCTTGATCTGTCTAAACACGTTATGGGGCACGAGGAATACCACGCAGTCCGAGGCGATTGCCTCCGGAATGTCGACCAGATGAAGGTCGGTCTGGCGGACCAGTGGATCGCAGAGGACAAGCTCCAGCTTTTCCTTCTCCAAGAATGCGCGTACCTGAAGGGCTGGGCTGTTAACGGGATCGTACGCATTCGCTTTGTATGCGACGCCCATGAGCGCGACCTTGGGCTTCTCCAGATCGGCGACCTCCCTCAGGATGAGGTTCGCGATGTACCTAGGCATCGAGTCGTTGACCTGGCGGGCTGCAAGGATGAGCGTGCTATGCTTTGTTGCCTGGGCAAGGAAGTGGGGCACAACGGGGATGCAGTGGCCTCCAACCCCAGGGCCTGGGGTATGTATGTTCACCCTCGGGTGCCGGTTTGCGAGGGCGATCGCCTCCCAGACGTTCAGTCCTTCTTTGTCGCAGAACAGGGCGATCTCGTTGGCCAGGGCTATGTTCACGTCCCTGTAGGTATTCTCGATCAACTTCACAAGCTCGGCGGTGGAGGCGTCGGTCAGCAGGATTTCGCCTAATACGAAGGCCCTGTACAGGTCCCTCGCCGCCTCTGCGGCCGCCTTGGTGATGCCGCCGATGATTCTGTCGCCCTTGCGCATTTCCTCAAGCATGTTTCCGGACGTGATCCGCTCTGGGGCGTAGGCAACTAGCACGGAGTCGATGTCGACGCCCGCCGACCTCAGCCGGGGTAGCGCGAAGTCGCGCGTCGTATGGACCGGAACCGTGCTTTCGATGACGATGAGATTTCCCGGTCGGATCACCTTGGCAATTTCATCGAGCCCCTTGCCCAGGTAGGTGAGGTCACAGTGCTGGTCCTCGTCCAGAGGAGTGGGCAGGCAGAGGACGAACGCGTCAGCTGGCTCGGGGGCGGTGGAGAGCCGAAGCCTACCCGAACTGATGGAACTTGCGACAGCGTCCTTGAGACCGGGCTCTAGGGGATGGACCTCTCCAGCCTGTATGCTTCTCAGTCTGGCCTCGTCCACATCGACACCGACGACGTCCAAACCAGCTTGGGCAAAGCAGACAGCACTCGGAAGCCCTATCCTTCCCAGCCCGATCACAACGACCTTGTTGGAATCCATTCCCCGTGGCGCTCGGCCGGAAATTCTCTTAAATGTGTCTGGAGTCACCTTCTTGGATCAGAGCGGTCCGCGCTCGGCAGGTCAGGGCCCCAACGGAGGGGCCGGTATCCCTGATCGACTGGGGGCGGTGCGAACGTTCCTCGTTGCCGAACCAGACTCGGATTGACGGTTGGCGAGGGCGTAAGGCAAGAAAGAAGAATCATTCCGCCTTTGGGCGATATGCGGCCATGGGGCGATGACCCGCACATGTGGATCGGATGAAAGAGGAATTCAAGTGAGCCAATGCGGTGCTAGTTGGGACAATTTCAGCGACACCTGGGTTGGTACGGATGGCCTGGGGCGAAGGATCCCGACATTCGAGGAAGTGGGGCCGCCCCGGCCCGATCGCTGGGTGGGCATCTTCTACTTCCTCTGGCACGGCGCGCATGTCGCCGGCGGCCCTTATGACATCACTAGGATTCTTCGCCAGGACCCGGAGGCGATGAAGAAGGGCGACAGCCCCCTGTGGGGCCCTTTGCATGCCCCACACCACTGGGGCGAGCCGCTCTTTGGCTATTACCTCGGGGATGACAAGTGGGTCTTGCGCAAACATGCCCAGATGCTTGCCGATGCTCGCGTCGACACGCTCATCTTCGACACGAGCAACAAGATCACCTACAAGCAAAACTACACGGCACTCTTTGACGTCCTGACTGAGGTCCGGCGGGAGGGAAACAGGACGCCCTATGCTGCGTTCCTTGCACCCTTCTGGGATCCGGCAAGCACGGTGCAGCAACTCTATGACGAGCTCTATTCCAGGGGTCTCTACGAGGAGCTATGGTTCCGGTGGGAGGGAAAGCCGCTGATTCTGGCCAACCCGAAGCAGGTGAACCCGGAGCTCTTGGATTTCTTCACCTTCCGCCGGCCGCAGCCGGACTACTTTGCCGGGCCGACCGAGCCCAACATGTGGGGGTGGCTTGAGGTCTATCCGCAGCACGTGTTCTACAACGACCGAGGTGAGCGGGAAGAGATGACGGTCGGCGTTGCCCAGAACGCGGTGAAGGACTCGAAGGGACTGAGACTGGGTACCTTCAGCGAGCCCGGTGCGCTGGGTCGCAGCTTCCACCGCGGCCAGCATTCAACCGACCCCGACTCCGTGCTCCATGGGCTCAACTTCGCTGAGCAGTGGGAAAGGGCGCTTGAGCAGGATCCGAAGTTCGTCTTCGTGACGGGCTGGAACGAGTGGTTTGGGGGAAGGTTCAACGAGTTCTTGGGGGTGAGGATGCCGGTTATGTTCGTGGATACCTTCAACCAGGAGAACAGCCGGGACATAGAGCCGATGAGGGGTGGGCATGGCGACAACTACTACTACCAGATGGTCAGCTACGTCCGCCGTTTCAAGGGCGTCCGGCCCATCCCCACGGCCTCTGCTCCGAAGACGATCGACCTCGACGGAGACTTCTCGCAGTGGGACGAGGTGGGGCCGGAGTATCGGGACGATATTGGGGACACATTCCACCGAGACCATCCGGGCTACAACACGGTGACCCGGTACGTGAACGAGACGGGCCGCAACGACTTCGTCGCACTCAAGGTGGCGCGGGACGATCATTTCCTCTATTTCTACGCGCGGACGAAGCAGGCCATTACGCCGCATACCGACCCAAACTGGATGGTGCTTTTCCTGGACATCGACCGCAACCACAGGACCGGTTGGGAGGGATACGACTTTGCGGTGAACCGTCGAATCAAGGATGCAACCACAAGCTTCCTGGAGGTCACCAAACATGGGTGGAACTGGCAAGTTGCCTCAGAGGTCGCTTTTCGGGCGAGGGACAATGAGCTCATGCTCGCCGTTCCTCGCCGGGCGCTCGGGCTGCCCGACGGAGACGTGCCGCTGGAGTTCGAGTTCAAGTGGGCCGACAACTTCCAAGAGGAGGACAGCATCGAGGACTTCACCCTGAACGGCGATGCGGCCCCAAACGGACGTTTCAACTACTGCTATCGCGTCGTGTGAGCCAGTCGGTGACCGTACCTACAGGGGAAGCGGCAGGCCAGACGCCTGTGCGGCTGCCTCCTGGGCGGGTGAAAGATTAATGAGTTGATCGAGGGGGTTCTTGGCGATGCACCCTGCCGGGCATTTTCTCTTCGGCGCTCTGCTGGCAGGCTGCATCGTCGCCTTTGGAATCGAAATGCCCAGGCGGAGGCGGGGGCTGCCCAAATCGAGCGTGACTGGCCTCGAGATCGCTACGCTCATGTTCGTCATGGGAATCTTGGCCGTCCTTCCGCAGGCCTCCAGGTTCTTCGGCGACCGGAAGTTGGACACCGGGCCGATCTTCAACCTCTTCCTCTTTCACGATGCGCTCAACCTCGCGAGCCAAAGGTTCCGTCTGGGCGACGGAATTCTGGATCCCCCAGTAACCGTCCTTGCGCTCGGGCTGGGCCTGACGATCGTTATGATAGTCTATCTTCGCTCAGAACCATCTTCCGGGTGGCACATCCTGTGGCGGGATCTAACTTATTTCTGCGTCATCGTGGCCTGCCTGATAGCAATCAGATCGGTCGTTTCGGCATCAAGCTACGTCTACATGCCGAAAACGTACGTGCACATCCATTCCGAGCTCTACATCGTGGTGGACGACATGGTATTCTCACGCCAATGGAAGCCAGTTGCAGGAAGGGTGCGCGATCAGGCGATCAGCATCAGGGACTGCCGCGATGCCGTCAATTCGACGAGTTGGTTTGGGTCCATGCCGGAGCCTGTGAGGGTCTTCCTCCAGGGCGGGCCTGGCTATCTACCCTATCCCCTCGAGTACGACTCCATGGTCTCCATGCTCTCCTATCTAAGCCAGGCGCCCGGCCCGGCCCCCCAGCACCAGATCGCCAAGATCGTCTCCGCCGGGACGCTGCCGAGAACCGACATCCCCCTAGTGGTATGCCTGGGTTTCCCCGCAATCGCACTGAGCTTCTGCGCGGCCTTGCTCTATCCGGCTCTGCCCCTTGGGGACTGACGAGGATTCTCGAGCCATTTATCAGCCATCCCTATGCCATCCGCGCAGGATGAAGTATTCCTCCCGCCTCAGGTCCAGTTTCTCCTTAGCGCCGAGAGCGATCCTGGGCTACGTGTACGTGGGCGTGGCACTTGCAGCCTACCTGCTGTTCCAGAGGCTCCGGTCCGTCAGCCTCACGATCGCAACCGGGCTTGTCTTCACGGGTATCGCATCGCTCTTCCTGGCCTATCGTTACCTGTCTTCGGAATACGAAGCGCTGCTACGGTACAAGGAACTCCTCTACTTTTTCGTGACGCCCGTCCTGGTGTTCTATTTCCTCATAACGATCGGCTTCGATAAATACATCCTGGAGACCCCCTTTGGAAAGGTGTGGCTCGGCAATGTCATGTACCTTTCAAGGTCCGTCCTCAAACTCATAGGGCTGCCCTTCTCGGGCACTGGAAACGAGATAGTGCTCTCCGCCCCGGACTACTCGACCCCGGTGACGCTTCAGGTGACCGAGGCATGCTCGGGCATACACTCCTCGTTCCTCTTCTTGGCCTTCTTCGCCATGATGCTTGTGGACCTGCGGAAACGGGTGAGCAGGCGGATGGGTGCTGTGTACTTCGCCGTGGGGGCGATAGGCACCTACTCGGCGAACATAGTACGAATCGTGGTTCTGTGCCTCATAACCGTCCATGTCGGATTCGACGCGATGAAGACCTTCCACGACTACTTCGGCTTCGTGTTCTTCATAGGCTGGATCTTCATATTTTGGTTCCTTGTCTATCGCAAGGTCCGAGTGGCCGAGGCCGGCGCTCCGATCCCTGCTGCGGGGTAGGCATCTTGGAAACGAGGATACTGCTCTTTGCGATCGCGGCGGGGCTGCTCAGCGGTGCGAACCCCTTCCTTCACAAGGTGGCAGCCTCGCGGCTGGAGAGGACCGACCTGCCCGGGTTTTTCGAGGGGTCCTACATCGCCTCTCTGGCGAGAAACCCGTACGTCTAGAGCGTTCTGGCCATGGGGTTGCTCGTCCTGGCATTCGATCTGGCGCTTCTCTCCAACGATGTGCCGGGATTGTTGGGCTCAACCTCGTGATGGTGCTGGGGAACGTGGTGTTTGCGGCGCTGTGCCTGTAGGCGTTGGGCGGAAGGCTGAGCATCAGGGTCTCAGCGGGCATAGCGCTCGGCATACTCGCGGCACTGCTGCTTTCGCGGGCCTAGCACCCGAGGGCCTCTTTATAGACTGCCAGGGTCTGCCGGGCAACGATTCTCTGGGACCGTTCGGACACGACGTACTGTCTTGCCTTTCTGCCCAATGAAGCCCGGGCCGAGGGGTCGGTCAACAGGATGTCGACGGCCCCAGCTATCGCCCGGGGATCCGCCACAGGCACCATTAGGGTCCTATCGGGACTGGCCACCTCGTCGATGCCCGGGATGTTGGTCACGACGCACGGCTTCTCCATGGCCATGGCCTCCAATAGCGAGATGCTGGATGCCTCCACGATGCTCGGCACGACAACGACGTCCGCTGAAGCCAGCACGCGGGGAAGCCGATCGTTGGGAACTGCTCCAAGGAAGCTTACCTTGCCCGACAGTCCGAGGTCCCGTGCCTGCTTCTCGAGGGCCGGCCTCTCAGGGCCGTCGCCGACGACCACGAACTGGGCATCTGTTGCTAGGTGCCGCCGGGCCTCGACGAAGTAGCGCACGCCGTTTTTGGGCACCAGCCTCCGAACGGTCATGACGACTGGCCGCTCATAGCGCTGCAGGGGCTCAACGTCCGGCGAGAACCTGTCGGCGTCAACGCCATTCAGGATGACCTTGATCTTCTCATGCGCGCCGCTCCAGATCCTAACCTTCTCCGCAAAATCCGTTGCGGTATGAATCTGCCGATGGCATCGTTTAGCAAGGAAGGTCGCAAGGACCCTTTCGGATACCCTGTATGCCGTCGACTTGAGCGTTGAGCTGGTGATCTCATGCCAGTGTTCATAGTAGGATCCGTGAATCGTGTTGATGGCGCGTGCTCGCCGCAGCCTCGCTAGAACGAGGGCGACGAGGCCTGACGCATACACGTGGCCATGGTAGATGTCCGCATCTACATTGAGCCCGCCCGCAGAGAATGTGGGGATCGAGAATAGCTGGCGTGCATTCGTCAGGTTTGTCGGGTTCCAGGTCCGCGCCAAAAGCCCGAGCGCGTCGCACCTTACGATGGTGAAACCATCCATCCGCGTCCTGCGCCTCGCTCCGGGGATCATTCCGGTCAGCAGGGTTACTTCATGCTCTCTGGCAAGCTCCCTGGCAAGCCCTAGGATGTGCGACTCTATTCCGCCGAGGAAGGACCCGTCGTCGGTCGGTCCGAGCTCGTATATCAGGGCTATTCTGATGGATTCCAATCCCGCCAGATCTCCGTGAAGGTGACGCTCTCCGCGAGTCCCAAGGCGCCTTGGAGCACTGAGCGCAGGAGTTGTGGTTTCAGGAGCGGCTCGTAGCAGGCGTGGATATACATTACGGTGAGGGAGCTGTTCTTGATGATCCCCACCAACTCGGAGAGTATGCGATCGTCGGGCACGCCCTCGGCGACCCGGTCCTCGATCAAGGGCGTGTTCACGGGTATCTGGAGCACGGATCGCCCGTTCTGCCTGAAGGGGCGCCCGTGGCCCTCCGTCTTGTAATCGCTTGCGTACTTGAAGGCGAGCTTTTCCTCCGCATCCAAGACCGCGTCGGTCACCTTGAACGAGGGTGATGCGAACCCCTCCGGGCGTCTGCCCATGATGGTCTCAAAGGCTGTCGCGCCCCGTTTGATCATGGATAGGGCCGTCGGCACATCGGCATGCCCGATCTTCCTGACCCACTCGAGATGGTTGTAGCAGTGGAGCTGGACCTCGTGTCCTTGCTTCTCGATGGCCCGGATTCTCTCGGCATGAGGCGAGAATCTTCGTCCGACCGTAGATCCCAGCAACTCGCGCAGCCCGTACTTCGACAGCGGGTTGATCACCTTATGCCTGCGAAGCCGAGGGGCGACGAGGAAGGCTCTTGCCGTCGTGTCGGTTCCCACCGTCGCGAAGAATGTCGCCCTGATGTCGAGGTCCTCGCAGATTCTGAGCAGCGGGGGGACTCCGTCCAAAAGCCCGCGGACGGTGTCGATGTCAACCCTCAGAGCGAATCTCTTGCTCACCCGCAGGCCCCCTATGGCCAGTCCTTTCTTGCCACGTAGATCAGCTTATCGTCGCCGTTGTCGAAGACGACATCCTCAAACCTGTTGAGACGCAGCCTCGGGATATCCCTGAAGATGACCGAGTCGATGAATCCGACCCTGTACATGTCCGAATACAGGAAGATGTGGGTGAGCGGCCTGTCCGTCATCTCAAAGTACCTGCGGTAGTACTGGTTTATGATGTATTTCTCGACCCGAACCAGGTACACGTATGTGGTCACCTGGTCGCCGTCTTCGCCGGTGACGTACAGGAGCAGCCTCCGGCCACGCTCGTCCGCGCCCACCAGCTGCCCGCGCAGGGTCGATGCATTCACCTTCAGGGCGGCGCTCATCTCCCGCGGATAGTAGAGATCCTTTAGCTCGTAGTCTTGGGACAGGAATCCCATGTAGGAGGCCAGACCCATATCGCAAATGAGGAGAATGATTCCAATGGCGATGGCGAGCCTTCTCAGGCGGGTCGGCCGACCTGATTCAAACCGCTTGTATGCGTAGACGACCGCTATCGCAAGCATGAGGGCCGCCAGTTGGTAGCCATAGGCGATGTTCCGGAACAGAAGGATGTAGCCCAAGATGTCCCTCTTTACCACCCCGAACAAGACGAACGGCAGAACCGCCGATATCCAGGCCAGGAGGAAGGCCTTCTGCTCCTCGGAAAGAATCGACACAGGGAATAAGCCGAGCACGGCAATGGCCAGGAGCACGAGGTGGGGGGCCAGCATGGGCATGAACTGCTCCCACGGAGCGTATGAGAAGAGGCCTGCGCGGTGGGCGAGGATGGGGAAGGCGACCATCGCGCCTGCAGACATCAGCGTGATCATTCGCCGATGCCGATTCATGAAGGCTGACGATAGAAGGAGCCTGCCGAAGCCTATGACGACGTAGAAAAGGGAGATGATCAGGAGCGCATCCTGCAACGGCATCTTCGTTTCGTACTTTCCCAGCGTGAGAGTTATGATCATGAAGCTGATCAGGACGGCCGTGAACAGGAGCACATCCTGCCGGGCCTCCTGGCGATCAAGGGTGCCCCTGGAGTAGCTGAGGAGGTTGACCAGGGCAAGGTATCCGACCAGGATGAGCAGGAAGTAGATGGCCGTGAGATGATGGGTCAGGGCCAGCGCAACCGACGCGAGGAAAGTCAGACCCTTGAGCTTGGCGCTTCGAAGCTGTCGCCCGACGTACAGCAGGAGCAGGCAGAATAGAAGGAGCTGGAGCCCCAAGGCCTCCTTCGTGAGGGCCGCCGTCCGGTTTGAATAGAAGCCAGCGAAGGCGAGGACAAGGCAGGCTACGGCGCCGGCCAACGCGCTTCGAGAGACTCTCCTGGCCAGCGCGAATGCGAATAGGAGGCCGAGAGAGCTCGCCAGAGGGGTCAGCAGCCTAGCCGGGAGCAGCTGGGTACCGGTGAGTTGTTGGGCGAACAGAAGGAGGATGTTCAGGCCGGGCAGCGCGCTCACGGCCTGCAGCTCGCGCGAGTCGTAGTCTAGGCGGATCTGGTGCGAGATTGCCATGTCCTTGGCGGCTTGGAGGTGTAGCCATGAGTCGGGGTCAAAGGGCATTCCCGAGATCCGGGTGGGATACAGCCGGATCATAGCGGCTGCCGGGACGATCAGCAGCAGGAGGACGGCGATGGTCTTGGTGGAGAAGGCCTTGGTGTTCTCGATGTATGTCGGTTCCCTTTCTTTCGGCGCAGGAGGCACGAGCTTTCTGATCGATTCGATCGGGGTGTAGGAGAAAAGCCTCCCGAGGGCCACCAGTCCGCCGAAGACGCTGATGGTGACCGACGCCGCCACGGTAGCCCCAAACACCAGCAGGTCGAAGGTAGGCCTCAGGGTTACCCATGCGAGGCTTGCGCCGAGCCTTGACAGGACGACCATCAGTAGGTAGGCGATCCCGCAACCCATAAGGCCGGCGAAAAATCCGATGAGGACGGTGACGCATGTGACCAAGAGGGTTACGAACTTCTTGCTCCCGCCCAGGGTGCGTACGATCCCGATCTCTCGCTTGGACTTGTAGATCGAGCTGTAGATTATGTTGCCTATCCCCGCGATCGTCGCCAGAAAGGTCATGAACAAGATCCCGTTTATGCTGGCGACTATCTTTCCGGCACCCTGTCTAGCCATGTCCTCCGAGAAGCTGGCCGGGCCCGAAACCTCGACGTTGACGGTCGGGTCTATCCTGGCAATGAGTCCGCCCCATTGCAGGATCTTGACCGGAATGCTGAGGTTCCAGGAGTCCGGGTAGCGAGCGTGGTTGCCGGAATGATCGTATGCCTCAAGATAGCAGACCACCGTCCCTCCTGCGCGAAGCGGGCCGGACGATACCTCTTCCTCGAAGCTTGGGCGTCCCATGACCCAACGATAACCGCGGTCATCCTCATCGACGAAGAGAACGAGGGTGACGTTCCTCAGCAGATGGTTATCGGAGGCACGGATGGAGAAGGTCACGGTCTGCAGTTCGTTGGGCTCCGAGGGAGAGAACTCCAGGTGAAGGCTGGGAGGCGTGCGGTCGATCACCCTGAACGTGAGGTAGGGTTCCAGACCCCGTTGACCGAGATGAGCTAGGGTCCGGGCGACGGACTCGGGCTGCAGTATCTTGGGGTACACGGCCTTGTTGCCGGACCGGTCGTAGGCCTCGATCTTGTAGCGCACGTCGATGCCGGGCTCCAACTCCGATGCGTTGATGGTGAAGGTGCGGGTGAGCCAGCCCTTCCCTCCCTCCTGGGTCTTCTGCTTCCAGGTGTACTGGTACCAGAGCAGGGTGACGTTCTGGATGGCGTCCTCCCAGTCGATCAGGACGACGGTGATGTTCACGGTCTGCTTGTCGGTGGGTTGGGCTGGTACCTGGATGACTTCGCTGATCTCGGGCGGGTTGATGTCGACCGAGCGAATGCTGAGCCAGGCGGTCTGGTTCGAATTGCCGTAGTTGTCCGTTGCCCGTATGCTGTACGAGATGGTCTGCCCGGCCGAGGGGGAAACGATCCGCAAGGTGTACTTGTTCCCATACTTGTTCATTCTCTCCGAATACTCGCCCCTAGTTTCGTTCACAACGAGGAGCACCTCCTTCACCCCCGAGTCGTCCGTGACCTCGCAGCCGATCGTGACCTCCTGGCTTGGGTTGGGGTTGAGGGGATCGTGGTAGACCTGGGTGATGTCTGGAGGTTGGTTGTCCGTGAGGGTGTATTCGAAGTAGGGAGTTGACGAGGTCTTCCCTGCGATATCGGTGGCTAGCATCCGCGCCGTTATCGTGGTGTTCAAGGGGAAGGGCCCGAGGTAGGCCACGTACCTGCCGGCGAACGCCGCGTACGGGTCCGCGGAAGGAAAGAGCGGGTCCGCATAGGAAGTCTCGCCGACCTTGTACTCGATCCAGACCTTGGACAAGCCCTCCACGTCGGCCACGTCGCAAGAGGCGGCGATCAGGAAGTCGCTGGGCCTCGCTCCAGCCAGGTTGATGTAGGTCTGCGGGGCGAGCGCGTAGCCCTTGATCTCGGGTGGGTCGAAGAGGTTGCGCGCGATCGGGACCGTGATCCACTCGTTCATCGCGTCAGGGTACCTGATCACGCCCTTCGATCCGTGGATCTCCAGCCGGTAGAGTACGTCCGAGGTCTGAGTCCCGGGGCGAAAGTCGACCGCGAAATAAGGGGTCCTAGGGGTCCAGATCTCCCTCTTGCCGTAGGTTCCGTTCGTCCAGTTGAGGATGACGGCGTAGATCTGCTCTGCGTCCCGGCAACGGATCTGAATCACGACGCCGTCGGTGGAGGTAGGATATGAGGGGCGGTGTGCAGTAAAGAGGGAAGTCTCGAAGGAGGCGACGACGATGCGTTGGGTTTCCGATCTGTAGATCTCGTTCCCGATCCTTGCCTCGATCGAGAAGGCGATCACTCCGGGCTGATCGATGGTGATGGTTGCGCTCCTCAAGCTGCCTTGCATCGACATGGGGGTTCGAGGGTTCTTTGCTCCCATGGGGGCGATGAGGTCGACGCTTGCCCCCGGAGAATCGCCAACGATTCTGCACGTGACGGTCAGGTTCTCCCCCAGAATTGGGGGATTAGGAGAAAAGTCGATGTCCTGTATCGCGCTCTCAAGGACCGTAAGCTGCATCTGGGGCGATCGGTACACGTTCCCGGCGAAGTCCTCGACCGTTACGACGAAGCTGTACTGGCCGGGCCGCCAGTATGGTCCCAGTCTGCTGACGTATTTCGAGCCCGTCCAGTTGCCGGGGACGATCACGTCCCTGGAGTCGGTCACGTACACGCGCGAGATCGGGAAAAGAGAGGACACGTTGAAGGACACAGCCACGTACTCGCCCGGAAGCACCCTCGCGGGATAGACGATGCTGTACGCAGACGGCGGTTGCTTTGAGACGAGGAAGCTGTTCTGCCCCGCGACGGGGGTCCTGGTGGTCTGGTTCTTTGCGTCCGTCATGGCCACCGAATACAGCTTGGTTCCCGCGATCAGCCTGCCCAGCAGGAGAGGGTCCCTGAATGTCGTGACGTTCACAGGTATCGAGAGGTTCCTCCACATGCCCCTGTCGTAGAAGGTTACGTCCACCCTAGCTATCTCGGATGCGTCGTAAAGATACATGAACAGCAGGTTGTTGATGCCCGGGATGGAGGCGAAGGGGAACCTGTAGACGAAGAACTCCTCCGGAGGTTCCGAGTACCGTATGGAGAGCTCCTTAGGTTGGGAGTAGCCTGCATTGCCGAACTCGTCCTGCGCATATACCTTGAGGTGCACGTTGGTTGCGCCCGGGAATGGACCCAGCGTGGCGGTCCACAGGTCCTTCTCTGCGCTCCGGTTCAGCGCAAGCGTCGCGTTGAAGTGCGTCCCCCTGAGCTGGAAGTCGTACATGATCCTCGCGATCGTGATGTTGGAATCGTCCCTTATCCGCACCGTGATGTTGACGGTGGAGTTGTCGTACGGGGGCATTGGCACGTAGAGGATGTCGGAGATCTCGGGTGCGGATTGATCGGTTCTGTTGAGTATGCGGTAGGTATAGAAGCCCGTCAGGCTGGGATTATCGAATCTGTCCTTGGCCGAGATCCAGACAAGAAGCTGGCCCGGCTCGAACCTGCCGATCTGTGCGACGTACGGACCGCCGCTTGAGTCGGGCAGTGCCACTGAGATGTTTCTCCCCGCGCTGTAGGCGTAGACGGTAACGTTCTTGACGAGCTCGCTTGAGTCGATGGCCTTGAAGGAGACGGTCAGGTCGTCGTCCTTGGTCTGTGGGGGCGGCGGCTGAACGTCCACGTCGAAGATGTCAGGGCCTAGGGCGTCCGTGACCGAGACGTTCACCGGATCGGTGCAAGACTCATGTCCTAGGACGTCGACGGCCTTGGCCCACATCAGGATCCAGGATGAGTCCTTCACCGGACCGATCTCGGTTCGGTAGGTGGCGGGCCCGACCATCTCCATGGTCTTCTGGTTGACGGTCTTGCTGCCGGACTTGTTGTATTGGAGGATGACGGACCCTATCTCGCTATAGGCCTTCGCCTCGCAAGCTATCACCAGCCTTTCGGTGTTGTTTGGACGCTCCGGAAGGTATCTTAGGGAAGAGACGGCCGGCGGGCCGCTGATGGCCTTCCAGATGCTGTCCACGGTGGGCCAGATCGTCGTGTTGGCCTTCACGCGTATGATCGAGGCATAGCCCTCGGGGGTTTCCTGCTGGAGGAATCGGGCATATTTCATGTTCAGCAGCAGATCGTCATCTATCATTCCTCCTGTCCGGAATATGCCCACGATCTGTATGGTCAGGAAGTCGTCCACCTCGGATCCGGATAGGACGTAGATGTCGTTCACCCGAAGGCCCAATTTGCGGGCGAGGTTGTAGCCGGCCACCGCCCCCATGATGTCCTTTTCGTTGAGCCAGCGGCCCTGGATCACCCTAAGGCTCTCGAGGCGTTGGAAGTCGTAGGGGTAGATGCCCCGGACTATGACCGCCTTGTCGTTCAAGACGCCGTAGATGAAGAGCTCGGGGCTTACGACCTCTATTCCGGGCATCTTGGCAAGGGCGGGTGCGAGGGCGAGCGGGATCTGGGACTGTTTCACTGTGGCAGATCTGTTTCGCGCCAGGACGTATATGTCGCGAGCCTCGCCGAAGTAGGCGCTCGAGGAGAACCTGAGCCAGTATATCACCGAGAGAATGCCGAAGAAGAGGACGGCGCAGACGAGGATGCCGACCAGCGACAGCCACATCCTCCGCCTCGGGAAGACCCTCATGCCGAAGCCTAGCTTGGCGCCGATCCCTATCCCTCCGACAATGCCTCCGAGATCTCGACTCTAGAGGCACGGCTTGCGGGCAACATTCCCCCCACCAGCCCGATCGCAAGCGATGCAGCCATCGCCCACCCGATCGTGCTGATCTTGGTGAGCGGCACCACGCTTGACGAGCCCGCCACGAAGATCGAGAAGAAGGAGGTTATTGCATGGGAAGATGCTATGCCCAAGGCAGTGCCGAAGAGGCCGCCGAGAACCGAGAGCATGGCGCTCTCGAGGATGAAGAGCCTGTGGATGAATGACCTCCTCGCTCCCATGGCCCTGATGACTCCTATCTCCCATTTCCGCTCGGACACGACCATGTTCATGGAGTTGTAGATCCCGAGAACCATGAGGAGCACGACGAAGACGATGATCGTGCTGAGCAGACGTGAGATGTTGATGATCGATTTCTCGAAGAACTTGCTCACCTGTTTTCCCTCCCTTATCGCAAGCTCGGGGTAATTTGATCGGGTGAAATCCGCGATCGTGGATATGTCGGACGGGTCTAGAACTCGGATCCTCAGGATCGAAGAGTTGACGACGAATTTGGGGATCCTGGTGGAGAGGTAACTGCGGTCGACCAATATCTGCGCGTCAAGCGGAGTGCTCGTTCGGAATATCCCGGCCACCCGGAGGTCGAACATGCCGTGTTCGGTGCTTACGGACAGGTTCGTGCCCACGGAGGCCCCGATGGTTCCGGAAAGGGTATCTCCGACGAGGCAGTCGCCGGGACCGATGGCCGCTGCGCTTTCCAATCCCTGAAGGGTGTATAGCGCTCGGAGATCCTCCAGATCAACGCCTGCCAGTAGCACGTTCGCGTCATTGCATGTTCCCATCACGAGGTCCTCTTCCGAGAGGGCGTAGACCTGGGGTATCTGCCTGTACCGGGCTGCGACCGATCTCGGGATCGCGCTCTCGTGGAAGAGCGTCGTGTGCGAGCTCGTGATGACGAAGGCGCTGCGCTGGTAGGATCTGTTCATCACGCTCTCGATGGTGAGCTGTAGGCCGTCGAGTATCGAGAAGATCGATACGAAGGTCATCACGCAGACTGCGATGGCCGCCACGGTCAGGATCGTGGTCGTGTTCTGGGCCGACAGGTTTCTGAAAGCGATCTTCCAGATGGACCGCGCTGCGGCCATGGACAAAATTTAATAGAATACCTTTAAAGGCTTTCCTGGGCTTCCTCGAGAGAGAAAATTGAAGGCCATAGAGACCCGCAATCTCCGAAAGCTGTACAAATCGGGCGAAATACAGGTGGAGGCGCTCAACGGCGTCAATTTGGATGTCGAGAGCGGCGATTTCGTTCTCGTTTCGGGCCCGTCTGGTTCGGGCAAGACGACCCTGCTCAACCTCTTAGGCTGCCTGGATCGCCCTACCTCGGGGTCCATCAAGATCTTTGGCAGCGACGTCTCGGCGCTGTCGGATGACGAGCTGTCCGACCTGAGGCTCCACACCATAGGTTTCGTGTTCCAAGCCTACAACCTGATTCCCACCCTCACGGCGGAGGAGAACATCGAGTTCCCCATGGTGCTCTCCAACAAGGATCGGGCGAGCAGGACGAGAAGGGCAAGGGAGCTGCTTAGGCTGGTCGATCTTGAGAAGCGGGCGAACAACAAGCCTGACCAGCTATCGGGCGGCGAGCAGCAACGCATCGCGGTGGCCAGGGCCCTGGCCAATGACCCAAAGATGATACTCGCGGACGAGCCGACGGGCAATCTTGACTCGCAATCCTCGGGCAAGGTATTCGAACTTCTGAGGAAGGTTAACGACGAGCTGGGGGTCACCGTCGTGGCCGTGAGCCACGACCTCAACTTCCTTCGGCACTGCAGGAGGGGCGTCGTGATCGTGGACGGCAGGGTGGTCGACGATGGACCGGCGGCGAAGTGGACTGGGAATCATTCATAAGCTGGTGGGGCGGAGGAGGCGACACCGGGGCGGTTGGGCTTGAGAACGATCTGCGTGATACCAGTCCACAACGAGGAGAAGACCATACAGGGGATCGTGAGGGAGACCCGGCAGTACGTCGACAACGTCATAGTCATAGACGATGGCAGTACCGATCATTCGTCCCAGGAGGCCTCTGCCGGCGGTGCGAAGGTCTTCAGGATAGACCGAAACCAGGGCGTGGGCGCGGCCTACAGGAAGGGCCTGGAGATCGCAAAGCAACATGGGGCGGAGATAATCCTTCGATTGGACGGGGATGGGCAGCACTACCCGAGCGACATCCCAAACCTCATCGAGCCGATACTGAAGAACGAGGCCGACATCGTTCTGGGCCACAGGGTGAACTATTTCGCCTCCTCCTCTTGGATCATGCGGCTTGGCAACTGGGGGCTGACGAAGCTCACCAACGCCCTGACGGGTGCCCGTGTTCACGACAGCCAGACCGGCCTCAAGGCCATCCGGACATCTGCCCTCGAGGGCTTCGACCTGACTGCGAACCGCTACGAGATCGAAAGCGAGATCATCCTCGAGGCGATGCGCAGGGGCCTACGCCTGAAGGAGGTGCCCGTCAAGTACGATAAGTACGTCCCGGGGGTTACGGTCTGGTGCGGCCTTAGGGTGGGCATATTCATGATCCTGAAGGCCCTGCGCAAGCGCCAGCGGGCCTAGATCGTACCCTTGGTGCTTGGAACCGAGCCCAACAGCCTTGGATCCTCCTCCATAGCCTGTCGCAAGCTGACGCCGATGGCCTTGAAGATTGCCTCGGCAATGTGATGCTCGTCGGTTCCGGAGAGAACCCTCACGTGGAGGTTGAGCTTGGCGCCGTCCGCGAGCGAGCGGATGAAGTGCCTGATGTTTGCTAGGGTGAAGCTGCCGACCATCCTCTTCTTGAACCGTATAGGTGCGTCGGCGAAGGCCCTGCCCCCGAGATCGACGGCGGCGAGGACGAGTGCGTCATCCATCGGAAGCACGCAGCTTCCGAAACGCCTGAGCGATTGTCTGCGCGCCTGAGCCTCGGCGATCGCCGATCCGAGCGTGATCGCGACGTCCTCGACGAGGTGGTGGTCATCCACGTCGAGGTCGCCCGAAACCTTGAGCTCCAGGTCAAACCTTGCGTGCCTGGCGAACGAATCAAGGAGGTGGTCGAAGAAGGGCAGGCCGGTTGCAATGTTTGAGGCACCTGACCCTTCGAAATCGATGGACAAAGAGATGTCCGTCTCCTTGGTCTTCCTTCTCTTCTCGATCCTGAGCACCCCGACACCTACCTTTCCGCTCTCTCTATCGCCTCTCTCAGATTAATCCTTCCCGTGTAGATGGCCGCCCCGACCACGACGCCGGCCGCGCCCGTAGATCTGATCGATATGATATCGTCCAGCGAGGCCACGCCCCCGCTCGCGACCACGTCGATGGCCACCGCGCCAACCAGCTCCCTGATCGGTTCCAGCGGCATGCCCCCGAGCCTTCCCTCGACCTCAACGTTCGTTACAAGGAGGCTCCCTGCCCCAAGCCCCTCGTAGGTTCTAGCCGCCGAGAGCGGGTCGGTCCCCGTAAAGGAGCGCCAGCCATGGGTAAGGACCTTCCCCGCCCTAAAGTCCAGGGCCACCATGATTCGGGATGGGCCGTACTCGGCGGAAAGAATGGATACCGCCTTCGGCTCCGCGAACGCAAGGGTCCCGAGTATGATCCTCCAAATCCCGGCTTCCAGCAGGGTACGGGCTGCCTCAAGGGATCTGATCCCGCCTCCGAACTGCACCGGTATGCCAAGCGCACTGACTATCCGCCTGACGATGGGCATGTTAGCCGGCATTCCTTGGATTGCTCCGTCCAGGTCTATGAGGTGGAGGATGCTTGCGCCGCAGCTCTCCCATCTCTTCGCCGCCTCTAGGGGATCCTCAAGTTCTACCACCCTCTTGGAGGGATCTCCGCCTACCAGGGTCACGCACTTGCCATCCTTCAGGTCAACGGCGGGAATCACCTTGAAGCCCTTCGACATCAGATGCGCGTGTTGGGGACCTCTTGATAAAGACTTTTGGGCACGTCCCAACATTACGACATCCGATTCCTCGGCTGCGCGGCGCCAATATTTATCAGGCCTTGCACCGCCAGACGGGCGCAGCCCCAACCTGAGGTGCACGTTCCTTGCCCGAAAGGATGATCTGCGCAGTATGCGAATCTCCCCTGCCCGAGGTGGGCTACTATAGATGTCCTTACTGTCGTAAGATGCTTGATCAGAAGTGCGCCGAGAAGTCAGGCTTTAAGTGCCCCGACTGCAAGATCGAACTGGAGCACTTCAAGGAGGAGACCCTCTCGTGCGCGGTCTGCGGGACCACCGCAATGAAGCGAGGGCACTTCAAGTGTCCCAAATGCGGCAAGACCCTCTGCAAGATATGCTTCGGATCCTACGCGGGTAAGTGCCCCAGCTGCGGGACGGATCTCGCCTTCCAGAAGTAGCGGTGGAAGTTGTTCCTAGGTCAAGCGATGCGCGACAGGACTCTGGGGACGCGGATAATCTATATAAGGTCCGGTAGGGGTTCGGCGTGTGAGGGCGGGCCGGCGGGGACGGGAATGTCGGAAGACCTCCAGGCGATAAAGCAGATTCACGATAAAGTCAAGGACAAGGTCAGCCTGGAGGAGTTCAAGTCGAGGATCGACGGAAAGATCAAGGAACACTACGGGCTGCTCAGCGAGATAGGGGCAGCCAAGCTGCTTGCGAGGGAGATGGGCGCGACCTTCGAGGCCCCACCGCAGATGAGCTTGAAGATCAAGAACCTTGTTCCGGGCATGGAGAGCGTGGATGTTGCGGGGCGGGTGGTGAGCATATACGGGGTCAGGAGCTTCAACCGTGAGAGCTTCTCCGGAAAGGTTTCTAACATCCTGGTCATGGACGAGACGGGGAGCGTCCGGGTGGTTCTCTGGGGGGAGAAAGCAGAGCCAGTGGAAAGGGGAACGATCAACAGGGGCGATATAGTCCAGATCAGGTCAGGCTACACGAGGACCGGGCTATCGGGCGAGGTCGAGGTGCACGTCGGCCGTCGCGGGAGAATCCTTGTCAACCCCGCGATCTCGGAGCCCATGCCCGAGCTGCAGGAGACCAAGGTCAAGATCAAGGACATCCAGGTCGGCATGCGGGATGTCACCGTGGAGGGAGTGATCTCCGCGATCTCGAACGTACGGACCTTCAACCGGCCGGACGGCGCTGGCGGGAAGGTCGCGACGGTGTTCTTGAAGGACGACACCGGGGAGACCAGGGTTTCGCTGTGGAACGAAAAGGCTGAAGGCCTTGAGAGGATTCCCAAGGGCAGCTTGGTTCGAATTGTCGGAGCTTACGTGAAGGGCGGGCTGAACGAAAGGCCTGAGCTTCACTGCTCGTCGTCCTCCCAGATCGTCTTGATCGAACCCTCAAAGGATCTTCAGTTTGGGTCAGTCCAGTCCGTCGTGCGGATCTCCGAGCTCACCGACAACATGCCGAGCGTGGACATCAGGGGGCGGGTCGAACGCGTCCTCGGGCGAAGGAGCTTCACCCGCCTTAACGGCCAGGAGGGCAAGGTCGCGAACGTCATCGTCAGCGACGGGTCGGGACAGGTGAGGGTCGTCCTCTGGGGCAATGCCGCTGACGCGGCGGCCGCCCTTGAGGAGGGATCGAGGGTCACCGTCGAGAATGCTTATACCAAGTTTGGGATGAACCAGGAGTTGGAGGTCCACGTCGGCTGGCGCGGTCGCCTCTTGGTGGAGGAGGAGGAGTTCATCCCCATGGTCTGCGACCTGGTCCGGGGCATGCAGGGCCTGACCCTGGAGGTGGGCATCGTCGAGGTCGGCCTCCCCGAAGAGTTCAACGACGCCAAGCTCATTTCAGCCGTCGTTGGAGACGCAACCGGAAGGGTCCCGGCGGTCTTCTGGGACGGCCATGTGGACCCGGTTCAGGAGCTTGAGGCCGGGAGGGGGCTGAGGATAAGGAATGCCAAGGTGAACGACCTTGGGGAGATCCAGGTTCTCCCGGAGAGTTCCCTTGAGGTGCTCGACAAGAAGGTTGAGGTCCTCAATGAGGACGAGCCGAAGATGGGTTTGATCTCGGCCTTGCAGGCTGGGAGGCTCTGCAGGATAAGGGCCTGCCCGGTGGCGCTGACCGACCTTCGCTACACGAATTCATTCGGACCCGACAGCTTGCTGTGCACCTGCGTGCTCGATGATGGGTCCGGGCTGATTCCTGCAATCATTTTTGGAGACCGGTGTGCGAAGCTTCTCAAGGATGGGACCGGAAGGAGCATCGAGGAGCTGAGGTCCGGTTTCCGCAAGGGCGTCGATATGGTGTTCATAGGGGTCGTCGTGGACGGACGTCTCAGGGTCAGCGGCATCGAGGTCCCGGATCCCAGGCGGGAGGCGGAGGAGCTGATTAAGGAACTGAAGGAGGCGAGCTGATGGGGGGTTCTGCGGACGGTCAGGGAGCTGGTTCGGAGGTCCGCGAGATAGAGGACTTGCCCCTCGTGGGGCCCTCCACGGGCAAGAGGTTGCGCGAGGCAGGCTACCGTTCGCTGGAAAGCCTGGCCGTCGCATCCCCGCTGATACTGTCGGGTGAACTGGGGATACCCGAGGATACGGCAACGGCCATCGTCAGGTCCGCAAGGTCTGTGCTGAACATGGGGTTTGAGACTGCGGATGTAGTGCTTCACAAGCGCAGCCAGATCCAGAGGATATCCACGGGCAGCAAGAGGCTTGACGACCTTCTGGGAGGCGGCATCGAGACGCAGGCCATAACCGAGTTCTACGGGGAGTTCGCGACCGGGAAGACGCAGATCGCCCACCAGGTGGCGGTCATGGTGCAGCTCCCAAGGGAGGAGGGCGGGCTGGAGGGCAGGGTGGCCTACATCGACACGGAGCACACCTTCAGGCCCGAGAGGATAATCCAGATCTCAGAGCACCTCGGCAAGGATGCATCGCAGATCCTGCGGAACATCTGGGTTGGCAGGGCGAGGAACTCCGACCACCAGATGGAGCTTGCCGGGAAGGTGGGCGAGATGGCTAAGGAGTGGAACGTCAGGCTCTTGGTAGTGGATTCGCTCACCTCCTACTTCAGATCCGAGTATACTGGAAGGGCGCTCCTTGCCGAGAGACAACAGAAGCTGAACAGACACGTCCACGAGCTCCAGAAACTGGCGGACCTGCACGATATGGCCGTCGTGGTCACCAACCAGGTGCTGGCCAGGGTGGACATGATCTTCGGCGACCAGGTTGCGCCGGCTGGAGGAAACATAATCGCCCACCAGTGCACCCACAGGGTCTTCTTGAGGAAGGCCAAGGCCAACAAGCGGATCGCAAGGCTCGTGGACAGCCCGTACCTGCCCGAGGGCGAAACCGTCTTCTCCATTGAGGAGGGCGGGATCACCGACTAGCCCTGTGTCTCACGTTATGGATGGGTGATGCCAGACATGGAGATCACAAAAACGTACGACTACCGTCAGATCGAATCCGCGGTGAAGAGAGGGACGAGGTTCCTCATCCTGAACGCGGACGACATGGGCATGAGCACCGGCATAACGGACGGCATCGTGAGGGCCTACGAAGAGGGGCTGGCGACGGACATAAGCATGATACAGACCATGCCGGACTCCGCGCGCGCCGCCCGGATCGCCAGGGAAAAGGGCCTCAACGTGGGCGTTCACATAGACCTCACCTGCCAGAAGGATGTGGGCCGCCCGCTCCTGGGCGATGAGGTGCCCTCCCTCACGGACGAGCAGGGCCTCTTCCTGAGTTCGGAGAGGTTCATGGAGAGGATGCTGTCCGGCAAGATCGACCTGGGCGAGGCGGAGAGGGAGATACGTCGGCAGGTAGACCAGGCAGTGGAGTGGGGACTCGACCTGACCCACATCGACAGCAACGAGGGCGTGCACAATTACTACCCGGAGATCCTGAAGATCGTCCTGGCCGTGGCCCGGGAACGTGACCTGCCCATCCGTTGGCCAAGCCCGGTTCACCTTGACTGGTTGAGGGCGGACGGGATTCTGACGACGGACGATCTCAACTACACCTTCTACGGCGTCAGCCCCGAGGCCAAGAAGCGCAGGTTCCTGCAGATCCTGGACGGCCTGAGGCCGGGCATAACCGAGTTCATATTTCACCCGGCGGTTGGGGATGCGGAGACCCGGTCGCTGACCGCTTGGGAAAAGCGCGAGGCGGAGATGAGGCTCCTCACCGATCCCGAGGTGGCGGCGGAGATCAGGGAACGCGGCATACAGCTTCTGAGCTTCCGGGAGATCAGGGACAGACAGCGCGACATGCGCCGCAGGGGGGTCAGAAGGCTGAAGGCAGGCAGTGCCAAGATCCCCATCACGCCCCCATTTCCAACGCAGCTGGCGGGCTTCTCGGACAGGCACGATCTGTCTAGGGGAGCGCACGACGATCTTCATGCGCGCGCGATCTCGCTAAGCGACGGGCGGAAGACCGTCGTTCTCGTCTCGGTGGATCTGCTCTACGTCGACGCCAAGCTGGTCAGCGAAGTGAGGAGGGAGGTCTCCCGCATGACCGGCATAGCTGAGGACGGCGTGATGGTATTCGCAACCCACACGCACTCCGGCCCTGAGGGACACCACGATATAGCCCCGCTCATGGGCTTCCCCTCCAACCCGGCTCTGCGCAGGTTCCTAGTCGAAAGGATTTCCTGCTGTGCGGTGACGGCAGTGAACGGGGCAGCCGATGGCAGGCTCGGGTTTGGCTGGACGACGGTTTCTGATCTATCGACCAACAGGCAGAAAGAGGAAGGCCCGATCGACGATGAACTTGCCGTAATGAAAATCGAGTCCTCGACGGGGCGGTTGATCGGTGCCCTTGTGAACTTCGGGGCCCACCCCGTCATAATGGACTCCAAGAACCTGCTTTTCTGCTCAGAGTATCCCGGCCACGCCATGGAAGCCCTAGAGAGGGTGCTGGGCCCCCAGGCGGTCTGCCTGTTCGCCAACGGTGCGTGCGGCAACCTGACGGTGAGGCGCCGCGGCTCAAGCTTTGCCGAGGTGGAAAGAGTTGGCGGGGTCCTCGCGGGGCATGCCCTGCGCGCCCTCGGCGGCGTCGACACGACCGAGGAGGTGGCGATCGGCTCGTCGTGCGCAAGCGTCTCCCTAGGCCTAAGGGAGCTACCTAGCGTTGAGAAGGCAAGGGAGGAGCTTGAGGCATTGAGAAGCGCAAAACCCTCATCTCCAACTGAGAGGAGGGACGTCAAGAGGAAGATGGCGAGGGCGGCCGGAACCGCCTTCCTGGCCGAGAGGGCCGGCTACATCAGGGCGTGGTTGGGCAGTGAGGTGAGCACTCAGGTCCAGGTCGTAAAGATCAACGACAAGCTATTGGTGGGCGTCCCGGCGGAACTCTTCGCGGAGTATGGGCTGGAGATGAAGAGGCGGCTGGGCCGCGGCCGAACCATGGTGGTGGGATACTGCGACGACATGGTCGGCTACGTGGTCACGCCTGAGGCCTTCGAGGAGGGGGGTTACGAGGCCGGCGCAACGTTGCTGGACGTACAGGCTGGCCAACGGTTGGTGGACGCGGCAACGGCGTTGGCGCTGAGCAGTAGAAAGGGAGCGGGCGAGCGGTCTTCTTGACCTTCATCTCTTCATCCGGTACTTCCGGCTTCTGCGGGGCAGCGGGCGGGTCGTCGCCGCCTTCGCCGTCGGCTTGCCCGCGCCTGGCCCGGCTTTCATTCCAAGGGCAGCTTCGATCTCGGCCTCTCGCTGGCGGGCCTGATTTGAGTAATCGATGTAGACGAAGAAGGCGAGAAGTCCCAACACCGCGAATGCAAGGGTCCATGCGATCCTAACCCAGTTGAGGGCCAAGTCCGGTCCTCACCTCGTTTTCGGGGCCTTTGAAAAATGGCTACAGCAGGCGCGGTCGCCGCCTGTGAGGCAGCCGGGCCTCAAGTGCGCTGGCCACGCGTATGAGCCTGTCCTCCTCGAAGTGTCTGCCGATGATCTGGACCCCAAGGGGCAGGCCGCCGGTGAGCCCGGCTGGATACGATATGGCCGGGGCGCCGATGAGGTTCACGGGCACGGTATCGATGTCTTGAAGGTACATCGTAAGCGGGTCGGCCATCTCCCCTATCCTGAAGGCGGGGCCTGGCATGGTGGGGGTGACGAGCAGATCGACCTGCTCGAAACCTTTCTGGAATTCCCTCATGAGGACGGTGCGTATCTTCAAAGCCTTCATGTAGTAAGCGTTGTAGTAGCCGGCTGAGAGGGCGTACGTGCCTAGGATGATCCTTCTGCGGACCTCCGGGCCGAAGCCAGCACCCCTCACCTCCGAGAAGGCCGTGATCCAGTCCGCCTTCGACGGTATGGAGAAGCCGTAGCGCACGCCATCGTACCTGGCCAGGTTGGAGCTCGCCTCGCACATCGCTATGATGTAGTACGTGGCAAGTGAGTACTCAAGGGACGGAAGGTGGATCTCCCGCCTCTCCGCTCCAAGCGCCTCGAGGGCGTCTGCGACCCTCCAGGTTGCCTTCACCGCGTCCTCGTGCACGCCCTCGGCTAGGAACTCGTCCGGAACGGCGAATCTTTCGCCCTCCACGCTTCTTCCCACGGAAAGCAGGTAGTCCTCTGGAGGGCGGTCCACGGACGTGGAGTCCATCGGGTCCTTGCCGGCCAGCGTCGAGAGCAGCAGTGCGGAGTCCGCTACGTCCTTGGTGAGGGTCCCTATCTGGTCGAGGCTGCTTGCGTAGGCGATCAGGCCGTAACGGCTGACCCGTCCGTAGGTGGGCTTAAGGCCCACCACCCCGCAGAAGGCGGCCGGACAGCGGATGGAGCCTCCGGTGTCGGTGCCGAGCGCCAGGGTCGTCTCATCCGCTGCCACGGAGGCCGCGCTTCCGCCCGACGATCCACCCGGCACCCTTTCCAGGTCCCAGGGGTTGTAGGTGGGCCCGAAGTGGCTGGTCTCAGTGGTCGTGCCCATGCAGAACTCATCACAGTTGGTCTTCCCGATGATCACTGCACCCTCGGCGAGAATCTTTTCCACCGCCGTCGCCGAGTAGGGCGGTATGAAGTTGTGGAGCATCTTGCTGCCGCAGGTGGTGCGCAGCCCCTTCGTTACTATGCTGTCCTTCACCGCTACCGGCAGGCCCGCCAGCCGCCCCACGTCTTCCTTCTTCTGGAGCCTCTCATCGATCTCCTCCGCCCTCTTCATGGCTCGCTCCTCGTCCAGGGTTATGTAGGAGTGAACCTTCTTCTCAACGCGGCGAATCCTGCGGAAGACGGAGGCGGTCAGCTCGGATGAGGAGAGGTGCCCGGACCTGATGGCGATCAGGGCCTTGCAGGCGGTGAGCTTGGCGGGCTCCAATGAAACACCAGGGCTCTCATGCGGCGCCTCGCGATCATCTTAAATGTTGCCGGCGCAGAGCTTGCGCCGCCGCAAGGGACCCTAGAGCCGAGGCCTCGGAGCTTGGTGAAGCAGTTTTGCAGAATATGGATGTCGCCCGGACTCAGTGCTTGGCTATCTCAAGGAACTCTGCCAGGGTGCGGGCGGCGCGATCGAATCCGTAGGTGGAAGTGTTGAGCACAACATCGAAGCGGCAGAGATCAAGCGGCTGGTCGTAGAGCTTCTCGACCACTCGCTCGCGCTCCCTGTCGCTGTGATGGACGATCTTGGCAGCCTGCTCCTTGGCGATGTTCCGGCGCGATGCGACGTGGGCTATCCTGTCCTCCAGGGTCGCGGTCAGGAAAGCCTTCAGATCAAAGGTTCGGTCCAAGACCAGCAGGGCGAGCCGCCCCTCGATGATCAGGTTGTCGAACTCTTCTAAGTACTCCAGAGCCTTGTTGCGTAGGAGCGCGTCAAGGTCGAACTCGCCGGAGCGGCTCTCCCTCTCGAAGAGCTGGAAGGACTGCCCCCTCTCGCCTATGATGTCCTTTATCGCCTCGACGCTGTTAACAACCTTGGCGTTCTTCTGCTTTGCGAGAATTTGGGCGACCTCGGTACACCCAGCTCCGAGAAGCCCGGACAAGAGGACCTTCATGCCGATCTCCAATGTCCGCTGATCGGGGAAAGTTAAATAGGCTTTCGCGCGCGCCGGTGAACGCGCGGCCTGTATCCTTTCCTCCGCTTCGCCGTCCGGTGGTGCGGCTCATTTCGGCCAGCGAGAAACACTTAACTAACGCTTCCGCCGAGGATGGCTGTTCCGGCCGGGCGTTGGTATGTCCGTGAAAGCATTGCCGAAAAAGCTCGACCTACCGGCCTTTGAGGAAAAGATACAGTCGTGGTGGGCCGAGCACGACATCTATGGAAAGTCGAAGGAGAAGAACCGCCAGCGGCCCGTCTACTACTTCTTGGACGGCCCGCCGTACTGCAGCGGGACCATTCACATCGGAACCGCCTGGAACAAGATCGTGAAGGACACCGTCCTGCGCTACCTCTCGATGCGGGGCAAGAACGTCCGCAGGCAGCCTGGGTGGGACTCGCACGGCCTGCCCATAGAGGTCCGGGTTGAGAAGGAGCTCAAGCTGAAATCGAAGAAGGACATCGAGAACGTAATTGGCGTGCGCAACTTCGTAGAGGCCTGCCGCAGTTACGCCAAGCGCCACCTGGAGACCATGACGAGGCAGTTCAAGCGCCTCGGGGTGTGGATGGACTGGGACGACCCCTACATAACCTTCATGCCCCGATACATGGAGGCCGGGTGGCACTCCCTCAAGAAGGCCCACGAGGCCGGCCTCTTGGTCAAAGACCTCAGGGTCGTTCACTGGTGTCCCCGGTGCGAGACAGCGCTGGCGGAGCACGAGGTTCGCGGTGAGTACGAGGTAAGGGAAGACCCATCCATATACCTGAAGTTCAAGCTTAAGGATCGCAAGGACGAGTACATTCTTGTCTGGACCACGACGCCGTGGACGCTGCCCTCAAACATGCTGGTCATGGTCAAGCCGGAGTTCACCTACGCGCGCGTCAGGGTGGGAGGAGAGATCTGGATCTTGGCGGAGGCGCTGGTCGAAACCGTCATGCGGAAGGTCGGGATCAAGGACTACAGTATCATCGAGACCGTGGCCGGCTCAGAGCTCGAGGGCCTCAGGTACATCCATCCGCTCATCGAGCAGGTGCCGAAGCAGAGGGAGTGGGCGAACGAGTTCCACCGGGTCGTTGCCGCACAGTACGTCACGCTGGAGGAAGGCACGGGCTGCGTCCACACGGCCCCTGGGCACGGCGAGGAGGACTTCGAGGTCGGGAGGGCGGTGGGGGCCCCCATCTTCTCCCCTCTTGACGCAAGCGGGAGGTTCACTGAGGACGGTGGGAAATACAGGGGCATGTACGTCAAGGATGCAGATCCCGTCGTGGTCGAGGATCTGAAGCGCAACGGCTACTACGTCCACTACGAGACGATTCTCCACAGCTATCCGCACTGCTGGAGATGCCAGACCCCGCTCATCTTCATGGCCAGGGAGCAGTGGTTCCTTGAGATCAGCAAGATCAAGTCCAAGGTCATCGAGGAGAACGCAAAGGTCACCTGGGTCCCGGCCTGGATCTCCGAGAGGTACGAGAACGGCGTCCAGTACGTGGGGGATTGGTGTCTCTCCCGAAACAGGTACTGGGGCATACCGATGCCGATCTGGACCTGTCCGAGCTGCCGGAACATGACCGTCGTCGGATCCTTCGACGAGCTGGCAAGTCTGGCCACGACCAAGATCGATCCCGACGATTTCGATCCCCACAGGCCGAACGTCGACGAGATCAAGCTGAAGTGCAAATGCGGCGGGACGATGAGCCGGGTTCCGGACATAGTGGATGTCTGGTTCGACTCGGGCATAGCGTCCTGGAGCTCGCTCGGCTATCCGTCCGACCCGAAGGCCCTTTCGATCTGGCCGGCCGACCTGATCATAGAGGGCTCCGACCAGGTCGGGAAGTGGTTCTACTCCTTGCAGGCTGCGAGCGTCATCACCTTCGGTAAGTCCTGCTACAAGAAGGTGCTCATGCACGGGTTTGCCCTCGATCCCGAGGGCAGGAAGATGTCGAAGTCGCTGGGCAACGTCGTGGAGCCGGACGAGGTCGTGGCGAAGTACGGCGCGGACGTGTTCCGTTACTACCTGCTCTGGGCCACGCTGCCATGGGAGGACTTAAGGTTCAGCTTCGCAGAACTCACGACCGTGCAGAGGATGCTGAACGTGTTCTGGAACGTCTGCGTCTTTGCGTCCACCTACATGGAGCTTGACGGCTTCGTCGGCAAGGTCTCAATCGAGGACGTGAGGGCAAGCCTTCGGGCCGAGGACAGGTGGCTGCTCTCGAGGGTCAACAGCCTCGTCCGGGAAGTCACCAAGGGCATGGAGGAGATGAACTTCCTTCACGTCACCAGGGGGCTGCAGCGCTTCATCCTGGAAGAGCTGAGCAGGTGGTACGTCAGGCTGGCGAGGGAGAGGACATGGGTAGAGGCCGAGGACCCGGACAAGCTGGCATGTTACTACACCCTTCACTACGCCATCGGCCGGCTTCTCCGCCTGATGGCGCCGATCGTGCCCCATCTGACCGAGATCATCTATCAGAGGATGATGAGGGACGGCTCGCCGCTTGAGAGCGTGCACTTGGAGGATTGGCCCGAGGCTGAGGAAGGTCTGATCGACTCCGGCTTGGAGCGTGGGATGGAGGCCATCCATGGTCTGGTTGAATGTGCGCTCGCCGCAAGGCAGAAGGCGGGAGTCAGGCTGAGGCATCCGGTCGCTAGGGTGCTCGTGTCGTCCGTGAACCCGGAGGTTTGCCAAGCCGTCAGGTCGTTGGGCGGGATCTTCGCGGAACAGGTGAACGCAAAGTCCGTCGAGCTGGTTTCAGAGGAGGCGCTCGGCATGGCCGTGAGGCCCCGGATGGCGAACCTCGGAAGGAAGTTCAGATCGGATGCTGACCTCGTCGCCAAGAGCCTGGCGGAGGCGAAGGCCGGCGATGTCAAAGCTCGGCTTGACGCGGAAGGGGTCTACGAGCTGGCCGTTGATGGAAGGAAGTTCAGGATAGATCGGGAGGACGTCTCCTTCGTCAGGAAGCTCCCGCCCAACCACGCGGAGGCGGAGTGCCCGCTGGGGGTCGTGGTGGTCGATGCCACCATGAGCGACGAGCTTGTGGCCGAAGGCCTCGCCAAGGAGCTGGTGAGGCGCATCCAGGAGATGAGGAAGGAGATGGACCTCAAGGTTAACGACTACATCGAGGTCTCCATCGGGGGGCCAGCCGACAAGCTTGGGAAGGTCAGGGACAAGCTGGACTACATAGCGGCGGAGACCCGAGCTAGGAGGGTAAGGCTGGATGAGCCCCTCGGGGGCAGGGCAAGGAAGAAGACGTGGAATCTGGAGGAGGACAGCTACGTCATATCGATCAAGCAGGCGGAGTAGGGCGTCATTTGCACGAGCGCTGGCCGCAGCTCGCAGATGGCTCGTCTCCATCTGCTTGGTCGGGCTGCTTACTGCATCATCCATGCCAACGGTCTCCGTCGAACGTCCGACGGCCGTGTTCGTTGAGACGCACCTGGAAGAGCAGCTGAGCCTTTTCGACTACTGGCACGCGGCCGTCTCCTTCAGGTCGATAGGTTTCACGGCCCACCTATTAAGCCCTTATACCGGGGTCAGTGCCGTACACCCCGACAACCTAACGGACTTCGTCACCGTCCTGCTCATAACGCCTAGGGACTCAGATGATTTTGAGTACGACGTTGATATGTTCGCCGACTACGTGGCGGCCGGCAACGGCCTGATAGTGGCGGGACAGTCCGGCAGCCGCAGGTTTGAGCCCTGGGCGCGGACCGCGGTGAACAAGCTCACATCCAAGTTCGGGATCGAGTTCCAGGCCGACCTTGTGTGCGATCCTGCCTCACCCTTCTTGGCGGATCCGCGCTACCCACACTGGCCCATGATAACCAGGTTTGCCGAGCACAACGTGACCGAGGGGATAAAGAGCATAAGCTACCACTCCGGATGCTCGCTGAAGATTTCCGGCAACGCGACCCCCATCGCGTGGACCTCGGAGGATGCCTGGTCCGATGTCGACGGCGACCAGGCGCTCGATCCGGATGAGGAGGTTGGCGCAAAGGTCGTTGCGGCGGTGTCAACCTACGGCAAGGGGAAGGTTGCGTGCATCGGCGACAACAACCTGTGGAGCAGCCGGTTCTTGGACGGATTCGACAACAACAAGCTCCTGCTGAACATGCTAAGGTGGGTGTCGCGGCGGGTTGAGGAGCCGGAGGTGAAGGTCGTCGAGCTTCTGCTGGAGCCCGCGGCGACCCTCAGGGAGGACGGCAACTACTCGGCCATAGTGCCGATCAGGATCTGGAACCAGGGTACGGCGCCCGCCACCAATTTCACGCTCCGGCTTCAGAGCGGCAAGGCGGAGATCGTGGGCGGGAACATAACGCACGCAACCATCGGGGCGGGCGAAGTGATCGATGAGGAGCTGGAGATCAGGTTCTCCGCGAACGGCAGCAGGAACGTCGCCCTGCAGTACGAGTACTTCACCCCAAAGGAGAAAAAGTACAGCACGCTTCGAACTCTGACGCTCAGGCAATATAGCCTGTACAACGTGCCGGCGATCTTCGGCAATGGGACCCTCATATCCGTGGGATCGGAGGGTGGGTGGGCGAACTACACCGCCGAAGAGATGGGCAACTGGTCAAACGCGACGCGGAACGCCTTCTGGGAGATGGGCGTGCAGGTCAACCTGACCAACCACACCACCGTCGCGTCGAAGGTTGGGTCCTATTACTCGGTTCAGTACACCTACAACCAAAGGAACTTGATCGGGATCGGGGACCCAGATTCGAACTACCTGTGCGGCTACGTTGCGCAGAAGGGCCTGCTCCGGATTCTGGACAACCGCACCGCCCCCAGGGTCCTGGCTCCCGGGTTCTTCAGGAACGCAACCCAAGAGGAGTTGCTCACCCTGATCCCGAGGTTGGCGGGGCCGCTGTCGGAGTGGGGCTTTCTTTCCCTCATCTGCGAGGAGAGCACGGTGGATGCCGGCTACAGCCGTCTTGCGGTCGGTGGCTTCGGGCGCGAGGGCACGCAGACGGCGGTCCTCGTGCTACAGAAGATCATCCGGGGCGAGATGGGCCGGTACAGCGAGCAGCTGTTCGGCAGGGTTGCGCTCTTCAGAGGAGTATACGACGAGCAGGGCGAGCTTGTCGAGCTCGAGTTCTACTGATCCTGGGTTTCTCGAAGGCCCTTGACGGTCGGTGTCTTCAGGGTTAGCCGTTCTCCTGAATAACGGTGGAAATTCTGGTATGACGCTTTCTGTCAGGAAAAACTAATGAGAATGAACTAACCGCTTCTGTCAGGTGAGTTGCATGGTAACTGAAACTGTGAGAATCGGGAGGAAGAGCGCCCTCTATCTGCCGAGAAACATAGTCAGAGCGCTCGGACTTGAGGAAGGCGAGAAGGTGCAACTCACGGTCGATGGCGACACCATCAAAATGGAGATCATCAGGGATCCGTTGAAACTGGCTCTGGAGGGAAGGAAGTTTGCCAAGATCAACCCCGATGAAGTCGAGGCAATCAGCCTTGAAGAGCAAACAAGACACACTGAGAGTCCTCCTTGATACCCCGTTCATCTTGCCCTCGATGGGGATAGACGCCGGCGATGAAGTCAGACGAGGACTGGAGAAGCTGAAAGCCAACCCAGCGGAGATCTGGTGCTCTCGCTTCTCGATTCTGGAAGCACTTTGGACCGGGGCAAGATTCGCGGCCGATGGTCGGCTTGACCTGGGATTGTTTGGGCAGGGGCTGAACAGTATCCTGAAGGGGGGCGTGTACCTCATTGCCGAGGAGCAGTCTGAGGCCTACCTGCATGCTCTTCAGGTATACTCGGCCGGCCACAAGGATATGATCGACAACTTGCTCTACGCCAGCTCGAGGAGCTTGGGGGTTGAAGCTGCTGAGCGTCGACGCCAAGCTGCGATCTTTCATTCGATCCAAAGGGTTCGAGGACACGCTGTTGTTTCCCTCGGAGATGTGATGAACCGATCCGACCGACCCACGCTTCAACTCGGAAAGATTTATTTCGACCCCGGGCGAGGTGCGAGACAAGCTGGGGTCGCCTAGGGTGGAGCAATCCACGGGCAATCTGGTTAGGGCGCTGATGGATCTGGAGCGCAGGCCTGCTAATCCGGATTGGAGCGGCTAGTCAGTTGCCGCAAGGCATCAGGGGTTCAAATCCCCTCCCCAGCGCTTCCATGCCCGCGAGCCACGAAGGGGACTGCTAGGTGGAACGGATCTCAACATGGCACGAGGGGCCTTGGTTTGATGATATGGGGCTTGGGCTTGGGCTCCTCGGGCCGCACGAGCGTAGCCGATCTACGGCGGTGATGCTAGGAAAGCATTTTATTCTATGGGTGCACATATGTATATGTGGCAAGGAACGTGTCCATTGCAGACGACGTGTACGTGGCCCTCAAGAGAAGAAAGAGGCAGAACGAGTCCTTCACCGATCTAATAAGAAGACTCATGCAGGCAAGGCCTGCCATATCGGACGTCATGGGTAAAGGACTCCTCACACGGGAGGACTGGAGAACAATCAGGCAACACTTGGCAGAGATGCAGAGACGATCGGCCGAGAAGATGCAAGATGAAGCTGCTTGACACCTCCGTTCTGATAGATCTCGACAAAGGAGGTCCCGAAGTTGCTAAGAAGGCCTCCGTTTTGGATAGGTCGGGACCCCACGCGCTCAGCGCTGTGACGCTTTTTGAATTCCTCTTCGGGATCCACCTCAAGTACGAAGATGAGGGCCTGGCTGAGGTGGTGTGCGATGTGGAGGACTTCCTAAGTGCATTCGTCGTCTTGCCCCTTGATCAGGAGGCCGCGAAGTTGGCAGCCCAGATGGCTGCAAGGCTGAGAAGGTCGGGTGAAGAGATCGGCATACAGGACGTCTATCTGGCAGCCACCGCCATCCGGAATAACCTTCCCCTTCTGACGGGAAACCCACGGCACTTCGAGAGAATACCCGGGCTTAGGGTAGAGAAGTGGTAGAAAGTGGGGACCCGGGCGAGCCCGGCGAGCCGATCTCCCCGGCTATCCCTTCCATCTGGCGGGACGCCGTCTGCTCCTCGGGTTCAGCTTTCTCTTATCTTTTCCGCTTCCGCTTCTGCTTCCGCTTCCCTTTCTACGCTTCACCATGACATTCCCTCAACTCGATGTTGCGGAATCGGCTTCCCGTCCGCGACGATGTTGACCTGTCTCGGAGGGGAAAATAAGGGTTTCCCTTGAATCCTTGAATCCCGAAACTTTGGGACTGGTGTACGGGACTTTAGGAAAGTCGGACTTTCGAGCGATGTTTCTTGGATTCCGAGTAGATTGCCGTTTGGTGCACATGTGGCCGCCAACCTGCCAACTTCCTAGCTGTTATCGGTTCTGCACGAAGGTGGAATGTTCGCATGAAGCCGAATGATTCATACCACTTGGTGGGGTTGGAGTGAGTGGTGCAGTCCTCGAGCTCTTGCAAGCCGTTCAGACCCCCTTGCCTGCCCTTCGCCAGCTCACGATAATATGGGATCGTGTCCGTAGCGAACGACATCGCTCGGCGAAGGAGGGACGCGTGACGGCGATGGAGATCTGCGGGGTGCGCATACTCCAGTTTCCTGAGCGTTGCTGGGTAGAGGGCTTGGCACGGCCTTTGAGTTCCCGATATCGAAGCTTCGGGTGGCCCAGCATTGAGGGCCCAACGTAGGATCCTGCCCTATGACTCCTTTGGGTCGGAAATCACGGGCATGTTGCCGTTCTTGGAGGGAGGCGCGATTGCTGGGATCGCCGCGCCGGAACGACCGGAAGGATTCGGGATTCCTGCAGGAAACCTGGTCCACGGACGGGGGGGGGGCCAAAGATCACATCCTTGGATCGGGCGCATGTGAAGGTCGATCCTAAGGAGGAGCCGAGAGCCTCCACGCCGCATAGAGGGCCATGGGCTGAGCTGCCCGCAACTACGGCTGCGCCGCTCCAGATGCAGATTTAAGGTCACGGCCTGCTGTCGCATAAGGGACTATGTTCTATGGTTGATTCGGCCGTGATGCTTGCGGCTGGACGGGGTGCGAGGATCTGGCCCAATGGGCAAACCAAGGCGAAGGCCGCCATGCCTGCTGGAAATGTCCCGATAATCGTTCACCAGGTAAGGCGTCTGAGGTCGCTTGGAGTAAGCAAGTTCGTGATGGTGAGCGCGACGCGCATGCGTTGAGTGGTGAAGCCTCATTGTCCGGAAAACCCCTCGGTGAGGATGTCAAAGTCGATCCGCGCAGCATACGCCTGGAGGCGTCCACCGTCTGTCAGCTCAAGTGCCCGGCGTGCCCGACGGGAACCGGCCTGATACGGGAAGCTCTGGGCGCCGGGTTCCTTGCATTATCGGATTTCAGGCGCATCGTCGACGAGAATCCCCGCATATCTAGGATCGAGCTGTCCAACTGGGGGGAGATCTTCCTCAACAGGGAGCTTCTCAGGATGATGGAGTACGCATACAAGCGGAACGTCGCGCTGCAGGCGAGCAACGGCGTAAACCTCAATGATGTTGGCGACGATGTTCTGGAGGGCCTGGTCAGGTACAAGGTGAGGAGGGTTACCGTGTCCATCGATGGGGCAAGCCAGGAGACCTACGGGCTCTACCGGGTGGGCGGCGATTTCGGCAGGGTGATCGAGAACGTAAAGAAGATCAACGCCTTCAAGGCCCGATATCACTCGCGCTTTCCAGAGCTTTCCTGGCAGTTCGTCATCTTTGGGCATAACGAACATGAGATCGGCAAGGCGCGCGAGATGGCGGCGGATCTGAACATGCACTTCCGCCCGAAGCTCTCCTGGGAGGATCTGTACACCGAGCCCTTCTCGCCGATCAGGGACGCCGACCGGGTCAGGAGGGAGGCCGGCCTGGGCGCGGCTACGAGGGGCGAGTACAGGGCGCGCTACGGGCAGGAGTACATGTTGCGCCGCTGCTGTCTAGAGCTGTGGACGAGCCCGCAGATCAACTACGATGGAAGGTTGTTGGGCTGCACGGTGAACTTCTGGGGTGATTACGGCAACGTCTTCGAAACCGGGTTGGTGCAGTCGCTGAACAGCGACAGGATGATCTACGCAAGGGAGATGTTGATGGGGAAGCGCCCCGCCAGGGCGGATATCCCGTGTTCTAGATGCAAGGCTTACCTGGCGATGAAGGAGACCGGCCGGTGGCTTGGTCCGGGCGAGATCAAGGAAGACCACGTGCCGAGGAGAATGGTCGTGCTGTCTGAGAACAAGGTGTTGGGGTACGACCTGACCTCCTGGGTCGTCGGGCGGCTCGTTGCTGCGAGGCGGCTGTCAAGGGGTATCGTGTGGGCCATGCAGGGAGGGGCCGGCTCGGGCTACCTTGCCTGGATGATCAGGAGCGGGGGTAGTATCTCCGGTCCCCGTCTGGAAAGTGGCGCCCATCCTCTGAGGGTCCCACTTCCGCCCGATGAGGCCTCGGGCTGGAAGCAGTATCCATTGTTCAGGGGATCCACCAGGGGGCTGTACGACCTTTCCTGCCATGCCTCAGTTCTCATGCCGGGCAGCTGTCCCCACCCGCCGCATGCGCATCAGGAAGAAGAGCTGCTGCTGCTTCTGTACGGCGAAGTCGATCTGATCCTGCCGGATCTCCAAACGAGGGAGGGAGGTCCGGATGTGCGGCTCAAAGAGGGTCGTTTCGTATACTATCCCTCACAGTTCCCGCACACGCTCCAGGCCATGGGCGCGGCGCCGGCGAGCTATCTCATGTTCAAGTGGTGGGGCGCTGCGAAGGAGAAGGAATCCGAACTGGCGTTCGGCGAGTTCAGGATGTGCGGCTCAAGGGATGAGCGGGCGGGAGAATCGGGGTTCGCCACGCATCTTGTCCTGGAAGGTCCGACGAGATATCTGCACAGGCTTCAGTGCCACACCTCAGTCCTTGCTCCCGGCGCGGGGTACGAGCCCCATGCCGACAAGTACGATGTGTGCATAGTCGTTCTGGAGGGGGAGGTGGAGACCATCGGCCGCCGCGTGGCCCCGCACGGCGTGATCTTCTATGCCGCGGGGAAGCCGCATGGGATGCGCAATCCGGGAACCGCCGTGGCCAGATACGTCGTCTTCGAATTTCACACCAGGCGAACCGGATAAGTAAGGGAGATCCGCCTCGCGAGGGTGAACATGGGCCGTCGCAGCCGTCGCATCAAGCGCGCAGAGTCCCACTAGCTCCCCGAGGCCGCCCGAAGAGGGCATCCCAGTGAGGATCGGAAGATCCCTGGGTTCTCTGGGCCCCGATTCTTGAGCGCAGATTATGTTCGGGCGATCGGTGTTGCCTCAGCCTTGGAATCGAGGTCAAGCAGGAAAGCGCGCAAGAGTTATCAGCGAAAGAATCGACCTGACTAGGGGCTGTAGTTTGCGCCTGGCGGGACTCGTTCTGGCACTGGTTGCGGCCTCCCTGCAGGTCGGGCTCGCGGCCTCGGGGCCGAGGGTCGATCCTGAGACCGGGAGGATAAGGACGCTGTTCATCGGGGACCCTTTCTTGGAGCCGGGCTTCCCGACGACGGCATTTCTGGAGGACCCCAAGATCCATCTGACAAGGATCGAGGCGGAGATATTCTCCCGCAACCCGGCCCTCTACGCCGCCAACATGCAGAGGTTCATGCGGATATATCTGCCCAGGAGCGAGTCCAACCTCCTTGAGAACTATGACGCCCTCATAATAACGGCGATCTTTGCGGACGACCTCAGAACCGAGTTTCAGGTCTGGGCGAAGAGGGCGGTTGAGGAGCATGGGTTCGGGCTTCTGATGTCCGACGATCAGGTGTCCTTCGGAGCTTGCGCCACCGCCTGGACCAGCCGCAATCCTCCTCCCTGGGACGACACCCCGGTAGGGTCCGTGCTCCCGGTATACCAGACTGAACACGTGTCATACCGGGACCATCACTTCAGGATACTTCCCGTCAAGGAGAACCCCATAACCGACGGCATCCGGTGGGATAACATGCCCCTCATATGGTCCCACAACCGGCCTCAGCCAAAGTCCGGGGCCACCGTCCTAGCCGTGACCACGGACGAGACCGTGGCGACGGACCGCAAGAACGACCCCGTCCTTGTATACTGGGACATAGGGAGCGGGCGTACATTGGCCTTCGTTTGGGACTGGGGCGGAAACGGGCTGATCGGGCTTTACTGGTGGGAGTACTGGAAGGACTTCATGGCCCGCCTCGTCTACTACATCGCGAGGGCGACCATACCGGCGGACCTTTCGCTGACCCACACGCTCAGGGAGAAGATAGGCCAGTACGCGCTGGAGAAAGGGATGGTTTTCTCCATAATCGAGTTCGCCGACACCTTCGGCGCCAACACGCACTCGCTCAACGTCAAGTTGGCGGAGACGGACCGGATCAGGCAGGAGGTTGACCGGCTCTGGGTGAACGAGGACTTCGCGGCCTGCCTGCCCAGGATGAACGAGGCGCTGGCCTCCCTCGAGCAAGTCATGCAGGACGCGGTCAAGGCCAAGGACAGGGCCCTCCTCTGGATCTACATCATCGAGTGGTGCACGGTTGCCGGTACCTCGATAATCGTCGGGGTCGTAGTGTGGGCACTGATGATACGCCGCAAGCTGTACAGGGAGGTCCTCACCACAAGGTTCCAAGCATAGGCCGCTTGGCTGGAGACGGCTAGTGTGGACAGCGCCCTGTGTCAACCCGCGTCAGTTCCCGTCAACTCCTCCGGGGCAAGGCGGTCGGGCTTTGCAACGGTTGGGACGCTCGGTCAAGGGTAGACCATATGGGGCTGAAGCTTGTCGAGATTCTCGACGCTGGACATCGGGATCGGTAGCGGTTCCTCGGAAAGCTGCGTTGGAGGGTGGGTGCGCTTCTTGGGAATGCCACCCCTCGGCCTATCTATCTGGCCGGGGCCCGGCATGGCGGATGGATCGTCGGCATGCAAAGCGGCGCGCCCCTTGTGGCTGTGCGGAGGGCCAGACCAGGGTGTTGCCGCGGGGGCGAAACGCTAGGCAGGTCTGGTCTGCCTTATTGGCGCAAGGAACATCTTCCCAGTTGCACAATTGCCGAAAAGAGATACCTCCCCAACGCTATCGGAAGACCGTTGGCGAGGCAGACGCACCGGCGATGATTTGGATGATGCATCCCAACTACCCAACGCGCAGGCAGATCGATGATTGGTGCGAGCGCATACTCGCAAGATCCCAGGAGGAACCGTTAACCGTGAAGCATCTCGATGCTCCGTCGTACGCCTTCCAGCTGGGGGTACGCCACACCGAGGGAAATCACTACGTCGCCTTCGAGGCGCCGGGGCGGGCGACGTTCTATGGCTACTGGCAACCAGCAAGCACGGGGCCTGCGCCGGTGCTGTTCCACCTGCCCGGATACGGCGCAGAGATGAGCGCGCACCCGGAGTTGGTGGAGGCGGGCTTCAACGTGCTTCACATAACCCCCCTGGGATACGGTACCCCCCAAGGCCCAAGCCAGGTGGGCCGCCCATGGCCGGTGCTGCCGGACACGGTGAAAAGACGCGGAAGGCAGGGTTATGTGGATTGGCTCAGGGACGCTGCTTCAGCGGTGATCTGGGCACTGTCCCAAAAGCAGGTGGAGCCTTCGCGCTACGGCTTCTTCGGGTCAAGCCAGGGAGGCGGAACACCGCCTCTATTGGGCAGCATCTTCGCCGGTCGAGGGGTCAAAGCCGTCGCAGCTGATGTCCTGTACCTGATCAACTTCCCGCTCATGTACAAGCAGAAGAACCGCGGAGCTTATGAGACGGCCTTCAGCGCCATGGCGTCCCCGGCGGGGATCGGGACGAGTGGCGTGCGCTGGACTTCGTGGATGTCCCGTCGCATGCACACAGGCTGCACATGCCCACCCTTCTGACCGCGGGGGGCCGGGATTCGGCCTGCCCAGCTTCCTCGATCGCCTCGCTTTTCAAGTGCCTTCCCGGCACGCGATCCTACACATATCTCGCCGAACAAGGTCACGCTTACACGATGCCGTTCATCCGGCTTGCCAAGGCGTGGTTTGGACTGTACGTGTGAGGGACTTGGGTCTCCCGGCCATTTCCGAGCCCGCGGCGCACTGGGTGGCGTCGTGGCGCGGTTATTCAGCGGATGCGGCGGTAGGCACCGCGGGCCGTTTCGAAGAGGTGACTCGGCCGGAAGGTAAGTCGTCCGGTCGAGCGAGCGCCTTCGCAGTGCTATGGATGACTTTTATATGGAAGTCCTTGCGGGGTCGGGGCTATGAAGTGGAGGCCTCTGCCGAGGCTAGCATCCGTTCTTGATGTTGTACCCTTGCTGCATAGGCAACGCGACTAGACGCATGGATTGGCGAAGATGGGCATGAAAGGTCCTAAACTGCTGGCGGTTCTTCTGTTCGTTTTGGCAAGCCCTCAAGGTCTCGTCGCCAGGACCGATCCCTCCACGGGAAGATCCAGGGTGATATGGGTGGGAGAGATCTGCGCCAACAACCAGATAGCGCTCGATCTCATATCGGCCGAGCCCCGATTCGTGCTCTCACGGGCGGTGCCATGCTGCCTCCAGTACCTGAGCACGGGGGACGCTAAGAGGTTTGCCCGCATCTACCTTCCGAGGTCCTACGACAGCCTCTACGAGGGGACGGATGTGCTGGTATTCCACGATTTCAGCCCAGAGGTCCTGCCGCCATCGCATCTTGACTGGTTCCAGAGGGGCGTGGAGGAGGGCATCGGGCTGTGCCTGATCGAGTTCGCGAACAGGGCCGCGACTTACTCCGGGATGAACTTATGGCCGGAGGTGAAGTTCTACCAGGTGTTCGCCGGCGATCTGGTGCCCAACCAGATAGACGCGGCCATGGGACGCCAGTACTACCGGGTAGTGCAGGAGGGTCCACTCCTCGCCTTGCCGGGAGTTGAGAGGTGGAACATGAACTGGGGTGCGCACGGCGATCTTGCAGCAAGGGCTGGGACGACGGTATGGGCTGTGTGGAGGGATAGGGGAACGCCGGCCCTGCTGAGCCGGCGGTACGGCGAGGGCATGGTCGTCCAGCCCGACCACGGGTGGGACACGATCCCTGAGGACACGAAGCGTCAGTGGGTATACTTCCCCGACTACATCTTCAACCACCTCACCTTCGTGGCCGACTCGAGGTTTCCTGACGACCTTGAGCTGGTCCACAGAGCGCGGGTCGCGTTCATACGTTATAGGGAGGAGAAGGCCATGGCCCTGCTGGTCCTCGGGTTCATCGAGAAGTTCGGCGCAAACCCCTCTGCGTTCGAGCAGCGCATCGGCGAGATGGATGCCGACCACGAGGAGGCCGAAGATCTCTACGTCGACCTTAGGGTTGGTGAGAGCCTGGAGATCATGCAGGACCTGCTGGGCCGGTTCGAATCGATGGGCGACGACATGATGCGGGCTAGGGACAGGGCACTGCTCTGGGTTTTCGTTACGGAGTACCTGGTCGTGGCCGCGACCTGTATGGGATGCGGCTTCGCCCTTTGGACGCTCATGGTGAAGCGCAAGCTCTACAGGGAGGCGGAGGCCACGAAGGCCCAGCGCACGATGCATCGTGCATGGTAGCGTGAAAGGAGGAAGATGCCAAAGGCCGAAAGCACTTCGTTGCCCGAGTCTTCGGCGTCCAGGGGCTTAATCCGGGCTAGTTTGGCGAGGGCGATGACATGGTCTTCGTGGACGAGGAAGACAAGTATCTCTTTTCACATCAGGTCTGATGCTTTCCGCCGCGATCTCAGGAAATGCGAACCAAGTTTGGGAAGAGGCTCTTGAACCCAGCGGAAGTTCGTGCACGAGGGCACTGGGAAGCAAGAGCTTATTTCAGGCCGGAGGATTCAGTCGAGGACCTCGTCAGGCTCCCTTCTTTCGACGAACTCGATACGATCGAAATGCTTGTCGTAGCTGATGATCATGCCGACGCCCGCCTTTCTGGCGGTGATGGCGTTCAGCGCATCCTGGAAGTCAACCCTCTGTCTGCCGTAGAGCTCCATCGCCTCCTCGACCGAATCGCGGTTCGCCGATGGCAGGATCTCTACGCGTGATCGGGCAATTGCGAGTATCCTTGCGGCTATTTCCTCCGCCGGCACCTCCAGACCCTCAAGAACCCATAAGGTCTCATTGAGCGCGAGCATGGAGGTGTATGCCTCGTGTTTCCTGTCGTCTATTAGCTGGAAGAGCTTGAGGCAGTCCCCGGCCTTCTCCGGCATGTCACCCAGGATGGCTCTGAGGAAGATGTTCGCGTCAAGGAAGAGTCTCAACCCGCATCCCTCAATGCCTTTCGCTTGGCGATCTCACGCCATTCATGTACATCCGCAACCAGTTTGCCGTGCTGTGCCAGGGGGAGCACGGCTGCGAGCTTGCTCACGCCCTTCTTCCTGACGAGCACATGGTCCCCTCTGGCCTCGAAAAGGAGGGTATCACCCACTTCGATCCCGGTCTTCTCCCGGATCCTCTTGGGAATGGTCACCTGATGCTTTGAAGTTACCGTTGATTCCTCCAGCAAGGATTCTCCCCGCCGTCTTACAAACCTTTTTCGACTTACCTCCGTAAAAATCTTACTCTCCGGCGAGTTTCCGAAGGCGATGGGCCTGTCCCGTGGGGGTTAAGGGTAGGTCTGCTTTGAAGCCAGGCGGGCGCCGTGAGGCAGGAATCGCGCAGCTCCTCTCGCCAGCAACGATGCTTGGGCGCTGCCTGGGATTTGCAAAGGGATGCAGACAGGGGCAACGAGGACACCTGAGTGATGCCCATGCTCGGGCATGACGCGGGTCCGCTTAGCCGGAGCCATGGTCATCCAATCCGGTCGGTGAGGCAATCTCTAAGAGGGCTGGGTTGCTCGCCGAGCAGACAATTCGTCATGTGAGGAGGCGTCGATCCTCGCTGCTCGAATCCCCACACAAGAGGAGATCGGCGCCGGATGCTGCGCCGCTCCGGCTTGGCAGTGCTGCCGGAATCCTTAATCGCGAAATATCACTTCCTCACACGTCTGCTCGAGACCTCTAGCGCTTCACCGCTGAAGGCGTGGAGAGGTGGAAGGTCGCAGATGAGCTCCTGCGTTTCATCTGTGCACCGGACCCCGACAACGATCACAAGGCTGAGGTCGTCATCGCGGCGGCGACGTGGGAACTGTGCCGGGTCCAAGAGGGTCGGCGAAGCAACCGCAACTCAGCGCCCCGAAGGCCCGGGAGTGGTTTTGATGAAACCAAAGTAAACTATGGCCACCCCCGCCAGGCCCGACAATGCGATTACGACGAGGGTTGATGCCATGGACTCGTTCCTCAACCGACGGGCGGAGTCCTTCGCAGTCTCCACCTCGGCCTTCAGGCTCTGAAGCCTCTCCTCGACGAAGAGCAGGCTATCCTCCATCCTGGCCTTCAGCGGTTCGGCGCTTGCAAACGGCTCGAGGACATAGACCAGCGCGTCCGCCAGCAGCTGCCTGACCTCGGGCAGGCTGATGGAGTGGTTGAACCAGCCCAGGTCCTTGTGGTACAGCCCCGTGGCATCGTTGTGCCTGAGGCCGGCCAGCGTCACCGACCTCCCCTTGCCCCGCTCGTACAGCACGACCGACGGGACCTGCCCGTCGGAGCTTGCGGTCGTGCAGGCGTAAAGGACGGTCATCTTTCCCTCGGGGGGCGTCCACCAACCCTCCTTGGATATGGGGTGGTGGTAAATCAGGCTCGAGTCGGGAATGCTGATGGTGTCGGGCAGGTTCCTCGTCACCGGGTTGTCAACCAGTTTGACATGTGTGTGCCGTGCCGTGACGTAGGTTCCCCTGACGACCTTCCCGGGCGCGGTCTTGGTTCCGTTCAGAGGGAAGACTACTTCCGAAACCCGACCCATCGAGGAGTAGTATCCCATGAAGTTCACGCCGACCAGCCCCAGCCCCTTGCCGAAGGCTTCAACCAGGTCATCCTGCCGCATCTTCGACAGCTGGAACTGGCCTTCCCTGAGGGAAATAAGCCCGCCGATGACGTTGGGCAGCGTCAGGACGTCCAAGAGGAAGAACCAGTCGCCGACCGTCCGAACTTCGATCTCGGGCCCGTATGCGTCGCCGATCGCCTCACGTGCAAATTCAAGGACGGCCTTCGAGTAGTTGGGGCAGAACTCAGGGGGATACTTCTGACCATCGAAGCACGCGATGACCACCAGAGGCTTGACCTGGCAGGATGCCTGCGCAAAGCCGAGCGAGACCAACAGCAACGCCGTAAGAAGGCGAGGTGCCCTCATCTAGATCCTCCTCGTCTTGATGACCCAGTATCCTGACGCGTCTTCATACCAGTTTCCGTCTGCGAACGTCTCGACTACAAAGAGCAGTCTCTCCGCCCCGATCATCCCCTCCTTGACCACGATCGTGACGCCGTACTGATCCGACGAGACGTCTTGGAACTCTATCCGGCCCCAGGGCGGTAGCTCCTCCAGCGAAAGCTCACCCGGCCCCGGCTCGGGGACGTAATCGACCCTCTCCTTTCCAGATTCAACCCTGACCAGGTCTAGGATCTCGCCTCGCCCAAGCAACCTGCCTAGTGCCCCCCTCATGACGAGGATCTCGGAATACCCCTCGAAGTAGCCGACGAGATGGTTTGTGCCGTTCAGAAGAAAGGCGAAGGTCGTTAGGGACTCGTTGCTGTGCTCCGGGGTGTACAACGAGGCGTAGATGCGGCCGAAATCGATGAACACCAGCCTGTGCCCTTTCAGGTTCTGCGGGGAGACTTCGTGGACAACGACATACTCGTCGGCGCCCATGGTGGCGAAGTAGTCCAGACGATCCGAGATCGGGCGGCATGCTTGGATCAGCTCGTCCACGGTGTCCGCCTTCTCCAACATGATGGGGACATCCTTCGGGCTGCGTTCGATCAGGCATCTGAATCTGAACTCTAAGCTCCCGAGCTTCCGTTCCGGCGCGACCTTGACGGACAGGATCCTCTCCCCCCGGGCGGCGGCAAATAGCGTGTCCGTTCCCTGCATGCCCAGAAGCCTGATCGTCCTGTCCCGCCAGATATAGGTGGTCAGCGTCCATGCAGTTGAGGCAACCAACACTAGGAGAATCAGGGAAATGTACTGCTTGACGTGGATGCTGACCACCCTGCTCACTCTCCTGCCCGGCGGAATCCGGTCGAGGCAACCTCCTTATACAGGCGCCTTCTTACCATCAGGGAATAGAGCACCGAGCCGCTGAGGAGGAGCACCCCGGTGGTGACGAGCCACTCCACGGCATAGATGTAGAACATGGCCTCCTCCTTCGTCTTGTATGCGACCTCCTGGGCCCTTTCGGCGGCCGCGATTGCCTGTTCAAGATAGGAGGCAGACTCATCGTATTCGCCCGACGCGTACCGGTCGACGGCCGTCTTGTAGATCTCCTCGGCCTTCCCCAGCGCCACCTCGGCTTTCTTCACGTTGGCTCCAAGCTTCTCTGCCCAGTCCATCGTGCCCCTGATCATCAGCCTCTGCGTCTGGTAGAGGCTCAGGCTCCTTCGCAGGGCATGGACGACGTTGATGTTGTCCGGCAGAGCCCTGCCCACCGAGTAGTAGATGATGTTGAGGAAGACGTCCCCGGAGTAGGGGTTCGTGGACTGGAACCTCATCCCGCCCGGCCACCACCACTGATGGTCCAAGTCATCGGAGGCGACCCATACGTGCCCGCCCGAGGTGCCGAGCTTCCACTCGGTCAGCCAAGGGTACTGGAGGCTCTCGCCTTGGTACTTGGCGTCCGCCCAGACGGTGGAGCCTTCCTTGGGATAGTTGCGCGAGCAGGGGCAGCTCCCGATGAAGTTCTCGATGCCGTACTGCCTGAACATCGAGAGGACAGGGGGATCCTCCTTCAGTATGACTATCTTGAAGCTTGAGCCCACCCTGTAATGCCCTTTGAGGCTTGAAGGGAGCACGTCGTGGAGGGGGGAGTTCACCCATTGCCATTCGTAGGCCCCGGCGAGGTCCGCCCCGACGGTGACGAACCCCCCGATCCCGTGGGACTCCATGCCCTCCTTCATCCACATTATCTGCTGTCCGGTGAAGGGGGATATCTTGGTGTCCGGCATCACTATGAACTGGAATCTCGAATTGAACTCCTTCTGGGTACGGGGGAAGTACTGCCTGACGAATCTGCGGGAGTCCTCTTCAGTCAGGCCCATGGAGTCGGTATCGGTCGGTATCACGGTGTAGCGGAGCATCGGTTCCTGATCGAGCCACCCCGGCACCGGGCATTCCTGGGGAAATACCTGGCCGATGAGCAGGAACTCCTTCTCCCAGATCGCGCCCGATGCATGTGGCGGGAATGCCCAGATAGCTAGCATGGAGAGCAAAAGGATCGTCGCTCGCATACTGCAGCCCGCAGGTTCGCTCACGTACACGGCCGCGATAGTTAGGGATAAAACTGTATCGAGTCCATGGAGTCCCGCCCAGAGTCCGGTTCTCGGTCCATCGGCCATCAGGCTCTCCCAGGTTTAAAGTGGGCTGAGTCTTGGTCGGCGGCATCGAAGGTGGAGAAGGACGAAAGCGATGGCCTTTGCCCGGATTCACTGGGTCCCCATCCCTGGAGATCGAGTACTCCGAGCTCAGGATCCGGTGCTTGCTAGTGATCCTGCGATTCAGGCGAGAACCTCATCAGGTTGATTCCCAGAATGTGTGTCCCTACGAGGCTTCCCTGGCCCGGCGCGCGAAGGATCCGAGGTGACTACTGCTTGCCGAGAAAAGCCGCGCGAGGCGGGCGCACAGGGCTCTCCGAACGTCATGAAGAGAAGAGTTTCTGCCAGACCTCAAATCCTAGCTTGGCGGTGCCGTTCCTGTAGATCAAGCCGATTGCATCTTTGTCATCCAGGTCGTGGAGCCATGCGTATCCGAGGAGGGTGAGGTCCAATCCACGATCCAGCGTTAACCTGCTGGTTAGATCCTTTAAGAAGTCCGCCTGGCCGTTTTCGCCTCCGAAAGGTTCCAGACTTGCCCAACCCACCTCGGTGAACCCGAATGGCTTTCCCGGAAAGCATGCAGCTGCCTTGAGATAGTAGTCATCCGGAATGTCAGAAGGCCTGTTGATCCCTTTGACCGCGTAGGGATAGGACGTCAATACAAGGAGATCCATTTTCCCAGCGCTGAACATGGACAGTACGCTCAGATTAGCCTCTCGATTCTCCGAGACAATCTCCCGCGAGAAGGTGCAGAAGACCTTGGTTTGCGGGGAGATGGCCTTCACCGCATCGTAGAGCTCCTCGTACAGAGTGACGTAGTTTTGAAATCCGTTGGGATCGCCCTGCGCTGCGCCGTACCTCTCATGCCAGCGGTTCACCTCATTCCCGATGCAGATGAAGGGGGGCTTTGCGGTCCTGACGACATCCAGGACTGCCTTTCGGTAGGCCCTTCTCCACTCCTCACTACTCAGGGTGGAGCCAGGCATGTCTGGAGGCGTCCTGAGCGTCATGTTCTGGCCTATGAAGGAAACGAGAACCAGGGGGAACATGCCGTTGCGTCGTATGTATTCGTCCAAGAATGTTCGACCCCAGGGGCCGGAGATGTCATTGGCGAGTTCGTAGAAGGGGCTTGGCCTGCCCCACAGGGGCACGAAATCGCAACACCCCGATGCCTGCAAATAGGCGTCGGCAAACGTCTGGTTGCGCGCCGGCGTGGGAAGAAGCCCCATGAAAAATCCTCTGCCAGGCAAGGATGGGAAATCGCTCGGCGCGAGCTCTTGGGTGGCCTTTCGCTTCTGCGCTAGATAGCTTACCAGCAGAACGATCAGGAGAGCCGCGGCAACAAATGCAAGCCTCGACCGTAGTCCCATCTACTCACCCCGCCTACGATGAGACGAGCTGTGCTGTCGCTGTGAGGTTCGGTAGATGTCCGGGCCAAGAAGCGAGTAGAGTTTGTTGCCCAGGGAAAGACGGCATTCGGACACGCCACTTCTGCCGCTTGATGCTGTTTGGAATCGTGAGCCATCTCTTGAGGACTTCATGAAGGCAGGGACGGAGCTCGGATCCCATCGTCTGTGTGTTTGGGACTTGGGACCTGCAGCTTCGGCTGTCCTCCAGCGGCAAGGCGCCGCCATATGGTAGTTTTTGCCTCCGTGCGGATTGGCCGGTCACCGCCGTAGCTTGATAAGTGTTTGAGGGGATTGACCCTGCCTCCGTGATCGATTTTCGCAAAGCCGTGCCAGCCGCCGCAGAGCGCATGAGGGCCTAGATCAGGGCGAACGCAATCTTTGAATTCGCAGGACGCGCAACTTCGGCTTGCCCGAGCAGATTCTCGATATCGCCCTTGGTGGGAGCGCGCCGCTGGGGTAGGTGTCCTCATGTGCCCGTCTTGGCTGCGGGGGCGACACTACGAGACTCATCGGCCCAAAGCGATGCCTTGCACCTTCCAGCGCTGGCAGGTTCCAGAACCTTGCAAGGAGCGCAAGAGACTAGGCACGGGGCACCGATGACGGATGCGCCAGCTTTCTACGTTCCGAGAAATTTTCGCGCCGTGGCCGACTGGTGCCCTTGGCGCCTAAACTAGTTCTTCGGATCGGGTTCGGCAAGAATGGCAAGGCGTCCGCCCAAGCCCAGGATGACGGGCAGCTGGGGAGGAAGGTTCCTCTTCGGTCAGGATCGGGCAAGTTATAAACCCAGCGTTTCCAAGCTGCCGCGTGACGGCCGGCCCCATTATGCTGGGTGCGATCGCAAGCCTCTTAGCAGGCCTTGCGACTAGCCTAGGCGCCCTGCCTGTCCTGTTCATAAAGGAGGTCTCGCACCGCACCCTCGATACGATGCTAGGTTTTGCGGCTGGGGTTATGCTGGCCGCGACCGCCTTCAGCCTCTTGGTTCCAGCCATACGCCTGGGCGGCGTCGCGGTCGCGGTGATCGGCTTCCTCATGGGAGGCGTCATGGTATACGGCTTGGACAGGTACGTTCCCCACGCCCACCTCGTCAAGGGGCCAGCCGGCCCTTCTTCGAATCTTTCGGGAGTGAGCCTGCTCATCCTGGCCATCACGATCCACAACTTTCCCGAGGGCCTTGCCGTTGGGGTGAGCTTTGGCGGTGGGGACATCGCGGCAGGCATCGTAATCGCAACCGCGATAGCGCTCCAGAACATCCCTGAAGGCTCCGCGGTGGCGTTCCCGTTGGTCAGGGAAGGGCTCGGCGCGTCTAAGGCCGTGTGGTACGCTGGCCTGACCGGCATGGTCGAGCCGGTGGGAGGCCTGATCGGCGTATCGATAGTGGCGGTGGCCCGGCCCCTCCTGCCTGCGGGGCTTGCCTTCGCGGGCGGCGCGATGGCTTTCGTGGTGAGCCACGAGATGATCCCGGAGAGCCACCGGAAGGGACACGAGCTTGAGGCGACGTGGGGTTTCATGGCAGGCTTTGCACTCATGATGTTCCTCGACACCATCTTTGGGTAAACGACGGGTGACAGATATGCCATCTTGGGACGCACGGGTTCATGCAATTGACCGATCCGCCGTACGAAGGCCTTCGGCGAGGACCGCCTATGCGCAGGGATCCCGCGGCGCGACGAAGAGTGGTTGGATTGGGGCGTTGTCCATCCTTTGCCTTCTTGTCGCGCCCTCTTCATCGGGCATAGGGCTGGGTGCGGGGGATCCTGAGAGGGTGGACGTGCTCTACATATCTCGGTGGGCCTGCTACCGGTCAAGGTTCGACAAAATGATGGACGCCGACCCGTCGATAAACGTGCTTGGCGTCCCCATGCCGGACACATTCTCCATGGGCAAGGGCTATATCGATGCCGACGACCTCAACAGGCGGATGAGGATCTACATGCCTAGGACGATGAACCAGATGCTCGCGGAGAGGGACATCGTCGTCATGCACGATGCGCCAGTTGGCCATTACGTGGAGACCGTGATACACTTCGACGCGAAATGGATTTCGTGGTTCGTGAGGGGAGTTAGGGATGAGGGGATGTCCTTCGGCATGTGGGGCGGCGACGCATCGTGGGGGGGCGGCGGTGAGGGGGACTACCCGTCATGGGGCGATACGATGTTGGACGCGATCCTGCCCTACGCCTCGCTTCCCGGGTATAACCCGTTCACCGGCTCCGGCACCTACAAGCGCACCTTTTCGGATCCCTACCACCCGCTTGCCCGAATCCCCTGGAGGGAGACGAGCCCCATCGAGCTTCTGAACAGGGTGGCTCCAAAGGAGGGGTCGACCACCATAGCCGAGGCCGTGTCCGGCGATACGGCGTTTCCTTGGATGGCTTGTTGGAGGTCGGGGAAGGGAAAGGTGGTCGGCGAAACCGAGGTGTTCGGAAGCATGGGCACCACACCCGTCCACGATGGCATCCGGCGCGGCTGGGCTTGGTACCAGGACTTCCTCATCTATCTCGTGTACTTCGCCGTGGACAAGCCTATCCCCGAGGACGTTTACAGGGCGCACAGGTTGAGGGGCGAGATCAACCTCCACGCTGCCAAGGCTTCCCTGATGATCTCGCTGCTAGACTTCGTTGAGGCGTACGGGGCAAATACACTTAGCCTGCGCAGGGACCTGGAGGCCATCAATCTCAGGGAGAGCAAGGCGGAAGAGCTATACCGGCGAGACGAATACGATGCGGCCGCGCAGATATTTGAGGAGATGGAGGCGTTGTGGGCGAGGTTGGACGCCAACGCTGCGAAGGCCAAGGACAGGGCCCTTGCCTGGGTGTATCTTGTGGAGTGGTTCGCGGTCACGGGGACTGTCATGGCCTCAGGCGTGATGATGTGGATGCTAATGCTTCGAAGAAGACTGTACAGGCAGGCCAGCGCCACCAGATTCTCCAGCGTCTAGCACGGTCTTCGAGGCATCGCCACGCGCCGCGGGGATGGGGCCGTGGGGTTTGTCCCTGATGATTTTTTGGGCCTTGTCTTGTGGCAGGATCGGACGAAAAGGTGGCTCAGCTTTGCTTCGGTTCTTCCCGTTCCTTCTGGTCGGGCCTTGTCTCGGGCACTCCTTTGCTCATCTGCCTGAGCCTCTTGCCCTCGCTCTCGTCCGGGAAGGCTATGGGGATCTTGTGCTTGGCGCAGTTCAAGGCGCTGCCCTTGAGCGTGTAGTACTTGCACCTCGTACATAGCTGTCTCTGGGGCACTCCGCCGCAGGCCTCGTAGGGGGGCTTCCGGGTGGGGGCGGCCTCGCTTTGCTCGGGCTTCCTTCGCGCTGCCTCTTCCTTGGCCTTCCTCGCGCCCGGCCTCAACACTACGAGCACTCCGCCGAGGACGAGGCCGACCACAATAATCAGGAAATAGGGGCTGCCGAAGCTCAGGCCCGGGCCTAGGGGGCCGTATCTTGCTACGCCCTGCGGCGTGCCGAACCAGATGTAGTCCTTCTGGGCCGCTATGCAGTTCACCTTGCTCACAGGAAGGCCATCCTTCTCGCCGACTATCTTCCACCTGCCCTCGTACTTGCCCACTCCGTCGGAGGTTGCTACCCAGACGCGGCCGCGAAAGAGAACCACGTCAACCACGTTGCTGGACGGGAGGCCGTCGGCCTTGCCGAAGTTCTTCACCGTTCCCTTCTTCTTGTCCAGCCTGCTTAGGCCGCTGCGCGTGGCCAGCCAGACGTGCTTGTCCGTTACGGTAACCTTGTTGATGATGTCGTCCGCCAACCCGTCAGCGGTTGTGTAGCTCTTCCACTCGCCGCTAGCCGTGTTGAACCTAGTTAGTCCCGAGCCCGTTCCTATCCAAAGAACTTCGCCATCGACGGCCAGGCTGAAAACCTTGTTGCTCACGATGCCATCCTTCGTCGTGAACATCTTCCACTCCTTTTTCGACCTGTCGAACCTCCCCACTCCCTCGCTGGTCGCCACCCACACCAGGTTGTCTCCTTGGAATGCCACATCCTCAGCCGCGCCCATCAGGCCTTGATCCGGCCCATACGAGGCTACGAACTGTCGCTTTGACGTGTCGAAGACCTGTACGCCGAATGCGTGGCAGATCCATAGGTTTCCTTGTGGGTCAAGCCCCAGCCCCTGCAACACGTCAGCGGCGAGCCCCTCGCTCCTTCCGTAGGAGGTCCAACTATCGGTCTTGAACGAGTATGTGCTGATCCCGCCATTCGCCCCGCTCGTTGTCGGGTACCAGCTGTTGACGTAGACGTCCTTGGCGTTTGCTGCGATCGCTGACACCACGTCCCCCACCAGACCGTTCGCTTGGCCATAGGTCGTGAAATTTGGGACTCCGTTTGCAAGGACCACCGGCGTCCAAGCCAGAAGCGCCAACAGGACAGCGTATCGATGCAGCGCCATTCCTCCCGGGTGCCCCCAGCCCCGGGGAAACCCTCTTATATGTTATTTGCCGGCATGCTTTCCGTCGGAGATCCTCGCCTCGGAGTCTTTTGGCGCCGGCCGAAGCTGTCCTCTGTCCGTCCGCCGTGGGAAGAACCCCGCTGGCTCTTGGGCCATTGGCTGTAAGATTCTTGGTTCTCTGGGTGATCACTGACGGCCAAGCAAGGCGCAGCCCGTGTCATCTTCCCTTCAGGCGGCAGGGAAGAAGCATCTGGCGGGTTCTCCTTTGCGGCCGCGTAGGGGAAAGATCCTTTTCTCGCCAGACTTCTCGCCTTTTTCGCCTTAGCGTGGCCTGGCCTGGCCTCCGCGATAGATTTTTTAGCAGAGGTCTTCTCGTCCAGAGCCACTGCGATCCTGCTGATAGGAGGCAGGAGCAGGCGCTATTTCGAAACGGAGGAGAAAAATGAACACACGGAAACTTGCTGGAATGCTAGTCTTCGCAGTTCTGACGGGTGCACTGATCGTGACAGTCTCGGCAGCCCCACAGCTTACGGTCAAATGGGTCAAGAACGTTTCCCAGGTGTTGGGCGTAAACGAACAAGGCAAGGTCCGATGGGGCCAGCATGTTACCTACGACTTCGACGGCGACGGCAAGAAGGAGATCATCTTCGGCACAGAGGCCATCAAGAGGGTCATCTGCTGCAACTACGACGGGAGCCTGAGATGGGTCTGGCCCACGCTGGACAAGGAGCCTTGGGCAGACATGCTCAGGCCCGCTTGCATTGCGGACCTTGACCTCGATGGCAAGGCGGACATCACCTTCTCTGCCAGAAGCCCGGATGCAATCGCCAGCCTGACTTGGGACGGCAAGGTGCGGTTCAACTTCGTTCAGTGGAAGGGCAACACGGGAACGTTCGCCGGCGGGCCCATCGCTAGGGACTTCTACCCGGACATCCCCGGGCTTGAGATCACCTTCGGAGGCAAGTACTGGTGGGCCATGCTGAAGCAGAACGGTGAGGAGATCTGGCAGGTCGACCTCGCGTCGGACACAGACTTCGTTCCCAATGCGTACGACATCGACAAGGACGGAGAGATCGAGATCATCGTCGTCAGCAGGGGTACAGCTGAAGGACTCCGGGTCTTCTCGCCCAAGGGCGTCGAGGAATGGAGGTTCGGTGGCCCGGGCGTGATGGCGGGAGGCATGTGGTACCAGCCGACCATCTGCGACATAAACAATGACGGCGAAATGGAGATAATCGTGGGCAGCGCTGATGCCGCAGGCGACCAGATACCCACGGGCAGGATGTTCTGCCTGAGCTTCTATGGGACGGAGCTCTGGCGCTTCACGCTGCCTGAGGACGGATCCGAGGGCAAGAACATCAGGTGCCAGGCCGCGGTCGGCGATGTCAACAAGGACGGGTTCCTTGAGGTCGCCTTCCAGGCCGGCGAACCGGGGTTCTTCTACCTTTTGGACCACGAAGGCAAGCTGATCTGGAAGAAGAACACCTCGACCAGGGTTGGCTATGGTTGTGCAATGGCCGACGTCAACAACGACGGGAACCTGGAGATACTTCTTGGGACCTACGACAAGGCAGGCGGAGGGATACTGTACATCTGGGACAAGGATGGCAATGAGGTCTTTGAGCCTTGGAATGCGAACAAGCAGGGATACACCGGTGCAGTCTCGATCATGGTCCCCGAGGTTTGCGACCTCGAGGGCGACGGCATGGTCGACATCCTTTGGAACTGGTACACAAGCGACAACATGGGCTACTACGCCGCCTTCACAACCGGCGCGCGGATCAATCCCAACCTGATGACGTTCCCGAGGTATGGCGCGACCCCAGACCTCCAAGGGATGCCGCAGCTACCCGTTCCTGAAGCCATGTCCCTGGCATTGCTGGCGTTGATTCCACTCGCGATAGGAATCAGGCGCAGAGAGTGAAGCTAGCTTAAGCGGGCCGGGCGAGCCGGTCCGCATTCTCTTTTTGTATAGGCTCTCCATGCATGGTCATATGTCATCCCTTAAACTCGAGACTACGGTCTCGGGATTCTCGCGGCCGTGGGGCAGATACCCCGTTGTTTTGAAGATCGATGCGGAGCCTGTGTTCGGCAACCTCCATGGTCGGGTTGAGCCCGAGCTCAAGGTGAGGATTCGGGAGCAGCGCGAATCGGGCTGCGGGCGCCCGCAGCCGTGCGGGCTTAGGTTCTCTGAGGACGGCAAGTGCCTGGAGATACGCTGGGACTCCAGAGGGAACGGATCTCGGTACTCGGTCGAGATACACGACTCCCATCGGGGAGGGCAGCAAGGGTCGAGCGTCGGCTTCGGCACCGGCGATGCCATGCGGCATGGGATTCCCGAGTTCATTGGTGACCTGCACCTGGGCCTGATCAGCAGGCCGCAGGCGTTCACGGACGAGCTTGGACGCGACAACTTGCTGTGCACCACCACCGGCTTCCAGGGAGGCATGTTTCTTTGCAGGAGGCTTCAGGCTGCTCCTAGCCTCCTGTTCGATGCGCCGAGAAGGATCTTCCTGCCCTACCTTACCGCGGATACTGTTGACTGGGACGGCGATGGTAGGACGGATCTAGTCTGCGCCCAAGGTGGGCGGGTCCTTTTCGTGCAGAACGCCGGCACCAACAAGGATCCCGTCTTTGAGGAGAGGGACTACCTTCGGACGGAGTCTTCGGTCCTACAGGTTCCCAACATGGCCAGCGTTGAGGTCGTGGACTGGGAGGGGGACGGGCTGAAGGACTTGCTCGTAGGGGTGAACGACAGCTCGGAGTACTGGCCGGGCGGGGAGAACCCGTGGCAGAACAAGGAATGTGGGGTTGGATACGGCAAGGGATATTCCAGGACGGGCCGGTGGCTTGGCGGAAGGGAGCACTCAAGCATCATGTTGTGCCGAAACGTCGGGACGCCGGACAAGCCCGTCTTCGCCGAGCCGGTATACCTCCCCGCCGGAAGGTCCAAGGTGGATCTGCGAGGCGGGGGAAAGCTCGGGGCGGGCGACTTGGACGGCGATGGCGACGTCGACGTAGTTTTCGGGGAACATCTGGACAGGATCGCATACCTTGAGAACGTCGGCCGGCCTGGCAAGCCGCGGCTGAAGAAAGCGGTTTACCTTAGGCAGCTGGACGGAAGTCTGCTGCTCAACCCGCAGTGCATGACCGAGCCCATCGTGCACGACCTTGACGGGGACGGCGTCCCAGACCTAGTCTTTGGGTCCGAGGACGGGTACGTCTACTTTTGCAAGAATCAAAAGCCCGGCGTAAGGCCCCCCGTGTTTTCTTCCCCTCGCACGCTGAAGCAAAGGAACCCTTGCCTAGGCACGGGGGTTGCAGCGGTCCCGAGCGCCGTGGACTGGGACGAGGACGGAGACCTCGATCTGATCGTGGGTTGCGCAGCGGGTTACGTTGAGTTCTTCGAGAACGTGGGCACTAGGAGGAGGCCCCGGTTCAAGCAGGCGGTTCGCCTGGAGGCCGCAGGTGAAACCATCAGGATCCAGGCTGGGCGGCGCGGGTCGATCCAGGGCCCAAACGAGGCCAAGTGGGGATACACCTGCCCCGTCGTGGCGGACTGGGACGGGGATGGCCGGCAGGACATCCTGCTCAGCGATGTCAAGGGTGAACACCTGTTCTACAGAAACGTGGGGAGGAAGGGCAGGCCAGTCCTGGACCGTCCTCGGCCGCTGAGGGTTGGCGGAAGGGAACTCCGCACGGTCTGGAGGACGCGGCCGATCGCTGAGGATCTGGACGGCGACGGACTGGTGGACTACGCCTGCCTTGATAAGGAAGGCTACCTGACGGTTCATTGGAGAAGGAGAAGGAAGGGCAGGCTCATCCTCGAAAACGGCGTTAGGCCGAAATACGTTGACGGCTCCGAGATTAAGCTGGATAGCGTCGGCGGCAAGGTCGGGCGGACCCAGCTGTGCGCTGCCGACTGGGATGGGGATGGCGACTGGGACATACTCTTCGGGGCGCATGAGGCAACGCCGCTTCTGCACCCCTACGTGCACACTTCCGTGCTTTTCTTAGAGAACGTCGGTTCCCGCGACAAACCGGTGTTCAAGAGGCCGGTCTTCGTCCGGACGCAGGGGGCGGAGCCCATCGACCTTGGACACCACTGCTGCTCGCCCCATGCGGTCGACTGGGACGGCGATGGGGAGCTTGACTTGATCGTGGGCGCGGAGAACGGCAACATATACTACTTCCACAGATCCTTTCTGTGCGACCAAGGAAGGGTCGAGGTCCTCAACCCTGAAGCCCTGGTCCGGGGTTGAACAGGGGTTGGAAGGTTTGAGGCCTCAGGCCTATGTCGGGTAAACCCCACCTGATGTTACAGCTTGCACAGGCCTTCATCGCTAAGTTTGGAGGGAGAGCATAACATACGCCCCTTGGCTCAACGCAGCCTTAGGCCTCGAAAGACATTTATTGCCCCGCCTTGGATGCGCGCGGGATCTTGGTCACCAAGGCAATCGTAGCCGTTGGAGAATCTGCCCGGTCAGGTGCGGCAGGCATGAGCAGAGGGAATATCGAATGCGCGATCAAGAGCCTTATCGTTGCAGCATTTGTTGTCCTGATCTTTCTTGCGGTGGGTCTATGTTCTGGAGCCGCCTCTTTTGAGAGGAACTTCCTCCTCATCGGCCAGGTTTTCCCGCAGGACTGCCCCGTGCCTGCTTGGTTGGACGACGAACCTTCCTTCAGATATGTGGTCATTGCCACCGACCCCACGGGCATGTCCTACTCGGGCCTCACGCCCGAGCTGGCGAAGAAGTATGTAAGGATCTACTTCCCGCGCACCAAGCAAGACCTGTTCGAACGATTCGATTTTGTGGTCTTCCCAGATGCCAACATAAGGCCCTTCACGGGCACGCAGATTGAGTGGCTGAAGGAGGGATTCCAGGACAAGGGCATATCCGCGCTGGTCACCCTGGGTGGGGATCTCGCAAGCTACAGCAGGATCTACTTCTACGACTGGCAGTCTTCCGTGCTCCACGATGTGGTTCCGATCAAGCTGACCGGCGACCAACGCGAGGGGCGCGGCGCTTTCCACATCAAGATACTGAGGGACGACCCCCCTGTCTTGTCCATGTTCAGGCCGCTGGGCATCGAGAAGTTTGTGGGCGATGGCCAGACAGCTCCCATTCCCAAGGAAGGGTCAACGGTGTGGGCTGAGGCCGAGGTTTTCGACTTCGGCGTGTCCGCGCCATGGCTAATCTCTTGGAAGCCTGGGCCACAGGGAGGAACGTTCTGGGCCATCGCGGACGATCTCGACCATACCTGGTGGTGGCCTTTCGGGCCTAGCCCCAACCCCTACGCCGAGGACGTCTTCCTCAACATCGCATTCCATTCCTTCGGTAGGAAGCTTCCCGAAGATATCGCAGTTGTGCACCGTCTGAGGACGATGTTTGAACTGTCGCGAAGGACCACGCTGTTGATCGTCGGTACAATGGAGCTGGCGGAGAAGTTCGGGGCGAACTCGTACAAGGTTGAGCAGGCCTTGGCGAGACTTAAGGGAACATACGAGGCCGCCCGACTGGAGTATAGCTCAGGCGATTATCAAGATGCGATCGAGACCCTGCAGAAGGCGGCCGCCGAGGCGGACACAGTGATGAGGATGGCCTTCAAGTTAAAGGATGACGCAATGTTCTACGCTTACATCATCCAGTGGATGGCAACCAGCGGTACCCTCCTCTTGAGCGGCTCGACCCTATACACCCTGATGATCAAGAGGAGGCTGTACCGGGCGACGGAGTCGACAAAATTCAGCAGGCCGGGATAAGGATCAGAGATGGCGAGGGTGAGCCGAAGGTACATCGCGTTGGTCATGATTCTTCTAGTGGCATCCACCGCGCTGACCTTGGGCAGCAGGATTCTGAGCACGCCTCCGCCGCTTGACATCCTGGTTCTGGAGGGGCCGGACAGCCTTTTCGCGAGCGTGCAGCGGCCGAGGACGGTGTCCATCGCGGTCCGCGCCGGAAAGGATCTGTGGAACCTTGAGTTCAGGTTCAGGTGTCTTCTGGAGGCTGCACTGCCGGCGGGCGTAGCCGGTAGGGCATGGAGCGATTCGACGTTGGAGCTGCTCAATCTGTGTCCCGGGGTGAGGGATCGGTTGGAGTACTTTTCAAGCGTCGGCGCGCGGGATTTGGTAGCCATTCGGGAGGTGCCGGTGTCAAACAGGAAAAACCATAAACTGGTCTTGGTGGATTTCGGCGAGCTTTACTCGGCGATCTTTCCGCCCGAGCAGGACAACGAGTCGCTCACCACATTCGCCGTTCTCATGAATGCATCTGGATACGCCGTTGCCTACTACGAGGGATACTCTGAACTCTTCGCGGCGAAGGAGTATCTGCTCGAGCTTGCAAGAATCGAGGCAGGCGTCGATACGCGAGAGTACCTTCCGCTGGCCGACGGGGCCGGTTTGTCGATCGAGCGGGATCTCCCACCCTTTGGCACGGTCGCCTTCTGGAACGTAAGCAAAGGAGGGGTCTTCGGGGTGACTCTTGTCCTCAAGCAGAGGCTGATCGATGTGCCGAGGTCCATATACGAAACCAGGGTGGCGACCCGGAGCTTCCTCGAGGTTGTCGAGACCTTCGCCGACGGGGATCTGGCCAAGGAAGCTTCAGGCTATTGGGTCATCTTGAACGGACGTACGGAGGAGTAGCTTGTGAGAAAAGGTTGGGCATCCCTGGCTTTCATTATGTTCATAGCGCCGGCCGCTTTAGGGGGCGTCGCACCGGTAATCATGGTGGGCTGTTTCGATGGCCAGACCTATCCGGTGGCATACATGGCCAACTACACCCGGGAGCTTGTCAAGGTTGCGGAGGAATACGTAAGGTCAAGGTACGGCGAGTCCGTTTATGTGGTGGGCGTGGGGGACTGGTCCTTCCTTCTGGACGCGCTCACCTTTCCCAATGTCATCGGTGCTGTGGTGGCTCTCAACGTCCGGGAAGGAGGGCAGCTGTACTTGTCCCCTCTTCGCACAAGCCAGGTGGTCTCCTCCTTCGAGCGGGGGCTTGGGCTCGTCGGCATCCAGGGCCTTGGATATTCGCCCTACTGTGGAAGGATCTCCCGCGAGGTATTCCCCCTAGATGCGAACTTGTCCGCAGCTGGAAGGTTGAGCAGGGTGCCTGTCACCACATTAAGGCACACGCACGAAAAGGCGTCGAACCATCCTGTCAACGCCCAAGCACCAGATCGGTTCGACGCAGCGGACGGGATGCTTGTCTACAGAAAGCCTGGCGGCGAGGGGGCATGGTGGACCCCAGAGGAGGGCAACCTGACTGTTCTCTACGTTTGCAAGACCGTTGGGGGGTACTCCAGCGTGCCGTCCGTTGTGGCGTACGAACGCGAGCAAGGCAGGTCAGTAACCTTCGCAGGCCTCAAGCACACTGATGGCTTCGGCAAGTACGAAAAGGACCTGACGTACTACAACCACTCCCTAGGGATTCCGGCCGTCAGGCAAATCATTGGGGAGTCCCTGGCATGGGCAGTCCAACCCTTCGCCGAGGGCGCTGGCCTCAAAGCTCGCATGGAGGCAAGTTCGGCGTTCTTCGCGGAGAATCTGGGGCCGTTGTTTGAGAAGATGAGGATGGCTGAGGAGGCCAAGGCCCGCCAAGAGAACCGCGTCCAGGCAAGTGTGCTACTCCTGTGCGGTGCATCGGGGGTGGCAATACTGGCAATCGCATATCTTGGGTTTGCGAGAGGGTAGCCGATAGTTGACTCGCGCGCCGGTGCGGTGGGCGCGGTGGGTCGGTCAACTGCAAAAGTACTTATCAATCGCCGGGGGGAGGCTGCCGTGGGCCCGGGTTGCGCCCCGCAGCTCTCCTAGGAACAGGAGGATGAGTTGATGTCAAGGCCGAAGATCGCCATCATCGGGGCTGGTCAGGTAGGTGGGACGATTGCGCTGATGGCTGCTCAGAAGGAGCTCGGTGATATTGCGCTGTTCGACGTCGTCGAAGGCCTGCCGCAGGGCAAGGC
>CAZJVP010000087.1:0-31405 GCA_964549615.1 uncultured Thermococci archaeon | reverse complement strand
TGGCGCAGGCTGGGAGCTGAGAGGGTTCTCGGGAGGGCCAGCCATCTACTTTACCGGGAACTGGAACCTGCCGCGAAGTGACCTAGATGACCCACAAAAAGCACGCCCAGAAAAGAGGAAATAATTATGGGATAACACACGCTCCTCGATTCTGGGAAAACGATATAAACCCGCCCTAAGCTGTGAGGCCGAGTCTCGTGGCCGACATTCTGCAATGGTCAAGCTCGCTCATCAGGAGCGCCGGGATCCCAGGCGTGTTCGTCGTCTCGCTAGTTTCGGCCTCCTCGCTCTTCTTCTTTCCCGTTGCGGACGTGATGTACATCCCTTGGTCGGTCGAGGTTGGGCTCAAACCGGTCGAGGTCGGAGTCGCGGCGGGAGTTGCGTCTGCCATCGGAGAGCTGGTCGCCTATGCAGTGGGTAGGCTCTCGAAGAACGTGTTGTCGCTGGAGAAGTGGATGGTGCGCAAGAGAAAAGGCATTCCCCCCCACACCCTGTACTTCGCTGTGGGCCGTCGAATCAAGAGGCACACCGACCCCCAGGAGTGGACGTCCAGGTACGGGTTCTGGGCAATACCTGTCTTCGCCTTCACCCCGCTGCCCATGGACCTGCTGGGAATCGTGATGGGCTACATGCGCTACAACATGGGATTGTTCTTCCTGGGCACACTGATCGGAAAGGTCCTGAGGTGCCTTGTTCTCGCATCGGGCCTGTTCTTGCTGCGAATCCAGCTCTGGGTGGTCGTGTTGGGACTAGCGGCATTCGGTGTCATCGTCGTTGCGTCCAAGAAGATCAGGCTCTAGATCGAGGACCTCGAGGTCCCCCAAGAGCCGAATGTCACCCTTGGAGAAGCCGAGGTCCGACAGTGCCGTCGCGCGATCTTGGCCGGCCTTCAGGTGGGACAGTATGTGGATGCCGGCCTCGACCTTCTCCCACGGATATATTATCCACCTGTCCGTCTCCTCCACATAGATGTCCGGCCTGAAGGTGGACCAGGGCTTTCGGTGGAGAGTGCAGACCAGAAGGTCGGCGGGCTTGAACGAGAGCACATGCTCCTTGGCCAGTTCCAAGCTCCCCCCGGTATCCGATACGTCGTCAAGCAGCAGCACCTTCTTACCCCGTATGTCTCGCGATAGGGGGTGGGTTATTCTCGGCTCGTTCGAGGTCTTGCCAAGATCTTCGTAGAACGCGACGCCGAGCACGACAACGTCCTTGATGTTGAGGAAGTCCGATATCAACCTGGTTGGCACAAGTCCGCCGCGCGAAACGCCAACGATGATGTCGGGCTTGAAACCCCGCTTCTTGATGGAGGATGCCAATCTGGCCAGCAGTTCCTCCAGCCGCTCCCAGGATACGAAAAGGTACTGCAACCTAGTCCCTTCGTTCTCAGTCCACGCTGATCATCGTCGTGGTGAGGCGCACGGCCGGCATCCTCCTCACGCGTTCCCTGACGAAGGTGTCCAACAGCTGGAGGGAGTTTGTCTCAACTCTGACGACCAGGTCATATTCGCCGTAGACCTCCCAGACCTCCTTGACTTCAGAGAGCCGCCGGAGGTCTTGGGCGAGTTCCTTCTCGGCGCCCGGCGTCGAGACGATCATGACGAATGCGCTGACCATCGAGGCCGCAGGAAACCCGCTTCGATTTAAATGTGACAGGGTCTACCCGCCGACCTTGAGGGAGATCTCCTTTCGGATCTGTTCGTCTGTCTTGCCTTCCGTCGCGATCCCCAAGGCGGCCGCTGCCTCCCTGAGCTTCTGGCTCTCGGTCTTCTCCTTCGGGCGGGGAGTCTCCTCCTCGGTTATCCCCCTAGATGCCTTCCTGAACTCCCTAACTCCCTCTCCCAAGGAGCGCATGAGCTCCGGGACCTTCCGCCCCCCGAAGAGTAGCAAAATGATGAGCACGATCAGCAGGAGCTCGCCTGCGCCGAGACCTCCGATGAGCAACTTCCCACCGGCACTGAAAGCGTCGCAAATCTCTTAAATGCTTGTGTCTCGGGACCGCCGATCCAGACGCCAATCCGGGCTGACAAGGCCCAAGGAGGAGATCCATCCGCTTTGGGCTGGAATCGCGCTACGGCCCCCTGCGGGTAGCCTGCCGAAGGAAGAGGGCCGCCTCGGCATCAGGGACGTCATACCACTCCCGATATGCGTCGGCGACGGCGAAGGAGGGGCCGCCTCTCACATTCAAGCAACAAACCCACGATGCCTCGGGTGCCACCATCGCGACTGCAGCAAGGGAACCTGTGGGAACCGCGACCCCGACTTCCGCGGCCAGACGTTTCCTTGCCGACCGAACCGCTGCCAGCATGGTGTAGCCGGAGGCGAGCCCGTCGTCGACGAGTATGACCGATTTGCCGCGGATGTCTGGAAGTTCGCCGCCCGAACCGAATAGCCTCATCCTTCTGCGCAGCATCGAAAGTGCCAACGAGATCGATCTGTCTATCTGCTCGTTCGTGAGTCCGATCGCGCCAACGAGATCCTCATTCAATACGGTCTCGCCGTCCAGGGAGAGAGCTCCGAACCCGGCCTCCGGCTCGAACGGTATCGCCAGTTTCCTGACGGGCATCAGGCCGAGGGCTCCGCCCAGCTCCCTCTTCATTGCGACGGCAACCGGGACGCCACCAGAAGGAATCGCCAGCAGGAGGGGCTCGCGTGCGACGGTCTTTCGCAAGAACCTTGCCAGCATGATGCCGGCCTCGCATCGGTCGGCAAAAACCCCTGTTCGATTCCTGAGGGTCGGATCATCCAGGACGTTACGTGGAAGCCCGTTCATCGGGCTTGCCCCCGATCGCCCCGGGAGACGAATGCCACGGCCTCCTTGGCCATTCCCTTGTGGCGAAGCACGAGCGTGTAGTCGCCGGAGGGCGACTTCAAGGTAACGTCGAAGCTCACGAGAACCTCGCCAAGCATGCCGGCCGAGACGTAGGGAAGGAGTCCCACAAGCGCAACGGGCAGCAGGTTGGAGGCGGGCACGACATCGTACGATCTGGCGGTGCCCGGCCCTCCCCCGAAGAAAATAACGCCAAGCCTCGTGCCGGATTCAAGGATCCCAAGGAAGTAGCCAAGGGCCATGAAGGCTACGAGGTAGGCGAGGACTGCGAGCTTGCCACTGGACGCTCTCCCGACGACGAAGGGGATCGCCATGGCTAGAAGGAGAAGGGCGGCCTGCCAATCGTGCGAAACCAGCCCGCTGGCGAGTATAGAGGAGAGGTACAGCGCTAGGACGGCGGACGCTGGGACGGCGAGCAGCCTGACAGGCGACGTTCGCGTCCTGATGACGGGCTCGATCGGAGCGCTGAGATGATGCTCTGTGCCCGTGCGCCTGTCAAGTATCCTGATGCCGCTGGCGTCCTCCATGAGGACGTGTTGCGGGAGCCTGAGTTCACGGGACAAGACTTATTCGCCACCCACGTCAGCGGGAAGCTGGTCAGTAATATATACGTGCTATCCTTGCGCCGAACCTTCCCCGTATCCGCCCAGCTCATGGTACGACTCGACCAAGGCGAGCACGTTCTTGGTCGGCACGTCAACCTGCAGGTTGTGGGCCGTGCATATGACGAAGCCTCCCCCGGGCTTGCCCGCCGCCATTCGGTCGGCGACCTCTCTTCTGACATCCGCCTCGGTTCCTCTCGGCATCGTATGCTGTACGTCGATTGAGCCATGAAAGGATATCTGTTGGCCGAAGTCTTTCTTGAGGGATCCAAGATCCATTCCCTTGGCGCGGGGCTGTAGCGATTGCAGGATGTCGAGCCCATCCCGTATGAACGCCGGGATGAGCGTACGCACGGACCCGCAGGTGTGGTGCATAACCAGGATTCCGTACTCGTGGGCGAGGCGTATGAACTCCCTGAACCCCTCCTCGAGGAATTCGGCCCAAAGATCATCGGGCATCATTGGACCGTTCTGGGTGCCGAAATCGTCGCCCATCATGAAGATGTCTATGAGGCCGTCGGCCGCTTCGAACACGCGCCGGTTGTACTCCAGGAAGTACTCGGCCACGTGCTGGAAGATGCACTTCGCTATCTCCGGGTTCCTCCGAAGGTCGGTGAGGATCTCCTTCATCCCGCGCATGTACATCGCGGTCTTAAGCTGTGCAGTGCGGTCCAGCCTGTCCCCCGCGAACACGACGCAGTAATCCTCGTGTTCCCTGCACTCCTGCTTCACATTGGAGTAGTCCCACCAGTCCGGAGACGGCCAATGCTCGTAGTTCTCGACCTCCTCGACCGTCTTCATGTGCCCGAGTGGCGAAAACGCGACCTCCATGTACCTTCCCCTAGCGGTGCCCCGGCCGAACGACACGGGGCGCCTCACCACGCCCCACAAATCCCTGAAACTTCCGTCCGCGTACCGCTCGAGTTTCAGGCCAGAGAGGCTGGGGCCCCGGATCACCCTGAAATCGACCCCGAATGCCTCCAGCATCTCCTCCTCGTTCGTCATGCCCAAGGCTCGCAAGAGCCGCCCTGTAAGTTCCTCGACCGCCCAGAAGTCTATGGGCACCCGGTCGGGCTCCCTGTGGTCAAGGGCTATTCGAACGCGTTCCTTGGGTTCCAAGCTCTCTTGGGAGCGGCGCCTCTCACATATCCTACGCACGGCTGCATGCATTCCGACCAGAACTCCGCCCACGGTACCAGCGCCAACGCTTCATGGCCCGCTAAGGCGTGCCTGCCTTTCCACGAAGGGTTGGCTAGGAGCTCGCCGTGGTCCGAAAGGACTGGGCGCAAGGGAACCTTACTGCTACTCCTCTATCGTTATGGCCTCGACGGGGCACTCCTCGGCCGCCTGCCTGGCACAGTCCTCTGCATCCTTTGGGACGACCTCAACCTTGACAGTGCTGACGTCACCCTTCATCTCAAAAACCTCCGGGCACGTCTCGGTGCAAAGCTCGCATCCGGTGCAGAGGTCCTTGTCAACGCTCGCTTTCACGAGTGTCACCTCCTTGGCCCGCGCTCTGGATTCGGCTTCTTAAACGTTACATACCGGGGTCTCGAATACTCACTTCCCGGGACGATCGGTTGCAGCTTTTCGCCTTGCCCTTTCAGATTCGGATTCCCTGCGTCGGAGCCCGGTCCCGCTTCCTCTGGTGTGCCGAGACGCATTGTCGTTGGTCCGCATGGGTCTTGCCGTGCGAGGGCGCCATGGAGGCCACTTCGAAAGAAATATGAGGCCGGTTGGGCAGGCACCAGGGATGGAACATGGTAGCAAGAGGAAAGATGGCCCTCATCATCGTGGACATGGAGAACGACTTCGTGAAGGGCGCCCTCAAGTGCGACCGGGCATCCAGGATCGTTCCTAACATCCAGAGGCTCGCCAAGGCGGCAAGAGCGGCCGGGATCCCCGTGATCTACTCGAACGATGCCCACATCCCAGGCTTGGATCACGAGTTCAGCGTCTGGGGCGAACATGCGATCGCGGGCAGCCAGGGCGCGCAGGTGATAGACGAGATAAAGCCGGAGAAGGGCGACTTCGTCGTGCCGAAGCGAACTTACAGCGGGTTCTACCAGACCGACCTCGAGCTTCTCCTGAGGGACCTGGGCGTTCGGACGGTCATACTGACGGGACTCCACACGAACATCTGCATAAGGCATACCGCGGCGGATGCCTTCTTCAGGGGATTCAACATAGTCGTTCCGGAGGATGGAGTGGAAGCCTTCGCCGAGAAGGACCACGTCGCTGGCCTTGAGTACCTCAGGATGGCGTACAAGGCGGACATAACCACGACGGACAGGCTCCTTGCCAAGATGAAGCCAAGGTAGAGCGCCACTGAAGCGTCTGTAAACAGCCTCTTCGCCCGGGCGCCGCTCGCGTGGGGCGAACGCAACTTGGGCCAAGGATGGGTTGGCCCTGATTGGAAGAGATCCCAAGGGGAGTCAGGTAGAGGTCGCCTGAGAAGAATCCCCTATTTCCCCTTTCCTGATTCGTTTGGAAGCCGACCGCGATGTCCCTTGGGATCGCAAACCATGAAGCTGTTAGGAACATATAGTGGTTTTGTTTGACCGGGGTGTTATCCCAACGTTTCGCGGGTTGGCCCGACGCGAAGCGGTTTCTGAGATCCTTCCTACTTCCCTGGACCTTCTCCTCAGGCCCGGATCAGGCCAGGTTCTCTTGCGCGAACCGTTCGATGGTCTTGGCCTCGGAAATGTTGGTGATGCCGAACGATCTGCACTCCTTGAGGAAGTCCTGGAGCAGCGCCTTCCTGGCTGGGTCGGAGGGGTCCATCAGGAAGATCTTCGAGTAGGTCAGGGGAAGCCTGGCGAGCCGGACGCGTTGCTTGTGGCGGGCCTCCGCAGCTACGGCTTCGGCATCGTCGAAGATGGACAGGCAATCGTCTACGAACGGAAGATCGAGGAACCGGTCGGGCCTGTCGAATATCCTCACGTGAAGCTTGCCTTCGTCAACGCGGTCATGCAGGAGCTCGATATAGGTCCGAATTCCAGCCTCGGCGCGGCCGTAGTAGGCGGACGTGAACTCCTCCAGGGCTTTGCCCACATCGCATTCCGGCTCCCAAAGTATCCTGGAAAGAAGGTAGGACCTCAAGGACGCGAACTCCCCGCCTCCTCCTGGCGAGTAGTTCCCCTCCTCGAATATGCCCTTCACGTTGTTCTGGACGAAGAATCGAACGTTGGGCTGGAGAACCCTGAGGTTGGGAAAGGGCATGATGTAGTGCGCGAAGTTGGTGACGTAGTCCCAGACGTATAATGTATGGGCGACCCTTGCCCAGCCCTGGGTGTCCCTTCTGAAGCTCTCATTCTCGGGGCAGCTAGCCAGAGGGTGGGAGAAACAGCATTCGATGCTGCAGAGACGGACGATGACGTTCCTCCTAGGCCTTACGTTTGCAGGGGGCTTTCTGGTGTACTGGTAGGCGATGGTGTCGATCCACCTGTCAGGGAACTCCTTTTCGACGATCTCCGCCACTTGGTTGACGAAATGCAGCAGCGAACCCGCCTTGGATCCTTCCTCTTCATCCACCTTGGAGCAGTTGGGGCATTGGCAGGCGTTGGACCAGTCATTCTGGCTGACAGAGGCTATGTTGGCGTTCGGGTTCTTCTTGAACCATGACATGACCCGCTCGGCGGCTATGCGCACGACGTCCGGGTTCGTGAGGCACAGTTGGGTCTTCTCCGCAATCCTCTTTCCATCGATCTCCGAGAAGTACTCGGGATGGGAGCTGAAGAACTCCGCCGGCGGGACGAGGAGGTTGAAGGTGTGGACGAAGCCTTCGTAGGTAACCTTGCCCCCGTGGATATCCGTAAGCCTTGCGAAGTGGGAGTTCATCCGGTTCCTTGCTGCCCAGTCGCCATCAAACGCCTCGGTGAAAAAGGGCTCCCTGTAGGCCAGCCTCGGCGAGAAGGAGAAGCCCTCGGAGGGGATCGTTATCTCCGACCGATCGGACGGGAGGATGGTTTCGTCAGGCGCAACCCACCTGATCCCGGCGAACCGGTCAAGAAGCTCGTAGGTGCCGTAGAGCACCCCCCTCGGCCGGCCGCCAGATATGATGATGTCTCCTTTCCTGAGCACTATCGAGAACTCCTCTGATCCCAGGTCGGGCGAGTATCGGAGGATGATGCACCTGCCTCGTTTGCTCTCCAGCATCTTCGGGGGGCTTCCAGCGATCTTCCCGATCCAGTCTTGGAGCTCCTGCGCCGCACGGCGTTCGGCGGGAATGGGATCGTGCGGGGGAACGATGCCGCAAGATCTAAGGCTGAAATTGGACATGCTTGTTGGTGGGAGGCCACCTAGATAAAGCTCCTCATGCGGGATTCGCCAAGTGATGCCTGCTTGGGACGGACGTTTCTGGCGAGAACACATTTTACAGTTCGGCCTGATCTCATCCAAGCGGGCCCGTAGTCTAGTGGATAGGGCGCAGGCCTCCGGAGCCTGATGTCGCGGGTTCGAATCCCGTCGGGCCCGTTCACTACAGCGAGCGAAACCCTGCCTTCATTCTTGGTTTGGAAAATCGTGATCCGCATGTCCCGGCTCGATTAGCAGGCTCCCAACGGATGGAATATGAGTTCGAGGAGGCGGCCGGCCAGCCTCAGGAAACATCCCTGCCCAACTGTTCCCGAAGGAGAGCGTGACTCGCTGGATAGAGTTCACCTTCCGGACTGGTTTGTCCCAAAGAACTGATAGGCACGAAGAACGGCCAGACTCTGTGGCAGATGAGGCTGGCTGAAGGATTGGGGAATGGCAGCCTCTCGGGGGAAGGCAACCGCATCTATCTGGACGAAGCTTTGGTGATCTGGGTGGGTGGTCGATCACGCAGGCCAAAAGTTCACAGTCGAGCTTGTCCTGGGGCTAAACGGACTTGCGGCTCACATATACGGCGATCTGCTTCAGGGCCAGGTCCGACCAGAGCATCAGCGTCGTGACCAATGCGGCCGTCAATCTCATCGATCCTTGTACGTCCACCTTGCTGAAGACCCTACCTCTGGCCGCGGGCGGCACGCTTGACACGGGCTGGAAATGCGCCAAGATCGATACCACCGAGTACGTCGGTGGCTGCCCATCTATCGAGATTCGTCCAAGCATGGACGACGGCTGGCCTAAACCACTGGCACCAAGAAGCCTGGTTCGACAGCTTGAATTCGTTTCTCCATGCATCGTCAGTTCGGAGTGAGGGGAATAAGGGTGCATTTCGCAGACCACTTCGATCCCGCGAACGCGGCCGAGAGGGTCCGGCAGACCCGGGAGGACCCTTGGCCGAGAGCAGGTGAGATGGATCCTCAAAGTTGCTGCCTTCATCTCTGCGGGGGTCGTCATTGCCTGGTCATCGTATTCGTACTATACAGCAGGGGGCTTCGGCGGTAGGGTTGTATACAGGACGGACCCGTCATACGGAAGGGAACCGTGGCCGGAATCGGTCTATCGAGGCGTCCTGGTGAGAAAAGCGGCCAAAGTCGCATCCTACAATCCATACACAAAGATCGAGACACTGAATACAGAGGTTCGATACGTCCTGGTGAGGCCCGGCAACCTCAGCGAACTCATACTGGCAAAGCCCTACTGGATGCTGGGACCGGACTCGCCATCCGTTCTTGACTCCTACCTCGACAAAGAGGTGGAGATACTCGGAAAGCTGGTCGAAAAGCAGAACAGACACGAATTATTCCCAGGCAGGATAAGAGAAGCGACGAAGAACGAATAGGGCTCCAGGCACCATGGCTGCGCCTTCGAGGCCTTCGCCATAGAGCCAGAGTCAGGTCGTGATTGGGATTGCGGCCGTTCTGCCTAGTCCCGGGACAACCCGCCATTTTCCGAGGAGCGGCAGAGTGCTAAGGCCGGCTTCCAAAGGAAGCGAAGAACGTCCGCAGGAACGGACACACTTTGAGACGCCTTCTTCGCTATTCCCAGAACGCTTGAAGATATGATTCCGGTCCTAAGATCGGACCGTCCCGACGCAGATTCGGCTGTTTTGGTGCGGAGGTTACTTCTTGGTCCTCCGACCTTGGCGGCTCGCCGACAAGCGTTACATTTGAATAGCTCGCTTCAGCAACTGGGTTTGGCGCACTTTAGTGCCTATCATAGCTCGTTGCCGGGAGGGACTCGATGCCGCCGCCTGCAGTCAGGACGATTCGAGACTTGATCTATTGGCAGTATGCAAAGATCATCTCTGAGTCCGCGGGCGCCGGAAAGCGACAGTATGCGTTCGTGATGAACAGGTTCAGGAAGCTCGCCCTCGGAGAGATCTCTTGGTCAAGCTCGATCAGGGAGTACATAAAGGAGCGGGAGAGACCGGAGAACTGCATCTACTGCGGAGGCAGAAGGGACCTAACCCTGGAGCACATCCTACCAAGGTGTAGGGGCGGGCCTGATTCGCCTGACAACGCGGTGTGGGTCTGCAGGACATGCAACTCCTCGAAGGGAGATAGGCGGCTGTACGAATGGTACGGGCTGGACCGCCGGAACGAGGTACCTAGAATAGCGGAGGGGAAGTACCTCAAACTCCTCTATGCCTTGCACGAACAGATGGGTACCCTCGATGTGGAGGACGTTTCCCGGCTGTGTCCGAGATGCGACTTGGCCGCGAAGTGCCCACGAAAGGGAAGACTCACGGTCTATTGCTTGGAAGGCCCATTCTGTAAGAGGTAACCATGCGGGTCATGCTGCCGGATCCTTCAGCATCAACCCCTGGATTGTAGGGATGGGTCGTTCAGCCTTGCCGTCGGATGGGGAGCGGAACTACAAGGTGTAAGCCGCCGTGTAGTTTTGTCGTCAGGACCGAAACCTAGTATCCTGACGGGTGCAGACGAGTAGCGGCGGCGGCCAAGCGTCGCTTCACACCCTCACAGTTTTATCCCGGTATCGATTTTGCCTGTCATAAGGAGAGGAAGATGACAAGGACGGCGTTGGCTTCCTTGGTCTTCGCACTTGTTCTGCCCGCCTCCGTCTGGGCGCAGCCAAGGGTTGACCCCCAGACCGGCCTGATCAGGGTTTTGTATATGGGGGATTCCCTCATGGAGGCCGGCTTCGTCACCCCGATCATCGCGCAGGACCCGCTTGTCAAGCTCAGCCCGGTACCGGTCGAGTTCATCACGGGTGCATACCTTTCGATCGAGGAGGCGGCGGCCAGGCTCAGGATGTACATTCCCCGTACCGAGAAAAGGTTGAATGAGGACTTCGACATGATCATCATCGCCGACGCCCGGGAGCCATTCTTCCCGGCCAAGTTGCAGAACTGGATAAAGTCGGCCGTCATCGATGGCGGGCAGGGCTTCCTGATGGCGGGAGGGCCGCAGACGTTCGGAGGTTACCCGGCGTGGGGCCATCCCAGCTGGGATCCCTCCCCCGTCGCGGACATCCTGCCGTGTAAGTGCATACCGGAGTTCTACGACCTCGGCAGGGCCTACCATCTCGTGCCAACCGAAGGCTATGAAGATCATCCGCTGGTGAGGAAGATACCCTGGGGCCAGGTCTTCTTGTTCAACCAGCAGAGGGTGGGAGAGAGGGAGGGCAGCGTGGTCGTGGGGCGCAGCGATCGCAACCCTCCCGGCTCGCCGATCCTGATGTACATGGACATGGGGAAGGGGAGGAGCGAGGCATTCGTCTTCGACTGGGGCGGCAACGGCCCGCAGGACTTCCACAGGTGGGCTTACGCCCCACTGGTTTTGAGCAACCTGATCTATTACTCGGTTAGGGTGGAGATACCCGAGGACACATCCATGTTCCTGGAGCTACGGAGGAAGCTGACGGGGTTCTACTCCAGCAGGTCCTTCACCGTTTCGGTCCTGGACTTCGCCGAGAAGTTCGGCGCCAACCTGAAGAAGGCCGAGGCCGAGCTGAAGAAGTCCGACGATTTGAGGAAGGAGATGGTCAAGCTCTACATCCAGGGAGAATACGAGGCCAGCCTGTCCGCCCTCGATGAGGCCCTCAGCAGCATCAAGGTGGCTGCCGACCTTGCGATCGATGCGAAGGACCAGGCCCTGGTCTGGGTCTACGTCATCGAGTGGTTCACGGTGAGCGGCACTGCGATGTTCAGCGGGGCCGTGCTGTGGACCCTCATGGTCAGGAAGGCTGCCTACAAACCGGTGGCGTCCACGAGGTTCAACGTCTGAGGACCATTCCTAGGCCTTGCTGAAGGAGCGATGCTGTCTAGGCCGGAGGCATCCTCCCGGCACGAATGGCGAGGTTCGCTGAAGCATATTAAAAAGCTTGTGACGAGGTGGCGGGTCAGCATTGGCGGTGTGTCGCGTGTCCTCCCTCGCACAAGCTTTGCCGAAGACGGAGCCACCAAGCAAGCTGCGGACCTGGTGTGCGCACCTCAGGGAGTGCGTCCGCAGGGATGCAGCTCGCTTTGAGGAAAGGACGCTCCTTGCTGCGGAGGCCTTTCGCCAGACCGAGGGGGAGCCCTTCCGCATCGCGCGCGTGGCGCATGCAACGTCCCACATCCTAAAGAACATGCCCATCGCGATCAGGGAGGGGGAGATCCTCGTTGGGTGGCACCCCAATACGCATCCCGATGAGCGAATGAAGGAGGCGCTGAAGGCGGCTCGGGAGTATCTCTCGAAGCAGAACTACTGGTGCAACGCCTCCGAGGGACACATGGCGCCCGACTTCCCGACCATATTGAGACTAGGCTTGGACGGAATCAGGGAGCGCATCAGCGAGTTCGAGGAGGCGGTGGACCCAACCGATCCTACGGCCCCCGAGAAGCTTCAGCTGTACAATGCATCCAGAAGATCGCTTGAGTCCTTCCAGGGATTCATCCGGCGCTACTCGGAGCTGGCTAGAGAGCTTGAGAGAGACGCCCAGGATCCGGACTGGCGAGCCCAGCTGCGTGTCATAGCTGGCGTCTGCGACCACATCTCGTCCCAACCTCCCAGAACCTTCAGGGAGGCGATACAGCTCGTGTGGTTCACATTCCTTGCGGTCGCCGTCGAGGCCGGCACTTCCCATCACTGCTTCGGTCCGGGCCACATAGATCGGTACCTCTTTCCCTTCTACGAGGCGGAAAGGGATAAGGAGGAGGCGGACGCCCTTCTCGAGCAGCTCTTCATCAAGTGCAACGAGTTCGACAGGCGCAGCATGAGCGCCGTCATAATAGGCATCGCAGGCCGTAACCCGGACGGCAGCGATGCGACCAACGAGCTGAGCTACAAATGCCTCGAGATCTGCGACAGGACGAGGGTCTACTTCCCGGGTGCAGATGTGTTTTGGCACAAGGACATCGATCCGGAGTTCATGCGCCGTGCCTGTCGGCTGCTGCGAAACGGGATGGGCCAGCCGTCCTTCTTCAACACGGATCTCGTGATCAAGGGGCTCGTCCGGTACGGCATACCGTACGAGCATGCCGTCGAGCACCTACCGAGCACCTGCACCGAGACCTCGATCCAGGGGCGCACGAATCCCTGGGTGGCGTGGCCGTATGTGAACATACCGATGTCCCTTCTGTACGCGATGTTCGGCGGCCGGCACCCGACCAAGGGAACGCAGGACAGGCCGGACACGGGGATTCCACAGACCTTCGCCGAGCTCAAGGAGGCGTTCCTCAGACAGCTGGACTATGCAGCCCACGAGGCAATCGCGGCAGGGATCAGGGACCAGCTTGTCGAGTCGTGGTACCGTCCCTTCCCGCTTCTCTCCTGTTTCGTGCAGGGCTGCATGGAGAGCGGGAGGGACATCTCGCACGGAGGCGCGCTGTACAACTTCCTTCAGCCGGAGGCCGTCGGCATCTCCAACGTCGTGGACGGCCTTGCCGCCATCAAGGTCCTCGTGGAGGAGCAGGGAAGGTACAGCCTTGAGGATTTCAGGCAGGCGATTCTTGTCGACTTCGAGGGCTACGAGGATCTGAGGCGGGATGTGCTTGACTGCCCAAAGCATGGCAACGACGTCGAGTGGATCAACCGGCTCTTCGCCGAGGTTTCGGGCAGGTGGTGTTCCGCGATCGAGGGCCATCGCAACTTCTACGGCGGGCCGGTCTTCCCGGGCTTCCTCGGCTGGACGATATGGATCGGTTTTGGCCGCGAGACGCCCGCCACCCCGGACGGCCGCAGGGCCGGGACACCCCTAGCCAACACCGTCGGGGCCTGCACCGGAGTCCGCCTGAAGGGCGCGCTCTCCATGCTCCTGTCCACAATCGGCCTTGATCAATCCAGGGGTCTCGGTGGGATCGTGTTCAACCTGCGCCTGTCCCCCAACGCGCTGCAGACCGAGGCGGGGATAGAGCGCTTGAAAAGCCTGATAGAGACGGCGTTCGGCCTCGGCATCTATATGGTGCAGATCAACGTGACCAGCTCGGAGGTCCTCAGGGACGCGCAGAAGCATCCGGAGGACTACGCCGACCTACTCGTGCGGATCGGCGGCTACCTCGTCCCCTTCACCTTGCTCTCGCCGGATGCGCAGGAGGACGTCATCGCAAGGACGGAAATGGAGATATGAGCACTCCAGCCAAGGGCCTGATCTTTGCCCTGGACGAGATGGCGGCCCACGATGGGCCTGGCCTGCGCATGGCCGTGTACCTCAAGGGCTGCCCGCTGCGCTGTGTGTGGTGTCACAGCCCCGAGTCCGTTTCGGCCAAGCCTGAGGTCGTCTGGTACGAGACCAGGTGCGCCAAGTGCGGCAGGTGCGTTGAAGCCTGCCCCATGGGACTGCGCAGCAAGGATCCCAACGACCCGCGGGACAGGAGCGGCTGCCGCCTGTGCGGAGAGTGCATTCGGGCTTGTGCGAGGGGGGCGCTGGAGATCAAGGGGGAACTTGTGAGCGCGGACGAGGTGGCCGGGCATGCGGAGAGGCTTCTGCCCTTCTTCAAGCAGTCGGGAGGGGGCATCACCTTGACCGGCGGCGAGCCATTGCTGCAGGCCGACTTCTCCCACGCCGTCCTGCATCTCTGTCAAGAGAAGGGGATACACACGGCCGTAGAGACCTGTGGCTATGCGCCATGGAGGGCGCTTCACAAGTTAACTGGGGTGACCGATCTGTTTCTCTTCGACGTGAAACACCATGATGCGGCGGTGCATTTCCAGTATACCGGCGTCTTTCTCAAGCCCATACTGAACAATCTGGCAAGGCTTCTGGAATGCGGATCGGACGTGATCGTGCGGGTGCCCCTGATCCCGGGAATCAACGACTCCCCCCAAGACGTTTCATCGATCGGGCGCAAGGCATTGGAGCTCGGCGCAACGCGCATCTCGCTTCTGCCGTTCAATCCCGCCTCGGCGGGCAAGTACTCTTGGCTGCACAGGCCCTACCCGCTTGCCGGGCTCAAGACGCAGGCCGACCAGCTCGTAAGGGAGCTTGAGGACATCCTCAGGGAGCAGGGGTTGGAGGTGGCGGAACCCTGATCGACCGGACCCTCGAAAGGGGGCCCTATGCTGGGACGAGCATGTAGGCACTCCACGGAGCGACGTTCTCGATGATCAGGTCGCGGGTTGTTCTGGAACCATTGTGCTTTGCCTTGATGATGGTTCGTTCTCCGCGCATTGGGATGACCTCGTAGCTATCCGCGCCAGGACGCACTGTGAGGAGTAGGCGCTTGACGGGATCCAACGAGGCGTTGATCATGATGATTGCAGGCCGGTCCATTGCGTTGCGAACCCAGATGACGACCTTGTCGAAGCTCTGCACGACTGCCGGAAGACGGTCGAAACTCAACCAATCGAAGATTCGCTTCAGCTGAGCGGATTTGGCCTCGTTGTGGATCATGAACCAGGGATAGTAGCCCGCGACCACGACCCTCCCGCCAAGCTCGTTCTCATATGCCGTCAGGCACGGCCCGAGCGGGCGACCCATGTAGTCAACGATTTCCGCTAGGACCTGAACATGCCGCACGGTGGGCTCGAGGCTGTAGGCGGCCTCCGGCCAGAAGGACTGTCGGCAGTCGCGCTGCCTGCCGGCGCATCCTACGTTGATCGGGTTGTTGGTGAAAACCTCGGTGGCGTCGTGATCGATCGTCCCAACTGGGCGCACGCCGGTCAGTCCGGAGAGGCCCAACTGATCCAAGGCATGCCAAGCGGCCACATCAAGGTATACCCCTTTGCCCAGGAAGCTTTCCAGCTCGTGCTTGCCAAAGGCTCGAGGCGTGTTGCCCGAAAACGTGGCAACCTGGGCGCGGCCCGGCTCATAGCAGATGGGCAGCCCGATCTCGGCCAAGACGTACTGCTTCTGAAGGGCATCGATGACGCTTGGCCGGTCAAACCATGCGCCCCGGCGGCCGTTCGCGGCGAAGAGGTCCTCGTTCCACGCAGGGCAGATGCCCATTGCCGGGGTGCGGCCCGCCTGCTTTTGGATCTCCTCGAAGAAGGGATGCGCCCAGTGAAGAGCCTCCAAGAAAGGAGAGTACTCATCCAATGGCTCGGCGAACATCGAGAGCACGTTGAAGGCAATGCCGGATGCCCCTGCAGCCACGTGGGCCGCGGCCTCGACCATGGTCGCGTGCACGCTCTTCCTCAGGCGCTGGTAGGGGAAGTTCTCGATCTCGGACTGCACCACGCCGACATCGCCTGGCAGGGCGGCCACCTGTCGGCCGACATCGTGGGCCTTCTCGACGAGCCCGATGAGGCGATCGTCCCAGTAGAAACCTCCGCCCGGGCGCCAGCGCACCTCGACACGGTTCGGGCCGGATAGGGCCTTGGCCCATCGCCGGAAGGCATAGCCCTCGTAGAATCGGTCTCCGGTCATGAACCCGATCGGCAATGACGGGTCCACCGCGTGAACGGCCTTTTCGACGATGGCGAGGAGCTCCTCGATCATGCTTCTGTTGTGCTCCAGCCACAGCCTCCTTAGGTCGATGGGGTCCTTCTTGGCGGAGCCGTTCAGCGCTGCGACGAGCTTTCGGCGCGTGAGGGTTCGGCCCGTCTCCTGCGCGAACCGCGCCACGCAACGCCTGCAGAAGCACGTCTTCGCCACGGGCATGTGTCCGGCCATCCTCACGTCGTCGTCGACCCAGATGAAGTCAGGCCGGGCCCTGGCGGCAAGCGTGTATAGCATGCTGACGTACCTTTGGAACCTGGGATCGCCGGGGCAAAACGTACCTCTGCAGACCTTGCCATTCTCGTCCACAACGCGTTGCCAAGGTTCATCGAGCGATGCCTCCAGGTTCTCTTCGTGGTGCCCCATTGTTGCAATCACGTTGATGCCCGCCCTCACTCCCAACTGCTCTCGAACCAGCATCATCACCGATTCGAGCCGCTCGAACCGGGTCTTCATTTCCTCAAGCGGCAGCGGGGCGTGCGTGTGATGCGTGAAGAACGCAAGCTCATCCACCAGCCTGCGGTGCTGTCTGAGGAAATCCACGAGGCCCTTGAGGTTCTCGTCTTTGAGCCAGTGCGCTGGGCTGATCCTGAACATCACAAGCATGGTCCTTTGCTCCGGCGGGATCGCGGACGGTGGCACTTATGAATGTGCGGGGAAAGCAGATGGGGTTAGCTTGGTGGGCCCAAAGTTATGCGCACCGCCGCCGTTGACGCGCGAGCAGCAACATTTCAAGGATGCCAAGTTCGGCATGTTCATACACTGGAGCCTGTTTTCGCTTCCTACCGGCCATAAAAACTGGGCATGCCCGGAGGATGCAATGAAGCAGTTTACCGCCGAGGAGTTCGACGCTCGCTTATGGGTGGGCTTGGCACGGCAGGCCGGTGCCAGGTACATCACCTTCACCGCCAAGCACCACAACGGTTTCTGCCTGTTTTCGACCCGGCTTACCGATTTCAGTTCCCCCAACTCGCCGGCAGGACGCGATTTCGTCAAGCTGCTTACCGAGGAGTGCCGTGTCCAGGGGATGCCGCTCTTCCTTTACTACTCCCTCCCGGACCTCCACCATCCCGCGTTCAAGCCGGGCCATCCCCATGAATGGGCGCGTTACGTGCGCTTCTACCAGGGCCAGATACGTGAGCTCTGCACGAACTACGGTCGGATTGCGGGCTTCTGGCTCGACCCGGGGCCGTGGCATGGGCATGACTACCCTTACCACGTCACCCAAGCCGTCGAGATGATCCGAAAGCTGCAGCCTCAGGCCCTCGTCATGGGAAGGGACTTCTATGAGTGCGAGAGGTCGGTTCCAACTCTCCCAGGCGAGATGGGCTGGCTGAACGACGAGGGGGAAGGGGATCCGCGGCCGATGCCGACGCCAGGGCCCGACAATTGGCCGTTCGAGGTTTGCGACACCGTGAACGACTCATGGGAGTACAAGGAGAGCGACAGGAACTTCAAGTCCGCTGAGCAGCTCATACGCAAGCTCGTCGCGATCGTCGGGCTGGGGGGCAACTACCTACTGAACCTCGCTCCCATGGGGAGCGGCGGGATACAGCCCGAACAGGCCGAGCGGTTCCGGAAGATCGGGGCATGGCTTGAGTTGAACGGCGAGTCCATCTACGGAACGCGCCCGCTAGGCATCCCGCCGCCGGCCTGGGGTTACGCCGTCTTCAGGGCTCGAAAGGCCTATCTTCACCTGACGGATTGGCGGGGAGGCAGGCTGGAGCTGGAGGGCCTAGCCGCCCGGGTCAGATCGGCATCCTTGTTGCACGGGGGTTCCGTCCCGCAGGGCCGCGTCGGGGATCGCGAAACGATGGATGTACCCGAGTCGGCAAGGGACGAGATCGACACGATAATCGCTCTGGAGTTGGACAGGACCCCGCATCGGTGAGATCTGAGCCTTCCCACCTGGAGCCTCCACCGCATGCGGTACCGTAGTGGGGTCGGGTGAACGGAACTCTTCGTTAGGAGGCAGGACGCGGCCGAGCAACTTGCGGGTCATTACGCCGCAAACGTCGATGCCGTCGAGACTCTCCGTTGATGCCAGCTTGGCATCGATCATGCTGATCGTCCTGACGAGCTCGGGGCTTGTCGTCCTAACCGTGGCGCGGGAGGAAGTTTGCAGTCCGCTGGTGGTGCTGAAGAACGTTCATCCCGAGAGGCTCTATCCCTTTGGGTCGGTGACGACCAAGGAGAAGATGGGTTTTTCCCTCGGAGTTCTTGCAAGGGGTGATTTCAGGACGTTGGAGATCCGTTGCGCAACCCTTGTGCAGGCGATGCCCAGTTTCACCGGGAAGAACCTCACCCTCTCTGAGCTTTGGGCCCCCAGATCGCAAGGATCATCCGCCCGGTAGCGCTCGGTGGGACAGAAGACCGGGAGAGCGTCCTGCAGCACGGTGCCGCCGGGCTACTCGCCGAAGCGGCTGCCGAAGGTGCGGTGGCCGCTCATCATGGTGATGCCGAGGCTATTCTCGATCGCCGAATCCCTTAGTCAATGGATGTGGTCGGATCTGAAGTTGCCGACGATGGCCTGGCTGATGGTGAACTGGTACTTGTCCAGCAGATCCCTGTAGGTGCGAGGCATCAAGACCCTCATCTTCTTGTCGACCTCAGGGCTGTTCCGGCCATGCCGGTCAGCCCCACAAGGCCGGTCAGCGGGTCGGCAACGTAGGCTGGGTGGAGGCTTGGTGCGAAGGCGTCGCCGTAGTGGAGGACCCTTATCCCACCGGATACCGGGTCCCTTCTGGGATGCCTGGCCAGGGCCGGCTGAGCCAGAATTTCAGCCGCGACGAAGGCGATTACAAGTCATCTGGCAGATCTCAACCCGATTGCCTGACCGAGGGAGAATAGCTCTACCACGCACCGGATCTGACATGGAAACGTGGCCAAGGCCTCGCTAAGCTTTAAGAACCGTTATGCTCAGTGGCAGCGGATTGGATAGACGGCTCGTCGGCGTGATAGCCATTGCTCTGGTGCTTTCAACCATCCTATTCTGTTTTCTGTTCCTCCGGCGCGCGGCTGAGCCCGTCACGGTCATAAGGAACGTGGCGCCGGCGCAGCTGGTCGCGCTACTGGACTTCGATGAGACGCACAGGTTCTCGCTCGGGCTGGTCGTTAGGAAGAAGATACAGGAGCTGACGATCCAATACAGCTTCTTCAGTGCCGCGCAGACCAGCGGGCTACCTGAGGTTCTGTCCTTCGAGGCTTGGGAGGCAAACCTGTCCCATCTGGCATTGCAGGAAAGGCTCCTAGAACAGCTGGGATTCGAGCCGGAGAAGGTGCAGGGCCAACTGTCCATCGATGGACGCAGCCAAGAGTACCTCCTGTACGACATGGGCCGTGCGATGTGCGCCCTCACCTCCTGGCAGTTGGCCGGCGATGCGACATCCTCGTACATCCTCCTGCCGGCCGAGGCGAATGCGACGCTCATGAAGGGCAGGATGGAGTTCTACTACTACATATACGAATTGGCGAAGATCACGATCACGCGAGGCGGGAACGAGACGGTGTATCGGGCGCTGAAGCGCGGTGAGGAGTTCATGCCCGGGGAGAGGCCGATCTCGGAGGCCCCCGTCAACGGAAGGATACGTTTCGAGAACCTCAAGCCCGACGAGCCCATTTCGGTGATGATTGAGTTGAGGGGATGGACGGGGCACGGAAGGTGCCTGAGCTTGATCAGGATCTACGTTGACGGGAAGCTCGAGAAGGTTCTGGCGAAGTTCATGAACTGGGCGCCCTAGCGTAGCTTGGTCGTCACGACCCCTTTGTACATCCTCCTTCGGATCATGAGCGAGTACACGATGGAGCCGGCGAGGACGAACGTGCCGGACACCGCCGACCATTCGGTCACGTAGACCCAGAAGAACGCGCTGTCCTTGAGCCTGAAGGCGAGGTCTGTCGATTCGCCAAGGACCCTTAGGGCTCGGGTCACGCCGTCGAGGGCAAGGTCGAACTCGTAGGAAATGTAGTCGCGGCTCGCGGCCTTTCTGTACTCATCCGCCTCGGCGATCTTGGCCTCCACGGGCCGTGGGTTGGCGCCGAACTTGTCAATGAAGTCGAGGAGCGATAGCACGAGGCTCTTCTTCTCTGCGTACTCGACGTACTTGACCCTCGTGTTGTGTAGGAGCTGGTAGTCGTCGGGGATCTTCCTCTGCGCGATATGGAGCATGAGTCCTGTCACGAAGTCGCCGAAGTAATCCCAGTAGCCGAACAGGCCCGTCCCGGCGCCAGACCAGTCGGCGCTCATGGCCAAAGATCGCCCCTTGCCTATGTCCCAGTAGACGAGCCACGGTATTATGAAACCATCCTTCAACCTCTTCAGGTTCCCGAGCAGGATGCTCCCATCCTTCTGGGTCATCTGGTTCATGCCTCCGCCCTGGCCGAAGATGTTGTAGGGGCTTACCAGGGTGTCCCAGGGCAGGCTCCTGATGAAGGGGTCGTCCATCTTCAGGGAGGGGATGTCAACGGCCATTGGCTGTTCAAGATAGAATCCCTGATCATAAACTATGACCGGCAGGATCTCCCCGACCTTGGTCGGACCCCAAGACGGATTTGCGCGAAAGCCTCCAAGTCCCTCATATCCGCCGGGCATGAAGAGCCCCAGCCCGTCCTTCTCCACGCTGTCCGCCATCCAGACGATGTGTTTGTGTTCGAAGATCTGCACGTTTGCGTCGCTGATCACCACCGCATCGTACTTTGCCACTACGTCGGCGTAGCTGCGCGGCATGTACATCCTCAACGACCTCATCACCGCGGCCGTCGTGCCTATCCACAACGATGCCTCGATCTTGGTCAGATCGGTGAGGGGCTCGGAAGCCATGATTTGAGCCGGTTGGCAGATGGCAAAGGGTTCCCCGATGTAGAGCACCCTGACGATGCCGGTTCGGTTCTGTGCGACAGCCAGGTCCGCGGACGCAAGCGTTGCTAGCAGCGTCAAGAATGAGATCAGGAGGGCTTGCCTAGTCGCGTCCATGGCAAGCCACTGAAGGCAACTTGAGAAATATCTTTGTGCACATGCTGGCTGGCCCCTGGCGGGGCGTTAGCTATCGAACTCAGTCTTTGAACTTCTCTGAGGCAGGCTCCCCGCCGATTCCCCAGTGCGACTTCGGAATCTCGTGGACCACCACCTCGACCGCTGGCGCGGGAACGCCGAGATCAGCAAAGATCTTCGTTATCCCACCTATCACGGCCTTCGCCTTCCTAGGGCCAAATCCCTCCCACACGTTCACATGGACTATGGGCACTTTATCTCTCTCCGTCCTCATCGTAGGTGGTTCCGCTTCCAAGCGACATATCCTGCTGTTTCATGCGCGGCACCGTCCCTGTGAGGCGACGTTCTTGGTCCATGTGTCCCCAAAAACATTTCCTCCGTCATGCTTGCTCGCCGGGGCACAGGGATGCGCGAGCGCGCCTTGCGCCCGCTCATGGTTCACTGATGTCGATCATGGACTTGATCCCTCTGCCGCCCGCCTTGCTTTGGGAGAGGGCGGCGGGAAGATCATCCAGGGTCAGCCTTGCCGTGATCAGCGGGGCAAGATCTAGCATGCCGCAGTCCATTAGCTGCAGTATCGGTCGGTACATCCCCAGGCTGCCCGACACCCCTTTGATTGTTACTCCCCTGAGGACGACGCGATCTATGTCGAGGCCGTCCATTCTTGAGTCGTAGAAGGCCACCGTTGCTACTGATCCTCCGGTGCGGACGATGTCCAGCGCGGCCCTCAGAAGATCGACCGATCCTGATGCCTCGATCACCCTGTCGACCTCCTGGCTGCCGAACTGATGCATCAGGCCCTCCTTCAGGGATGTCTCTGTGGTGTTGATGATTCCGTCGGCACCTAGGCGCAATGCTACGCGAAGTTTGAACCGCCTTCTGCCGACCACCACAAGCCTCGCGGCGCCCGACAGTTTGGCGAGCTTGGCTGCAGCGATGCCGATTGTGCCCGAGCCAAACACCAGAACCGCGTCGCCTGGTTCGACCCCGGCCTGCGTCACGGCGTGAAGGGCGGTTGCGGCGGGTTCGGCCATGGCTGCGTTGTCGTAGCTGACGGCGCCGGGGACGTGAAAGACGTGCCGGGCGGGCATCAGGATGTACTCGGCCCACGCGCCGTCCCAGGCATTCAGTGTGCCGACGGCCCGCCCTCTTCGGCACCGCGAGTACTGGCCCATGAGGCACTCGTAGCACGTTCCGCACGAGACCGCAGTGTCTCCGACCACCCTGTTGCCCGGCTCGAATCCGGTGACCGAGGCTCCGGCGCTCACTACGACTCCCGACCATTCGTGCCCGGGCGTCATGGGGAACTTGACCGAGCCATCCCTGACGCCGACGAACCTCCCGGAGAAGATGGAGTGGTCCGTCCCACAGATGCCGGCCCTCACCACCCTGCATAGCAGATCATGCGGGCCAGGCTTGGGCGTTTCCACATCGAGGATCCTGATGTCGCCCGGGCCGTAGAGCCTTGCTGCCTTCACGGTATCCCGTCCTGAAGTTGAATTGCATCGGTATTTATCTGCGTCCTCGGATATCCGGCTTGTGGCGGCCAGGACGCAGGACAGGTGGCTCATGCGCGAGGGAGACCGACCGTCGGGATGGACGGCAGCCTGACTCGCGTGGTCTGCCTACTCATACCCGATGTCGGCCAGTAGCCTTTCAAAGCCGGGAGGCAGGTCGGACGGGGATGGAAGCGCGTTCTGGCTGGCGTAGCTGACCATGTTCAAGAGGATTCGGTCCGCAGTTGGATGCGCATCCAGGTTGTCTAGGACATTGAGCGTGTTCACTATGAACCTCCCTTGGCCGAACCTGTAAACGCCAACGAGGATGCCGGACGCATAGCCGCCGGGACACGGGTATCCAAGTGCGAATGCCGCTGCAACGACCTCGTCGGGGGTCTCTTGGTCGGCGAACAACCCGTGCGGGATCACGGGGCCGTAGTAGTCCCAGTCCATGGTGCCTCTGTCCGGCAATCCCTGGAGTATTGGGTGGGGCCTCGCCACGCATTCCTTGTGGTAGAGCCAATCGCCGAACTCGTAGTATCTGCCTTTCTTTGGGAGGGGCAGCCAGCCAACTCCGTCCTCGCCCCTGCGGAAGGCCTTTGGCGAGGTGAAGATCGCCACGGCACCCCTAGCCACGCACCCCGCCAGAGTTCGCCAGTTATCCGCCGTCTTCTCGTTGGCAGGCGGATCTCCCACCAAGATCACTCGGGTGGAGCCGCGGGAGGATGGGAAGCTCTGGCAGGACACTCCGTGAGATCGAAGCCACGCTGTGACGCGCTCATCGATACCCCAGGTGCCCACGGCGGCCTTCACACGGGGCAGGGACCGGGGATCGGAGAGATAGAACGTCAGCCTTCCGCCTGCCGGAGCTCCGCCTGCATCCATCGAAACGCGCAGCTCGTATCTGCCCGGCGGTCCTTTGAGGACGACCGTTTCAAGCAGAATGGTGAGGGCCAGCGGTGCAAGCTCCCCGACCCTAAGCGTGGGTATATGCGCGAGCACGTGCTTCTCCCATGCCGGCCCATCCGGCCCGAAGATCTTGACCGTCACGGGGTACTTCCCCGCAGGGAGCACGTCCTCGTTTGCCAGCACGACCTCGATCCTGAAGGCCTGCCCCGAGTAGCCGTGCATGGGCTCCACGAAGGTGCACCATCGAAGCGGTGCCCAGCCGTCGGAAAGCGCATCGGCGATGCCCGGCTTCCACTCCCTCCAGAACGTCCAAAGCCCCTCGCCCGTCATGCCGTGGTCAAGCATCCCGGTCACATTGAAGCCGCAGATCTTCGGGTTCGATCGGATGAGGTCAAAGCCGAGCAACCGCTGTCGGCAGTGAAGCCTCTGGCTGTCGCGCAGCATGTCCTCGGGGAAGGGATAGGCCGCCTGCATGCCAAGGCGTTTCCAGTCGGCGATCAGGCTCTCCGCCATGGAACGCATCAGGCACGCGTCTTCCAGCTCCGGATTGGCCTTCGCCTGCTCGTAGAATCTGAGCTCGCGGATGGCGTTAAGCAAACTCCCGATGCCGTATTCCGAGAGGAAGACCGGCTTCGCGTCCTTGCCGAGGGTCCTAATCAGGTTGTTTGCCTCGGGAGTCTGGGGCGTCGAGGGGTAGATATGGGCATCGCCCGCGTTCTTCGCGTATCCGCCAGATCCCCAAGCGAAGGGCGTGCTGTAGCTGGGATCCTCCATTCCCCAGACGCACTCCCATCGGTCGCTTCCTGGATTGCTGACGGAGCCGATGTTGAACTGTCCGTCCCACCGTCCGCTACCCAACAGGACTAGGCGGGTGTCGTCCAGGGACCGGACCAGCTTCAAGGCCTCGACGGCATGCCGGAACACGGGGCCATCGCGGGTTTCGTTCAGAAGGCCCCAGATGACAACGGAAGGATGGTTCCTGTCACGACGGATCATCTCGGCCACCGATCGGTCGAACCGTTCGGCCATATTGGGCGAGTCTTCCAAGCACCAGCTCGCCAGGGACTCCTCGTAAACCATCAGTCCGATCTCATCGCACAAGTCCAGCTGCCAGGGGTGGGCCGCGCCGGCGATGAACCTGACTGCGTTCAGTCCGCAGGCCTTTGCGTAGATGAGGTCCCGTTGCAATAGGTCCGGGGCTGCTGCGGGAGAGACGATCTGCCCAATCGGGCAGTGGTTGCCGGTATGGGCGCTCTTCAGGAAGATCCTCTTCCCGTTGAGATGGAAGAAGCCGTTCACGACCCGGAAGTCGCGGAAGCCGAACCGCACGGAGCGCTCGTCGATGATCCGCTTAGGATCGAGCCACAGGCGAACCGTCGCGCTGTAAAGATAGGGATCGTGAAGTTGCCACAGGCGGGGCCTGTCAAGCCGAAGTTCTGCCAGGGCTACCGTATCCTCAGGTTTCGCCCTGCACTCGACCTGGGTGGATGTGAGCGTTATTCCCCCAGCAGCCGGAGATAGGCAGATCTGGATGGCGACCTTTCGGGTAGCTTTCGTAAAGTTGCGCACAGTGACTTGGACTCTCACCCCGCCGGTCTTGATGTCCGGCCTGACGAACACGTCCTCCACGCGCACGGCTGGGACCAGCAGCAGCTCCACGGATTCCGTGATGCCGCCGTAGTTGTAGGAGCTCCCCGGAAGGGGCGGGATGGACTTGTTCCTGTGGGGAGTCTGCCCAAGCGTCATCCCATCGATCGGGTGGTTTGTCGGGTTCAGGACGCGCACTGCCAGATGGTTGATGCCGCCGGGCTTGATCGAATCGGTGGCATCCAGCTCGAAGGGCGTCTCCCCACCTTCGTGGCCTCCAACGTGCACGCCGTTTAGCCACACATCGCAGAGGTAGTCGACTGCCCAGAATCGCAAGAGGAACCGTCCTTGTTCGTCTGGATGTCGGGGGCATCTGAATGTCCGCCGGTACCAGGCGACTCCGTGGTATGCGGGGAAAGCCTCCTGGATGATTCCAGGGACGCGGGCGGGTCGCTGCCCCTGCTCCGGCCTTTTCCACCATTTCCTCTCAATTCCCACGTTGTTGGGGTCGACGGCCAGTTGCCATTCCCCATCGAGCGAAAGGAGTCTGGTTGCCATAGTTGCACCTCTCTGAGCCTTTGGCTTGGTCTGCCGGACCCGTCGGACACACCTACTATATTAAGCTCCTTTCGGGTGCGCAAGCTCGCAGGAGATGCCGCTACGTCGAAGCGCCGATCCCGGGGACGCAAAGGCCTGTTTCTTACGCGAAGTCCACTCATGCGTGACGGGAGCAGGCGAGGATCTTACGTTCGGCAACATCGGTGTCGAATATCCGCTGCCCCGGTTCGTGGCAAAATGCCTGCGGGTAGACCCAAGCCCATCCAGTTCGTGAGGTGTTCTACAGGATGGGAAGGAAGACCTTTGCGGCGACTCCCAAGATGCATTCGACCGGGGCATCGATGGATCGGTCATCGGGGGCTTGAGCGTCGGGAAATGGGCCATGGAGTTCACTCGCGAGCAGTACGGCAACTCGAGGGATGCTTTCCTGGGCTTTCGCATTGGACCTACCAGCCCTACTCATGAGGGTTCTCGGACTCGGCGAGACGGTCGCGAGCCCGAAGGTTCACCTGGGCACGTTCCATTCCGACTTGGACGGTGCGTGCAGGCGTGGCACAGGCATCTGCGCCGAGGCGTGCTGCCGGCGCATCCTGAGGAAGGAGCGGGCTCGTGACCTACGATCACCGGTCCTACCACGAGCACGAGATGAGCGAGGAGAGCCTCATGTTTGAGATCGGGGCAGACATCTACGTCGTGGATGCTGGGTGGTTCGGCAATAGGGGGTCTAACTGCCACGGTCGGGGACTGGAGTGCGGCGACCACCTGCCCGCCGGGCTTGAGCCAGTTTTCCGTTACGGGAGGAAGAAAGGGCTTCTCTGCGGGCTTTGGGTCGACGCGGACCGGATCGGCTCGGAGGCATAGCCAAGGAGCATCCCGAGTGGCCATTAGAGCGCTGCGGCAAGAAGACCGGGACCGGGGGCATCGATCGCGCTAATCCGGAATGTCCAAGCTGTGGCAATACTACGAATCCGTCTAGGGCATGTACAATCGTCTCAGAAAGCGCTTCCCGCCTCATACTGGAGAACTGCGCTGACGGCGGAGGCCGCACCGACCTCGGGATGCTGAGCCCGTTGCACTACACCGGTCAGCGACCGGCGGGTAGCGCCCCACTCCCTCCGGATACTGAACCGCACGACGATCGTCCTCCCCGGAGCGGGTGGACGCAACGCCGGCGTAACACAGAATGCGCACACTCGAGGCGGCCTGGACCTGCAGATACGGCTCCCGCCCCTGGTCGGCGGCGCGGCCTTCGTGCAGACAGGATCAGCCATGCTGACGCGATGAGAGCGATCTGACTCAACGGCCCCGTCTCGTCCACCGGCAAGAACGACCCCACGTCCCATAGCAGGACCTGCCCATTGCCTGATGCGGACGCCAGGAACCCGCCCTCCCCCAACCACACAACGGAGATGATGGCATCGCTAAGCGTTGGGAAGGAGGAGAGGTTGGACGGCTCGGCCGATGCGTCCCACAGGATGACGCCGGGCCGAAGCTTGTCGAAGTAAAACTTGACCGATCTCAGGCAAATCAATCCTGATGGTGCTGTTGATTTGACCCACTCCTCTCTCCAAGGATCATTGTACTCCTCAAGGCCGAAAGCAACTGCCGCGGTGAGCGAGTCCGGCGACCAGGCGAACAGGCGCTGACATTGGTCGGGCTCCCAGTCAAAGGCGATCGTTTTCGTTGCGAGAAGAAGGAGGTCCTCACCGCTCCAGTGGAAAAGCTGGATGTCCGTGAGGCCTTCCCTGCTCGTCTCAAGACCGACCAGGAGGTATCTTCCATCCGGTGACCACGCGAGGCACCTTGCAGGCCCGCATGTGGGGTGCTCCAACAGCCGCAGAGTGCCCGAGTCGTCTATACTCCAGAGGGATATGCCTTCGCTTGACGCTATGGCCAAGATGGTTCCATCCGGTGCCCACGCTGCGTAGAATGGGGCCTCTTGGGCAACCGGTGCGGCGTCGAGGGTGAGCAAGTTCAATACTGCCACCTCGGCGCAGTTGGATGTGAAGGCCAGCCACTTCCCATCGGGAGAGTAGCTTATCGACCTCACCTCCATCTCCAGCGCTGGCGGAAGGTCATACAAGATGGACACCTGGCCGTTGGCGAGGTTCCAAAGCTTCAGCCTCCCTGCGTCGGTCAGGAATGCGAGGCCATCGCCAGCGGGCGAGAATGCTATTTCTCTCGGCCCCTCCTCATCCCACAGCGAGAACAGAAAGGTGCTCGATCCGTCGGGCTCGACCTTCCATAACCTTATGCTGTTTTCGGGCTCTCCAAAGCTCGCCGCCAGCAAGCCGTGATGATCAGACCAGTCAAGCGCCCGGGCCGGGCCTGGAGGCGCGACCTCGAGGATGGATATTGCCCCCGCTCCAAGGATCGGCTGAAAGGGCCTCCCCATGGGTCCTACGAAGACCTTATCGGTACGGCAGGCGACCCACCTAAACCTGCCTGCAATTTCTGCGGGCGAGAAAGAGAGGGACACTACTGGCGGCGCTGCGGCAAGCGGTTGGAATGCATCACAGGCAATGGCGGGAAGCCAGCCAGCCGGCCTGGTGGCTCCTCCATCCGTCAGAGGGAGGAGTGTGATGGACGGCGGCGGACCTGTTTCGTCCAAAGGGCTGATTTGAAATAGGCAGCCATCCTCGGTGCACACTGAAATTTCGTCCCCGCGAGCGTTCCAGGCAACGCATGCGACCCTTGCCAAAGTCCCCCGGAACTCCCACATCCACCCCCCATCGGCTGGCTGGCCAACCGTCCATGTTCCATTGATTGTTGGCTCAATATATATCCACGCCGTGCGTACATTTGCTGCCAAGCGCCATGCCTCCGCCATATTCGTCCCAGGCGGCATCGAGCTGAGGATCAGCGTCCCGTTGACGACCTGTGATCTACCCATGCGGAGGCCCCATATCCTTGTGATGTTCCTTTCAACATCTAGGACAGCGAGCTCCTCGCGGTCCACGCTGCGTATCAGCACTGCAAGCAGATCGCCCTTGGGCGACCAGAATACACCGGCATGCCCTGGTCCACCCACCCCCGCCCTGTCCATCGCCGCGGCTAAGGTCAGGTCTTTTACGTTCCAGATGTCCAGACGATCGTTTTCTCTGGTTGCAAGGTACGTTCCATCATGCGACCATCCGCAGAGATAGGTAGCTTGATCCCCCGGGGCGATAACCCAGCGACTGGTTTTCGGGTCCAGATGCTCGTTAGACACGTTCATCAACAGTATGCCTCCGCCCGCCTCGCAGGCTATCGTCCCCCCCATGGGACACCAGGCGACCCGGCCGAGGCGCGCCAAGGCCAAGCGGTGCCTCTCCTCCCCGGCTGGTTCACCGGATGCCTTGTGCCCAGGCGGGCCATCCTCGTTCGGGAGTCCTGTGGCGAGGATCACAAGCTCGCCGTCCGTGGTTGTGTAGACTAGGTGCGTCTCATCGGGCGACCAATCGGCCGATGCGAATAGGCCTCCGCGTGCCCGGATTTCTAGGAGAATCGTGGATGGCTCCGACGCGTTTCGAACCTGGATCCTGGTTTTCGAGACCAGCAGGAGAAACCTGGCGGTCGGGGAAAAACTGGCTGAGACGAACTTTTCCTCTTCGAGGCTGTGGCCGGGTCTTTCGGAAATTATGGATGGCTCGCATGAAGCTGTGAGCCCACGCAGATGATCCTCCAGGATGGCCTCCTCCCTCGCGCTGCTCAGGGCACGGATTAGAAGTGGTCTCTCAACTTTGAAGGGGGCCTGGCCTCCCACGTAGTTGGCTTCCCTCCATCGGGCGGTCCGGCCCGTCTCCCACGAATCGAAGGCAAACCACCCTATAGCCGAGATGTTTTTTCGAGATACAAGATTCCACTCGGCCAGCATCTGCGCAGGGGTGATGAGCCAGGGTTCCCTGTAGTGGGCCGCCAACATCAGGTATAGCGCCTTTTCCTGCCGCTCGGTGGCCGCCAGCATCCTGTCCAAGGAGGAGTCCAGGATCTTGAGGCTTGATTGGTCCACGTCGTCGGCCGTCGAAAGTAGGGGCATGGCGGTGTAGTAATGGGAAACGATGAAATCATATGCCCCCACGTTAAGGTCCGGCAGCCAGTGATCAGCCTTCCACATGAAGGGATCGTCGCTGCCATAGTCAGGTCTCCAGAATAGGTCCACATTCGTCCCCAGCCGTACCCCTGGGAAGGAGTTGCGAAGATCCCGAGCGATGCTGTTCCAAGCTTGGATCGACCTCCGGTAGAGCCACGCCGCGGGTTGGGCCCTCTCCACCCTGTCGCCTCCGCCGGGCTTCATCCATCTTCCCGTCTCCGCGAAGTATGTCTCGTTGTGGGCTGCCAGCGTCCGAACCCCGACGTCCTGGGAGCATCCTCTCGGCCACTCATCCCCAAGCACAAAGCCGTCGACGCCCAGATGCGTGAGGTTGGACACCGTGGCGGCGAGTTCCATGGTGAAAGCGCTAAGAGCCTCCGGATCGTAGAAAAGGTCAAGGAGGGTCCGGTTGTTGGGCAGCAAGGGGTCGAGCACCGCAAACACGGTCTTATTCTCTCCGTGTAGTAGGTCGACCTTCTCACATACGTCCTTGTGAACGTCGATCTCGTAGTACAGAAAGATCGTGTCAACCGCGGGAAAGAAGCGGAACCAGTCGATGGGAAAGGTGGCGGAGGCGTAGAGGAAGGTGGAGGGCGCCCAGGGGATTGAGATGTCGATGGAGAGCCGGCTATCCCACGGACATGTCCTGCTCACGGTCATGTTTGCAGCGCGGCTCTGCATGGCCGCGCCCTCGGCAGGATCAGGCATTCCCCCTATGCCCTGGAGGCCAAGCGAGGTTCGGCGGGCAAACCCGCCCACGCTCAGCAAGCAAACGAGGCAAAGTCCGAGGACGGCGAAGGCTCTACGACGGCGCCTGCCGCGTCCAATGGCGCCGACCCTCCCCATCGGTCCAGCTTCATCAGCCATATGCGCTAAGGCATCCTTCTTGCACAACCCCGACTCATCTCCCTCTTGGCAAAATAAGTCTCCTGCCTCCCCCTGCCCCTGCCTCCAGCTCGTGGTCGCATAGCCGTGCTTGACCAGGACTGTGTGGATGGCGGTGTGAGTGATCATAGTCCTCGTGCAACAGGCATGACTGGATGGTATAGTTATCGATCATGGACCCTGAAATATCCCATGTGCTGTCCGCACTGTATCTGCGTATAGGCGGAGACACATCCATTGGGGGTCCCGTTGGTCTGGGTGCGTAGCACGAACCGATTGTAGCGTCACCAAATTCCTAGAGCAGCCTTAGCGCGTTTACTCCCGAGCGAGCGTTGCAGTAGCTTTTCAAGCCGTCGGCTCTCTAGACGGTTGCTGGGTGGATGCTTGGTTCCCCTCCGTGGGGCCAGCTCGGTCGGGGCCGGCAGATAAACGCTGAGAAAAGGCTAAGAGCGCGGAAAACTATGCTTGGCTGATAAGGCAGACGGGCTTTTGGGAGAATTCGGGGATGCAGCGTGCCAATCGTCCTTTGGGAAGCACGAAACGCGTAGGAAAGAGAAGGCAAGCCATCTTGGTGACGGCCTTGTGGTGTCTCGCGATCGCGGCATGTGTACGAATCGTTCAGGCCGGCCTAGCCAGCCAACTTTCGGTGAAATGGACGATAAATACGAGCGACGTTTTCCAGTCCAGAACCTTTAGAGGGGGGAAGATGGCCGCGCAGACGGTCTG
>CAZJVP010000086.1:0-28896 GCA_964549615.1 uncultured Thermococci archaeon | reverse complement strand
GGACAGTCCGGATGTCTTGAAACGATCCTGCAGCTGCACCCTGTACAGAGGTAGTGATCCTCATGATAATCCACAACCTTCACAGGCTCTGTCTCGGGCAGTTCTTCTACGATTCTGTGCCTGGTTAGGAAGGGTTGGTCGAGGCCTGTCCCGCACTGGGGGCATTCTGTCAGTGTGTCGGCCTTGACGATGGTCTGGGGTTCTGGTCTGGGGCGGGTTGTCCCGGGGTATCCTTTGGGTCTGCCCGGGAACCTGGTTGTGGTCATCTGGCTTCTTCTGCGAAGCCTCTTCAGCAGCTTGGGCTTGCGGATGTTTTCGTGGTGGGCCAGGCGGTGTGCGAGGATCTTGTTCTGTGCTTCAAGCTGGGCGATCATTTGTTCCAGCTTTGTGTTCTTCTCCTGCAAGCTCTGGTTCTGGTGCCAGATCGGACAGTTCTGGCTCCGGCACAAGCCAGGGATCATGCCAGCTCGGTCGATCTGGTCGGTCCGGTCGATCAGATCGATCAGGTCGATCGCGTTGACGGTGTGTTTTGTGTTTGCTTCAAATCCGGATCGAGATTCGAAGGGCGGATATGGATAGACTGCGTACGGTGTGTTGAGGGTCTCAGGAATCACTCAGGAGTCAACTCTGACAGCTCTGACGCGCTTTCCCTTCCAGTCTACGGGGAGGTATATCCTGCTGGAGTTCCCGCTCGTCATGGCCACTTTTTCGACTACCTCGTAGCCTAGCATCTCTATCCTGATGGGGCGTTCAGCGATCTTCTTCGCGGGCATGTGTGTAGCTATAATGTAGCTACACATGAAGCTCTCGTTCTGGATGTGGATGGGAGGCTGGGGCGGGCGGAGGCGGGTTTCAACGAAGCGACTATGCAACCAGCGAGTCCAGGTTCAGTCCAAGTCCCGGTCCAAGTCCGGGTTCAAGTCCGGGTTCAAATCCGCGTTCGAGTCCAGGTCGAAACCGAAGTCCAGACCGAGGTCCAGACCCAAGGTCAGAGCGCCAGACTAGCACCTAGGTCTCCGCATCCCATCGGAGGCCTTAGGCCAGCTAAATACGTACACTGGAAAAGATACAAGAGGACTGCCTAACCAGGCTGTGCGGACCCAGGTACAAGAGGAACAACACATCCAGGCACAGCCGGAAAGGTTCCAGGGGCTCCAGGAAGAGGTGGATCATAACGGAGCTGGGACCCGTCAGGATAAGGCTGTGCAGGGTCCGTGACAAGGATACCGGGGGTTGGTACGCCCCGCTTCTAGGACTGCTCGGCCTGAAGACCAATCAGAGGTACTGCCCGGACGTCAGGCAGAGCTGTGCCGACCTAGCCGTGAAGGTGTCCTACCGAGACGCCTCCGAAACCCACCTGCAGGCAACAGGCATCTCTCCCGCCCGGTCCAGCATCCACAGGTTCGTACAGGAAGCCGGACCAGCCATGGCCCAGGTGAACAAGGAGTACGTCCAAGGCCAGGTAAGGAGGCTGAAGAAGGGTGACAGGCTCGCTCTGCTTCAGGCTGATGGAACCAAGACCCACAGCAGCACGGCCAGGGGGAGGAAGAACGATGCCAGAGTGGTCATCGCCCAAGGAAAGGATGGGGACAAGATCCTTCTTTCAAGCTCTGTGAACAAGCCCTGGAAAGAGATCTCACACAACCTGGCCAGGATGGGCCTGCCCGCGGAGAGGTGTGTCATGGTGGGTGATGCTGAGCCGGAGATCCGCACCAGCTTTCACGGCTGTACAGCTGCCTACCAGCTCTGTCTGCTTCATGTTGCCCGGGCTGTCAACTTCAAGCTCTGGAAACAGAGCCAGCACATACCTACCAAGGTGAGGCTTTCACTGGTCAGGGATCTGGCAGGCATCCTCTTTCGCCTGGTCAGGTCTGTGAAGAGACACCTCCTATCACCCAACCCAGCCTGGTTGAGGCGCAGGATCACGCAGGCCTTGAAGGCTCTGGACATCTATGCGGCAAGGCTTAAAGCGGAGGGGTGTGCCTCTGCAGCCGGGTTTGTGTCAAGGTCTGTCCAGGAGATGGTCGTGTTCGCCAGGCTGGCCCTGGAGCATGTCAGGATACCTTACACGGTCAACCTGATGGAGAGGCTGATGGGCGAGGTTGCCAAGAGGGTGAAGAACAGGTGGGCCCACTGGTCCGAGAAAGGATTGAACAACCTTCTAACCCTGCTTCTGGTCAGATACACCAACAGAAATCTGTATAAGTCCGCGTGGAAAACCATCTACCACCCGGTGGAAGACCACACAACCAGCACGGTCACAGGCAGGACAGAAAGATAGCCAATGACAGGACAGCACCGATATTTTGTGGGGCTTGCAGATCACGCTTCCCCCCTCTCAAGCCCTACGCCTCCGCCTTTCGTCCGGTCCGGCCCCACCTTCTCAGGGCCTTTATCGCCTCGTCATCTTGGGGGGTGATCGCCCCGTAGTGGAAGAGGACGACGCCCTTCGCCCCTGCCCGAACCACCTCCCTGACCTGCATCTGCAGGGCCTCGGTGCTGAGCTGCGATGCGCTGCTGCTCTTGCCGAGCCCCTCCCACACAGGCGCCCTCCCTTTGACCAGGGCGATGTGCGAGGTCGTGCGCGCGGCGGCAACGCGGAGGGAGTTCGTGTAGTTCATGGGGAAGATATAGTCCACTATCCCCAGCTCGGCCCACTGTACCCAGTCCTGAGCCTGGCCCCTTATCGAATCCGGGTAGGCGGCGAAGACGGCAGCAGAAAGCTCCATGCGACGCGCCGAGGTGAACTCGTGAAGGCGCTTGACAAAACCGGTGATCTTCGACGCGCGCCACTCGGTCCACAGCTCGGACGCGGGATCCCTGAACTCCACGGTCTCGATGTCGACGCCCTTGGCCCTCATCTGCTCCTTGCAGAACCCGCACCGGCACAGGCCTCCGGTTCTGATATAGTCCAGGTGGAGCCCATCCGGCCGGTACCGCAGTGCAAGGTCCCTGTACAGGTTGAACACGTTTTCTTGCACCTCCTCGCGGCAAGCGCATGCCCATCGCAGGTCGCCCTCTATCCTTGCCCTCAGCTCCGGGCGTTCCCTCAGGAGCCTTGATTGCTCGCCCTCCGTGAAGACGCAGAACCAAGGATGGACCTTCACTCCCCTCGCTTGGCAGGACTCGATCAGGACCTTCAGGGGATCCCAGCTGGGATAGGCGGGGTTGACATCCGCCAGGTCAGTGAAGAAGTCCACAGCCCCTGGCGGGTTCTTCACGCACGGGATCAGTATGTCGTAGCCCGCATCCGCCAGCCTCTCGGCATGTTTCTCCACATCCTCCCTTCCGCCAAAGTCCCTGATATGATGCGACCAGACAGCTAGCCCAAATCTTCCCATCGACGGTCCCGCTTGGCCGCAGGTGGGCTGGGTTAAGATTGTTTTGGTCGCCCCTCAGCCTCAGGAGGGCGTCGTGGAGCTTGATCGGATCAGGGACGCCGAGCCGTCGAGATGGCTGCGCCGCTCTCAGGGACCCTCAACGCCAAAGCAAGACCGACCCAGAGCACGACGGCCGAGAGGGGCGAAAAGGAATCCGGCACCGCGAAAGAGCCCCTGTCCGCGCCAACGACATAGGGATAACCCTTCGCCTTCCATTCGGAAAAACCGCCCGCCACGTTGCTCACGTTTGAGTATCCGAGATCGGAAAGGACGCTGCTTGCCTGCGCCGACCGATAGCCGGCCAAACAGTAGACGACGACCGGCGCGGACAGATCCGCAGGTAGCTCCGCCTTGCGCTGGGCTATCTCCGTGTGGGGGATAAGATAGGCACCAGGGATGTGGCCCTCCTCGTACTCATCCTGGCTCCTCACATCCAGGAGAAAGACGCTCCCATCGGCACTCAGGATCGCGTAGGCCTGATCAACGCTGATCTCGTTGTAGGTTCCTGCGCGCAGCGCAGCGGAGATGGCTAACGCCAGACACAGACAGCCCAGTGGAAGCGATCTACCCATCAACCTCAAGCCTCAGTCCAACCTCAACGAGGCCAGCGCTCAGAGATGCTTGGCATCTGCGGGAAGGCGGCATGGGGCTCGGCCTGGTACCAGTAGCCCACCGATGCTATGTCGTCGGTCAGCGGTTGGAACTTGTGGTTGGGCCACCAGCCCAAGGCCTGTATGGTGACCTTGAGCCTCTTCTGGAAGCGTATGGGGTCCATGATGTGCCACCTGTACAGGGCATGCTTGGGCACCTCTCCCGGCTCCTTGCGCCACAGAGGATACCCAAGGAAGGCCGTCGAGTAGGTGTCGCCGAAGCCCCAGGCGCCGCCGAAATAGTCCTCCGTCCCCGTCCCGCAGATGGTTGGGTTCTCCTCGTCCTCATCTATGTAGAACTTCATCTCGCCCTCCCCCCACCAGCCGTTTGAGAGCTGGGTCCAGGCCAGGAAGGTGCCAACGTAGTGGCCCCGGCCCCGGACGCCGTCAAGAATGGTGTGCAGCGGCAAAGCGCGGGACGTCAAGGACCTCCTCCACTGCGCGTGGAAGTACGCCGCGTCCGACGGGACATCGCCCAGGGCATACGTTATCTGGTAGAAGAAGCCTCCGATGTCCTCCCACCTCTGGTTCTCGACCGTTATCTTAGCCGTCTTCCTGAAGGGCATCTGCCAGTAGGAGTTGAACCCGCCCGATGGGTTGACGGCGATGGGAAGGCTGTCGACCTTGTAACGCAGCGCATGGCCGCATGCGAAGAAATCGCCCAGCGGCACCTCCACCGACGGCGCAACCTCCCCGTCCCAGTGGAACCTGAGTATGCAATCTCTGTAGGCCTTCGGATCGACCGTGATCCATATGTGCTGGATCCTCCCGGGACCCTTGATCTCGGCCAGTGTCGTGACCGTTCCCTTCGGAAGGGTGATGCACGGCCTGACCTTCCAGCCTCGCCCCAACTCCGAGGCCGGTCCCCCCTCGGGCACCGCCATAGCGCCCTTCCCGGGTTCGCCAGTAGGGTTCTCGGCAGATATGGACCTGGTCTCCTCGCTCGACAGGAGGGGCAGGGAACCCAATCCCAAGTTCATCAGCTCAAGCGACATATCCGCCCCTCAACATCCCGACGATAAATCTCTTCCCCCGGTTCCGCGGTTGCGTCGCTGGCCACCGAGCGATATTTATCGGAAAAGCCATCACGCGGGACGGAGGCAGAAAATGTGGGGGCAGCTTGTCCTGGCTGTTCTGCTTCTGTTATCCCAGTCGGGACTGGCGAGGGAGAAGAAGGCTGAGTACGCCCGCGATGCCCGAGCCGTGCTGTCCTTCATCGACAGGGAATTCTGGGACGGCCAGTATGAGGGGTTCTACTCCAATCCCTACGGTAGGCCGGTCAAGCTTTCCCACGAGCAGGGCCTCATCGCGTCCGCCCATTTCGTGCTTCATAATGCGACGGGCGAGCGCAAGAGCCTAGAGCGGGGGGAGGCGATCATGCACTACCTCTCGTTCTACGACTCCCCGTACGGGGGCTACTGCAGGGTCATCGAGGGGCCTCCCCGCTTCCACATACAGGAGCAGGCCATAGTGATGCGGGCCTACATAGAGGCCTACAGGAGCACGGCCAAGGAGGAGTACAGGACGAGGTACAGGGCCCTCGCAGACTTCATCCTGAACAGGCTGACCGAGGGGCCCGCCTCCAACAAGGTCAACTCCTGGTGGGACGCCGAGAACATGACGTGTTCGCCGGCGGACACCTGTATGGACTACTTCGAGCCCGCCATATCCTTCTTCAAGGCCTACGCCGTGGATCACAACCAGACCTTGCTGGAAGCCGGGAAGCGCATCCTCGCCGGCTCGGAGGTGTTCTGGGACAGGAACAACTACGGGTACTCCCACAGCCTCGATGATGACACAAGATATTGCAGGGACCATGCGACCGCTGCTCTGGCTTACCTTTCTGCGTACGATGAGACCAACAGGAAGGACTACCTGCAGAGGGCCATCGATGTAATGTTCTACATGGTGAGCAGGATGGGCGACAAGGTGTCCAGGACGTTCTGGGAGGCAATCTCGCTGGATGGGGAGATCGTCGAGCGGCGCCACAGGACCATCGACCACCTTCTCATGGTGCGCGCTTACCTGTACGCCTATCAGGTCACCCTAGAGGAGAAATACCTCAACCAAGGCAAATCCCTGCTTGACTCGATACTCAGCCGCGGCTATGACAGGAGCGCGGGATCCTTCACGGATCAGATCGGCGGCGGCGTGATGGGCGACCTCCAGGTCCAGGCCCAGGGGGCGCTCACCCTGATAGAAGCCTACCGGGTTCTCACCGTGGGGCCTTCACCGCTGATCGGGATCGTCGTGGCCGGGGCCATGCTGGGCCTCGTGGGGCTGATAGCGTACCTTTTCAGGAGGTCATGGCCCTACTGACCGGACTCCGGGTGAATGGCCCTTGCCGATCTTTCTCAAGAACCTCCTGATCCAGTCGGCGATGGCGGGATGGTCGGATGGCCGCTTCTGCAGGGCTGCGGCGGAGGCCGGTGCCGCCATGGTGACGCTCGGCGGCTACAACGCGGACGGACCCACCCACCGAGCCGGACTTCACGTCGGAAAGAAGAGAAGGGAGTTTCCCATCCGACCTTCGGCGCTTCCAGAGCACATTCGCAAGGAAGCCGATGTCGCGCGTGCCGATGGCGTGGCGATCTGTGTGAACCTGAGGTTCGCGGCGCCGAGGGAACTTGCCAAGCTTTGCCGTCGGCTGGTAGGGACGGTGGACGTCATTGAGCTGAACGCACATTGCAGACAGCAGGAGTTCGTTGAGGTCGGCGCTGGTGAGGGCCTTCTGTCTCGTCCCGGGGTGCTGGCCAGGGCCGTCTCGGCATCATCCCGGTACCTGCCCACGCTGGTCAAGGCTCGGGCGATGTGCATTCCTCCCGGCCTTCCTTCGCAGCTTGAGGATTCCGGGGCACTCGCCCTGCATTTGGACCTCATGAAGCCCGGCCATCCGGGGCCGGACATCCGCCTCCTCAGGCAAACGACGTCCTCGACCGACCTTCCGATAATCGGCAATAACTCGGTGACGGACGAGGAAAGCTTCCTACGGATGCTCAGCAATGGAGCGACCATGGCGTCCATGGCCCGAGTTCTCCTTCACGGTTTCGGGCCGATCCGCGCGATCGTCTCGTCCAGGAGGTGCGTAGCCGCCATGGCTCGCGCCTTGCCCCTCACCTCGCGCGGCTTCCGCCTAGGCTAGACCCCAACGCCCAAACAAAGGATTTTAAGCCGCAGACTTCAAGGAGCATACGTCACGGGGAGCATCAATGCGATCCACCTGCATCCTTGCCGGGGCCATCTTGGTCACGCTTCTTGTGTCGGCCGGCCCCGCATTCTGCGAGAAGTTCGTGTACGTGATGAAGCTCAAGGCCGACTTCATCGGCCCCCCCACCGTGAGCCAGTTCGACAGGATCATCTCTCTGTCGGAGGAGGACGGCGCAGCGGCTGCAGTGATCATGCTGGACACGCCGGGTGGAAGGGTGGACTCCATGTTCGAGATCATGAAGAGGATCTTCGCCTCCAAGGTCCCGGTCGTCGTGTACGTCGCCCCGAAGGGCGCAAACGCCGCATCGGCGGGGGCCTTCATCACGGTGGCATCCCACATCGCGGCAATGGCCCCTGCCACCGCCATAGGCGCGGCCGAGCCGATCAGCGGTTACGATCCGCAGACCGGCGTGATCCAGCCCGCGCCCAATAAGACTAAGTCCTACATCATCGGCAAGATGGAGTCAACCGCCAACCTTGTTGGCAGGCCGCCCGAGCCCTGCGTCGAATTCGTGACGAAGAACCTAGTTCTCACGCCAAGCGAGGCTTTGAGCGCCGGCGTGATCGACTTCATCGCCGCGGACATCGAAGACCTGCTTTCCCAGGTGGAGGAGTTCCAGATCCACGGGACCCTGGCCGACGGAAGCAAGCCGGCGGTAACGCTCTCCGACGCCAGGGTGAAGTACGTCGAGCTGAGCGCTTCGGAGAGGTTCACCAACTTCTTCAGCAACCCGACATTGGCCTACGTGCTGCTCATGATCGGCTTGTACGGCCTGATCTTCGGGTTCGCCTCGCCGGGAACATACGTCCCCGAGACGATCGGCGCAATATGCATCGTGCTCGCCCTCTTCGGACTCGGGATCGTGGGGGCAAACATCGTCGGAATCCTGCTTCTGGTTCTCGGCGCGATCTTCCTCGCAGCCGAGGCGGCCACCCCGAGTTTCGGCCTCTTCACCGCCGCGGCCATCGTGAGCTTCGTGTTCGGGATACTCTTCGTTCCCCCGAAATGGGGGGTTGAACCGGCGTTCTACATGCCGAGGGAGTGGTACAGGACGTTCACCATCACCGCCCTAACCCTCGTCGCTGGATTCGTGGCATTCTTTGCCGTCTCGATGCGATACGTGATCAAGGCGCGAAAGAAGCCCGCCGTAACCGGCGGCCAGGAGCTCATCGGCATGACCGCGACCACGGTGAGCGTGCTTGACCCCACCGGGCAGGTGAGGGTGCGCGGTGAGATCTGGAGCGCGTCTTCGGCCGAAGGCAGGATTGAGACGAACACGGATGTCGAGATAGTGGGAAGAAAGGGACTCACGCTCATCGTCAGGAGGGCCGGGCCGCAAGGCTAGGCCCGTCCGCCGACGCAACAGCATCGCCAGATCCGCCCGTCCTTCCCGGCCCCGTTCGGGCTCGGCCGCCTACCAGACCACGCGTCGTTTCCATCTAGGGAGACGTAGATCATCTGCCCGGCCTCCCAACCTCTTCCGCATCCCGCCCTCAACGGTACACACCCTTCTCGGCCCACGCCCTGCGCATAACGCCCAACTTCCTCCTCTCAAATTTGAGGGAATGCCCCGGAGCCAAAACGACTCCGCCCTCCCTTCCGAGAACGCAGCATTCCTCAACCTCGGCCCTTATCTGGGCCGCGCTTCCCAGGTCCAGCGTCCTTGCGCTGACGCCGCCCCAGAGCACGACCCTCTTGCCATGCCTCTTCATCAAGCCCGGCCAGTCGTTGCACTCCCTCTGAAGGTTCATGATGTCAACCCCTATGTCCAGAAGATCGGGAACTAAGTCCTGGACCATGCCGTCGCTGTGCTGGAAGACCAGAACGCCGTAATCCCTTGCGACCCTGTAGAGCCTCTCTTGGCGCGGCCTTATGAACCTCTCCCACAGACTTCTGGAGAAAAGGAGTCCCGTCTCCATCCCCCAGTCGTCCCCGTACCCCAGCACCTCTGCCCCGCCTTCGGTGATCAAGACCTCGGAAAGCCGAACCTTGACCTCGGTTATCCGGTCGAGCAACGCCGAAAGCGCATCCGGGTACCTCAACGCCCAGTGAAAGAACCTCCGCATCCCAAGCAGCAGCCACGACCTCTCGAAAAGCCCCCACCCATTGTCCCCAAACAGCACGGCCCTATCCCGATCGGCCTTTGACGCCGAATCCCGGGCAGCCCTTGCCAGGCGCGGGTCGTCCGGCGAAGGGAAAGGATAGTCCTCCACTAGCTCCGGCGAAGTGATGGGGTGAATGACCGGGAAGCTTCCTGATCTCGGTTCCTTGGCCTCCCACCGGACGCCCCAGTCATCCTCTCCCGAATCCACCCGTTCCCTCAGCCCGTGGCCGATCGTCGCCACCGACCCATCGAAAAGCGGACACGGCAGCCAGAAGGGGGCCTCCCGCTCCACGGCCAACATGAAGTTCTCCCGGGGACACACCCTTCCCAAGCGTCCGACCTCACGCGGCCTGGAGCGCTCGGGTTGAAAAGCTCTTTCCCCAGGATCGAATTCGGACGGGCGGAGCCTAGATCTCGGCGAGCCTGCGCCGAATTTTGCAAGGAGGAGCCCTGCCAAAGATTTATATTGGATTTTAGGTCTACAGTGCCCGGTGGACTAGGTGGCTGCGGAAGACTTGGCGTGGATCATCGGGCCGCTCGTTTTCCTCGCGCTGATAATACTCGCCTCAGCGATCAGGATCGTCAAGGAATACGAGAGGGGCGTGATCTTCAGGTTGGGCAGGCTCGTCGGCGCGAGGGGGCCGGGGCTTTTCTTCATAATCCCCATCTTCGAGAACATGGTCAAACTTGACCTCAGGACGACCGTGTTGGACGTGCCGGCCCAAGAGGTAATAACCAGGGACAACGTGCCGGTCAAGGTCGATGCCGTGGTCTACTTCCGAATAATGGACCCGGAGAAGGCAATCGTGCAGGTCACGAACTACGTGGCTGCGACCTCCCTGTATTCTCAGACGACCCTGAGGGTGGTGGTAGGGCAAGCCAGCTTGGACGAGCTTCTCTCGGAGCGCGAGAAGCTGAACAAGCAGCTGCAGACGATCATCGACGAGGCCACTGACCCGTGGGGAATCAAGGTGAGCGCCGTCGAGCTGAAGCAGGTCGAGGTGCCCGAGGGCATGAAGAGGGCAATGGCCAAGCAGGCGGAGGCAGAGAGGGACCGGAGGGGCAGGATAATCTCCGCCCAGGGTGAGATGCAGGCCGCCATGCAGCTCGCGGAGGCCGCAAAGACGCTGCAGAAGAGCCCGGGATCCCTCCAGCTTAGGCTGCTCGGAACTCTCACCGAGGCGGCCGCCGAGAAGGCGAACACGATCGTGGTTCCCATCCCCATCGAGTTGCTGAAAAGTCTCCAGAGATAGCGCTTCGGCGGGGCGCGCCAGTGGAGTCCGAGTTAGAGGTTCAGGAAGAGGGTGGGCTTCAAATCCTTGCGCCCCTTCAGCCCGGCGGAAAAGTCTCATCCGAGATGGCGGCCTTCTACAACCCGCGGATGGTTCCCAACAGGGACATAGCCGTCCTATGCGTCGCCGCCTATGCTCGCACGCAGCGGCGGCTGATCTCCGTGTGCGATCTCCTCTCGGCGACCGGGGTGAGAGGCCTGCGCTTCCTCGGGTTGGATGGCGTAGGAGAGCTTCACATGAACGACGTCGGGCGAACCCCGTTCGATCTCATGTTCAAGAACATGAAGCTCAACTTCCGGCCAAGATCGGTCAGGCGGAGGAAGGGACTCGTAACCTGCACGGTCGACGGAAAGAACGTTTACATCACCAACCAAGAGGCGCTGGCCTTCCTGGCCCAGCACAAGCACGCGTTCGACGTGCTCGACCTGGACCCCTTCGGCTCGCCCGTCCTTTTCATTCCCTCCTGCTTGAAGTCCCTGAGGCATGGCTCCCTCTTCTGCGTGACCGCGACGGACACCGCGCCGTTGTGCGGCACCTACCCAAGAACCTGCATGCGCAGGTACGACGCCATTCCGGTCAAGACCGAGTACAGGCACGAGATCGGCCTCAGGATACTGGCGGGCCACATCGTGCGGAGGGCCTGCTCGGTCGAGATCGGGATCAGACCCGTCTTCTCGCATGCCACGGCGCACTACTACAGGCTGTACCTGGAGGTCAAGGGTTCTCGCAGGGCAGCGGACGAAAGCCTTGGCAGCATGGGCTGGGCGCTCCACTGCTTCAAGTGCGGGTCCAGACGGCCAGCGCGGGGATTCCTGCCGCCACGGGAGCTCTGCTGCGGCACGGCCATGGAAGTTTCGGGCCCTCTCTGGACCGGCCCCCTCAAGAATGACGGGTTCGTAACCTCGATGACGAGCTTGATGCCGTTTCCCGGGATGGGGGATGAGGCAGCCGGGATAGTCAAGAAGGTCGCAGAAGAGGCCGACATCTTCTCGTTCTACGACACCCATCACTCCTCGAGGATGCTTGGCGTGCCTGCCCCGTCAACCTCTCGGCTCATCGACGCCCTCCGGGCGCAGGGATTCCACGCGACCCCGACGCACATCACGGGCACAGGTCTTAAGACCGATGCGCCGGCCTCAGAGGTCCTGCAGCAGATCAAGGAGCTTTCGAGAGCGTAGAGGCGATCCTCCTCACGCCCTCCTCCACATCCTGCAAAGACATGTTCGTGCCTATGGCGATCCTGATGTGGGAGTCAAGGTAGAAGCTGGTCCCCGGAACGACGCTGACGCCGTTTTGGAGCAAGGACTCGGTGAGCGCCCGGGAATCCGCAACCGGCGTCCTAGGAAAGAGGTAGAAGCTTGCCCTTGGGTCGTTGTAGGACTCAAACGAGCAACCCGACTCCCTGAGGATCGGCTTTGCAGCCTCAACCTTCCGTCTGTAGCGCGAGTTGACCTCCGCCATGTAGGAAAGTTCGGGGTCGGTGCGCAGCACCTCCAGTGCTCCGCACTGGCACTCGGCCGGCACTCCCGCCCCCTCGTTTCGGAGCGCGGTGAAGAACGAATCCCTGACCTCCTGGGAAAGCCCGTCCGGGATGATGAGCGCACCTAGCCTTATGTTGGGTTTTAGTATCTTCGAGAAAGAGATGCACTTGAAGACGCGATCCGCAAACTCTGCATACCTTGCGAAGGACACGTGCTCCGCAAGCGGGCCATGGACGAGGTGCTGGTAGGCCTCATCCGTCACCACCCACATGTCGTTGTCCCGGGCAAACTTCAGTATGGATCTCACGGTGTGCCTGGACAGGATGCTGCCCGTCGGATTGTTCGGCGAGTTCACATAGATCCCGACGGTCCGGTCGCCGACCATCTTCTGGGCTTCGTCCTCCTTGAACCGGCCGTCGGGGGTTATGAGCTGCGCGAAGTTGGTTCGGATCTGGTACTCCCAGGCGAAGTTGGTTATGACGCCCCAGCCCGGTGCCAGGGCTATCAGGTCGTTCACCTGGGCTCCCCGCGCTCCCAAAACCTTGAAGATGAACTTCAGTGCCCCGCACGCCCCCAGCGTGATGTAGACCCGGGAGTCGGGCGCATTGACCCCGAAGCATTTTGCCTCCATCCCCGATATCGCTTCCCTGAGCGCCGGCAAACCTTCGGCAGGCGGGTAGTTGCTTGACTGCACTGCATCGGGGGAGTTGAGGCCCCTCCTGTAGGCCTCCAAGACCGCCGTAGGTGGGAGGTCGGGCTCGCCGATGTTCAGCCTGATGATCCTGCGCCCCGTCTCCTTCTCCAGGGCATTAGCCCGCCTGACGAAGCTCCTGATCGGGTCCGGGGCCAGCCCGTCGGGGCCGATCACCAGGGGTGAAAGGTACCTTGCCATGCGAGTGCCTCGGACTGGGCCGGGACGCGGCCCGTATAAATCTTTGTCGGGCCGCCGAGGCCAGATCCGCCCGCCTCGGCGCGCAGACCGCTCACGCGCCGGCTTCATGGGCTGGCCGCTTGGTTGTTCCTATTCTCAACCCGGGCCTTAAGGCGAGCTCCCTTCGCCTCGCCCTCTCAACCACATCGGCCCTTTGCGAGGCGAGGCAGATGTACGTTCCGAGCTCCTTGGACGTCCGGATGTAGTCCATGAGCACCTCGCGGGCGTCAAGGTCTGCCCTGTTCATCCTTATGGTGGCCGAATCCGATATCACCACGAGCTTCTTCATGCATCTGGACATGGCGACGTTCAGCCTCCTCACGTTGCGCAAGAAGCCAAGCAGGCCGTTGGCGTTGCTCCTCACGAGGCTCAGGATCACTATGTCGGCCTGCCTGCCCTGGTAGCTGTCGATGGTGCCCATCCTGACGTCCCCCGCAACCATCCTGCGGACGAGGCTGTTCTGGGCGCGGTAGGGCGAGAGGAAGAGCATGTCCGACGTAGCCTGGCCCAGGATGCCCATGGCCTCCGAGGCAACTATCGCCTCCCCCGAGTTTGACTTGCTCTTCCGTCCCCTCTCCCTGCTGCGGCCTGCCGTGTCGATGAAGATCAGGTGGTTCCGGGGATTGGCGAGGATCGAAATCTGGCCGGGGCTCATCTGCATATCAAGGCCCGCCGCCGAAAACTTGGCATTGATCCGATTCGATGCCGCGGCTGCGTCGACCTCGATAGGGCGGTGGTCGTGGTTCTCGGCCTCCTCGTCGTTTCTCAGCTTCGAGCCGTAGAAATGTCGGGAGAGGAAGCTCCCCACCTCGTGCGGACACCTGTACTGAACGTCCAGCATGACGGCCTCTCCGCCTTCCCCAAGGTCCCTGACGGCCATGTCGAACCAGCTGGTGAGGAAGTCCGCTGCGCGCGCGTCCAACACCAAGGGTTCAAGCTGCCTGTGATCTCCAACCAGCACCCACCTCTTGGACATCAGGCACGGGATCAGGGCATATGGAAGGATGCACTGGGAGGCCTCGTCCACGATGGCCACATCGAAAGGCAGATGGCGGAGCTTCACGTAGCCGCCCTTCTCCATGTACGCGTCCCGGAACGCGTTGCTCAGGCAGGATATGAGCGTTGAGCCCACGATGTCTGCCTCCCTCATGAGGGAGATCCCCTCCCTGCCGAAGTGGTGGGTGTCCACCACCTCGATCCCTTCTAGGTCCTGCTGCCTGTTCCCGGTCGCGATCCTGACGATCTTCAGCGAAAGGCCCTCACTTCGAGAGAGGTCCCGAATCATCTGCAAAGCGTTATCGACGGAGTTGTTGGTGTAGCTGGTGACGAGGACCTTTTTCCCTTGCTTGGCTAGCTCCACGGATGACCTGGCGATCACGGTCGTCTTGCCGGATCCGAAGGGCCCATGGACGACGGTCAGCTTGGATGCCATGATCATCCGTGCCGCTCTCTGTTGGGACTCGTTCAGATCCACGAAACCTGCCTCGACGCTGCATGACTTCACGGACGATGCGTCCTCCACGGCCCGCCTCAGCTCCTCAAGATGGCCCCTGACCTCATCGTCGTCGGTCAAAAGTCCCGGGACCTCAATTGCCGTGATCGCCATCTTGGCGCGGCCGGAGAAGTCCAAAGGCACGGAGAAATCCAACCTCAGCTTCCCATCTGACAGAAGGGGCGGAGTCAGAGGATCCCGCAGCGCGATCTTCATGGCGTCCGGCTGGATGCTCCGCACAACGCCGAATCCCCATCCGTGACTTGCCTCGACGGGCGACAGCCTCACGAAGGAGCCTGGCGTGACGGATAGATCCTTCTCCCAGTCCCTCAGCCTCACCACGAGGGCATCCTCGCTGTATGCCAGAATGTCGCTTGCGGGCACGACTATGCCTTCCTCCAAGAGGCTGTCCGTGGGCCCGGCGCGGAAGCTCCGCCACCCGGCCTCCGCCTCCAGGTCCAGCGCATCCCGAATCCTTGACAGGAAGCCGTCCGGCCGATACCCGGCAAGCCTCCTGCATACGTCCCTGAAGCCGCAGGATGCACATTTCTTCTTGCCGAAGTCTTCCATGTCCGGCACGGGCGAGCTGATCGAGTACAGGTACTCATCTCGTCCCCAGAGCGAGCGCTGAAGCTGGCTGGTAAGTTCGGCCACATCGCATCCATGCCTGTGCGCCATCCCCCCTGTCCACTTGTCGAAAACCCATACCTCGGCACCGGCGTCGGGAACCCTAAGTGCCTCCCTGAGCATCTCGGCATAGGTAGCTGCCTGGAGCAACGCCCTGCTCGCCCCCCAGCCATCCCTGCGCTCGTAGATGGCGGTTTGATCCGTTATCTTGTACTCTATCACCCGGCCCTCGCTCCTCTTCCCCCGCCTCAGCCCCACGAAATCGGCCCTACCGACCAGGCCGAACCTGTGGCTTAGGACGTTGTACTCGGAGCAGAAGTAGCCGTGCGGCCCAGCCCACGCCATTATCTCGTTGGAGATCTCCTCGCACGTGGAGAGCGTCGTGCCTGCCTCGGTGGCGATATCAGGGATGCCCAGTTCCCTGGAAAGCACATCGATGAGATCCTCCGTTCCCGCCCTTGCGACGCGCAGCGCCTCCGCAGGGGACCGCCCGGCCGAGAGCTCTCCCCAGAGCAGCCTCCAGTGCCTCTGGAGTATCCGGTGGCGTACTATGCCCATGACGCTGGTTTCGGCCGTCACCTCCTCCACTCCGAGACGCCCGGTCACGAAACCCCTCAGCCTGCAGTAAGGGATCGCCTCGTAGACGGGCACCAACCTGTCAACGTCCACGGTAACGCCCGGACCCTTCCTCCAAAGGCCCTGACGGTCCTTGTAGCCATGCCACCTGAACCACTCATTCTCCTCGGGCGGCTTGTGGAAAAGGAGATGGGTCCCTTCCCTGACGATGCCCCTCTCGATGAACTGCAGCAGGCAGGGCATCCCTCGTTCTTCCGGCTCGTCCGTGGAGGCAAAGAAGACCGACCGCTCCTCACCCCCCTCCAGCGCAACCTTGAGGCGGGCATACTGGCCCTGGCTCCCGGTCCTTCTTTCCACCCTCTCAACGGTTCCTACGACGCCGAACAAGATGGCGTCCTCCGTGGACGGCCGGCCGCAGGCGGGCCCGCCGCGGATATAAACTGTTCTTCCACCCCGCCGGGTGTGACTTGCACGAGAAGGCTAGATGTAGCGCCTGAAGAGGGCAAGGCTTTTCTCTATCCCCTCCCACTCGTCGGCCTCCCCCTCGTACTCAAGCGAGTAGGTGCCCTCGAAGCCCGCATCCTTGAAGATCCTGAAGATTCGCCGGTAGTTGAGGGTGGTCTCGTCGCCCTTCTCGTTGAAGGCGTACGTCTTGGCATGCATGTGCACCGCCAGAGGAGCCAGCTTCTGCAGCTCGGAATACACGTTCCCGCGGAAGCTCCCCGTATCAGGGCAAACGCGCAGGTTCTCGCTTCGCACCGCCTCTATCATCTCCAGGATCTCGTCCGCGGTGTTGCAGTAGTTGCCGTGGTTCTGCATCGCGATGATTATTCCCTTCTCCTTGGCGTAACGGGCCACCTCCTTCAGGCACTCAAGCGTGAGGTACTTGAGCCCCACCGGAGGCTCACCCACCACGCTGCCGAAGAAGGCCCTCACGATCTTGGCACCGACGGCGCAGGCAAGATCAACGGCCGACTTGACGATCCGTACCTGCTCATTCCTGGACCACTCGTCCAGTAGGGCGAAGTTGTTTTCGACCGAGACGCAGTTCCAAGCTATGCCGGCGTCCTTGCACCTTTCCTTCAATATCATGGCATTCCCGTCGAGATGGGCTGTGAGCACCTCGATGTCCTCAAAGCCGAGGGCTTTCGCCCTATATGGAAAGTCGAGTATCGACAGCCGGCCTGCCCCAAGGTTCCTGTGAAGGCTCCACGAGCTTATTCCTAGGGGCATCCAACGACACTTCCCAGCCCGCCCAGCGTCGGAAAGGCCTATAATATGTTTTTTGCCCACTGCCCTACCCATGGCTCATCCCGAGGGAATACTTCGGGAATGGTTCCAGACCTAGATCCCCTTCGCGAAGCCCTGCCAGGGTATGGAGGTGGTGGTTCCAGCCAGGTTCATGGTTCGCAATGGGTATTGCCACCACTGAGTGCTAGGCTGCCCCTTCGCGAGATCGCAGTTGTGTTCGTTGAGCGCGATCGGACCCAACCTGCCCGGCTTTTTCAAGCCGCCTTGCGCAAGTGGAACGAACGGTTCCACCTTGTACCAGGCAACCATCAACTACAGTTCCAGCCCTACCAAGGCCGCATATGAAGAGAGGTTAGGAAAATGGCCCGCAGGACGATCACGGAATCGCTCGCACGCGCCATCTTCGAGATGGCAGAAAGCCAAACCGAAAACGGCCCCGCTTCAGATCCCTCGGCCCTCCAACCTAACTGCCCTGGTGAGCCTGCTACCTCGACCTGGGTGAGGCTGCCCGCCAGCATTCTGGCCAAGCTTCGCGAAGCGAACCGCCGAACCGGCTTCTCGGTCGAAAGCCTCCTCTGGGATGCCGTCGACTTCTACTTGGAGGAGAAGGTGTACCAATGGTTCACCCCGGATCACCCAGATCTCGGCGAACCCACGAGCGAAACTGGCTCAGCGGACTCCCTGGCTCGAGCGCGGAAGGACCCGGGCCTCAAGATCATGGAAGCTGTCGGCCGACATCGCGCTTCGACCAACGGGCCGGCCGAGGCACCACGAAGAGGTGCTGATGGAAAGCCGGGTCATCGGCCGTCGAAACTCAGATCACACAGGAAGGTCACTCGATTCTCCGCCCTCATAGTGGCATCGGACACAACGATCACCGAAACGCGCCAAGGGAGCGCCGACAAATGACAAGTTTGAAACGTGCCGTCCTGAACTTGGCATCCGTTCTTGGAGTACTGCTCGCGGGCTCATTCCTAGCTACCCTGAGGCGGATTCCGCGCCCGCGCAAGACCAACGCGAATGCTAAGCAGGTCGGTGACCCCACCTGCCCGCAGATTCGCCAGCAGGGCACGTGCATGTCGGCTCAAGGTTCAACCGGCCCTACCACAGTGTTCCTGCGGGACCGGCAATGAAAGGGATCACGTAGACGCTCCGCCGCCTTAAGATCTTCGCCTCGCCATGTCCTCAACATCGCGGCTCGGAACCGATCAATTTAAGTCCCTGCGTAGAGTGGAAGCGATCCGGGCAAGACCATGAAGATCGTGAGCGTCGGGGATCTCAACATAGACCTCATAAGCCAGCCCCTGGCCGACTTCCCGCGCAAGGAAGCATCCACCATAATCGACTACTACGTCCTGATGGTTGGCGGATGCGCCGCGAACTTCGCCGCGGCGACGGCGACCCTCGGCCTGCCCACCAGGTTCATGGGCCTGCTTGGCGACGATGCCATGAGCGACTGGCTGATCTCGGAAATGCAGCAGCACGGAGTCGAGGTCAAGGTCAAGAGGAAGAAGGGCATGACCTGCGGCATCACCCTCGCCTTCTCCTTCCAGGACGGCAAACGTGCCTATCTGGCCACGCTGGGCTCCAACAGGGAGCTTCGTCTTGATGACCTTGACCTGTCCCTCGTCGAAGGGGCCGAGCACGTCCATCGCTCGGGATACTGGTGGGCGGACCGGATGCTCGGCCGGCCGACCGCTGAGGTCCTGCGCAGGGCCAGGGAACACGGCGCGCAGACCTCGCTTGATGTCGGCTGGGACTACCGGGGCTGGACCCGGGATAGGGTGAGGTCGGTTTTCGTCGCCTTGGGCCAGACCGACGTGTTCTTCGCGAACAAGGACGAGGTCGAGAAGCTCACCGGCAAGGCCGACCCCCTCCAGGGGGCAAGGGAGCTGCTTAAGGCGGGGCCGGAGATGGTCGCTCTTCACCTCGGCAAGGCTGGGTCCGCGGTCGTGACCGGCAAGGAGGTCATCAGGGCAAGGCCCCACGACGTGCAGGTCGTGAACCCCACCGGCACGGGCGACGTGTACAACGCGGCCTTCGTCTACGGCCTAACCAAGGGCTGGGACCTGCAGAAGGTCGCCGACTTCGCCGTCGCTGCCGCGGAGGTACACATCCAGCGCAGGGATCGATCGTTTCCCACCCTCGGCAAGGTGGAGCGGTTCATGCGCCAGGCATCATGAGCGAGCGAAGGCCAGTTGGCGAGATCAACCGGTCCGAGGCCAACGCGGGCACGCGAATAGGCAGGCGTCGAGCGAAGACCCATATGGCGCGAGGGCGAAGCGGCCCGAGTTCGCTGCAAGGCGGCTGTGCTATCGGGCACTCCTCAAAAGGAAAAGGCACGCAGATGACGATTCGCCCGTCAAGGACGCCAGAACCAGCATTGACACCCAGTGCTTGAAACGAGTATTGACCCTGGCGCCCCAGCGTAACACGATCGCCCCGTCTGCGTGGCAGGGCGCCGTGAGGCCACCAAAGCGGAGTCCCGGCGATCTGATCCGTGAGCCGGCCTCAATCTCAGCAAGAGATATGAATTCCTTTGTGCCTTAAGACCCAAGGAATCGCGTATGGGACGCATTAAGGTCTACGTCTCCGACGAGGTGGAACAGAAGTTCAGAGAAGCCGCCATGAAGCTGTATGGCTATGGTAAGGGCTCACTGAGCATTGCCTCCGAGAAGGCGTTGTCAGAATGGACTGCAAGGGTCAGGGAGGTGGCGGATCTCGTTGACCTGGTGGGAGACCCTGTGGGCGCCATCTACGGCTGCCTGTCCGGCCAACGAGCAAGCGGCGTGGACCTCCAACACGAGGCCAAAGAGATGAGGACCAGAAAGGCCTCGGGGTATCGGAATGCTCCTTGACGCCAACATCTTCCTGGAAGCGGCCCTGGCTCAGGAACACGGATGGGCGTGCAAGACCATCCTCGAAAGACCGAGAGACGGCAAGATCGACGCGGGGGTGACCGACTTTCATGTCGACTCGATCGTACTCGTCATGGAGAGCTACGGGAAGGGCTGGAGGGAGATATCCATCTTTCGACGACAGGATAAAGGCAACCATGGCCATGAGGGACTATGGCCTCGATTTCGATGACGCTTTGGCCGTCCAGGCACTGAGGGCACTGTCGTGGGACACCATAGTCTCCTACGACGCCCACTTCGACTCGGTCGACTGGATACACCGCAAGACCGCGGAAGATCTGCTCTAGGCCCGCGTCTTGCCGCCAGTGAGCTTGCTTCGGGGCGGAAGTTTGGCACATGGTCTCTTGACGGATAGGAGCTTACGCTTGCTTTTCGTGACCGACCTCACTCGGCCTGCATCTTCTTCCTCGAGAAAACGAAGAGGCCCACCGCGAACAGGACGGCAGTCTCGACTCCAATGGCGACGATGTTTGGCAAGACCTTGCCAAATTTGGCCCCATAGGTCAACGATTGCAATAGCCCCACCAAGCCCTGGCGCCACGGGAGAAGCCCAGTCAGCTCGGTGAAAAGGCCGGGCGGGAACGCGATGAAAACCCCGACCACGAAGCTCATGGGCACTGCTATCAGGGTTGCCAGGCTCGAGGCCTGCTCCTGGTTCTTGGCAAAGCCGGCTATCAGCATCCCCAGCGCGACGCTCGAGATCGCCACGAGGCACCCGATGAATATTGCGACCGACAGGCTTCCCAGGCCGCCAACCCAGTTGAACCCGATGGCCACCGCCACCGCGAACAGCATGAAGACCTGAAATGCTCCGAACAGCGTCCACGAAAGAAGCGAGCCTGCAAGGTAATCGAAAGAGGTCATGAGCGAGATCTTCAGTCGCGAGAGCGTCTTCTCCTCGACCTCCTTGGCGAGCGACTCGGCGACGGACATGACCCCGAGAAGGAGCCCGAAGATCATTATGCCGGGGGCGAAGTAGTCGAAGGCCGTCGACATCTTTGTGCCCGACACGCTCACCACCTCGGTGAACACGTGGTCCTGCGGGTCGTCCGGGCCGGGCACGTCGGGGAAATACCGCAATGCCGACTCGATCGCTTGAGCTTGCACGCCTCGGATGTAGGCGTCCAAGATGCCGCGCAAGAGGGCCTGGGCTGCGCCGAAGGCCATATACCCGAAGTCGCCCTCGATCCTTACCGTGGCATCGACCTGGCCCTTTACCGGCAGGATCGCTTCCGAAGCCGGCACGACGCCCTCGCCCACTAGGGAGGTGAGGGCCCTGCGGATCGTAGCGTTGGCTAAAGCCTCCATTGCCTCGGAGAACTCCGGGGGGATGACGACCACGCAGGCAACCTTCCGATCCATAAGCATGTCCCTGGACTCCTCTTTGGTGCCGTTGCTGAGCTTGAACATTGGAAGGGTGCTGTTTTCGAAGGTAACGCCCCGGATCAGGCCGGTGAGATCCTCGCCGTAGCTGAAGTTGGTGCCCGCGTGGTCGAGGAAGGTCCCGCGGTCCTCGTTGATGATCAGTACGTCGTAGGGCTGGTTCTTGCCGAGGCCGCCGAGGCTAAACGCTATGCCGAAGACGAGCATGAAGACGGCCGGGAAGGCCAGCTGTATACCAAGGACGTTGCGGTTCCTCATCCTCTCCTTCAGGGACTTGGACGCGATCGCAAGCAACCTCATGGGATCACTCCCTCAGCCTCCTGCCCGTCAGGGTTATGAACACGTCCTCCAGCGTGTTTCGCCTCAATGAAAGGTCCGAGACCCTCGCACCGGCTTCATCGAGTACCCTGAGGATCTGAGGTATCTTGCCCGCTACGTCCAGCGCCCGCACCTCCACCTTCTGCTCAATCCGAACCGCCTCGCTTATTCCCTCCACCTTCTTCAGGGCTGCGATGGCGGTCTCGCTTTCTGAGGGATCCAGCAGCGCGATCTCCAGAACATCCCCCTTGCCAATCCGGTCCTTGAGGTTCTCCGGCGTGTCCAGCTGCAAGAGCTTGCCGTGGTCGATGATGGCGACGCGGTCGCTGAACTGGTCGGCGATATCCATCATGTGCGTCGTCAGGATTATCGTCTTCTCCTTGCCCTTCCTCAGGCCGTCTATGTACTCGGTCACGACCAACCTGGACTGCGGATCCAGCCCTGCGGTGGGCTCGTCCAAGACGACTATGTCGGGGTCGTGCACGAGGGCCATCGCCACGTTCAAACGACGCTTCATGCCGCCCGAAAGGGTGTTGGCCAGGGCATCAGCCTTGTCGGTCAGCTGCATCGCGGCAAGAAGGGCATCCGCCCTCTTCTTCGCCTCGCCGGCGGGCAGGTCGTACATGGCCCCGATCAGGGTAAGGTTCTCCTTGCACGTCAGGAGGTTCCACACCACGATCTCTTGGGGGCAGACCCCTATCTTCGCGCGCAGCTCCCTCGGGGCCTTCTCTATCGGCCGCCCCTCGACAGTCACCCTGCCCGATGTGGGCTTCAGAAGGCCCACCATCATCCTTATGGACGTGGTCTTTCCAGCACCGTTGGGACCGAGGAACCCGAAGAGCTCGCCCCTCTTGATCTTGAGGCTGAGCCCGTCGACGGCTCGAACCCCTCCCGGGAACGTCTTGCAGAGGTTCTCAAGCTCGATCGCAACGGGCCCCGCGTCACCTTCCTCAGACATTGAAACTTCCCTCGCCGGCCTTACCGAATCGTGGCACCCACAGGAAACGGCGCCCCTGATAACTCTAACATCACGGCCCGGTTCGCTCAAGCCCGGGTAGAAAGGCGCCCAACAGCCTGCCTTTCCTGCCGATCGCGCAGGCCGAGGAGCCCCGCGCTCAGTATGGACATGCCCACTGACAGGCCTTCGCCGATCGGTTGTCCGGTGCCACCCGGGATGCGCGGCAACTCTTCCTTGAAGTGGATCTGGACACGGGTGGTGTATTCAGGAAGATCGACCTTGACGATCTTAGCGGGCCCGATCTGCGCCCCCGAGATGAGCAGCTTCTCCACCTTCTCGGGCACGGGAAGATAGATGTAAGCTGCCTCCGGCCCGGGGGCGTCGGACCCAATGGTCCAAGACCGGCCCCTTGATTCGAGCAGGATCTCGACCACTTTCCCCCGGTAAGTTGTGTTGACGGGAATGGCATCCTCGGAGAACGCCGAGAAGTAAGGCGTCTTCATGACGACCAGATCCTTGCCAGCTTTGACCGTCGCATAGAAGACCTCTTCTGCGTCCGAATCCCAGCTCCTCGTGACTATCCTTGCGTTCGTCGAACCGGTCTTCTGCGCCAGCCATATGACCTCGTAGTCTTCAAGTTGATTGACCGTCCTTTGGAACCGAACGAGCCCGTCCTCGCTTGGCACGACCCCCTGGTCCGAGAGCAGCTTCCTGATGATCGTCCAATGCTCGGTGGGCCTGTAGCGCATCTCCGCCATGGGGTATCCGAAGTAGACCAACCTCCCCTTCCCGAAGCCTTTGGACCAAGCAAAGACCCTGCCACCGGGCAGCCGGTACAGGATCTGGGCCCCCGTCACATCGACGAAGCTGACGGGCTCCGTCAGGTAGATCCCGCTCGGCAGCTGGAACTCGCCACCCTCCTTCTCAAGCTCGATCTTAACCGCCCCTGGGTGTGTCACCCGCACATCGGAAAGCTGTACCCCGAGCCTGTCCGCCACGTAGTCAAGGGATGATGAGGAGTACTCAGGCACACCATGGAAGCTTCCTAGATGCCCGAGCCACAGGACTATGCCGCCCGATCGAATCCACTCAACCAAGGCATCCGCACACGACCTGGTGGGGATGAATCCGCCCGCCTCCCCGTCCGCCACGATGACGGCGAGCCCATCCAGGGTGCCCGGCTGATCGATGAGCTCGGTCTCCAGGACCTGGAACTCCTGCCCGCGCCTGAGGAGATCCTCAGCGAAGTACCTCGTGACGTCCCTGAGCGGGTCGCGCCCCGGCGTCTCCTTGCTCGCATAGGTGACATAGTTCCTGGCCTGGGAGTAGAGGAAGCCAAGCTTGGGACAGGACTGCGGCGCCAGCCTTGAGTCTCCGAACTTCAGGCCGGAGCGATGGATCCTGAAGTTCTGGGTGACCTCCTGCTCATAGCGGGTCCAACCCGAGCTTCGTATGGCGCCGATGCGGCTCGCCGGCCAGGGTATGTGATGGGTGTAGAAGCCGAGGAGGATGCCGGCATCGACCGCCGCCCTGTAGTCCCTGAGGTTCTGCACCTCAACGTTGAGCGGGTCATCGACGGGGTCTGTCAACAGCCAAAGCTCGAGATCTTTGCGGAACTTGGAGCTGAAAACCCAGTAGGCGAGGTCGACGTAGGCCGCGATCTTCTCGTCACCGGCCCACTCAAGCGCCCAGTCCCAGGTCTGGGACTGTATGACGTCGGCGTCCGGGTTCTTCATGGCTTGGACGAAGCAGGACGTTATCTTGGCGAGCTGGTAGCTAGCAATGTCGTGCATCGGGATTATGGTGGTCACCCCGGTATCCTTCTCCTTGACCCTGCGGAAGAGCTCGGAATATGCATCCCCCAGCACCTTCTCCTTCAGCCTCTCCATCCGCCACCTCTGCAGGAAGGTACAGGTACGGTCCTTCCAGGCCACCTCCTCGCCGTACATCTCCCAGTATTTACGCTTCATCACTTCGCTGTACCCCGTGCCGTGCCAGAACTCGGGCTCCTCGTACATGACCTGCCTTGCCCCGAGGTCGATCGCCCTGCTGCTCAAGAGCCAGTGCCACTCTATCCTGTGCTCGGTGGGCACGACGAAGAAGTTCGCCGGCGCGAAAGGCTGGTGGGGATCCCCTGAGTCCAAGCATTGTTGCTCGTTGACTCCGTAGTTGGCTCGGAGCCACTCCATGTAGTCGGGGCTCGCGTGGACGAGCCTCTGGAAGCTTCCGATGACCTTGTCCCCGTACCTGCTGAACAGCTCCGGCGGCATTGCGACGACGGGGATCCTGTCGGGGCTGACCGTGTTGACGACCCACAGGTAGTCGAGCGGGTTCGTCTCATAGAAGGAGGGATTGCTCAGGATTGAGTCCCATGGTTCCTGGATCCCCGTCAGCCCCATGGTCGCCGAGCCCCAAGCGAGCAGGACTACCACGTATGCCGTGTTCTTAACGATTCTCGCACGGGGACTCGTCCGATCTCCTCCGAGGCCCACCGGATGAAGTCTCTTCCTTCTAAAGCTTTCTGAGATCCGCTTTGACCCTCGCCCAAAAGGCGAGTCGCCCTTGCTCTTCGCGGTCCAACTCCTCCGATTTCCTCGATCTGCAACATTAGGCAGACTCAGTGCCGCTTGTGCCTACAAGGTACCACATATGACTGTCTATTGGGCATAATCGCTGGCACAGCCACCGGTCTCGACAAGCCCCAACAACAAGGGGTTGACGAGACGGTTTCAAGCAAAGATGAACGATATATGCCGACCCAAACAGACGATATCCACGTTGTCCACGGTGTCTGCAGCGCCTGCGGTGTGCATATTCTCTTCGCCACGGTATCGGAGAAGGCTCGCAGATAGTTTGTTTCGGTCTGTGTCGAGGAAGAGACCCGATCCGCTGCAACACTGGCCCCGTGCTGGGTGTGGATCTCGGGTTATGCCGTTGGGCGCGTCTCTTTTTCCCTCTCAAGTCTTGCTTTTGCGAAAGGTGTGTGGGTAACCCGCCCTAAGGATCATGAGTTCCCATGCACTTGGTTCAATCCGGTCCCAAAGCTCGAGGGAGGCTGCAACAAACGGGAGACAGCCGTCAATCATCCTCACTCGCGGCCCAGAACGTTCTCCCGGGCCGAAACCCTGCGATCGAGTCCAACCCGCCCGCCCTACGGCACATCAATCCAGCAGTACGCCCACTCCACGTATGCTGGATCGCCCCAGGAATTCCCTTCGGCGGCGGCGTCCGAATTGCTCTGCGACACCCATTTGAACTTCATCCAGATTCTATAGGAATGTCCAGCTACCGAATCGAACCAACCGTGATAACCACATGCATTCAGCACCCTGGGCTGCGGGTCTCCGCCCGGATTATCCCATCGACTGTAACCTGAGCCTACCTGTGCTCCCGTCGTGAGATCCGTCACTATCAGATACGAGTTGGCGTACTGCACAGCTCCGGATTCCTCATACGAGAGGCTGGTATCGAGATCGAATATTATCTCAAATTCTACCGTCGTTGTGTAGTACACCGTGAAGTCCCTCCACATGGCAACATCTGCCCACGACGAGTCCCACACCCCATCCTGACTCCATGCCCAAGCGTAGATCTCTGCCTTCTTCGAGGTGGTTTTCTTGGAGTCATGCCCAATCTCGCTCGAATCCTTGCTATACGAACCCCCGTCCCCAATGTTCATATCCGTGGGAAACCACCATGTCGTCCGACCTAATGGGAAAACTGGCATTTCAAGTGGTTCATCCCTCCATATGGGGGTGAACCCGAACTGAGTTCCAGTTCTCTCTGCCGGAACTGTGGCTGCCAGTGACACAAGGAAAAGGGCAAATAGTACCGCCGGAATAGCTTCTCTCATCTTGTCACCTCCTATCGCCTCCATCTACGCTCACTTGGAGTCTTCCATAATCTGGTGCGGGGGGGTCGCCAAATACGAACCATCCCCAAGAACCATCTTCGAATATTGCACGACTCTCAAAGCGTCCGTCGGGAAGTTTGATGATGACCGTACTCACGGGTTTCCGACAAAGTTCCTCGAGGCTGTCCGGACTTTCCTCGCCTGCCGCTAGCAGGTTCTGCTCGCCGGAAAAAGCCCGGTTAGCTGTTCCCTCCGAAGAGAGTTTCAGCTCCACCTGCCTAAGAGTCGCTCTTGTGGCTGCCAACTCGTTGCTCAGACGAACCAGTTCAACTTCTTTGGAGCGGAGATCTGCTTGGAGAGAACTGCACCTTTGGCTCGCCGACAAGAGCCCAACCAGCGAGATCAATAGCCCCATGCCGAGAAATCCTGCAGCAACCCAATGAGCCCTCCCACAAGTCTTATATGGGCGAACAGTAGGCTTGGATGATGAAGCCGTCTCCTCGACCCTCTCACTTGTCAACCAATAATATGACGAGGGCGGCCAGCCAGGAATCACGCTCTTCCCTATAACGTTCGCCTCGACCAGTTTCTTGAGACGCCTTGAAAGCTTGGGGCGGCTCACTTCCAAGCCCATCTCCTGTAGGCCTTCAAGGAGCTCGTTGAACCGCCTCCGCTTCGCGCGGCGGAGGATCTCGACGATGGCAGATTCGACCTTGTCAGGATTGGTAGGCATGAGTAAGTATAGGCCAGCGTTCCATAAAATAACTAGGTACGATCCGCGCCATCCATCCGTGATCGCGATCGTAAAGAGCGATCGCTTTCTGTCGCAAGTGCGCTCAGCCTACAAGGAGCGGCTCCAGCTTATCGGAGAAGGAGAATGTCCGCATTGGTCGGTCTCGTTCTCCCTACAAGCTATGGCAATCAGGTCGCCTCTGGGCGACCACGCCACCTCATGAACCCAAGGTTGGGAGAGATATACGATCCTCTCCCCTGTTCGCGAGCTGTACACCGCAAGGCCCTGGCCGGATGCAGCGATAAGCTTGCCGTCGGGCGAGAAATCCAGGCCCGTGACCAGTCCTTCCCCGATCCTATCCACCAGGCAAAAGGAACCTTCTTGCCCAGGCTCCTCCAACCCTCGACTTTGGGCTGAACGCAGTACCAGAAGGGTCATGCCTGCTGCAGCGGTCATGCCTGCTGCAGCGATATGCCATTGCGATAAGTGAGAACCACTACCCAGCAAGTCTCTGGCCTCCGGGGCCTCCTTGGCCTACCGCGCACCCACGACCTTTCTTTGCCCGAGTCAGAAGCGAGATCAAGCTGCTTGGTTACTACGGGATTTCTAGACCATTATGTATTTTGGAATTGCATGGTATCTGGAACTAGAAGTTGGCGCCGGGTATGTCATCTATCCAGACCTTGGTGTTGCTCGGATCTTGGTCATAACCTTGGACCCCCGGCTCGATTACGGCGGTGCAGTATGCCCACCAGAACAAGGCTCCTCAGCCCCCACAGCCTCGGCGCGAGCATTCGGCCAGGCCGGCGGGCAGCATCTGTCGCGCGTCGATCGCCAAAACGCTTTAAGAAAGCGTGCGCCCATCCAAGCCGTCGAGGCTGTTCATGAGGCTTGCTTACGGAGCGATCCATGAGGTCACCGAAGAGAAGCTCGTCTTCGCCAAGCAGTTCGGAGCCACCGACCTGGTGGTACACACGCCCCCGCTCCCCGGGGACGGTTACTGGGAATTTACGCCGCTACTGATGTTGCGAACCCGCGTCGAATCTGCCGGCCTGAACCTCGCCGCGATCGAGAACATACCCCACACGTGGTACCTTAAGGCAATGCTCGGCCAGCCAGGACGGGACGAGGAGATCGAGAACTTCTGCCGGACGTTGGAGAACATGGGCAGGGCGGGCATACCGATCCTAGGCTACCATTTTTGCCCCACCGGCGTATGGAGGACCTGCACCGACACCCCGTGGAGGGGTGGCGCCCGCGTTAGCAGCTTCGACTACAGGCTGGCAAGGAATGCCCCCGTAACATCGATGGGCAGGCTCAACGACCGTCAGATGTGGGACAACTTCACCTACTTCCTCAAAAACGTCATCCCAACGGCCGAGCAGGCGGGCGTGAGGATGGCCCTCCACCCTGATGACCCGCCCGTTCCCTCCCTTGCGGGCATAGCCAGGATCTTCCGCAGCGTCGATGCCTTCAAGAGGATGATCGAGATCGTCCCGAGCGACTACAGCGGGATAGAGTTCTGCCAAGGAACCTTCAGCGAAATGGGCGCCGATGTGGTCGAGGCCATAAGGTACTTCGGCTCAAGGAAGAAGATCTTCTACGTCCACTTCCGGAACGTGATAGGCACCCGGAACAAGTTCCACGAGACCTTCGTAGACGACGGCCAGACCGACATGGTCGCTGCCATGAGGGCATACAAGGAGGTCGGCTTCGACGGCGTCTTCATCGACGACCACGT
>CAZJVP010000085.1:0-28475 GCA_964549615.1 uncultured Thermococci archaeon | reverse complement strand
CCCCACGCGGGCATGCAGAGCAGCAGGATCAGTGCCAGCGAAGCCCCGAACTTCATCGTCCTTGAGATGCGTGCTTGCGATAAAAAGCTCATACCCGGCCTCCGACCCGGTAGCCGTGCGGCTGGCTGGATCGGTCCACCCACGACCCGCGGACCGCAAGCCGGTGCGAGTCAAGAAGCGTGTGCGAATTGAGGCAAAAGATCCCGGTGGGCCGACAGCATATCGGCGAAGATCGCCTCAGCCAGATCGTAGTCACCAACCATGGGCGAGACCGCGATCGCCTGGATCGCCTTCTGCTCGTCGCCGCTGACACCAGCCTCAACGGTGAGCTCTTGGATGTAGATCTCACGCGCACAAAGACAGGCTATCGCGGCCGGAAGCCGCCCGAACCTGCATGGGCGGATCCGCCCGCCCTTTACGACCGCAGGGACCTCGACGACGCCCGCGCGGGGGAGGTTAGAGATCAGTCCCTCATTCGGCACGTTGATGGCCAGTTCCTTCTGAAGAATGCCCTCCTCGATCGCTGCCACGATTGGGACGGCTCTCTCCCCGGATCCCTGCTGAAGCACCTCGGCGACCGGCTTTCTGCCCGTGGCAAGCTCCGCGATCCTCCTTGCAGCAGATTCCTTGTTCCGATCTGCGGCCTCGAAGTTGGGTCTCCAGAACGAGTCCCTCTCTCGCTCCCAGGGATGGGATTTCTCGACCCACGGGGTGGGCAGGTACTCTGCGATATGGCTGTCGTCACACGACGGATACAACCCGAAGACTCGGAGCATCTCCCTGGAAAGCGGTTGAACGGATGGGTCCAACTCCGCCAACCTCGACCTAAAGGCCGGATAGGCGTCTGCCGACGAAGGCGAGTAGAGCAGCCTCTGGATCCAGGTGAAGTGGTTCAATCCACCTGCGACCGCCCACAGCTTCGCCTTCAGCATCCTCTCCGTGACCCCAAGCAGCCCTCCGAGTCCGTGGCAGAGGCCGATGACACTCACCCGGCCATGCTGGCTTGCCGCTAGGGTTACCTTGCTGACGGGATTGGTGAAGTTCAGAACAAGCGCCTTGGGGCAGAGGTCACGCACGTCCGCGCAGATCGATAGAATCGGGGGCATATTTCTCATGGCATGGAACAGGCCGCCCGGTCCACCATTCTCGCCTAGAACCTGCCGGACGCCGTGTTTGAGAGGTATCTCCCAGTCCATCCTCCATCGTCTGTACCGCTCCACCTCGATGGACACGATGACGTAGTCGGCATCCCGCAGCGCCTCCCGCTGATCATCGGTGTGCGTCACGTCCACATTGAGCCCCGAGGCTTCGTGCATCCTTCGTGCAATGGCTGCCATCTTCCTAGCCGCATCCGGATCCCTATCACACAACGATAGCCTCGACCCAGCGAACCTGCCGTCGCGGAAGATATCGCACAGCGTGCCGAGCCCGAAGGAGGCCGAGCCTGCCCCGATGAGCGTGATCTTGGCATCGATCACGGTCCCTTCGATGTCAAGGGGTGCTTTTCCATCTTTCGACTAGCGTAGAATTCCCTGGTCCTCGTTCCCTACGGTTCCAGTTGTGGCTCCGATGCGGCCGCTACCTGGGTCTCGCCGGCTACCTTCTGCCGAGGCAATGGCGCTCCATGGCCCGGCATATGGCTTCCATGTTGGCCAAGGGCACGTTCGTTCCGCTTATCTCAGCCTTCATCATCAGGCCCCCTTCCGGCATGCTCAACCTCTCGACGGACTCGCGTATCTGCTTCCATATGTCCGAGGGCGTGCAGAACGCAAACATCTGCCGGTCCAGATCAAGGTCTATGCACATCTTGCCCTTGTAGGCCTTCTCGATCCCGTCGAGGGTGTTTGCCCGAAACTGAGGATCGTGCACTGAGACGCCGCACTCGACGAGGTCATCCACGATGTCCAGCAGGCAGCCGTCCGAGCTCAGGTGCACGTGCACGCCCGCCTTCCTGCACGTCGTGAACAAGGTCTTGAACATTGGCTTGATATAGCGCCTGAACTGGGCCGGACTTATCATTAGGCCCGTCTGCATCCCTATGTCCGTGTGGAAGCCTATCATGTCCACGCCGATCTCCAGCCACTTCCCGATGAGCCGAAGCTCGTGCTCCTCAAGCATCTTGATGAGCCTCACAAGCTGGGGCGAACCCGTGACGATGTCCCTCATCAGGTTCTTGAATCCCCGGAGCATGTAGAGCCGGTCGAAAAGGCGCTCCCCGCTTCCGACCACCAGCAGGCCCTTTGCCCTTCTGTCGTCGGCCCTCTGCTTGATCGCTTTCCAGTCCCATTCCCCACGCTCCGACTTGACTAGGGGATCTGGGAACCTATAGGTGTCCAGATTCGTCCAGTCCTCCAGAGGGTGCCCCACGACCTGTCCCTCCAAGCCGGGCTGGACGTTCCTCCAAACGCATCCCCAGTTGTCGGTGTAGTAGCCCTCGGCGTAGGGGCCTCCGAAGCTGTCGAAATCCGTCCTGCCCCTCTCGTAGGCACCGAAGATGAGGGGGTGGGCCGCGACCAGGTCCTCAAGCTTGCTACGATAGTGCTTCCAGGTGGCCGGAGAGAAACCGACGGAGCAAGGGATCCACTCCGGATACCGGAACTCGAGAGCCTTGAGGTGATTGTCCCTGATATCTCTGTTTGGATAGGTCCCATCCAGACCTGCCATGTGTCCTCGCCCGCCTCATAGCTCCGAGGATCGCGGTCTTTCCTGATCGTTCTGATAGCTCTTTCCTCCCATCGCGCGAGCCTGCGGCGATGGTCGTCGCCGATGCTTGCCTCCGATTCGGCCGGCGTTGAGACGCGAATCGCTTGGCTCCGAGAGCCCAACCCTTTAAAGTGCAGGCGGTTCTTGGGGCTCCTGCAATGGCCTTGAAGCGAGGCGGAAATCGTTTATGCAGAAAGACTTTTCGGACCCTCGCCTGCGAGCTTCAACCTGTGGTTTGGACTCACGATCAAGGGGCAGGTTCATGATTCCGAGACGAGACTACGGCCGTACTGGTGAGAGGCTGTCCATCATAGGGCTGGGCGGGATGACCATCGCAGGCACCACGCCGACCCATGCGGCCGAGATCGTCAGTGAAGCGTTGGATCGGGGTGTCAACTACTTTGACGTGGCGCCCACCTACGGCAATGCAGAGGAGCTCCTAGGCCCCGCCATCCAAGAGCACCGCGACGAGATCTTCTTGGCCTGCAAGACCACCCAGAGGAAGAAGAAGGACGCCGCGCGGGAACTTCGCGCATCTCTGAAAAGGCTACACGCGGACAGCTTCGACCTTTACCAGTTCCATGGCATCAACTCAACCAAAGAGGTTGAGACGATCTTTGGACCGGAGGGCGCGATGGAAGCCTTCCTGGACGCGCGCAGGGAGGGCCTCATAAAGCATATCGGCTTTTCGGCACACTCGGTCAGCGCCGCCCTAGACTGTCTAAGAAGGTTCGACTTCGACTCAGTCCTCTTCCCGATCAACTTCGTGCTGTTCGAAGTCGAGAGCTTCGGGCCCCAGGTCATCCGAAGGGCCCTGGAGAAGGGCGCCGCTTGTCTTGCGCTCAAAGCCATGGCGGAGAGCAGGTGGCCCCCGGGGGCCGATAGGCAGGCTTTCCCCAAGTGCTGGTACAAACCCACGTCCGATCCGAGAACAGCCGATCTTGCCCTGCGTTTCACCCTATCGCAGCCCGTGACCGCTGCCATACCGCCCGGAGAGGAGGCGCTTTTTCGGATGGCCATGGACATTGCCTCCAGATTCTCTCCCATAACGGATGCGGAGCTTGCCAAACTTCGGCAGATAGCTATCACACGTGAACCCATGTTCAGGCTTGACGGGTGACGTACGCGCGGATCGAGGGCGTCCCAGGCAGGCCCGACCGGGATCCTAGGAAGGGTTGCCCACGTTGAAGCAGCAAAGACCGATGTTCGAACGCAGCGTCGTCTGAGTCCCGACGACCTCCACGGCCCAAACCGACAGAGATCAATTTAAGTCGAAGCATTCATCGCTCGATCGCTGGCTTTGAGCCATGAGTTAGGAGGAATCGAATGGCCGCTCCTCAAGAGGTGCCGGAAAGGATGAGGTGGTGGGTGGAGGCCCGTTTCGGCATGTTCATCCACTGGGGCCTGTACGCAATCCCCGCACGCGGCGAGTGGGTCATGTACCAAGAACGCATCCCGAAAGCCGAGTACGCACGTTTGGCCCAGAAGTTCAAGCCGGTCCGGTACAAGCCGGAGAAGTGGGTTGCACTGGCCCAAGAAGCAGGGATGAAGTACATGGTTCTGACGAGCCGACACCATGACGGCTTCTCCCTCTTCGACAGCAAGGTCTCGGACTTCACATCCGTCAAGACGGCAGCCAAGCGCGACCTTGTGGGAGAGTATGTGGATGCATGCAGAAAGGCCGGGATGCGGATCGGCCTATACTACTCTCTCTTGGACTGGCGCTGGCCCGCGTACTGGGAAGGACCAGAGAAGGACCCGGACGCCTGGAATGAGTTCCGCAACTACGTGCATTCCCAAGTCCGCGAGCTGGTGACCCAGTACGGAAAGCTCGACATACTCTGGTACGATGGGGCCTGGCCTCACTCGGCTGAAGCCTGGGATGCCCAGGGGCTCAACGAGATGGTCAGGTCCAAACAGCCCGACATAATCATCAACAACCGCTCCGGCATCCCCGGCGACCTCGAAACGCCCGAGCAACACATCCAGAGCTTCAACCGGCCGTGGGAGGCCTGCATGACCATGGACGATCTTTGGTGGGGCTACCACCCGGGCGACCCAAACATCAAGACGCCCATGCAGTTGGTCCGTAACCTCGTCAGATGCGTGGCGGGCAACGGCAACTTCCTCCTCAATGTAGGGCCCAGGGCTGACGGCACGATTCCTCCCATACAGGCAGCAAGGCTGAGGGCAATCGGCAGGTGGATGAAGCTCAACAGCGAGTCGATCTACGGCGCTGGCTCCTCGCCATTCGGCCAGGCACATCTGGGCCACGTCACGGCGAAGGACAGCACCGTCTACGTACACGTCACATACTGGCCCGGGAGCCAGATGGTCGTTGCCGGGATCGGGAATCGCGTGCTCAACGTTCGAATGCTGGCGACCGGTCGCAAACTGCGCTTTGAGCAGCATGAGGATAGGCTCTTCGTCCGGGGCCTGCCATCCAAATCTCCGGACCCGATAGACACTGTAGTCGCCATTGAGATAGAGGGCAAGCCGCAGACGATGCCGGCTTCCTTCTGGAAGTAGCCTGCGCACCCGTGCCCTACCGCAGTCGGGTTACCCCGACCTCGCCGTAGAGCCTGCGCTGCACCATCAGGGTCCAGAGGACGAACCCGCAGACCGAGAGCGTGGCGGTCACTGCGAGCCACTCACTGACGTATATCCACATCAGGGCCCTGTCCTTGAGCTTCAGGGCATCGTCGTCCAGCTTCGACATTTGAGACATTACTTCTTGAAGTAGGTCTTGGGCTCCTTCCCAGTCCTGGCTGCGGTAGAGTTGTTGTGAACGTGCGTACTCCGAGTCAAGCCGAGCTAGTCCCCTCTCCACGCTGCCGACCCTCGCACCGAACTTCTCCACGAAACCCAGAAGCGAGATGAGAAGCGTACGCCTCTCCATATAGTCCGCGAGCAGCTGTCTGAGCCTGTGCACCATCTCCAAGTCCTGGGGCACGGCGACTCCTGCGGAGTAGTAGATCAAGTTCCCCGCAAAATCGATGTAGTATGTCCACTTCTGGAAGGGCTCAAGCCTCCAAGGATACCAGTCAAAGATGAGGTTGGTCGCCCTCCCATTGCCGTAGTCCCAGCTTGAGAGAGCCGGGTGCGCCGCGGGGATGTCCAGCTTGAGCAAGGTGTGGGCGCCTTGCTTGGTTTGGACTATGTGGATCATGTAGTTTATCGGCGGAGCGGTGTCCCAGGGGATCGAGGACACGTACTCGTTATCCTTTTCAACCGGCGCAAGCTTGACCGGCGCGTTTCTGCCCGTCTCAATGAAGTATATCTCCCTAGGGGCGAAGCTGACAGCATAGATCTCGACTATCGAACAGGTATCCCAGGATGCGTACTGGTCCCTGCCGCCGTACATGGCGGACCCGCCAGTCGTCAGGAAACCCAGTCCCTCGTCCCTTACCGCCGAGATCATCCACGGAAAGTACCTGACGGGGAAGTTGTCTACAGTTGCGTCCGATATCATGATCAGATCGAAATCCGACTTCATTCGCTGCTCCGTCCTGGGCATGTAGATTCGCATGAAGCGTTCGGTCTTGGCGGCCTCAAAGATCGTGCTGTAGAGGGGCACAGTGTGGTGCTGGATGAGTGGGTCGGTGAAAAGCACGACAAGGGGTGACGCAGTGCCCGGCACGGCGTCGGCACCCATGTTCAGCACCCTGATCTTCCCGGTGGTGGGGTCCCTCCTGTCGGACATGCAGAGACAGGGAGGGCCTACAGCGAGGACGACCACCATCGCGACTAGGCCGGGTAGCGATCGTCTTCTCACGGAAGTAGGCAGGTACGTCGCCTTTTTTCATGTTTCGGCCGCGGCTAGTCCTTGCCGTACTTGCCGAAAAGCACAGCCCCGATACCAAGGGCTCCTGCGCTCCAAGCGCAGACGATGACCAGGTCTGTTAGGACCGAGAGGCTCGTTGGCTTGACGCCTCTCAGGAAGAGGTGCGTCAGGGCGTCCGTGACGTACCAACTCGGCACTAGCCACTGGACGGCCCTCATGGCGGCTGACATGGCGAAGCCCACGAAGGTACCCAGGAACATGAGAGGAAGTATGAAGACGAAAGCGATGCCCGTGGCAGCCCCGGGATCCTTTGCAAGGCTTGCGCTCATGAGCCCGAACCCGACGGCACAGAGCGCGAAGACCAGCACTATGATGAACGCCATGGCGATGCTGGGGAAACCCGCCGCCGGGCGGAACCCCATCGCGAAGGCCACGGCGAACACCACCCCAACCTGCATCGCCGCCACCACCATGTAGCTCAACGCTTCCGCCCCGATCACGTCAGATGGGGTGGCTGGCGTAGTGCGTATGCGCCTCAGCAGGCCCCTCTGCCGGTCGAGGGTGAATGACTGGGCGACGATCATTATCAGAAATATCGTGGCGAAGGCAAACAAGCCTGGGACGAAATAGTCGTAGGTCGTTAGCCTTCTGGCCTCAACCAGGGATGGCAGGCCAAGTCGCACTGGTCTAGGGACGGACCGTTGCCTTCCATAAACAACGGAGATCAGCAGATCCTGAATGATGGGCGGAATCGCCTGGCTGGCAAGCATCGACCCGCTATCGAGGTAGAGTTCGACGGTTGCGTTCACCCAGGAACCCGGTGTGTCCGGGTCTTTCCAGAACGAATCGCAAGCCTCACCGAAGTTGGGCGGAATCACGATGAGGCCTTGGATGTCGCCCTTCGAGAGGTCCTCTTGGCCCGTTGAGTTGTCGGGGTAGGTTGAAAGATCGAGAACTTTGGCACTAGAGAGATTGCCCATGAAGGCTCTTGGCCAACGCGCACCGGCTCCACCTTGGTCCAGATTCACGATGCCCACCTTGAAAGTTGCCTCCGGTCCTCCCCCCATCCCGCCGAAAGAGGCCCCGAAAACGAAGGTGAGAACCAGGGGGAATAGGATGGCCATGAAGAGGGAGGCGGGCTGCCTCACGATCGTCTTCAGGGTCTTACCGGAGAGCGCAAGGACCCTCTGCCGCTTCATCCTATGCGCCCTCCCTGATGCTCCTGCCGGTAATCTTGATGAAGACCTCCTCCAAGTCTCTGGCCCCAAACTTTGCCTTGAGCTCATCCGGGGAGCCCAGTGCAATAAGCCTTCCGTGATCGATCACCCCCACCCTATCGCACAGCACCTCGGCCTCCTCCATGTGGTGGGTCGTCAGTATCAAGGTCTTTCCCCGGTCCCTGAGCTCCCTTATGAAATCCCACACGGCATGCCGGGACTGCGGGTCCATCGCCACGGTTGGCTCATCCAAGAACAGTATGTCGGGATCGTGGACGAGAGCCATTGCGAGGTTGACGCGGCGCCTCATCCCGCCGCTGTACGTTCCAACTCGCCGGTCCGCATCGTCCGACAGGCCCACCTTCTCCAGAAGCACCTTCGCGTTTGCCCTCAGCTTGGCTTTGTCGATGCAGTGCAGGTCGCCGAAGAGCTCAACGTTCTCCCTTCCCGTAAGGTAGTCGTAGACCGCAGTGTCCTGGGGGCAGACCCCTATCAGCTCCCTGACATTTGCAACATTCCTGCGGACGTCGAAGCCGCCCACCGTGGCCGAACCGCTCGTGGGTTCCAAGAGCCCGGCTAGGATGTTCAGCATCGTGGTCTTGCCGGCACCGTTAGGCCCGAGCAATCCGAATAGTTCCCCCGGCGCGATGTCGATGTCAACCCCGTCAACGGCCGTTACGTCTTCGAACTTCTTCACAAGCTTATGGACCGAGATTGCCGGCTCAACCAATGGGAATGGGCTCTTGCCATGCTTTCCACTCTTGCGCGCGCCTCCCACAAAAGTCGCTCCCCTAGCGGCCGCTCAGCGGAAAGCCATGCCGTAGAGCTCGGCCCACCGCATCCTTATGCGGAATGCCACCGGCTGCCCCGGTTCGCGCCGCACCTTCGGGTCGCCCCGCCAAGTCACGACCTGGTCCAGCGAGTCTCCGACCAACGGGTCGCAATCCTGCATCGCCCGGCCGTCCAGCGGCTTTCCCCCGGTTTGAACAACCTCAACTCTGACCTCCCCTACCTGGGCGGTCCGAACGTTCAGGTGCAACTCATCCCCGGCGAAGTCCAGGTACATGGTCCTGAACTCGCCCTCCTCTCGAGCCACGAGCGCAACCAGCCTGCCCTTCTGCCACGACGCCCAGGCTATCTGCCCGAGAGGCACCGTCCTCGTATACTTGTGAGGCACACGAAAACCCACGAAAGGCACGGCGACCCGGCCGCCCGGCAGTTCGACCATCCCGCAGCCCACGCTGGTGCCGCCCGCATCCCAGCCACCGGGTTCCCCAGGTCCCAGGACCTGGCTGTCCTCGTTCTTCCCCCAGAGGATCCCGTCCGGGCTCGTCCAGAGGTGCACGTAGAACCTGTCCTCCGATACCCGCCACCTCTTCGCGAACATCAAATGGTAATCGGGTGCACCGGGGTATGCGGTCCTGCCGTTGGCGTACCAGAGGTCCGATGGGCCAACGGAATGCCCGGGCCAGATCACCGTCTCGGGTAAAGGGAAGCGACGGAAATCAGTGGATTCAGCCCGTCCTATGGAGCGGCGTCCGATCACCCATGTACGGAAGTATGCCACGTACTTGCCCAAAAACTCGTCGTAGTAGGCTATGTTCTGGGTGTCGCTCGTCTGAAGAACAAGCGGCTTCGGAAGCGGGGACCAGTGTATGCCGTCAGGGGACACTGCGCCGAAAACGGCGGAGGGCCTATTGCTGCGCTCGCTCATGGGATCGACCTGATCAGGAGCCTCTCTCTTGAAGTCCTCAAAGGCCTCCCTGGAGAGAAACCCGAGGTGAATGATCTTGTATCTCTCCTCCGCGGCGCAGCTGGGGTCAAGGAACACGCTGCCGCCGTGGTATCCCCACTCCGGAGCAAGAGGGCCGCCGTATACTATGTTGTTTCGGTCCCAGCCGGGGCGGGATACCAGCCCGATCGAGGGCTTTTTCCAATGCACCCCGTCCTCGGACTCGGCGTAGCACAGAAGATTCCGCTCGCCGGCCCTCGTACTTGCCAGATCCTCCGGCGGGACGGCCTCATACCACATCCTATAGACGCTACCGACCTTCATGACCGTTGGCGCAAAGATCGCGCCCTCCCACGGCGAGTCTGGGATTATGATGGGTTCCGATTTCTGTGCAGGGATCGTCTTCAGGCATATCCCTTTCGGGATATCCCTGCCGGCCCACCGCAGCGGCGGGATGGGCGTCGCACTCCAAAGGCCGAGCGTCTTGCCCTCATCCGTCTCCCAGCGGGTGTCCCCGTGATGGATGTAGCGCCAATCGTGGAAGAAAATAACATTCGACCTCAAATCCAAGGGCTCTCTCGTTCCATGGTAGGGCGTACGCATATCTTATCTTCGCTCCACGGGCGCTCCGTTGGTATTAAAGTTCTACCGTGCTTGCGGAACGCCAACGTCGGTCTTGCCCGCCGCCATCCGTAGCGCCCACGCGACCAAGACCCCGGCACCGGTCGCCGCGCAACAGAACCAAATGCCGGCCGCTATGCCCCATCGTCCCGCGATTCCCCCGATCATGATCGGGAAAAGGAATGAGCCCATTCCGCCCCCCGTGACGACGGTTCCTATGGCCTCGGCTTGGACGTGTTTGTAATTGTGCCCCGCCGACGCCACGAGCGCGGGGTAGATGGCAGAGTACCCGACCCCGGTTGCGAAAAGGAGAATGGGTGCCTCCCGAGCGCTCCCTAGGAGGAAAGCAGCTAGGACGGCCGTCGAGGAGCACCCAAACACAAGCACCAGATCGATCTGGCGAGGCCCGCCATAGAGCGCAGAGACGCCGATACGGCCACACAGAACTCCCAGCCAGAAGACCGAAACCATCCATGCGCCCGTGGCTGCCGATAGATCCAGAACCTTCACGCAGTACTGGGAAACCCAAGAGGACAATCCAAGCTCAGCTCCAGTGAAGAGCAACATCGCAGTAAAGAATAGCCCAAGCAACGGCTGACGAACCAGCCATCCAAACGGAGGGCGGCCACTCTGGCTCTGCTCCGGCTCGACCGGGTCGAAACTGAAGAGGAAGATGCCTCCCATCATGATGAGGCTGAGGACCGCCATCGCCTGGTAGACGCCCTGCCACGTGCGCCCCGCCGCTATCGCCCACCCTACAAGCACCGGACTCATCACCGCACCTAGCGTGAAACCGCCATGCATAAGGCTCATGAGCCTGCTGCGGCCCGACCTGTCCATCCGGGCGACGCAGAGGTTGGTTACGACCTCCGTTACGCCTTGACCGACGCCAACGCCCAATGCCATAGAGAGGTTAGGGATGACTCTTGGAACCGACCCAAAGAAGGCGAGCCCGGCGGCCTGGGCCATCAAACCCCCGAGGATGACCGCTTTCGCTCCAAACCTTTCGACGAGGAGTCCCGATGCAAACGCGGAGACGAAATACCCGATCGGCGAGGCGGAAACTACCAGGCCGGTTGCAATGTAGCCCCAGCCAAAGTCGTGGATGACCCTAGGCACCGTTGCGCCGAAGACCGTCACGGTCATCCCGAACACCGCGAAGTTTGCCAAGAGCACCATGTATAGCCGGCGTTTCCTCGGGTCGCTCAAGCCCGTCATAGGTCGTCGACTGCGACCGGCCTGAAGAGGGGCTTAAAAGTAGCGCCCAAGCCCACTAAGGACACGCGCATCGGTCGCGACAGGCTCAGGCACGGCTCAGACATGGCGTGCGAGGGACAGCTTTGGCCAGTGGTGCGCGAGTCTGATTGATTTATATACCTGCGCGTCAAGAACCTGCGATCTTGGCGCTCAACATCCTCCAGATCGCCATCAACTCGGCCCTCACCGGAAGCGTCTACGCACTGGTTTCAATAGGCTTGACCTTGGTCTACAGGATCCTCAAGTTCGCCAACTTCTCCCATGCAGAGATGGTTACCTCAGGGGCTTACATCGGCCTAGCGCTAAACCATATCGCGGGGCAAAGCCTACTGGTTTGCCTGGCGGGCGGCTTCGGGTTCGCAGGCGTCCTCGGCGTCGGCTCGGAGCTCCTCGTCTTCAGGCCCCTGCGCAGAAGGGGCGCCGACCGGATCTCGCTGATGGTCGCGTCCATAGGCTTGGGCCTAGTCATCCGGCACAGCATCCAGCAGATTTGGGGCTCCAAGTTCCTCTGGTACAATCTGCGGACGAAGGTCTACTCGCTGAAGCTCGGTGGCGCCGAAGCCACGCTGACTAGCATCCACGTCGTCATGCTGCTGTCTTCATTCGTGCTCGTCTCCCTGGTACACATCTTTCTGACCAGGACGAAGCTTGGAAAAGCCATGCGAGCGACTTCAGACAGCCCGACGCTTGCATCCGCCTGCGGGATCGACGTTGACCGCGTCCTGATCTGGGTATGGTTCATCGGGGCTGGGTTGGCTGGGATCGGCGGGGTCTTGAGAGGCGCCGACACGAGGTTGGTCCCCCAGATCGGTTGGGAGACGCTGCTTTCGTCGTTTGCAGTGGTAATCCTGGGCGGAATCGGCAACTTCTACGGCACGATCCTTGCCGCGTACATACTCGGCTTCGCGGAAAACGTCGGGGTGGTCATCCTGCGGGCCCTCTCCCTTTCAACGGGCTACCGCCCAGCCATTGCGTTCATCGTCCTGATCATCGTCCTCCTGGTGAGGCCAAGGGGAATCATGGGTTCAGAGAGGGATTAGACAGATGGTTTCCTTGATCGGATACATGGCCGACACGCTCACCTACGTCGGCATCTTCGGCCTGCTTTCCCTGAGCCTGAACTTGGAGGCGGGCTACACCAGGCTCATGAATTTCGGGAAGGTGGCCTTCTTCGCCGTGGGGGCGTATGTCTCCGCTCTCCTCACGGTTTCGGGCGCGCCTTTCTTGGCGGGCCTTGCGGGAGCCATCTTGGTCGCGGGCTTGCTAGGCTTCCTCATCGCAATTCCCACTCTCAAGCTCAGGGAGGACTACCTCGCCATAACCACCATAGCGGTAGCCGAGGTAGTGAGGTTGGTGCTTCTAAACGAGAGTTCCTACGGCCTCGGCCCCATGGGCATCAGGAACATCCCCAGGCCACTTTCCAGGTTTTTTGGGCCTACGAGCTATCCACTGGTCTATGCGGGCCTCGTGTGGGCCGTCCTCGGAGCGTGTTTCCTGATCTCACAGCGGATCGTCAACTCGCCCTTCGGCAGGGTCCTGAGAGCAATAAGGGAGGACGAGACCGCAACCGAGGCGCTGGGCAAGGACGTCTTCTCCTTCAAGACCCGGGCCCTAGTCTTGGGATCGTGCATGGCAGGCGCGGCAGGAAGCATCTTTGCGCACTACACGTCCTTCGTGAGCCCCGACATGTTCATGCCCTTGCTGACTTTTTCCGTCTGGACGATGTTGATCGTGGGCGGGACCGCCAACAACTACGGGGCCATATTGGGTGCCTTCCTGATCCAGATTTTCGACCGATCCACACGGGTTCTCAAGGACTTGGTGAACATCTCGCCCGGGGCTCAGGCCAACCTACGTTGGGCCGTGATCGGTCTGCTCATGATCATCTTCCTGATGTATCGGCCCGAGGGTGTCTTGGGGGAGCGGAAGGCGAAGGTGACGGCCGGTTGAGCATCCTGAAGGTTGAGGGCGTTAGCAAGAGCTTCGGCGGTCTTCGGGCCCTTGATAGGGTATCGCTTGAGGCGGAGCCGTCAACCATCGTCGGCCTCATTGGGCCGAACGGCTCGGGCAAGACCACACTCATAAACGTGGTGACTGGCGAGTACGGCTCGGATGGGGGCAGGGTGATCTTCAGAGACGAGGATATCTCCGATCTCAGGCCACACGAGATCGCCGCCAGACGACTCGTCCGGACCTTCCAGATCGTGCGAGTCTTCCGAAGGATGACGGTCCTCGAGAACATGCTGGTTGCCCCACGGGGCCAGTCTGGGGAGGCCCTGTTCAAGGTGTTTACCCGCTGGCCGAGAGTGCTTGCCGAGGAGAAAGAACTCGTGAGGAGGGCCCTCGAGCTCCTGCGGTTTCTAGAGATCGACCACCTGAGGAACGAGTATGCTGGGAATCTCTCGGGCGGCCAACAAAAGCTTCTGGAACTTGGCCGGTCGCTCATGGTCGAGCCCCTCATGATCCTCTTGGACGAACCAGTAGCCGGCGTGAACCCGACCTTGGCAAGGAAGATATTCCAGAAGATCGTGGAGCTCAGGAACGGAGGAATGAGTTTTCTAGTCGTTGAGCATAATATGGACATAGTCATGGACTTCTGCGAGACGATCTACGTGTTGAGCAAGGGCGAGGTCGTTGCCAAGGGGACCCCGGCTGAGATCCAGAACAACCCCAAGGTGATCGAGGCCTACCTCGGAGGCTAGCTCGTGCTTCAGGTCACGGACCTGTCATCGGGATACGGCAAGATGACCATCGTGCGAGGGATGGACCTCGCCGTCGAGAGGGACGAGATAGTCGTAATCATCGGCCCCAACGGGTCAGGCAAGAGCACCTTGATGAAGACCATCTTCGGCCTTATACAGCCGACGAAGGGCGAGGTGCTGCTCGAGGGCAAGAAGATCTCGGGCCTCAGCCCACACAGGATCGTCAGGCAGGGGATAAACTACGTTCCTCAGCTGGACAACGTTTTTCCGAGCCTGACAGTTATGGAGAACCTGGAGATGGGCGCCTATACCCTAAAGGAGTGCGATGACCGCATACAGAGGGTCTTTGAGATATTCCCGCTTCTCAAGGATAAGAAGGACACCAAGGCCATCAACCTCAGCGGAGGCGAGCGCCAGGCCGTCGCAGTCGCTCGCGGGCTGATGACGGATCCCAAGCTGCTCCTCCTGGACGAACCCACGGCGGGCCTTTCCCCCGCCCTTGTTTCGCACATAATGGCCAAGATCCAAGAGATCAGGGACAACGGGACATCCATCTTGCTCGTGGAACAGAATGCCAAGAAGTCGCTTGCCATATGCGACAGGGCATACGTCATGGTGATGGGCACCAAGGCCTACGAGGGGACGGGCAAGGAGATACTGGATCACGAACGCATAGGCAGGCTGTATCTGGGCCGGGAGCTCAATGCCTAGATTCGAATCCGATCCCCGCAGCCAACCTTCTCCGCCCCGAGGCCAGTCTGCATTCGAAACGTCGCACGTAGCCCCGTGCAGTGGCACGGGTAGATCTTTTGAACCTTGAGCTCCCTCAGCCTTTCTAGGAGGGCCCTGATCCTTCCGTCCGAGGCGTGCAGGAGGTGGAATCCTCCGGCAAGAGCGTAGATGTCGTCAGCAAGTAGCTCCGTTGCCTCGTTCACTATGTTTAGCATCCCCGCATGGGCGCATCCGCAGACGATGACCAAGCCCTTCTCCGTCTTGAGGACAAGGGACGAGTCATCGAGGACAGGATCCGGCTCACGCCTTCCGTTCCTAAGATGAAAGACGACCGTGCCCGGATCCTCATGCCTCCTATCCAAGCCCGTCAGGAAGTAAACGCCCTTCGCAATCCGTCGGGTTCTCTCCATGAGGCGTACGCGAAAGCTCCTCGCCACGACCTCGAGCGGAATCGGGCAGCCGACCTTCCTCCCGTTCTTGGTGACCTTCGTCTCGAACGCATCCGGGTGGGCCACCAAGACGCGATTCTCCTTGCCAATTCTAAGGAAGCGCGGCAGACCTCCCGTATGGTCGTAGTGCCCATGGCTGATCACAAGCATTGAGACGGAGTTCAAGTCGACCTTCATGGCCTTGGCATTCCTTGCGTAGACCCATGACTGGCCGGTGTCGAAGAGCACGCGCTGCCCTCCGAATTCGACGAGGGCCGAAAGTCCGTGTTCGGCTAAGATCCCAACCGAGTTGTAGCTCGCACAGTCGTCCGCAAGCAGCGATATGCCGACCTCCGGTCCTCGCTCGTCTCCTGGCAACGCTACCTTAGCGATCCTAGCACCTCCCTTCGCGGTAGCTGGGCGCACTCAGGCTGGTTCTAACACCTAGGCTTTCGCTGATCCGAATCTACCCGCGGATCTGCCCGAAATGCACTGGCTACGGTCCGCTACCTACGCGCAGATTGGTGACGTGGGACTCCTACGTCAGGGTCACGACGCCCTGGATCCAGCTTCCAACCGACACCATCTGGTTGTTCCTCACCGCCAGGATGTCGAAGTCGGCACTGACATCGCCGTTGACATCAAAGGTCTTGTCCCCGCTTGCTCCCTTGTAGTGGTCGCCCACAAGGTACAGGGCATTCTTGATGCCTTCGCCATCGTTCCCTCCGTATGCTATGGCCATGATCGCCATCCTTGTTGCATCGTAGGCGTAGTCTGCATAGATGCCCGGTTCCTTCCCCGGGTACTTCTGCTTGAACAGCTCCAAGAAATGCCTGTAGGCAACCGTCTCCTTGACGCTCCTGGGCTTGGTGAAAAGCGTCTTCTCCAACTCGGGGATTATCTCAGGCCTCTGAAGCATCACCGCATCAGCTATGCCCTCAGCAGCGAGCCACTGGAAGCCCATCTTGAGTTCGGCGGCTTGTTTGAGGATAACGGTTCCGCTCTCCGGGTACGCGACCAGCATGACCGCGTCCGGCTGCTTGGCCTTTATCGTGTCCAACTCCGTCCTGTAGTCTGCCTTCCCGGACTCAAACCTGACCTTTGCCACAACCTCGCCTTCGAAGTTCTTGCTGAAGCCCTCCTCCAGGCCAACGCCATAGTCGTTGTTGACGACTAGGGTTGCGACCCTGGTGTATCCCTTGAATTTCGCGAGGTCAGCCAAGGCCTTGGCTTGCACCAAGTCCGTCGGACAAACCCTGAATACCCACTCGCCCGCGTCGGTGACGCTCGGGGCTGTGGCGGATGGGCTTATCAGCACAACCTTGGAGGCGCTGGACTTGTTCGCCAAGGATAGCACGCTTGGCGAGATCATGGGGCCGATGATGACCTTCACCCCATCGATGTCGATCAGCTTGCTGCCAACCTCGACGGCTTTCGTCGGCGTGGTCTCCTCGTCCTCCACTATCAGCTCAATCTGCCTGCCCTGGATCCCGCCTTTCTGGTTAACCTCCCAGACGGCAAGCTCTATTCCCTCCACAAGGCCAGGCCCAACGGGGCCGAGCTCCCCGGACAAACACATTATGGCCCCTATCTTGATTGGTCCCTTCTCGGCCTTCTCCTCTCCGGGTTTGACCGCGACATAGACCGCCAAAGCTGCAATCACAGCGACGATCACGACCGCTAGGACTAGAACCGGAATACCTACGGTCCTAGCAGACGGCTTCGAAGCTTCTTCACCCATTCTCGCACCCTCCTGCCAATGGTGGGCCCATCCCAGCGCTAGCTCTCTAATAAATCTTATTGAGTTACTATGACTCACTGTATCACGCGCGAGCAGACTATCCCGGTCCCCGAGCCAGCCGGTCGCTTAAGCCGAGTCGAGACCCGCTGCGCGGTCAGGCCTCAGCGCATGGTATCGCGATTGCGTCCGGCTGCGAAATTTTGCAAGAACGAGACTCACTTTGGCGAATGCCGCGAACAGTTTATCCTGGATTGCTAATCGTCCGGGCAAACTTTAAATGGAAGATAGGGACGCCTTCGCTCGAGGGAGTTGGCCTTGGCGAGGATTCTGCCTGGCGTGGAGATCCAAGTAATCAAAGAGATCGTGCCGCAACAGCTCCATCCCTCAGGCGTGGTGGGGCTGATAGGGACGGCCGAGAAGGGACCGGTGCTCAAGCCGATCCCTGTAACGAGCTACCGAGAGCTGACCGAGAAGTTCGGAGCTGATCCGACCTACTCGTTGGTGAAGGACGCGAGACTTTGCTTCCTGAACGGCGTCTTTGAGGTGTACGCGACGAGAATCGAGGCTGAGGGCGGTCAGGCGGCCTCGGCAACCCTGAAGAACGATAACAACGAGAACCTGCTTGGGTTGCAATCCAAGGCCCCCGGCGAGGTCGGAAACAAGATCAGGCTGAGCGTCCTGAAAGGCTCCAGCAAGGATACCTTCATGTTCCAGGTGACCAACGGGGTGGTCTTTGAGGTTTGGGACAACCTCGTCATGGACCCGGGAAGCGACCTGTATGCGGTCAAGGTCCTGAATGCGAACTCCACCCTCGTCTCTGCAAAGGACCTCACCAAGCCGTCGAAGCCCCCCAAGACCCTGATGCCCTCCCTGGGCGAGGTATCGTTGGCCGGCGGCACCACGGCGCAGCCGAAGATGAAGGACTACGAGTCTGCCTTGGAGATGCTTGAGATCGAGGAGGACGTGGACATGGTTTCCGCGTGCGATTCTTGGGATCCCAAGGTTCACGCCCTCGTGGACGCCCACTGCCAGAACATGAGCAAGGACGCCAAAAACAGGATCGGGATCGGGACGGTGGGGCCTGGAGAGCCCGTCGAGGAGATCGTCAAGAGGACATCCACCCTGGCGTCCGACAGGTTCGTGCTTGTTGCGCCCTACGGCGTCTCAGGCGCGGTCGCGGGCTTGGTCAGCAAACTAAACTACTACGAATCGCCAACCTTCAAGGCGATAACCGGCATCGCCGACCTTGAGACTCGATACACCCCCGCCCAGCTGATGGAACTGTTGAAGGCCGGCATCCTTGCCCTCGAGGCGAGAAAAGGCAGGGGCATAATCGTGGAGAAGGGGATCTCGACGAGCAAGGAGCAGATAAGCGTAACTAGGATCGCGGACCACGCCGTCAGGGGGGCGAAGAACGTGTGCGAGAACTTCATCGGCACACTCAATACGCCGGGCGGGCGGACCGCCCTGAGGGAGAAGCTGATCGAGTTCTTCCTCACGATGGAGCGCGAGCAGTCCATCGTGCCAAGCGTCGACGGCAAGGAGCCGCCGTTCCTGGTTGACGTCTACTCGTCCGAGCTGGACTTCGCGCAGGGAATAGTGAGGGTCGACATCGCCGTCAGGCCGGTCCGGGCGATGGACTACGTGTACGCGACCATAACCGTCCAAGCCTAGGGGAGGTGATTGGAGATGGCGGATCCCGTTATCATATCGGCGAACGTGAGCAACGTGAAGGTGGATGGAGACATCATACCCGGTCTCCAGGCGATAGAGTACAAGATCGTCAGGAATCGGCAAAACGTCCATAACATCGGCATCGACGAGCGTGTGGGCGTGGACTACGGGCCCATGTACGTTGAAGGGACGCTGAGGGTCAGGTCGACCTATCCGAAGTTCGACACCATGCTCATAACCGGGGTCGCGGAGGTAAAGCCGTTCCAACTCGTGGTGGAACTCAAGAAAGGAGGAAAGTCGATCAAGACGCTTTCGTTTGATGAGTGTTACCTGGAGGGCAAGGTGTTCTCCATGGACGCAAATGGCGTCGGCATCAGCGACTATACGTTCACCGGCACGCGGCTCAGGGAGCAGTGAGCATGGCTAGGTTGACCAAGCAGGCCATCCTCGAGGGTTCGAAGATCAGGGCTACCCTCACGTTGAAGGAATACGGCGGGGCAGAGGTCGTGATACGCCCCCTCACCGACGGTGAGCTATCTTCGATATTTGCGGTCATAGGCAACGTTCCGCTGAAGGAGGATGGAACTCCAGACCTGAGCCAGGTCGACATAAAGAAGAACCTAGAGGCCTTAAGGATGGCTGCAGCGATGGGCCTTGAGGATCCGAAGCTATCGCTCGAGGAAGTGGCGAGCATGAAGTTCGGGGTGCCGGAGTTCATCGGCATGCAAGTCCTCGAACTCAGCGGCGTCACCGACGCCACAGCGCGAAAAAAAAACTTGAAATCGAGAAGTTCGTGAGGAGTCCCGAGGGAATAGAGCTAGCTGCTCTGTGCTTGGACTGCGGATATAAGCTCGCGAACCATCCGGCCGACCTGACGAGGGATCAGATCCTCTTTCTCACCGGTGCGTTGTCATATCGGGCTGAGCAAGCGAGGGCAATGGCACCCACCGCGGAGGGCGTGACGAGAATCGTCGTGACAGAAGACGAAGAGGAGAAGGTTGGGTGAGAGCATGGCGGACAGCCTCCCGGCAAGGGTCCTTGGCGTGGCGGCACGCAGCCAGGACTACGCTCGCGGGCTTTGGCGGAGAATCGCGGAACCGGTCAGGTTCCTTTGGTCCCTCTCAGCTCTCATTTCCAAGGCATTCAGCTCCCTGGCCGGGGCGATAAGCAGCATATTGCGAATCCGAGGATTCTTCGCTCGGATCTCCCTGCCGATGTTCTCGCCCATCCCTCTGCTACCCGCTTGGTTAGGAAGGGCGGGCCGAACACAGGAGCCCGAGGCTGAGGACGAACTTCCCAGATACGGTCCGTCTTTCCTGGTACGCATTTCTGCCACGAGGAAGCTGGCGGCTGACGTGGCTCGAAGGACACATGCCAGGGCTCCAAAATTTCTCATTCCCCCTCTGCCCGTTGCCGTCCCCAGGGAGATCGCTACCGAGCCGCCTGGTCCCACGCTTGGAGAAGGTCGCGGCCTAGGCCCAACACAGGCGGACGCCCCGAGGAAGCGGGCCGTTCCGACCGGCTCGAAGCCATCGGGGCCCGCGATCCGAATCGCCCGGCCCCTCTTCCTGCCAGCCGTGGCCGCTGCTGCGCCCCTTGCTCTGCCCGTCGCCCGGGCAGCGCGATATGTGTCAGAGGCGGCAAGTCCATTCGAAGGCCGCCATGCAGCTCCGCAAACGCGGAGGGGCCACGTACGAGGGAGAACGAGTGACGTGGCACCCCTGCGCAGGCTGGGGCCAAGACCTATCCCCCCGCACGAACTGACCCCAGCCGAGTCCGCATCCGTAGGAATCCCCCGTGGAGGGAAAGGAGCCTTGCGGCCCGGCTCTCCTGCGGACCTAGGTGCAACCCGGATGGGCGCCCCCACGCCAGAGCCTGCACAGCCTCCGCTTACAAGCGCCCTTCAGTCGGCGCCGGATGGGAAAGAACTGGCGCACTTGGACGCGGCGCCCGGCCCCCGTGGAAGCCCGATGCGCCATGAGGGCATACAGGTCTCGGCGCTCTCGGCAATAGCCCACATCGAGGGTGGCACGGCCGAAATCCTCCGTTACCTGTCGCGGACCGTGGGCAGCGAACCCTGCACCCTTGCCAGCGCGCTGGAGGTGTCCCTGTTTCCCATCCGGGAAATTTTGGCGCGGGCACGATTGGCCGAGATTTTGCCCATGGCGACGCTTGCAACCTACACACCATTGGCCGAGATTTTGCCCATGGCGACGCTTGCAACCTACAGCTTGGTGACGGCACCCTCACTCGAACAGGCATATGCTGCATCCTCCATGGCGATGATCGGGGCGCAGGCGATCGAAAGCGTCCGACAGGCTCTGCGCTCGGTTGGGGCCAGCGCCCTTCTATCACAGCCCTCGTGGGTGATTGGCTCGCTCGGCTACAGACCGACTTACGGTCCCTTGGGCGCGACCGCGTTACGTCAGACCGCAGTGGTGGGCGCTCCGGAGCCTTCGCTTGGAACGCGCAGCTGGAAGCTAGGGACGCCCGTGATCCGGCCGAGCCTACGCACGGTGACGCCGGAAAGCCCGAGGACGCTGAACGTTACGCTGCTGTCCGGCGAAGCTCAGGAAGAGGACCTCAGGGACCTCGAAAGAAAGATATCGAGGATCCTTTCCGACCAGATCCGGCGCCATTATGGCACCACCCGTCTTCAGGAGGCTTTCTAGATGTGGATGAAGCTTGACGATGTCGAGTTGACCAAGAGGGTTGACCAGGACGGAGTCATCAAGGAGTTGCGCACGATCGTAAGCCTCTCGGTTTCGGGCAGAAGACGGATAGTTGAACTCAAGATCCCAGGATCAAGGAGCAACGTCTTCCAAGATCTCGGCAGGGACCCGCTTCAGATTAGCTTTCAGGGCGAGCTGGTGGGGCCCGGCACCAGAGATACCCTGAACGCCCTCAGATCCAAGTTCGAGCTGGGAAAGCCCGTCGCTTTCTCCTCGGATATCGAGCCCCTTACCGACATCACCGAGGTCGTCATAGAGAGTTTCTCGACGACCTTCGACAACGTAGCCCCCTCTGGCAGCCGGTACTCGCTCGTCCTGAGGGAGCATAGGCCCCCGAAGGGACCTGGGGAGACCGAGCCGCCCCGCCAGGACGGGCTCGCCAAGAGCGAGGTTCAGCGCAAGATTCACCGTATCTACTCAGATCTAAAGACCGCTGGAGGCTAGCCAAATGCTTCGCCCAAGCTATTCAGTCCAGATCGGTTCAAAGACCTTCAGCTCCGGCGATGAGGACAGCGTTTTGGAGATAGTGACGACCAAGGGCATGGGATTGCCCGTGGATAGCTCGGAGATCCGACTTGCATCCAACGAAATGCACGATTTCGCAACCGGGGATGAGGTGAAGGTCAGCTTGGGCTACGATGGCAGTCCCAAGCTCGTCTTCACGGGTTTCATCGACGCCATCGACCATCGGATCGACCACCTCAGGATCACTGCGCTTGATCCAAGCGCGGCCCTCTTGCGCCTCAGGTTGAACAGAGCCTATTCCAACCAGACCGCTGGCAAGATAGTCAGAAACCTGGCCGAAGAGGGAGGCGTAAAGGTCAAGCAAGCATCCGACGGAATCCATCTGCCCGCCTACGTGATCGATGATGGAGCGAGTGCATACCAGCACATCCTCAGACTCGCTACCCTGTGCAACTTCGACACCTACGCTGACGAGAACGGCCAACTCATCTTCAAGGCATGGGCGGCCGATCAAACCCACACCTTGGAGTACGGGAAGGACATAATCGCGCTCTCGGCGTCGGACATGGAGGTGGCCTACGCCGGCGCGAGGGTGAGCGGTGAGAGCCCTGCGAGCTTCAAAGGGTCTGAGACCGATTCGTGGCTAACCAAGCAGGACGTCAGGGGAGAGGCCGGGGCAGCACAGGTCGTGAGCGTGAGCGTGGCAGCCGTCAAGGATCGCCGGACGGCCGAACAGGTCGCGAGGGCCATATTCGAAAGGATGCGCTATGCCTCGGCGACCGCGATCGAGGCTGTGGGAAGGCCCGAGATCCGGGTGGGAGACGCTATCCAAATCAACAACGCACCAGCCCGTTCAATGAATGGTGAATCGCAGATCATCTGCGTGGAACACCACCTGAGCAAGACCACCGGGTTCACCACGACGATTCGCGGGCGAAGGAAGGCAGGAGGATGAACATGGACATCGTCGAGGCGGTCAAGGGGATCGCCCATGAGGAGTTGAGGAAGCTTCGCATGCCCGAGCTCGGCGTGGTGACGAACATCTATCCTCACTCGGACAGGGACGACAAGGATAACTACCAGTGCGATGTGCGCCTCAAGAGGCTCGATGTCGAGCTGAGGAAGGTTCAGATCGCCACCCAGGTGATCGGCCTCGCCGGCATTCCACGGGTGGGGGATCTGGTGCTCCTGGTCTTCGTGGCCGGCGACATCAACCAGCCCATCGTGGTTGGCAGATTGTACAACGACGAGGACAGACCGCCCGTGAACCGTGGAGAGGAGATCGTATACGTCGCACCCCATGCTAAGAACCCCGATGTGCGCAGGATCTATCTCGAGTTTCCTGACGGCATGTACCTGACCATCACGGACGAAGATGTCAGCCTCAATGCTGGAGAAACAACGGTGAGGATCCAGAAGGATGGAGATGTCGTGGTGGAGGCCAAAGGGAAGGTGACCGTTAAGGCGGGAGGGGATGCCTCGCTGAGATCGAAGGGGAAGATAACGCTTGCGGCGTCAAGCATCGAGATAAACAGCAGAAAGGCCTTGGAACTCGAATCGGGAACCGAGATGAAGATCCACTCTTCCGACGTGAAGATCGAATCGGACCAGAACGCGGAGATCAAGGCCCAGATGATGCTCAACATCGAATCCCAGATGGCCCTGACGGCAAAGGCAAAGCAGGCAGCCAGCTACACCTGCGACGGACCCTTGATCATACGGGGGAGCGTGGTTAGCATCAACTAGGGAGGAAGCCCATGAGCGAAGAAGGATTGGGAAGGGACCTGAGGCTGAAGTTCGAGCGTGCCGGCGCCGACCTGGCCACGGCTGAAGGGGATCTTGACACGATCGCTAGCGAAGAAAACCTGGCGCAGGCAATAATCCACAGGCTTGCGACCGATCAGGGCGAACTAACCGACACGGGCCATGCGGACTACGGCTCAGGTCTCTACCAGGTGATCGGGGAACCCAACAATGAAAGGACGAGGGTGATGATCAGGAACCTCGTGGAGCGATGTCTGTCCGAAGAACCCAGAATCGCGGAGATCAGGGGAATCAGGGTAACAGCCAACCCTCAAGACCCAAGCCGCGTGGACATCGATATCAGCGTGGTGCCGATCGGCAGTCAGAGGCCGTTGACGGTCGTCTATCCTCTCCGTCTGGAGGTGGAGTAGTTGTTGCCTAGGAGAAAGGAGTACAGGCAGATCGCAAGGGACATCCTGCTCCAGATCACCGGGGGCGAGGTGACGGAGGAGCACACCTACGTGAGCGGCAGGACGTCTTACGCCCTCTCGAACAGGCCCGTTGAGGCGATCGCCGAGGTGAAGGGACTCCACAGGGGGGTGCGGAAGGCATTTGTCCAGGGCGTCGACTACAGACCGTCTGGCAACTCGGTCGAATGGCTTGGGGCAGACCACCCGGATGAAGGCACCAAATTCGAAGTCAGATACAGCTTCACGAGGCCGGGCGGGCTAACCGACGTAAACCCCGGCAGCGTGCTCAGAACGCTTGTAGAGGCGATCAGCAGGGAGATAGAATACCTGTACGCACAGATGGACCAAGCATACCTCTCCGGATTCGTGGACACGGCAACCGGCGAGGCCCTCGACATGGTCGTGGCGCTGCTAGGCGTGAGGAGAAAGCCGCCGCAGCCGTCCAGCGGGTACGTCACCTTTGGCCGCAACGTCGAGCCGGAGAAGGCAAGCATCGCGGGGGAGGTCCACCTCTACGATGGATCTGCCGAGTACGCGCTCAAGAAGCCGCCCGTCAAGGACATCACCAAGGTGGAGGGAACGCTCGACGGATCTCCGAACGTGTTCGAGAGGGGCATCGACTACGACCTCGCGGGCAGCACCCTCAGGTGGCTGCCGAGCGGCAAGAGGCCCGACCTGAGGACGGTCTTCCGGGTCAACTACGTTAGCTACCAGGAGGTACGCGTGCCGAGGGGAACGAGCGTTGCGACCTTCTCGGCAGTCCCAGAGGAAACGCGCTCCTTCACCACGACCGAGGAGGCGTTCCTCCGCCCCGCACAGGAGGGAAGGTGGGAAGCCGACGTCCCCGTGATTTGCGACCGGCCCGGGCGGTGGGGAAACGTTCTGGCGGGGACGATCACGGTGATGCCACAGCCGGTTCCCGGCGTCGAGTACGTCATAAACAAGGCGGACATAACGAACGGCGTGGAAGCCGAGTCCGACGAGGAGCTGAGGGAAAGGGCCAAACATGCCTTGGAGTTCGCAGGTAGGGCGACCGTCTCATCCTTGGAGTCCGCCATCCGCGCGGTGGAGGGCGTCAGATCCCTCATGATCCGGGATATGCCCGACTCGGTCGAGGGCGTCGTCGAGGTCGTCGTGGATGGAGGAGACCCGGAAGAGATCCTGCGGGTGATAGAGGAGACCCGCGCGGCAGGCGTGAAGGTTCAGTTCTCAAGGCCGCGGACCGTCTACGTGGACGTCTCATGCATCCTGACAATTCCCAAGACGGCGGAGGCGCTGCCGATAACCGCGGAGGCCGAGAGGCTGATCAGGACGTACATATCATCGCTAGGGATAGGCCAGAGCGTGCTTTTCTCTAGGGTCATCGATGCCGCCCTCAAGGCCCAGGAGGTCCTCGACGTTACCAACGTAGTGATCAAGGCGCACCGCGAGAAGGAGGTCGTTGAGAGCCAGAGGGAGAACATCAGGATAGGCAGCGAGGAGAGGGCGGAACCTAGGAACATAACCGTCAGCTTCGAGTTGAGGGAGTGATGGATTGAGCCGGGCGGATCGCATCGGCAGCAGGCTTCCGCGGTTCTATCGGCACTGGGAAGAGAACACCCTCATCTCGGCAATCCTGAAGGCTGTTAGCGCGCAGCTTGACGAAGCTGAGGACAGGCTCACGGATGTCATGAAGGCGCACTGGGTGGATGCCGCGACCGGGCAGGACCTAGATAGGCTAGCGGCCCTCGTGGGAGTCAGGCGACTTGCAGGCGAGGAAGATCCGCAGCTCAAGGCACGCTTGAAGAGGGCGTTGGAGGAGTACAAGGGCGGAGGCACCCTTTCCTCCATACTGGCTGCGGTCAGGGCCGTGTTGGGAGCGAAGGACGACCAGGACGTGAGGATAGTCGAGAACCCCCCCGCCCCATGTTCGGCAGAGTTCGTAGTCAGGGCGGGAGAGACCTGGACGCTCAGAAGCAGAAGCATATCCGACGTCCGTCCGACCATAACGCTCAGCGTGGAGGAGGGCGGGGAGGTGAGCGACCCGAAGCTTTCGAACCTAGACACCAAAGGGTACGTGAGCCTGAGCGGCAAGCTAGGGAGCGGGAGGAAGCTCGTCCTAGAGGATGGCAAGGCGACCCTGGACGGTAAGGACGTCTCGAGGCGGATCTCCCCAGACAAGGTGAAGGTGCCTCCCATTCTACGTAAGGGCTCAACCTGGGAGTACACGGAGTCGCTCGGAGCCATGGTGGGCGTATTCGATAGCTCCAAGTTCGACGAGCACACCTTCGCCGTCGGGGTGCCTCCTGTGAGGATACGTTTCGAGTGGACGAGGCTGAAGCCGGCAGCCTTCGAGGTCCAGGTTAGGTCGGACCTGCTCAGGGACTCCGGATTGTCCAAGGCTTACTTGGAGGGAATCGTGAACTCTATGAAAGCCGCCGGCGTGAGCGCGGCGGTCAGAACCGTGGGGTAGTGTGTAGATGGTGGAATTTGAACCGATCGTAAAGAAACCGGGCGACGTGATTAGGTCGGAAGACTGGAACAAGATGCAGGAAACTCTGAAATCAGACCTGCAGGAACTGGAGCGCAACCTGAAGGCCCTCAGGGACTACGTCGACAGCTTGCAGGAGACCACGACCTTGCTCAACATCGCCAGCCCAGTGGGCACCTCATATGAACTCAACCAAGTCATGCCAGGAGAGAGCGCAAGCTACGAGGCGCCAACCGTCGGGCTGCTGACAAAGCAATGGCTCCTCGAGAAGGGGAAGACCGGCGAGATCTGCAGATTCGGAATAGTCTCGTACGTTGATTCCATCGATTACTGGGCCGGGGCGGAGAATGGGGATAAGAAGGCCTTGCAAGTCGTGCTCGATTACGCGGACGGAACCCAGCACGCGGTGGGCGAACTGTTCGTCCACGATCGTTCCAAGCTGAGGCCCAAGGGGGCAAGCAACCCCTACGTGGAATACCTCTTGGCACCTAATGAGTACGTGTGGTACAGATACAGGATCGTGAACCCCAACCCACAGAAGGAAGTGCTGACCATAACCTTCAGGAACACGGATCCCGAGTGCACGCCAAGGATCGGAAACGTCATACACATGAAATCCAGGATAACGCCGTCGAAGGCATAGACGGGGGACCGGATTGCTCAGGGAATTCGAGGAGGAAATCATAAGGGTCCTCGAAGCAGCGCTCGTCGAGCTGCCCAAGGGCGCGATGACCTTGGGAGCGACGCCCTCAAAGCTGCCCGGCCTAGCCATCTCCAATGCCGGCTTTGAGTTCGAGAGCTCCGGCCTGGCAGAGGAAGTCGAGGAACGTCAACCCGGAGCGGCGGAAAAGTTCAGCGGAACTGGGACCCAGACCTCCTTCAAGCTCAAGGAGAAGCCCCTCCCGAGGAGCGTTAAGGTTCAGTATCCCCCCGGGACGCTTCTCGTTGAGGGAAGGGACTTTAGCACCGACTACCGCGCCGGTTCCGTGTCCTTCCGCGTCCCTCCCACAAGGGAGAAGAACAACATCCTCGTCGAGTACCTGCCGCGCAACGCCGTCACCACGCTGAAGGGCTTAAAGATCAAGGCGACCTATATCATCGACGTCTGGGGGCACTCCAGGACGGAGGCTGATGCGCTGGCCGAGAGGGTGCTGAAGGCGCTTCTGGTCGCTCAAGCCGACCTTGCCGCCAGAGGCACCGATCTGAAACCGATAGCAGGCAGCATTGAGGAGGAGACTAAGGCGACGAAGATCCGCCTCCGCTACGCACTGGAGAGGGAGATCCGCGTGGAGAAGGCCGCGACGCTCATAGAGCAGGTGGCGATCTTGGGGAAGAAGATTGACTGAGAAGCCTACCCGCAAGCCGAGGAACCAGCCACCCCAGGATTCCGGCCGTCCTTGCATGGCAGTCTAAGCACGCTCTCCTCCAAGGATCTTGCCCCCCAGTGGGATGGTGCATCCAACGCGGAAACGGTCATCCGGCGGATCGCCTCGCCATATCAGGCATATCTCGCGTACCGTGAAGCTCACGGGCCTCCAAGCGCTTTGAAGTTCCTCCAGGAGCTTGGCCGTCTCACCCCTGCCGTGCGCCTGGCCCACGCTGAGGTGGGGGATGAAGCCCCCTTCATGCACCATGACATCATCGCAATCCGGCACGATCCGCCAGAGCGCAGCCTGTAGCCGGACGAGGGGATCTGCAGGTTCGGGGGCAAGCCAGATCGTGTGGCTTTCTTGAGAGTGTTCGAAAGAACGAAACCGGGCAAGGGTGATGCTGAACGGGGCTTGAGAACTGCAGGCCCTTGAGAACTCCTCGGCCAGTTCATCAAACTGGGATCTCGGCCGAAATGGAAACAGGAGCGTGATATGGGGCATCCATCTACGGATCTGCCTATCGTGCGCCGACCGAATCAGCTGTATCGGCGGCCATACTGCCTCGGGTGGGATGATGACCACGGCCGTCTTGTGGGTCTTGCGGATCAACGGCATTGTGTCTACCTTCGCGAAA
>CAZJVP010000084.1:0-47910 GCA_964549615.1 uncultured Thermococci archaeon | reverse complement strand
GCCTTCTACCCTTCCTCTTCTTCTTGTCCCCAAGGATGTGGCTTACCACAGCTGTTTTCCTCTCCCGGTAGATGGCGTTGGCCTTCTCCTCTATCTCCCTGTTCTTGATGACTGGCATGAGCCACGGTATCCTGTGTCTGTTCAAACTCTGTATGACCTCTATGGAGAAGAATCCGCGGTCCAAAAGGAGCAGTCTGATCCTAACATGCCTCCTGGCCGCTCTGACCAACCTGTAAACGATCTTCTTGATCTTCACCAGCTGGTTGACCGGTTGGGCTGCCAGGCAGAGTCTCTTGTTCTTCTCAACAACCTCTATGGTAGTCATGGTGTAGGCCCAGTTTGTGCCGGCCTTCCTCTTACAGCCCAGTATCCACCGGTTCTTCTTCTTGCCGTAGTAGGGCTGGCTGGTCGTATCCAGGGCCAGCACCACGCCTTTCCCCATCCTTGTCTTAGGGATCATGCCCCTCTTCTTGGCTTCTTTGACCTGTTGTGCGATGATCTGGTTGAAGCGTTCGGTCAGCTCACCGACCCCGAGCTTGTGGAGGTGGTAGAGGACGGTGTCAGGGGAGGATAGCTCATGCTCGGCCTCTCTGGTCTTCTTGGCCTGTCTCTTCGATGGGGTGAGGCTTCTGTGCAGTTGTTTTTGGAGTCTTTTTGTCTGTTCCAGGCTGGTCTGGTTCATTGCTGTGAGTATGGCCATTCCCCAGATCTTGTCCGGTTTGTACTGGGCGTATCTGGCGATGGGTATGCGGATGGTTCTGGCCAGGAGCCTTGGCAGCGATTTAAATACAACAAGCGGGCTTCTCATCCTGCTTCCCCTCCTTACCACGTCTCAAAGTTCAACACCTCCCCTCTGAGGGGGTTGGTGTCAAACCCTTTTGTGGAGGGAGGGGGGCATCTGATAACTTTCATCCTGAATCGGGCAGGGAACTAGACGCTCTGACCCGGAATCGTTTCAAAGATTAACAGAATCCCCAAAAACCAACCTTCGGAACTACTGAAGCCGCCGGAAGGTCCAGACTTCGGGCCAAGCGAACCGGCCTTCCGAATAAGCCCCCGGCTTGGGCTGTCAGCGGGGCTATGATCCAAGAACTTCACATGGGCCCGGTCAGAAATGATCAAGAGACGGCTGAAACGGGCAGCGAGCGGGGAACAGTCTTTCCGCGAGGCTCAGGGCCTTTCCGGACGAAAATGCTATCTTCCCGATGGACGCAAGGTGCGCCACCGACAGGGTGCCCGGAACCAGTTGCGATAGTTCACGGATGTCGACGTCCAACCATTGGCATCCATCGGCCGGTTCTCCCCTAGATATCGCCGTCTCGGATCCGGAGCCATCGATCGTGAAAGCGCCAGAGTTTCCCGGGATGACGTCATCTCGAACCCTCAGGGCGAGTTTCCCGCGAAAACCTGCGAATTCATTCCGAAGCGACTCCAGGGTAGCCATGACATCATTCACCCTAAACATCCCGCTGAAACCCACGGAAACGGAGGACCCGGGCACCGACAATCCGCCGAGGATCTTGTCACCGGGCGGTCCCCCGTATGCGATGATCTCACAGTCCTCAAACCGGCCCAGATCGCCGATGATGCCGCGGATGGCCTCTGGGCCGCGGAAGCCGGCCTCCTCGACGAAAAGGACCTTCCTCGTTCCGCCATTCACCTTCTCGTCCCTCGTATTGTATGCGTAGTACCCCTTGATGCCCGCCCTGTCGTAAACCCTGACCCTCGAACGTCCGAGGATCCTTACCTTCCAGTGGACCTCATTTCGCGTCATCGCGCACGAGCGACGGCCGTAGGTGAGGTCGTAGGCCTTCATGACGGCCGGTAGGTCTGCCATTTCGAAGTCGCGCATGTTCTGACGTTCAGCGTACCCAGGAAGGACCTGCCTCGGAGCCCGGACCCAGTGAACTACCATCGCGCGCTCGTAGCCGACCCTTCGGTAGAATGTGTCTCTGCCGTAGAGCATCGAAACTGGAAACTTCTTTCGGATCATGAGGCAAATCATGTCCCGAAGCAGACGTGTGGCTATTCCCATCCTTCGGTAGGGTTGAAGGGTGCACACCTCCGCTATCCCGCCCATCCTGAGCTTGCTTCCGCCTATCCATATGGTCCGGGGCGCGGCTCTGAGATAGGCGATGAGCTTTCCGTCAAGATCCGCGACCCTCGTCAGGTGGAAATCGTAGAATGGGTCGCTCTCGTATATCCTCCTAAAGGTTTCGGGGTCGGCGTTGTAGGCCGTCGATGTGAGGGCGATCATGTCCTCAAGCTCGCTTTTTCTGAGGCAACGAACCTTGTAGTCGATCATGGTGCACACAGCATAGACGCCGAGGCAAAAAATCTTGCGAATGGCGGGCCGGGAGCCAGCCAGGCAACCAAGGTTAGAGTATTAAGCCTGAGCCGCAATTAGGACTTGCAGCACGGGATGAAGAGGAAGCGATATATCGATCTAGGATGAGAACGTACCAACCGTCCGACCGTGTTGCACCCGGTTAGGGAATGGACCGCCGTTGGCCAACCGAGGCCACGTGCACGCCCGACCGGCTGCCCATCAATCCGCCGGAACCCAGTAAACCTCAAACCTGTAGACGCTGCGACCATCCTGTGGATCCTTGACAAGTATCTTCCCTGCCCAGTCGTTGGCCTCCGAAGGCTGTTCCGCCACGTATGCCCAGCCTCTGACATCGATGGGTTTGATGACGAGCCTGCCTTTTCGGCGGGGCACGCCCTCAGCGAACTGGTATCGGATGTCCGCCGTCGCCTCGTCGGAAATGTGCACGTTGGTGAGAGCATTTCCCTTGACGATGAGCAGCTCTGTCCCGTCGATGTTGGCCTCGAAGTAGAGTATCTTGCGCGCATCGGGCCTCTCAGCCGCGGCCTGATCGAACTTCCTCGCCTCCAGCAGCATGCCCTGAATCTGCGATGCGTCTGGTGCCCGCGCCAGCATATCCTTGTACCGCTTCAGATCGACCAGGCCCGCGCTAGCGAGGCCGAGGAAGGTGTCGATCCCAATCGTGTTGTACCAGCCGACTTTATCCTTGTACGCCTTAAGGGCCTTCCTGAGCCGGGCGAGCTGGCGCCTTGCTTCTGTTCTTGCGGCCTCCGTGGCCTCCTCCTCGTACTTGAAGAAGCGCATGAAGGCGGTCACATAGGCCACGTTCAGACCCAGGAAAACCCTCCCTTGGAAAAGGCTTGTCTCCGCCTCCTTCAACACTCTCTTGTTCGATATCAGGGGCCTAGCTTTGGCGAATAGCCTAAGCATCCTGTCGTAGATCGCGAGACCCTTACTGAGCTCTTCCAAGGTATCATCGAAGTGGCGCTTTGAGATGAGGTAGAGTTCTCGTAGGAACCTTGCGTGCTCCTTTCCGCCGTCCAGCACGGGATCGCCCTTTACCACAAACAGGCCTGTTAGCAGGTGGGAGAGGGGGTTCCATGCATGGGTGGATGCATATGGGCGGATGTACAGCGCCTTTTCCATTGCATCGTCGGAGAGGAGGAGCATTTCCCCCACGTACCTCGAGGCCCTCCTTCCAAAAACCTGAGCAGCCCAGTCCCTTGCCAGCTGGGATGCAGACAAGCTTGGATCCCACATCAGCCTTCTGGCCGCATAGTGGTGGGCATCCATCCACATGCTTGTTGGAAAGCCGAATGCCACTCCCATGGCCCCCCTACCCAGCACATAGTTGAGACCGGGCTGAAACCATTCTCCCATGTAGTCCGGGTACGTCTGGTGGCCGTGCGGGCCGTGGGCCATCTCGAGTTCGACGCAGGTTGCATGCTTCGTCTGGCCGAAGGTCGGGTTGAAGGCCTGGTACCACCACTGATCGGTCTTGGTGAGTTTTATCGAGACCACAAGGTTCGCCGTGGGTATCTCCGAGAATATTGACCGGAAGATGGACTCGACGCTGTGCTGCTCCCAGTCGTTGACCACCCATGTCCTGTGGAAGTAGAGCTTCTTGAACTCGGCCGCGACGACATCGTACATCGCACGCACGAATCGACGGTACTTCTCCTCCAGCGAGAGCGGGCTCTTGTTGTGTATCACATCGAACGATCTTATGGTGCCGATCGGCAGCATCTCGCCGATCCTGACTCCTATCCCGTCCAGCTCGGGCAGGGCCTTGAGGATGGACCTGTAGCGATTCTGCAGGATGTCCCAGAGGACGGGATTATCGGGCGATAGCGTTGTCCCCGCCGGGACCATGCCGTCCTGATAGAGGAATTCATCGCCGATGACAAGGCATTTCATGTCGTACCTGTGGCACTCCCGTGCGATCTCAGCGTAGAGCCGGCGGTAGATAGCCGTCCTTTCGCTGTGCGGCGGGTCAGTCCACTCGGACACCCTATACGTCGAGTGCAGCAAGAGATGGTTGGCACCGTAAAGGAAGGCACGCGCCACGTCCTTCTTCGCACTCTGCAGCACATCGGGAAAGCGAGATTCGTCGAAGAAGGGATGATCCGGCGCGTCAAGCGAGCCGACGCTGACGTGGGTCACCCTGAGCGGGAAAGCTGGATCCATGGTTACTTTGCAGGCAGGAAACCTCCCCGCAATCCGCATCCTGTCCGCCAGATACGCCAACCCCCTCGCACACCCGATCTCGGAGGCGCCCGTGAGCTCCCACTTCCGGAGCCCGACCGGACAGAGTTCGAATGCCTCCCGGTCCCTAGCAGCAACCCGACCGACCATAACCCGGATGTTGGCCTTCCGGTCCGAGGCCGTGACAAGGCCCAACTTCACCGACGATGCGTTGCAAGCGGTCTCAAGCTCTTCAAGGGCCGTCGCAACGGCACGGTTATCCTTCAGGCCAGGTTCCAATGCTAACCAGAGCTCGGCCACGAAAATCCTTCCGCCACCGGTCCAGGGTCGGCGGTCTTAAAGGTAACGGGTCGTGTTCGAGACGCGGCAATATGCGTACGTTGATCGGCGAGAAGGGCCGCATACCAGGATACTTGCGTCCAGCGCAATGGTCCGCATATTCACTTACGGGGCTCAGCCCCGTCATCCTCGGTCGAGGCAATCCAGGGCTCAGGATGCCATAAATAAAGGTTCGCCCTCCCCCGGGTCCCCATGGCAGAGGAGAAGGACGGCGAGACACTCGACAAGCAGGACACCGATCCTCTTTCGAAGTATCGAGCCGCTGGCAAGGTGGCGGCCGAGGCGCGGGAGTTTGCCATCTCGCTGGTTCAGGAAGGGGTCAAGCTGATCGACGTGTGCACGCAGGTCGAGAACAGGATAAGGGACCTAGGATGCGAGCCCGCCTTCCCGCTCAACATCTCGATCGACCACGTTGCCGCCCATTACACGAGCCCTGACAACGATGCCTCGACATTCAAGAAGGGGCAGCTCGTGAAGATCGACGTGGGTGCCCACCTGGACGGGTTCATAGGCGATGCGGCGGCTTGCGTCATAGTCGGAGGAGGCACGTCGGATCTGATATCGTGCGCCCAGAAGGCCCAAGAGGAGGCACTCAAGACAGCCGGCCCCGGCGTGATGGCGAACGAGATAGGCCGGGTGATTGAGGAAGTGATCAGGGGATACGGGTATGTCCCAATCAGGCAGCTGTCGGGCCATACCTTGGAGGAGTACGTTCAACACGGAGGGAAGACGATACCCAACTTCAACATGCCTCACGGGGAACCTCTGGAGGTCGGGGAGGCCTACGGGATGGACATCTTCGTGAGCAACGGGACAGGAAACGTGACCGAGTCCGCGCTTTGCTACATCTACGCCGTGAACAGGGACAATCCCTTCCCCAGGCTAAGGGCTGCCAAGCGCCTTTACGCCTATATTCTGGACAACTACAAGACCCTGCCGTTCACCGAGAGATGGTATAAGCACAAGTTCCCAGGCTCAAAGATTGCGCTCCTGGAGATGCTTCAGAACAGGGCGCTTCGGAAGTACGGCGTCCTTTCCGAGCGCCAGGGCACCCTGGTCGCCCAGAGCGAGGAGACCTTCGTCGTGACCGAGAACGGGATCGAGGTTACCACACGGCCCTAGCTCTTGCTCTTGGGAAATCCCCAGCTGGCCACCAAGCCTGCCGAAATCAGCGTTGCAAGCGCCATCATGCCTGCCTCCGGCACCGGCGCAAGCACCAATCCTATGGCAAGTACTCCGGAGTTGTCCTTGTAATCCCTCGTCTCCCACGCAGGGTACCCGGAGACGGTCGTCGACCTTGCGTATCCCTCGGTGGTCTCCCAGGAGAAGCCCCAGCCGGCCCAGACCCCATACCACGGCCCCGCTTGCTGCTCCATGGTGTCGTAGATTATGACGCTCACGTCGTCCTCAGCCCCCGACTTGTGGTAGTCGCGCTGAGCGAAGCTATACGAGAGTCCTGGCACCGTTATCTGACCGCCCTCCGGCTCGTCCCCCGTCCACCCCGACAGTGGCTCCGGCAGCTTCTTAATAAGCTCCGCGAAAGGCACGGCCGAGCCCGGGTAGGCCTTGCCCAGGGCCTCTATAGCCGCGAGGTTCATCGCCTTCGCGTAGTCGAACAGGATCTGGTTAGAGCCTATATCGTCTCCCTCGATGAAGACTGCCATCCTAGCTCCAACAATCTCGGCCGCACTTACCGCTGCAACGCCCACAACAGCCGACGTAAATAATCCTATCAACAGGAGATTCAGCTTCATGATTTGCCCTCCGCTCCTAAGGGAGGCGTGATGTCGGTGCGAGGCACTGTTTTATATGTTTGCCTGAGACCATGCCAATCAGCAGGACTTGATCCTTGGTCGGTTTGGCGGCGTCGGCGTGTCCAGCCAAGTCGGCCAGACAGTTCGCCCGGATAGTCGACCGTTGCGAGTCTCGAAGAGCGAGCAGACCCGGATGGAGAACTCCTCGCAGAGAGCCGTCGGCTATGCGGATAGAACGGCGTCCACGGTCATCTCGGCTATGTCCTGCGAGTAGGAGATTATCCTGTGTAAGCTTTCGGCCATCAGCATGGGCACCGCGTAGCCGCTTTTGGTTGAAGACTTTGAGATGTCCGAGAAAGCCGAAATCGCATACTGCTCCTTGTGCTGGTCAACCTCAGTGAGTATCATCTCGGCGGTTTTGATGTCCTTTCGGACGAAGGATCGTACGGCCCTAGAGAAAATGTCCGAACAGGACTTGGTTAGGTCGACCAGGCTGGTCGGGAGCGAACCGGGGCCGAGCTGCATCATGTAGCGGGCGACGTTCTCAATGTGGTCACATATGCGTTCGATGTTGCGCGCAGCGCTGAGGTAGCATGTGGCAAGCCTTATGTCAAGCTCCACGGACCTGGCGAACCGGTGATCCACGATGGCATAGTTGATCTGCCGGACGATGAACCAGTGTATCCGGTCGGCGTGGGATTCCCGAGCGATCAGGTCGCTGAGGATTACTGCGTCCCCCTCAGATATGGCTTTGGCTAGGTCCTGCATCATGGATTCGGCGAGATGGGCTAGGCGGGAAAGGGCGGATGCGATCGTCAGCTGCGTGGGGTCGAGCATTTGCTTGATCTCGATGGAGTTTGAATCCTCCCTAACCACTTCTAGACCCATCAGGTCCTCGGCCAGCTCGAACGCCCTAGTCCGGTGCTGAGAGTCGATGCGATCTGACCTGAGGACTATTGTGTCGAAGCCCATGATGTAGGAGGCTATGATCTTCCTAGCAAGGAGACTGGGGTCGCCTTCCAAAGGAATGGTCTTGATCCTCTGGTTCTGCGGCTTGGGCTCCATCGGTTGGATGCATATCGTGCCATCATCCTTCTCGGTGATGACCACTCGGGACCCCTTGCTCAGGCCCGACCTGTCTGCCCAGTCCTTTGGGAGGCTTACTATGAAAGTCGAGCCGCCGGTCATCTGGACGGATCTGACCTCTTCCATATAGATTCCGGCTTAGCTATATATAAAAGTCTTTCTATATATAGTATTTAGAGAATATTATTCAGCCTATTGGCGGAGCGCCCTCCAACTTCGCATAATCGCGAAGTGTCTAGTCTAGGAGGAGTTCGCTCGTGAAGAACAGGTTGATGATTCCGGCAATCGCCGGAATTCTGGTATCTTCGTTGCTTTACGGATGTATTAGCCAAAAGGAGATGGGCTCCATTTCGATCGTGGGCTCCACGACCGTCGAGCCCATCGCGGTCAAGGCTGCGGAGAAGTACATGGATGAGCACGAGGGCGCTGACATCCAGGTCAGCGGAGGAGGCTCCAGCGTCGGCATAAAGTCGGTCGGCGAGGGCACGGCAGACATCGGCATGGCCTCTAGGCAGATCAAGGACTCAGAGAAGCAGTTGTATCCCAGCCTCGTCGAGCACGTCATTGCCAAAGATGCCATTGCCCTAATCGTCCACCCCGGCAACCCGATCTCCGATCTCACCACGGCTCAGATCAAGTCGATCTACAAAGGTGAGATCACCAACTGGAAAGCGCTTGGTGGGCCTGACATGGCCATTGTTGTTGTTGGCAGGGACAGCGCTTCCGGCACACGTGAGTTCTTTCATGAGAAGGTCATGAACAAGGAGGACTTCGTGGCTACCCAGCTTGAGAAGTCGTCGAACGCGGGCGTCAAAGAGTCGGTCAAGAACACCCCTGGCGCCATCGGGTATGTCGGCTTGGGCTATATCGATCAAACGGTCAAGGCAGTGAAGGTGGACGGAGTCGGTCCGACCGTTACGGCCGTGCTCAACGGGAGCTATCCGATCTCCAGAGCCCTCTACATGTACACCCAGGGACAGCCCACGGGTCTTGCGAAGTCCTTCCTCGACTTCATCAAGTCTCCGGAGGGCCAGAAAATCGTTCAGGAAGAGGGATTCGTCCCGTTGACATAGTCTAAGAAAACCGGATCATCTTCCCTTTTTTTTGGACTGTTCTTTGCCTTCTCAATTTGTTGGAAGGTCGGAGTTGCATCAGAGATGCGATGGTGGGATTTCAAAGAGAAGACCATACACATTCTGCTCTTCCTGGCGGCCATCTTCGCTACAATCACTGTGGTCTTCATTATCGCCTTCCTGTTCGCGGAGGGCGCGCCGGCCTTCAGGAATGTCGGCGTCCGAACGTTGGTTCTTGGGCCCGAGTGGGTTCCAACTGGATATCCGCCGAGATTCGGCGGACTGCCACTGGTCATAGGAACACTTCTGGTCACTATGGGTGCCGTCGCCGTCTGCGGGCCGTTGGGGGTAGCGTGCGCCCTGTTCCTGTCGCAGGTCGCTGTTCCACGTGCCCGGAGGATCCTGAAGCCAGCTGTTGAGCTACTGGCGGCAATACCCTCCGTGGTCTACGGCTTCTTTGGCCTGAGCATCATGGCCCCTTGGATCAAGGCGCTATTTGACATCCCCACCGGCGAGACCTGGCTAAACGGATCGATCCTTCTAGGCATAATGGCCCTGCCTACGGTCGTAAGCGTGTCCGAGGAGGCTCTCACAGCGGTGCCCAGGGAATACGAGGAAGCTTCCCTGGCTGTGGGGGCAAACAGATGGCAGACCGTGCGTAAGGTCATTCTCCCCTCAGCCCTTTCCGGCATAACCGCGGCAATAGTGCTCGGTCTAGGCAGGGCCATGGGGGAAACCATGGCCGTCATGATGGCAACCGGCAACGCCGCGATCATACCCAAGCCCATCTGGAACGTTTTCTCGCCGATACGGACGATCACGGGGACGCTGGGAACCGAGATGGGCGAGGTACCACTTGGCAGCGTGCACTATCATTCGCTCTTTGCCCTCGCGGTTATCCTGTTTGTGATGGTCATAATCGTTGACTTCATCGCCACCTGGATCCTCGGATACATAAGGAGGAAGCATTTTGGCGAGGCGAAAAAAGCGGGCCGCTTGAAGATATCGCTTCCCTCTGAAGTGCGGAGGTCCATAAGGAGGGTGCTGTTCCTCAGCATTGGGTTCTTCCTCCTCACGTTCCTGTACTTCTCGCTTGGTCTCGTGGGATCGCTGGCAGGGCTGGGGCTGTATCTGGCCTATGGTTGGGCATCACGTCGTCTCGGGCCCGAGCGTTCCCAGAGCGTCGCCTTTGCGATTCTTTGTGTCAGCGGAATCGTGACGATGTTGATCCTGGGGATACTTCTGGCTTTCATCATCATCAGGGGTGCTCCGGCCCTGAGCTGGGAATTCCTCACGAAGATTCCCCGGGACTCTGGCCGAGCGGGCGGGATATTCCCCGCGATAGTCGGAACCCTATACCTGGTTGGCGGCGCGATCGCTTTGGCTCTGCCGGTCGGGGTTTTCGCGGCTATCTACCTCAGCGAGTATGCCAAGGAGGGGCAACTCACTAGGTTCGTACGAATGGGAGTGGATGCACTGAATGGGACGCCCTCGGTCGTCTTCGGACTCTTTGGCATGGCTTTCTTCGTCCTCTATCTCGAGTTCGGACGCTCCTTGCTCGCTGGCCAACTGACCCTCGGTTTGATGATCCTGCCAACGATTGTTCGCACGACCGAGGAAAGTCTCAAGTTTGTACCCATGCCCCTCCGTGAAGCAAGCCTTGCCCTCGGCGCCACAAAGTGGCAGACGATCCGCGGCGTGGTGTTGCCGCCATCGCTTCCGGGCATAATCACCGGCGCCCTACTGGCCGTTGGCCGAGCAGCAGGAGAAACCGCCCCAATCATGTTCACGGCGGCGGTGTTCATCACCAGATTCCTCCCCGATGGGCTCCTCGACCCCGTCATGGCTCTGCCCTATCACCTCTTCAGCCTAGCAGTAGGCGTCCCAAACTCGGAGACGAATGCATATGGCACCGCCGTTGTACTGCTCGCTATTGTGTTGCTGGTTGATATGGGCGCGATCATGCTCAGGAATAGGTGCTACAGGGAGAGAGTCTAGGATGGAAACAAAGGCAAAGATCGAAGTTGAGAGTCTCAACGTCTACTACGGCACGAATCGGGCATTGGCGAATGTGAGCATGCGTATCCCATTGAACCGGGTGACCGCCTTGATAGGTCCGTCGGGCTGTGGCAAGTCAACCTTCATTCGCTGCCTCAATCGGATGAATGATCTTATCGTAGAGGCCAAGATTGAAGGGGCCGTCTACCTCGATGGGGAGAACATATATGGCAGAAACGTCGATGTTGTGAAGCTCAGAAAGCGGGTTGGAATGGTTTTCCAGAAGCCGAACCCCTTCCCGAAGTCCATCTACGACAACGTCGCATACGGTCCCCAGGTCCATGGCATGTACCGCGGGGAGGAGCTGGACGCCGTTGTTGAGGCCAGCCTCAAACGAGCAGCGCTCTGGGAGGAAGTGAAGGACCGATTGCAGGAGAGTGCAATGAGCCTGTCGGGAGGCCAACAGCAGAGGCTCTGCATCGCGAGGTGCCTGGCCGTGAACCCGGAGGTCGTCCTGATGGACGAGCCCTGCAGTGCCTTGGACCCCATAGCAACCACCAAGATCGAGGACTTGATGGATAGGTTGAAAAGAGAATGCACGGTCGTCATCGTCACGCACAACATGCAGCAGGCGGCCAGGGTGTCCGACTTCACCGGATACTTCTATCTTGGGAGGCTGATTGAGTTCGGTGAGACCAAGCAGATCTTCGAGAATCCGCGGGAGGAGAGCACCGAGAACTATATAACCGGGAGGTTTGGTTGATGCGGGACAAGTTCCACAAGGAGCTGGACCAAATAGGCGAACAGCTCCACAAGATATCTCTCGAGGTCCTCGAGAACGTGAGGTGTGCTCGCGAGAACCTGGTCAAGACAAGGGAGGACAGCATAAAGGCCATGATGGGGAGGGACGCCGTTATCGTGTCACAGACGGCCTCGGTCCAGAAGGAATGTCTGGCGCTCATCGCCCTTCAGCAGCCGATGGCGGTCGATCTCCGGGTCATCGTGAGCTATCTGAGGAGTGCGGATGATGTGGAGAGGATTAACAGGTCCTCAATTCACATAGCCGAGGTCGCAAAACAGGGGCTCTATGACAAGAACATTCCGGAGTTTTCTAGAATAATGACCCTGGCAGATATGGTAGCCCGCCAGCTGGAGCAGGCCATTGAGGCCTTCAGGACTAGGGATACCTCTATGGCGCGAAAGGTCATTGAGAGCGATAAAACGACTGACGAGGTGTACAGCGCCATCTTTGCCAGCTTGCTGGAGAGGGTGAAGAAGGAGGATGCGAGGGCGTCCCTCCTCATGTTTGTATCTAGGTGGTTGGAGAGGATCGGGGACAGGGCCGTAAACCTTGCCAGCCGGGCAATCTACATCGTCGAAGGACGGGACGTCGAGTCCGAGGCTGAGATTGGCGAGTTCAAGGTTTTCCCAAACAGCGGGGGTACTGGTTCACGATCCCCCACCGCCAGCTGACGAGAGGCAGAAGGCCAGAAAAACCCAATCCCTGATCTGGTCCCTGAGCTGCCTGAGAGCCTTTTTTCTCGCTTCCGGAGTCCCGACATACGTGGCGGGATCCTCAAAGCTCTTGTGTAGGTACTGCCTTCCTCCCGGGAAGAATGGGCAGGAACGTTTTGCGTTATCACAGACCGTAACGATGTAGTCGAACTCCTTACCAAGGAAGGGATCAAGACCCTTCGCTCTTTGTCCTGAGATGTCCAAGCCGACTTCGTTCATGACCTCCACAACCAGGGGATCGACTCGGGTCGGTTCGGTTCCCGCACTGTAGGCTTCGAACCGATCGCCACACATAGCCCTGAGGAATGCTTCGGCCATCTGCGATCTGGCCGAGTTATGGGTGCATATGAACAGGACCCTTTTCTTCGCGCGATCCACTGCTTTTCACCTTCCCTAGCTGTGAGCTGTGCGTGGCGTTAGTCTTTTTGGCTCTTTCCCGGAGGTACTCTACGGCTGGTAGGCCAGCCACGCACCCCTCCCCGATCGCTTTGCCGACCTGAAAGGGAGGCCCGGTCACGTCGCCGCAGGCGAACAGGATATACAAGACGTACAAGAGGGCATCCCGGCGTGGAGTTGACCAACAATCGCTCGGAGCGGGCTTTGAGGACGCTTCTCCTGCACTCGAAGATCATAGGGACTCTTAGAAACGGGAAGGGTGTACGGATGTATGAGGGGATTCCAAGCCTTCTTGCCACGTGGGAGCAGAGAGGGCTGAATCCACCCCGATCACTGTCCGAAGCCCTAACCCAGATCTGGAAAGAAAGCTGCATACAAAAGCAGACTACCGCTAGCTAGATAGGTACATCCATATTCAGCCCTGGCGATGCGCACTGGCATTGTTCCCGCGGGGACCTCGCCAAGACGAGGATGTCTTGCTTGGCCAACTGCCAAAAGCAAGATAAGGGGGCTAGGTTGCGTTAGGGGCAGATGGTAGTATGAGTTTGGTCGGAAAGAGAATCAGGCTTGGACGAATCTTCAAGGAGGATGGAAAGACATTCGTCGTCCCCATGGATCACGGCGTCGACCTTGGACCGCTCGCGGGGATCGAGGACATCAGGAGGGCCATCAAGACGCTTCTAACGGGCGGCTGTAGGCCAGATGCAACGCTTCTTAACCCGTCCATGATCAGAGCCTGTCACGAGGACCTGGTGGGGAAGCTGGGCATAATCGCGAGGCTGGATGGCACAGCCTCGGCGTTAGGGCCGGATATAACAGACTACAGGCTTTTCAGTTCGGTGAAGGAGGCGTTGCGTCTCGGAGCAGATGCCGTGGCAACCATGGCTTTCATAGGCGTTGAGAAGGAATCGCAGAACTCGGAGAAGGTCGGCCGGATCTCCGAGGAATGCGACAAGGTGGGCATGCCCCACATAGTCGAGGCGTTGCCCCCGGAGATCGTTGAGTATCACTTCAAGCCCAGGGCCAAACGGGTCTGGCCAAGTGTGGAGCACGTCAAGTTTGCCGACAGGGTGGCCGCCGAGCTCGGGGCCGACGTGGTCAAGTCCTACTACACAGGCGACCCTGATTCATTTAGGGAGGTTGTGAAGTGCTGTCCGGTCCCGGTCATCGTGCTGAGCGGCCCGGGCGCCGGCGACTCGGAGGGCCTTCTCAAGATGGTCAAGGAGGTTATGGATGCTGGAGCCAAAGGAGTCATCATGGGGCGAAACGTTTGGGGGGACAGGGACCCGATTCGCATGATCAAGTCGATCTCCGAGATCGTGCACGCGGAATGAGGCTGGCCGGTAAGAGGGCGGATTGGGCAGGAGCTGATGCTGTGGAGGAGGCGGAACTTCGAATAGGCATAGTCGGCGTGGGATTCATGGGGTCAAATGTCTTCGAGGCCCTGAGACGCGCCCCCGACCTGAGGATAAGGGTCACGGCCATATGCAGGACGGACAAGCAGAAGCTTGAGCAGATCGCCAAGAAGGAGAAAGTTCCTTTCTGCACCACGGATTACCGCGAGCTTGTCAGAAGTCAGGACGTGGACATAGTGGCGGTCTTTTCGCCTGACCACCTCCACGGCCAGCACGCGATAGCCGCCCTGAAAGAGGGCAAGCACGTCCTGTGCACGAAGCCCATGGCCACTACCATGGAGGAATGCAGGGAGATCGTGTCGTTGGTCAGAAAAATGAGGGTGAAGTTCCTCACGGCGGAAACCGTCCGGTTCACCGACCTTTACGTGCAGGCCAAGGAGCTTGTACAAAGAGGAGAGCTCGGAGAGCCAGTTCTTGTGGAGGCCCTCTACGTGCACGACATCAGGGCCCTGATGGGGCATACGCCTTGGAGACTGACAGCCCCGCAGGACTTCCTGTTAGGGGGTCTTTGCCACCCCGTGGATCTGGCGAGGTGGTTGGCGGGGGATGTTGTTGAGGTGCATGCCTACGCGAAGAAGAGCGGGATGATACCGGGCTATCCTTTGGCCGACACCTTCACGCTCAACATGAAGTTCCGGGAGGGAGCGATCGGAAGAGTTCTAGGGGCTTACGGGGTCGTTGAGCCGCCGCTTGCCTTGGAGGAGTTCGGGGCATACGGCACGAAGGGCACCCTGATCAACAACCAACTCGTCTTGGAGAAGGACGGCAGGATCGAGCGGAAGACGCTGCCCCCTTCCAGGTACCTGAGGATGAAGCAGGAGACCGCAGCGGGAAGGGTGATCCCGCCGGATGAGGAAATCAGCGGCCACATAGAAGAGGTCGTGAGATTCCACAGGCACCTACAGGATTGTATCCAACGCGACGCAACGCCGAACCCGGATGCCTCTGAGGGCGCAAAAACCGTTGCAACCTGCCTAGCAGCGGGGGAATCCATCAGGACTGGCAAGCCGGCCACGGTGGGGAGAATAGGCTAGCTCGAAAAAGGGGTTCGTCGGAGGAGCGTGGTGAATTGAGCAAGGCTGGCTTGGGTGTGATGGAGCAACTCAGGAAGGGAAGGCTGTGGGCCGACGCCTACTACCATCGCGTGGACAAGCCGTTCTACCGGGAACGTCTCGAGGACTTCCTTCCCAGGAAGATGATAGACATCCACGCTCACGCCACGAGCCCAGCCGAGATCATCCCGGGTGCTCCGGCTCCGAGCTTCTGGGCCGAGAGGGTTTGCCCCAACGGAATGACCGTGGAAGCACTGCTTGAGAGCTACCGACTTCTGTTTCCCGGCAAGGAAGTCCGCCCCGTGATCTTTCCGTATCCCTCCCCGCGTTTTGACCCGGCAAAGGGCAATGAATATGTCTCAAAGGAATCCCGCAGGCTCGGCCTCCGATGTCTGATCCTGACCGACCCTGCTTGGTCGGCAGAGGAGTTGGAAAGGTACGTGGAGGCAGGAGGTTTCGTTGGGCTGAAGCCCTATCCTTCGATGGCCAGAGGCAAGACGCCCGAAAGGGTCGAGATCTACGACTTCCTTCCAACACACCATCTCGAGCTGGCCGATCGGAAGCGATGGTTGATCATCCTCCACATCCCGAGGCCCGGAAGGCTCATGGACCAGGTGAACCTACGGCAGCTAATGGAGCTTGATCGGACCTACCCGCGGGCAAGGGTCGTGGTTGCTCACGTCGGGAGGTCATACTGCGACAGGTATGCTGAGAGCTTGGATGAGCTGGCGGACTCGCGAAACCTGCTATTTGACATCTCCGCGAACGCCAACCAGTTGGTTTTCGAGAGGCTCATCGACACCGTTGGGACCGAGAGGGTGCTCTTCGGATCCGATCTTCCTGTCACCGCGATGCACTCGCGGAGGATCTGCGAGGGCGATAACTACGTCAACATCATCCTCGATGCCGACTGGGAGGACAACCATACCCGGATCGGGCAACCGGAGGATGAGATCACCTTCTTCTTGTACGAGGCGATAGACGCGTTCAGGAGGGCGGCCGATCGGGTGGGGTTGGGAAGAAAGGAGATCGAGATGATCTTCTTCAGGAATGCAGAGCGGTTGGTGGGTTGATGGGTAAGGCGCGTGCGAGAGCTGTGGCGAAGGCCATGCCGAGAGTCGGACTATTGACCTTGATGTTTAGGCTATATGATGCAATCCCGGGGCTGGAGCCCGATATGGCTGAGTTCGGCAAGGAGCTTACGAAGGTATTGGGGAGGATCGCGAAGGTGCATTGGCCCGGGATCTGCAAGACGCGCGATGAGGTGGAGGAGGCGGTGCGCATGTTCGAGGAAGAGCAGGTCGACCTCATCATCGTCGTTCTGCTTACGTACGCCCCAAGCCACCTTGCGGTTCATGCACTGAAGGCGACGAGGCTCCCCGTTCTGGTTTTCAACACGCAGAAGCTGCGAGAGGTTGCGCCGGACATGGATCCGCGGGATCTGATACGCAACCACGGCATGCACGGAGTCCAAGACCTTGCCAACGTCCTCTTGAGGGCAGAGAAGAGGTTCGGCCTCGTCACCGGGCACTACGAGGACCCGCAAACACTGAAGGATGTTCAGGAGTGGTGCAGGGCGGCGAACGGCGTGAGCTTCTTGAAAAAGTGCAGGGTTGGGATGCTAGGGTACCCCTTGGAAAAGATGGGCGACTTCGCCTTGGACGAGACGATGCTCCTCAGCGAGCTGGGAGTCGAGGTCAGCCACATCCCACAAAAGGATCTTGCCGAGCTTGCCCGCAGTGCGCCTGCCAAGGCAATCAGCGAACAGATCCGGGAGGATAGGCTTTCCTTCAAGGTGGCCGAGGACGTCACGCCTGAGGAGCACGAGGAGAGTTCCCGGCTAGAGTGGGCGATCCGGGAGATCTTAAAAGAAAGGGGAATGACCGCTTTCACCGCCAACTTCATGGCCATTTCCCAAGAGGGCTGGCTTCGGACTCTGCCCTTCCTGGCCTCCTGCAAGTTGCTTTCCGAGGGCTACGGCTATGCCGGGGAGGGCGACGTGCTGACCTCGGTCGCGGTCGCCTTGATGCAGCGCTTGGCAGGGTCGGCTAGTTTCACCGAGATGTTCACGATGGACTTCGGTGCCGGCGCCATTCTCATGAGCCACATGGGAGAAGGCAACCCCAGCCTGGCCAGGCCGGACCTTCCCGTTGAGCTGGTGGGGAGTGAACTCGGCCTAGTGAGCCTGCCCACAAGGCCGCTCCTCCTGCGCTTCGCCCTGCGACCGGGGCCGGTGACGCTGGTCAACCTGACCGTGGCGGCCAAGCAGCGTTTGAAGATCATCGCTACAGAGGGCGAAGTGGTCGATTTCTCACCGATCAAGGGCGTCATTACGCCGCACTATAAGTTCAGGCCGAAGAGGCCCCTGGCGGAGTTCCTGACGGCCCTTAGCCTCGAGGGTTCGTCGCACCACTTCGCCCTAAGCTACGGCGACTGGTCGCCCGTGGTCGCCAAGGTGGCCGATATCATCGGAGCGCATTTTGCGAAGATCTAGGCCTCGTCGAGCTTGACCATACATCCCGAAGCCTCCAGAACCCGCTTCGGTATCGGGCAGAGAGTTCCCTATAGCGCCGCGAATCTTCGGGATCGGGGTTCACGACGGAGGAGCCCGACAGGAAAGCGTCGATGCCCTCCCGATAGTCCTTGATGGTCCCAGCTCCTAGGCCCCCCAAAACCGCGGCACCGACGCAGGCGGCCTCCTTGATCCTCGGGATCCTAACGGGCATATCCAGGATGTTGGAGATGATGCGCGGCCATATGAGGCTTCTCGCCGCGCCTCCAATCATGCTCACGGAGCTCACCTTGGCCCCGAGGCTTCTGAAGGTCTCAACATTCCAGAGGACCTCGAACCCTATCCCCTCAAGCAGGGCCCTGAAGACGTGGGCCGGGCGATGGTGGAGGCCCAGCCCGACGATTGCACCCTTTGCGTCAGCCTCCCATGTCGGCGCCGTGGCGCCCAGGAAATGCGGGTAAAAGAAGAGCTGCTCCGACCCGGGTGGCAACCCCATGCCCTCGCGCTCGATTGAGCGGTAGAGCCTGCTTTCCTCGCCTCCCGGACTCTTTTTTCCGCGGAGCAACCCAGCCAGCCACCTCACCCCGGCGCCCGCCCCCGAGATGGAGCCCATGAGCCCCCAAAGCCCCTTCATAACGTGCCTCCCCGGAGAGAGGAAGCTCCTGGCGTCGAACAGCGCGACACCTGAGGTTAGCAACAGCACCCACGCGGTTCCTCCGGAGAGCAGGAGATCCCCGTCCTCGAGTGCCCCGGCACCCAGCGATGCGCAGTACTGGTCGTGCCCCCCGGTGGAGACAAGCATTTCCCGGCCCCGGAATCCGATCTTGCGTGCGACCGACGGCTTCACGGCTCCAATGAGCCTCCCCGAGTCGGCAAGCTGGGGCAGCTGGTCCTCGCGAATCCCAGCCATCTTCAGGAGTTCTTCATCCCAGGTTCCGTCCTTCAGGTTGTAGAGCATCGTGATGCTCGCGCTCGAAGGGTCGGCGACCCACATGCCGGATAGCTTGTAGGTCATGTAGTCTCCGACGAATGCGAACCGGCTGATCCTGCGAAACAGCTCCGGGCGTTCCTCCTTGAGCCAACGGATCTGAAGGAAGGGGAGGCAGCCGGTCAGCGGCCAGCCCGTTTTCTTGTAGAAGAATTCCTTGCCGAACTCGCTTGTCAGAGCATCGGCCTGCGCCTTGGCCCTGTGATCCATCCAGACGATCGCGTTGCCACGGGGCTTGAATTTCTCGTCAAGCGGGATCAGCGTGCCGCCCTGGCTCGAGATGCTCAGCGAAACCGTTTGCGTGCCGTCCGCCGTCCTCAACACCTCGGCCGTCGCGGACTTGGTCGCCTCCCAGATCTGATCCGGGTCCTGCTCCGCTCGCCCAGGCTCAGGAAGGAAAAGTTCGTAACTGCGGTCAGCGATGTGGCAACGCCTGCTCGATGGGTCGAAGAGAAGTGCCCTAACTCCGGTTGTGCCGACATCGATCCCCAGTAGGGTCAAACCTATCATCCACCCAAGACCAGTGTTGGCCCAGAATCCCAAGTCAACTCCCGGGACATCCTTGCCTTGCGATGGATCACTCGAGTTCAGGATTACCCATATAAGACCTTCGTCAAACTTGCCTGTGCCCGAAAGCTGGTGCCAAATGGGAGAGCCCGGTCGCCCTTGCATCCCGGACTTGCCAGAGGATATCTCCGACGTGGCCCTTCGCCTTGTGCGTCTCCTCGGTTATACCGACCAGAGGGGTTGCCTGAAGGAGGAGGGACGGGACAAGCTGGCTCAGGTGCTGGCCTTCCTTCCCTTGATGCGAAATGTCCTGGATAGGACGAGCAAGAGACGTACGCTGTACGTCCTAGAGTGCGCTTGCGGCAAGGGCCACCTCAGCCTCCTTCTGAACCAAATCCTACTGGACACGGCTTGTCGAGAGGTCCATTGGATTGGCATCGACTCATCAGGCAGGCTCATAAGCAAGTGCCGGTCCATTGCTGAGGCGATGGGCTACGCTAACGTTGAGTACCATCGATCAAGGATAGCCGACTATCACGATGGCCGCGACATCAAGGTTCTCATCAGCCTTCACGCGTGCGACACCGCCACCGATGAGGCCCTCGTGAAGGGCGTCGAACTTGGGTGCAGGTACATTTTCTTGGTTCCTTGCTGCCAGAGGGAGGTGGCCAACCAGCTCACCGCCTCAAATGATCCTAGGCTCATCCCGCTGATTGAGAACTACACCCACCGAAAGCTCTTGGGCTCAGTGCTGAGCGATGCGCTCCGAAGGCTCGTGCTGGAGAGCTTCGGCTACAACGTCGACATCTTCGAGTACATCTCGGTTCGGAGGACCGAGAAGAACATCATGATCCGCGCAACCTACGGGAAGACGCCTTCCGAGAGGTCCTGGCAGCTCTATCAAACTACGTTGAACGAGCTCGGACTGGACATTGCCCTACAGCGGCTACTGGCCGAGAAGGGGATGGCCCCCGCCGTCAACCGGGCTTCTCGTGGAGCAGCCTCTTCTCCCCTTTAAGCTGCCTTATCCGCGTAACATCTTGGGTGACCTCGAGACACCCGATGTATTTCCCTGCTTCATCCCGGACTGGGAAGTACCTGATGTAGATCATCCGGTCCTTGATCTGGATCCAGAACTCTGCCTCGCCCAGGGTTCCCTCCTTGAAGCCCCTGAGTATCTCCTCGACCCTCTCGACGCTTTTCTTCGGGTGGCAGTTCTGGACCTTCCTGCCTATGATGCCCTTGGGACGAGGAAAGATCCTGTTCCCGTCTTTGTTGAAGTACCGCACGGCATCATCCGCGTCCACGAACGAAATTTCAACCGGAAGGGACTCCATTATCCGCTCGAATGTTGCCACGTCAATCTTGCCCGTCATACGCCAACCTCCTCTTGCACCAGGCATCTTGTCATGGTTCTCCACCACGCCCCGGGCGGCGGAGTGAGATGCCAAGGGAAGGCCAGATCACAAGATGCCTATCTCCTTTGACGACTGCCAGAGCCCGTGGATGTTACAGAGAGCCAGTGCGTAGAGCGTGCCGGGCTTGTTGACCCTAAGCGTTGCCGTAGCCTCGTGGTGGGCGTAGACAGGGCCCTGGTTTGCCCCCTTGGCACTCTCGCCGTGGGCATTGAATTCATAGGTCCCGACGTGGTAGGTAAACTTCTCGCCCTCCGGGTGGAAGAAAAGCGAGATCCACCGGATATGGTGCTCGGTGGTATTCGGGTGGGCGACCTGCTTCCCCAGGCTGACCTTAACGGAGAACACCTCGTCTGCCTTCACCCTATCCGGGCACTCGATCACGGGTACGTGCTTCTCTACCTTCCAGTCTGCCTCCTGGATGCGCTCGCCTAGTTTCGCGGCCATTCCAAATGCCTCGGCTGGGGCAAACACGCCGCCCTTATTAGCTTTCGGCTATCGACCGCTTCCCCGCCCGAATCTGTCACGCTCCCTGAGGGCCGGCGCGGACGCCAAACGATATAAGCTGTGCAGACCATCTGCAACGACGTCTTGGAAAACGTCAGGGTTGGAACATCAGGCTGGAGCTACGACCACTGGGAAGGCAGGTTCTACCCCGAGGGGATGCCCGCCTCGAAAAGGCTCTCGTACTATACGGAAAGGTTTGACACAGTCGAGATAAACAGTTCGTTCTACCACCTGCCTCTGGAGTCGACCTTCGAGCATTGGAAGGCAGGAACCCCCGATGGCTTCCTTTTCGCGGTCAAGGGGAGCCGCTATGCGACGCACGTCAAAAAGATCGCCGGAGTAGCCGAAGCCACAGCGCTGCTCGTCAGAAGGGCCAAGAAGCTCGAGGAAAAGCTTGGACCTATCCTTTGGCAGGTACCCCCGCAACTGAAGCGCGATGACGAAAGGCTTGAGGGTTTCCTCAAGGTCCTACCCGGCCAGGTGACGCACGTCGTGGAGTTCAGAGACCCCAGCTGGTTTTGTGACAGCGTCTACGACCTCTTGGACAAGCATCGGGTATCCTTCTGCTGCGTTAGCTCCCCTCAATTCGTGACCGACCTTCTGGTTACGGGCAAGGTAGGCTATCTCAGGATGCATGGAGAGAAGGGCTGGTACTCTTCTAGATACTCCACGGCCGATCTTCGATCGTGGGCCGAGAGGATCTCGAGAAGCTTCGCGGGCTGCGAGCGTTCCTTCGTCTACTTCAACAACGACGCGTTTGCCTACGCAGTGTCCAACGCCCTCGAGCTGAGGGAGCTGCTGAGGAAGCTTTAAAGCGCCTTAGCAGGAAGACGCCCATGACGCATCTTCCTGGGGAGCCAGGGAAAACATAGATAACCGACGAACGCCAACTCAGTTGCATTGAACGCTCAGGATTTCATACGCGATTACGTGTGCAACAATAGGGCACAGTACTTTGACCTCGGCAACTACGATTGCGGGATCTCGGATGACAAGATCTTCGTTAGGGATAAGCGGGCGAACGACGTTACGGAGCTGCCTAGATCTGGGCTGGAAGTCTCGGCGACGATGAGGGTCCAGCGCTCTTACTACCTTGCAGCCGTGGGGCTGCTCGTGACGGCTTTCTACTTCTCCGTCTTCTTCTTCCGTGATGCCCTTGGAAACGAAATCTGGATTTTCGCGGTCCTGGGGATCTACCTGAGCCCCTTCATCATGAGGCGGTTCACCTCAGGATTCAAGGTCATCGGCCTCTACTTCGCCCTCTGCATCCTCTTCTCGCTCACGGTCGGGTCTTGGAGGGAAAACGAACTGGGGTCTGGCGTGCTCATCTTCTACACCATTGGCCTGGCACCGTACGTGGGCTCAAAGGTATTCTCCAGGATATGGACCGAAACGCGCTTGAGCCTATCCTCCGGTGAAACGCGCCTCGCCCTCACCTGTCCCGAGGCAGATGCGCGAGCGCTCCTGAAGACGCTCGGCCAACCCGGAAAGGCCATCCTGCAGCGGCCCGATCAGTAACTTATCGAGACCTTCTTGCCTGTTCTAGCTGACTCCATTATCGCGTCGCAGACGACGTTGCACCTGTAGCCATCCTCGAACGTGGCGGCCTCGGGCCCGACATCCTTATCGTTGACGATCGCATCCATGATGTGTTTCGCCTCGTGGACGAATGTGGCCCCCCATCCGATGATGTGGCCGTGCGGCCACCAAACGTCGAAATACGGATGAGTCGCCTCGGTCACGAGGACGTCATGGAAGCCCTCAACGCCCTTCTTTCTGTCCTCGATCAGGTTCACCTTCAGCCTGTTCATGTCCTCCATGTCGAAGTAGATGCTGCCCTTGGAACCGTTGATCTCGATCGTCTCATGGTTCTTCCGGCCGGAACACATCCGCGAAGCCTCGATCGTACCTACCGCACCATTCTCGAACTCCACCACGGCCTCAACCGCGTCGTCCACGGTGACCTTTTCCTTCTTCGTGGGGTCTCCAGGCAGCGGCCTCTCCTTGATCATGGTCTTGGTCAAGGCCATGACGGACTCGAACTCGCCGACCAGGAACCGGCCCAAGTCTATCGTATGGGCGGCCAGATCACCCAGGGAACCGCTGCCGGCAACCTGCCCGTCAAGGCGCCACACAAGCGGGGTGTTGTGGTGGGGAAGGATCCACTCCTGTAGGTACTGCGCACGGAAATGGTAGATCTTGCCGATCCGCCCGTCCTTGATCAGCTGCCTAGCCAGAGCTATGGCAGGAAGCATCCGGCCATTGAAGGAGACCATATGTTTGATGCCAGCTTTCTTCGCCGCCGAGAGCATTTCCTTGGCCTCCGCGGCCGTCCTCCCGAGGGGCTTCTCGCACCAGATGTGCTTCCCCATCTCCGCTGCCTCTATGCACGGATCCTTGTGCATATCGTTCGGTGCGCCGTTGTCGAAGAGCTCAACCTCCTTGTCCTTGAGCATCTGGTGCCAGTCGGTGTAGTACCTCTCGTATCCGAATCTCCGCGCTGCCTCAGCCAACCTGCCTTCCCTGCGGCCGCTGATGGCGACCAGCCTGGGGATGGCGGGCGGGGGCCAGTAGATATAGGACATGGTCTTGTAGGCATAGGAATGTGCCTTGCCCATAAAGGCGTACCCGAGCATGCCAACGCCGATCTTTGGGATTTCCTTGGTGGGAGCCACGACGTCTCCCATCGTCAGGAAACCGACTTCCTTCTGTTTCTTCGCCATACCTCCACCCTGACGCAGGTTATGCGCACCTCTTGTCTGCACGGGGATAAAAAGATTGGGTCTCCGCGTCGAACCCCGCGTTCATCTTGCCCCGGCGCCCAAGCCGCGATCCTTGCTAGGGCAAGTCCGGCCTCACCCAGGCCGAGCTGCGGGCCTTCTCTGGTATGGTAGCGGGTTTTGTTCGATGAACCTAAGAACCGTCTGCCTGTCCGGCACGCCGGCTGTCGCACCGGGCTTGGACACGCAGAAGCCGCCGACAGCATTTGCAAACCTCGCCGTCTCACCTATGTCCCATCCGGATCCCAGCCCAAGCAGGAACCCGGCAACGAAGGCGTCGCCAGCCCCGGTTCCATCGACGGCCACGAATTCAGGGTCGGCGGGCATGTCGATCGTCTCCTCATGCGTCCTAACGTGGCAGCCTTCTGGCCCCATTTTGATCGCCACGATCTTCGGCCCCATCGCCATGATGGCTTCCGAAACCTGTTCCGGCGAAGCACGTGGGCGGGATATCACCATTCGGGCTTCATCGAGATTGGAGAAGTAGTAGTCTATCTGGTCCATGGCTTGCGCCAACGAGGTCCACTCGGCGCGATCGCTCCAAGCTAGGTCAATGGAGGTTGCTGCTCCATTGCGATGGGCTTCGGCAAAGATGAGGCGCAGGTCCGCGGGCGCGATCGACGGAACCAAGTTGTATCCCGCAAAGTGGAATATGTCGCAACGATAGCTCTCGGCCGAGATGTCGTTGATCGAGAATGACGCATTCGCGCCTATGAAATGGTAGAAGGTTCTCTCCCCGGTCTCCATGTCGACCTCTATGTCGGTTGTGGCGGTCATCTCGCCTTTCCCTATCCGAACGCCGGCAACGTCCAGTCGGGGGTAGCTTCTGAGGCTCTCGATCACGAACCTGCCCCAGTAGTCGTCGCCGATCCTGCCCACCACCTTAGAGTCCACGCCCATCTTAGCAAGGTCTATGCCGGTGTTCGCCGCGCACCCCCCCACGTGGAGGGTAATAGGTTCCTCCAGCGTGACGAGTCTGCCTGGTTCGGCCCTCTGTCTGAAACGACGAACGATGTCGGCCACCAGTATTCCCGCGCATGTGACCTCCATTGCGATCGCCTGTCTCCTGCCCTGGGAAGGGCCATGATCGCGTATTTATATAATGCGTTGAGTGGTTCGGCCTAGGATGAGGCCCTACCCGGACGAACTTTCTCCCGGTCGTTTGCGTTGATCTCTCGGATAAGCTTCGGCAGCTCGCGGAGGTCCTCCAGCAGAGCGACCGGATTCGCTTCCCGAAGCGCGGATGGCGATCGGGATCCCCTGGCTACGCCAGCGAAGAGTGCCCCCGCGGCTCTAGCGCACTCCGCGTCCATGGCGTGATCCCCAACCACCATGATGCTTGATGGTCCAACGCCCAATTTCCTAGCCAGATTGACAAGGGACGTAGGATCCGGCTTGACGGGCTCACCTGGAGTCCTGCAAGCCATCGCATCGAACGCGTCCAAGCAGCCGATCGAGCCGAGCGCGGCCCGCGCGTACCTTTCGCAGGACCTCGTCAACAGGCCGACCTTGATCCCCATCCGTTTGAGCTCAGAAAGCACGGCCCGCACGTCACCGAGGGGCCGTGTCCTTCCTAACGACTCCATCTCGACTTGGTCCATGATGCCGTGGAGCTTAGCCATGTGCTCCGAGAGTTCGCGCTGATCCGAAACATTCGCCCGGAAAGCCTCGATGAGCTGCAACGTGGTTTTCGACTCGTCGATCTCCTCCGTCTGCGGCTGCTGGGACCTTATGTAGTGGATCAAGCGTCTCCGCATCTCACGAAAGTCAACGCAGGAGTCCACGAGCGTGTTGTCGAGATCAAAAGCCACGGCCATTATCCTGGGGGGCACGATCCGCATTGGCGAGAGGTCGTCTGAAATATGGCTCGGGCCTACGGGTAAAGACAGTTATCTGGAGAGAACCGCTGGCCTGTCGCATGAAGCTCAAGGTGTGCGAATCCCCGGTGTACATCCATGGGGTCGGGAAGTCGGTTCACATAGATATCGAACATCCCATACTCGCGAGGGTATTCCAGAGAGGTGAGCGCGCCTTCTGCCAGGGGAAAGGGGAGAGCGGCATCTTCATAGCCCTAAACCGGGAGATGGCGGAAAGAGCGAGGAGCATCATGGCCGAGGCAACGGAGAGCAGGTTCCAGGAAGCATGGCAGGAGATCGTCCGCATATCCCGAGAGATCGGATGGGAAAGGGTGAAGGCTATGATGGCCAAGGCCGAGAAGGAGCGCGCCGAACAAGTGGAAGGAGATCAGGAGGATGCGCCGTAGGATTCGCAGAGCTTCGATATCCCCATTATGATGTGGGGGGCCGTGAGTATGCTGAACACCCTCTTGTACCTGGCGCTCGATATCTCCCGCACGAACTTCGCCTCACCAGATGTGAGGTAACCTTCCAGGAAGGCTTTTGCCATCGCCTTCATCCTTGCCCATCGGAGGGTGTAGTGGCCGCAGTAGTAAAGGAACTCAGCGAGGTCCCAAGCCGGGTTGCCGCCCTCCGAAGACTGCTCCAAGTCCACAAACCATATCCTCCCATCCTCATCGAGGATCGCGTTGTCAGGCTTGGAGTCCCCCAGGGTCGCCCCGGCTTGGTGAAGGAGAGCCATCTCATTCCCGATGGCGGAGATGCGGCCGAGAAGCTCCTGCCTCGGATCGGCGAGACACTCCTTGGCGATCTGGTCGAAACCTTCGCCCTCTATGAATTCCTCCACTATTGTCCTTCGAGGCACGCTCACGTGGTGAATCTGTGGGGCGTTCAGCCCCTTGGCTCTGAGGAAGCGGTTCATCCTGTACTCGTTGGCCAGGCGCTTCTCGCCCAGGATGTCGAAGTTCTGGGATCCGATCGCCCAGATCGTGAGCGGAATCCATTTTAGGCCATACCAGTTTTGGAAGGTCTTGGCCACCAATCGCCTCGTCTCGTCGCCTCGCCTGAACTCCAGAAGATAAACGAAGTTCAGCGCGCCTCCGATCCGTCTGACGGAGGGGGAGCCCCAAGAGGATTCCTCGGATGAAATAAGCTCCTCGTAGTCCCTCTTGTCATCGACCGAAACCAGTCCGGCCTCGGTGGGAAGATACAGATACGACTTCGGATCGGGCAGATCGCGCTCCGCGCTCGGGGAGACATCAATACCCCTCGCGATCTCCTGGGCCAAAGAGGGGCCTAGGAAGTCGCCGGATACCCCGTAGGTCGCAAATCGCCTGATGGCAAGTTCCACCTCCCGGAACGGCATCGTCACCCTCTGACGAGGCTTGGGAAGGTGGCTCATGAGCTTGGGGGTCACCCTCACATAGCCATCCAGGCTGATCAGGCCCAGCTGGGCTAGCCTGCGAAGTGCAATCTCGAAGCCGAATGAACCCGTGTCAGCTTCCTCGGACAACGACCTCAGGTACGCGGACCTTGCCGCCGGGTCGATCTTCGCGCGCCTCTGCATCCTAGCGTGGAAGAAGTAACGCGGGTCGATCATAAGTTCCAACATGAGGTCGTGGAACCTCAGGTCTAGGTTCTCGAGTTCCTCTTTGATCACCCGAACCTTGAGGTCCGTCTCCTGCGATCTGAGATACTCCGTGCCAACCAAAGGAACATATGGCTCCAAGAGCATTCCTGCCACGAATTCTCCCAGCGCGCCCCGATGGACGTCCCTCTCGAAGAGCGATTTGCAGACTTCGACGCTGATGAACTCTCGGCCCGCGATGGATCTCTTCTGCCTGGAGACGCCCCGCTCCCCGTCGCGGGTTACGATGAGTAGACTGACCGGCGAGTGGTTCTTGGCCCCCGGATTGCACCAGCAAGCAGCAATGACTTCGTTTGGGACGGCCCGGAGGAACCTCTCGGCCAGTGGCAGAACTTCCATGCCTTTGATGAAGCACCGTTCCTAGGACCCTTTTTCTTTCTTTCCAGAGTAGTAGGGAGAGGGCCTATCGCCTCGGCGCCCAAAGCGTTTCCCGTTAACCCTGCCTTGCAGACTACCTCGGGAGAGCCCTTCCGTCTCAGGGGCAGCCGCTTCCCGGGAGTCAAGCTGCCCTCTAGACGGCATTCGTGTGCCCGGGCTCGCAAGGGATCAAGAACTGGAACCCGGCACGGCGCCGAGATATCCGAATGAGCGCTGCTGGAGCGGCGAACCGGAAAAGATTATAGAGGCCCCGCCTGGCCGGCAGCCTGAGGTCAAGGGATGTTCGGCCTAGGCCTAGCCTTGATGGCTACTGCGGTCGGATGCGTTGCCGCAATGGTGGGCGCTGGAGGGGGCTTCCTCGTCGTGCCGATGTTGGTCCTCGTCTGGGGCATCTCCGCGCAGGAGGCTGCCGGGACATCTTTGCTGATGATCGTATTCACATCCTCGTCCTCCACCATCGCTTACCACGCACAGGGAAGGATCGATTACTTGCTCGGCCTGATTCTCGCCGCCGGGACCGTTCCCGGTGCGCTGTTGGGGGCCAGCGCCGCTACCCATCTGAAGTCGGAGGTTCTTTCGGGGCTTCTGGGCATCTTCCTCTTGGGGATCTCGATACGGATGCTGATCGCACGCGAGTTGCCCGACCGCAGGCCGGATCCGCGCCGGGGTACTCGCACGAAGGTGGATGCCCACGGACATATCTTCGAGTACCCGCGGATCAGTCCCCTTGCCTTGCCCGCAGGCTTCGCCGGCGGGTTGGCCTCAGGCCTCTTCGGCATAGGTGGCGGGGTCTTGATCGTTCCTCTCATTCGTCTGGGAATGGGGATCCCCATGCACATAGCATCGGCGACATCGATGTTCATGATGATCTTCACGTCCATCGCGGGGGCATCCACCCACGCATACCTAGGCAACGTGCGGGTGCGGTACGCGATCCCCCTCTGTCTGGGGATCGTCGTCGGAACGCAGATCGGCGCCTTCCTCGCTAGGAGAACAAGAGCTAAGGCGCTGGAGAGAATACTCGGCGTCTGCCTTTCGATCATAGGCGGAAGGTTGCTTTTCGAGATGATATGACGCATAGGTGGACCAATTGAAAGATTTAACCGGTGCGAGGCAATCGATCAATTGTGGTAGCTTGGCGAAAGCGTTTGCGAAGATAGTCCTTCTGCTGTTGCTCCTCTCCGCGATCTGGGATGCGGCGGCCTACACCAAAGTGACCGTGATGGCCCCCGCCGTAGCACAGACCGCCCAGGGCTGGATCGGGGCAACCTCGTACATAACGGTGTTTGCCGAGCCCGGGAACGGCAGCATCTTCGTCGACACCTTCCCCCTCACGCAGATCGACACCCAGGGTTCCGCAAGGCTGGCAGCTCAGGTAGCGGCTTCTCTGGCGGGTCAGAACCTCGCCAAGATAGACCTCTTCGTAACCATCCGGTCAGATTCAGCCGTGATAGGCGGACCGTCCGCCGGCGGTGCGATGTCGGTCGCAATCCTTGCATGTCTCCTCAACCGGACGGTCAATCCCAAGGTCGTGATGACCGGCACGATCAACCCTGACGGGACGATCGGCCCGATCGGCGGCGTCTTGCAGAAGGCAGAGGCTGCGCATTCCGTGGGAGCATACCTTTTCCTCGTCCCTGCCGGTCAGACGGTCGCCACCGAGAGTCCCGATAGCCTGACCCTCGTGAACGTCACGGAGTACGCTCGAAAGAACCTAAACCTGACCGTCATGGAGGTCGATGACCTGAGGGACGCAGCGAAGTGGATGATAGGGGTAGAGATCAAACCGACGGGAGGCAAGGAGATCGACCTGAGCAAGTACAATGACATCATGAGCAAAGCGGCCCAGGACATGCTCGACTCGGCGGCCGAGCTTTCCGAAAGGGCAAAGAAGGAATTTGACTCGGCGACCTTGACCTTCAACCAAAGAAACGAGCTGAGACCCTACGTTGATGACTGCGCTCGGAAGATTGAAAACGCAAGACAGGCCCAAAAGGCCAAGACGTACTACCTCAGCGCCAGCTACTCTTTCCAGTCCAAGATAAACTCAACTTATGTCCTCTACGCGCTCGAGTACCTCAGGTCCAAGTCTAGGGAAACGGCCAAGAAGATCATCAGCGAAGCCGAGAAGTCTGCGGCAGCGGCCGTGGAGGATGTTAACCGGACATCCTTCACAAGCATAACCGCCTTCGAGTGCTATGCCGCAGCGCAGACGAGGGCCCACGAAGCATTGCGCGCCGCTTCGACGGCGTGGGAGCTCTACTACGCCGGGAGCTTGGAAAACCAGATCCTGAGGGCCTTGGCACAGGCGGCCTATGTGACCCAGCGCGCGGAGTCGGCGTTGTGGTGGGTCGGCCTCTGCGACCAGTTCCCCGGCGATGTTGAGATGGACCGCGCGATGCTCAAGAGCACAGCCCAGGGATATGTGGATGACCTCAAATTCCTTCTGGCGTACGCGCAATCCTTCGGCACGACGGTCAGCTCGGGTCTCCTGGCGACGGCGAGCGACCTCCTCGATGATGTGGAGGATGAGCTGAACAGCGGGGCCTACGCTGCCGCGATCTTGGAGGCTCTGAGGGCGCGCTCCTATGTCAATGCCCACCTGGAACTTGCGGCGAGCTTGGCCTCGACATCGGAGGAGAAACTCGCCTCGGCACTGAGCGACAAGGTGAAGAAGGAAAGGGAGCAAGCGAGGTCCGCGATAGCCTCAAGCAGGGACTTCGGGGTGAACCCCATCCTGGCGCTCAGCCACCTTGAGTCGGGAGAGAATGACGCTGACAAGGTTGATGCCAGCAGCCCTGCTTCCGCTCGGATCGACCGACTGATGCAGGCTTATCTTGAACTCAAGTATGCCAGGTTGGTAGCCGAGATGTCCCCGGTGATTTCATCAAGGCTTGGCATTTCCCCGGAAAAGAACCCGCCGGAGATCCTGCCCTTCACCGGCACCATCAGAACCGTTTACAAAACCAAGGCCGCGGACGCGATTCTGATCGCCGGCGCGTCGGCGGCTGGCGGCCTAGTTGTGGGAACGCTGCTTGGACGCAGGGGCGCGAAGAAATCTAGGCACGCTATCTAGTTTCCCGGAGTGTGGTTGGGTTCAAGGCGGTCTACCTTCTGGGAAGGTCCAACGTGGGGAAGTCCGCCCTGATACGAGCCCTCACCGGCAAGAGAATCCTCTCGGGCAGGCGGCCGGGCGTGACGAAGAGGCCTTCATGCGTGGAGAGCGGGGTTATCAGGTACGTGGACATGCCTGGGTTTGGATTCATGAGCGGGGTTTCCAGGCGTTTCTCGGAGGCCGCCAAGACCGGCATCGTAAGGCACCTGGAGAGGAACAAGGAGGCCATAGACCTTGCTCTTCTGGTGCTCGATGCAAAAGCCTTCCTCCAGATATGTTCCAGGTGGGAGGCGCGCAACGAGGTGCCGGTCGATATCGAGTTCCACGATTTCCTGGCAGAACTCGGCATACCCACACTCGTGGTGGCGAACAAGATCGACAAGGTACAGGACGTCGATGCAACCCTGGATGCCATCGGCGATAGGCTGGGGTACCTGCCCCCCTGGAGACAGTGGCGGGACACCATCCTGCCAGTATCTGCGAAAACCGGCCAGGGCATCCCCGATCTTCGGTACGCGATATCACGGAGGCTTGGCCTGCTCTAGCCAACCCTCGGAGCTTTGAAGTACCTGCCCTCCCTCTGAGGGGCGTTGGCAAGGACGTCCTCGGGCGGGAGTGACTCCCTCACGACGTCCTCTCGGAAAACGTTGTAGACATCGATCACGTGCGTCGTTGGCTCTACCCCTTCGAGGTCAAGCTGGTCGATCTTCTTGAAGTACTCCAGTATTCGCTCAAGCTGTTCTCTGAAGAGCTCCTTCTCCCCCTCGCTGAGAGCGACTTTTGCAAGCTCGGCGATGTGTTCTACCTCCTCCCTGGTCAGGATTCTGCCTTTCTCGCTCTTCATCTGTACCCCCGGATGAGGCGGTCGAACTTATTTGTTTCCAATGCGCTTCAGAGATGGTCGAGGTACTCAAGGCAACGATGACAATGCGCGCGGGCCCTGGAGGCGGGCGTGCCGGATTGCCTTCCGCTCGCCGCTCGGCAGCAAAGTTATATTGTGGGACGCAAAACCAAGGGCGGTGCTTGGATGGTTAAGGCCTTTGTCCTCATAACGACCAAGCCAGGGGCGGAGACGAACCTCCTTCAGCATCTGAAGGGCTTGGACGAAGTGGAGAACGCGTGGGCCGTCTATGGAGAGTACGACGTCATAGCTCTGATCAGCGTCAAAACCCTCAAAGACCTAGACTCATTCGTCACCGAGAAGGTGCGCAGGATGGAGGAGGTACAGTTCACCTCGACCATGATATGCATCAGATAGACTACACCATCTCGATCTTCTTGGCGAGGTACTGAGCGACGACCACCAGCACCACGCCGAGAACTAGGACCAGGATAGCGAAAGCCCAGCTTACGTCCGACGGCTTGTACATATTGAGTATCTTGCCGGCGAACTTCGCGGCCTTGAGAGCAACCGTCAGGATCCCGAAGCCAGCAAGAAAGATGCCGAAGAGTCCCATGAAGTTGACGACGATCTCTATCAATGCCCCGTCACCGCCTACGCGACCCGGCCCGGCCTTTCTTAAATATTGCGCAATGGATCAGAGCCAGCGAAAGCAAGCACGGTACGGTCTACGACGTCAACCCAGATCCGTTGAGGGCCGAATCGCCGCCCCTCCAAAACCGCCTTATCCATATCTCTGGAATACGCCCGGGATCTCCTCAACCACGTCCGTCGGCAAGATGTGGCATCCCTTTTTCTCGGCGGCAATCTCGCCCGCCTTGCCGGAGACGAAACAGCCAGCAACCGCCGACCTGTACGGGTCATTGTGGCGCGCCAAAAGCCCTCCTATGATCCCGGTGAGACAATCACCCGTGCCTCCGACGGTCATGCACGGTGATCCGGTCTCGTTCACCTTGCAACGCACGCCGTCGGTTATGATGTCGAAGCGGCCTTTCACGGCCCAAGTGCATCGCGCCTTCGATGCTTCCTCCAATATCATCTTCGTCCTCTGATCCAGATCAAAGGGCAGCTCTTTTCCCGTCAGCCATTTGAACTCGCCGGCGTGCGGTGTCACCACGGTGGACGGCCCGAGTGCGTCGGTCCTGCCTTTGAATGGCCTCAGCCCGTCAGCGTCCAGCACGAGCGGCTTCTCGCGCAGCGCATCTACGAGCGTCGCAACGGCTTGCCGGGTCTCTTCCTCGCGGCCCAGCCCGGGCCCCAAACACACGGCATCGCACTTGGCCGCAAGATCCAAGACTGCCGGCAGGGATGAGGGTTGAAGGTAGTCTTCCTCGTAGGATCTACACACCAGTGCGGGGGAGTGCTTGGCAACGATATCCTTGATGGGCCCCGGGACGACGACGTATGCCAAGTCGATGCCCGTCCTCAACGCCGCCATGCCGCAGATGGCCGGGGCACCGTGGTAATCCTTGCTTCCGCCCAGGACCAGGAGAACCCCGTTATCCCCTTTGTGTGAGTTGGGGCTCCTCCTGTCCCGCACGAACAGCAGATCTCCGGGCCCTGCGAGGGTCTCGGCCTCCTTGGGTATGCCTATGTCTGCGATCACCAGTTCGCCCACAAGCTCCTTTGCCTTGGCAAATCCCTTCTTCGGTGCGTGGAACGTGATCGTGAGGTCGCTCTTGAAGACCTCGCCCTCGTGTTCCCCCGTGTCGGCATCCAGACCCGAGGGAAGGTCCACAGCGACCTTGAACGCCTTGGCGCCCGCGGCGGCCGAGATGATGGATGCGATGGGTTCTCGCGGTGCACCCCTGGACCCGGTCCCCAAGAGGGCATCGACCAGCACGTCCTGCCTCCTGAGGACTCTCAGGAAGCTCCTTTCCTTGGCCTGGCTTGAGTCGCTTATGGGGATGAAGTTGATTCCACTCATTCTGCGGGCAATATCGCGGTTCCTCTTCGCCTCGGGGGTTGTAGGCTCCCGCGTCTCAATGACCGTGACCTTCCAGCCCGCGTTGCTCAGATGTCTCGCGACAACGAACCCATCGCCACCATTGTTCCCAGGCCCGCAAAGCACCGCGACCGAACCGGGCCGTTTCCGCCTACGTATCTCGAGGGCAACCTGCATCCCCGCGTTCTCCATCAACACCGCGGGCTCGAGCCCGATGTGCTGCGCATTCCGGTCTATGGCCGCTGCCTCAAGCGCGGTGACCCAGTTCAAGACGATCCACCTCCTGCTCATCCCGCCTCCGATAAATATGCGTTGGCTTGCGATGGTTTTCCGTTTTCCTTGCGCCTCGGGAATCATTATATGTCAGAAAGCCGGCGCCCCGGTGTGCACGCCAACGAACAGGCCTTCACTCTGCTCGTGTCAACCGGCCGGGGGCTTGAGCGGCAGTGCATCTCAGCCCTGAGAGAGATCGTCGCCGGCTTTGACCCGGGCTTGCGCGCTGCCACGAGCGGTTTCTCCGGACTTCTGAAGGGCTATTCAACGAAGTCGAGCAGGGACATCGTTCGGCACATAATCCGCATGCTCGAGGAGAGGCCGTGGTACAACGAGCTGATCAAGAGGGTCGTGCCGATCGACACGGTCGTCCCGACCGATCCGGGGAAGATCGTGGAGGCCGTTAAGGAGTTGAGCCTCCGTGCTTCACCTGCGACGGAGGAGTCGTTTAGGGTCAGAATCAGAAGAAGGGGAGCAAAGCTCGATCGGGGCGAGCTGATAGCCGCGATCGCCAACCTCTTTTGCAACAGGGTTGACCTAGGGCGTCCCGATTTCGAGGTTAGGATTGAGGTGCTGGGCAAGTTCTCCGGGGTCTCGATAATAAGGCGGGGCGAGATCTTCCCCGATCTCTAGGCCTGGCGCTTCTCTCTGATTATGCCCGAAAGGTCGGATCTGTTTTCGATCTCGGCCAGCTCGTCCTCCCGGATGATCGGGATGCCGCGGAGGTTCTCGGCCCCCTGTTTCTCTTGGCTAACCAAGAATGTCGTTATGTCCATGACGCGCGATAGCCCGGAGATGACGTCGACATGCTCCATGATGTGCCTGTACCGCTCGAAGGCAGTCGCGAGCAACCTCTCTTCAGATTCCTTGGCCATAAGGTGGAAGGGAGTCCTTGGGGTGGTGAAAACCCGAAAGCCGAGAAGGGTGAGCTTCTTGACCAGTTGCCCAACGAGCTCATTGGCGATCTCACCGCCCGGGGATATGCTCATCTCGATCTTCCTGAGAACCTGCACTGGGCGTACCACATCCACGCCCAGCTTCTCCGCCAATGCCATCGCGGTCTCGACCGTCGCGTTCCCGCCATGTTCGTAAGCGTATATCGATTCCCTCGTCACCCCAACCATCTCGGCGAGTTGGCCGAGGGAAAGGCCCCTGCGCTCCCTTTCCGCGCGCAGGGCGTCGCCATTGATCCGGACGTAGTAGCCCCCCTTGGTGCTGAATATCAGGGGAAGCGCGGCGTTCTGGATCAGCATCTTGAGGGTCTCGGGATTGATGGCCGGCAGGTTGTATCTTTCGTGCACGACGTCGTTTTCGATCCGCTCGGTGCGTGTTCTGTCCCCGATGAGCAGAGGATAGCCCGAGACGAGATAACAAAGTCGCTTGAGCTGTTCGGCCTGAGATGCCTCGATGCTGTCTACGTTCACGAGGATCTTCAGCAGGAGAACAAGATCTTTCCTAGCAGCGATGTCAAAGCAGTAGTAGCCGTAGGGAAGAACCCGGCTGACCTCGAAATCCGCCTCTTGCAGTGTCTGCGCGACCTCGGAGACGATCTGCTCCTTCCGCACATTCTACCAAGATCTAATGAGATATTTAAAGTTTTCTCAGAATCAGGGACTTTGCAGCCCTTGAAGTGAGAATCCATGGGTGCTGCGGGCTCCGAATTGCCATATGAGCATGCGCCGCTATACTTTGAGCATGGCGAGCCGAAAATGGCCATAACGCGTCCGCCGGAAGGCGCGGAGATCGTCTCTCTGGGGGTGGACGACACCGACTCTAGGACCCTCGGGATGTGCACGACCTACCTTTCCGTCCTCATCATCCGGGCTCTCAGCGAGGCGGGCTCGGACTTCGGACTCTGGGACTTTCCTAACCTCGTGAGGCTCAATCCTTCCGTTCCAAACAAGACCAGGGGAAACGGCGCGCTGTGCCTTCGAATGTTCGTAGAGAAGGGCGCTGCAAGCGAGGTGATGGAAGTCTGCAGAAAGGTCGTGGCAAAGCACGCCGTGCTCCAAGACGATATGACCCATCCCGGAATCGCATTGTTGCGTGGAGCGAACATCCCACCCGACGTAAGGTCGTTCTACCACAGATGCTTGCACAGGATTGTGTCCAAGGACGAAGCCATGAGGGTCGCGGAGTCCGCCAACATAATGACATCCAGCTTCAAGGAGGGGTATGGTCTGATCGGAGCAGTGGCAGCGCTGGGCGTCGACTTCACCGGCGATCAGACCTTTGAGACCATCGCGTACAGAGATCCCAACAACCGGACAAGTTCAAGGGAAATCGACAAGTCGTTGGTGTTGAGGGTAGACAGGGAGGTGAAAGACACCTTCTACAACTATGACTACCTCAACGATAGGGTCTGTATCGTGCCCGCTTCACCATGCCCTGTACACTTTGGAGTGAGGGCCGAGACGCCCTACGGGTCGCAGAGAGCATACAAGATCCTTGACTGTGCTAAGGCACCGGCGGCAGTAACCTTTCGGACAAACCAGCACACCGATGCTCACATAGAGAGCGTTCAAGAGCTGGCATCCGTGTTGCCACGCTCGGGGGTTGCCGCGTGCGGCATTGTCGTTCAGGGGCCGAGGACCATCAAGGGCGGCCATGTGATCTTCAGGATTCGCGACGCCACGGGCGAGATAGACTGCGCGGCCTACGAACCGACGAAGCAGTTCAGGCAAGTAGTAAGGCAGCTGCGCGAAGGGGATGTCATTCGGGCCTACGGATCGGTCAGACCGGCAAGCTCGTCCCACGGCCCGACCATCAACCTCGAGAAGATCCAAGTATTGTCTTTGGTCAAGGCTATCAGCACGAACCCTAGGTGCCCTCGGTGCGGCTCAACCCTAACATCCATGGGAAGCTCGGCGGGTTACAGGTGCCGGAAGCCGGGATGCGGGTTTAAGGATTCAAAGATGACGAAGGTAATGATGCCGCTGGAAAGATCGATTGCCACCGGCTTCTACGAGCCGCCCCAGGTGGCATGGAGGCACCTGTACAAACCGCTCCAACGAGGGGTGAACTAACCCTCTGAGACCCCGGGTTCCTGTCCAGGGGCCCCTTCCTCGCTTTCTGGCTCCTTTGCCTCGCCCGCCTCATGGGAGGGTTGGGACGACTCACCGACGGGCGCTTGTTCAGCAGTCGCCTGCTCAGCAGCTTCTGCCTGCTGTGCTGGCTCCTCGGCTGGAAGAATCTCGGCAGGCTTGGCCTCCGGCTCAGCGCCAACGGGCGCCTGCGGCTGCTTGGCCTCGGGGGGCGCGTACATGATCTTGCTCTTCATTATTTCGATCTTCTTAATCGGATAGATCAGCTTGACCTGCTTGTGGATGTCGGCCGAGAGCTTCCCCAGGATCATCATGTGAACGAACCCCGAGAAGCTGCTGTTTTCGGACGCAGCCCGTATGACCTTCACCATCGCTGCCCTTATGGCCTTGGCCTGGGAGGTCGCAACCCTCTGAAGCGTGAATGCCAGCGCCCGGACCCGGATCTTGTAGCCGTCGGCCGTCGTCACATCTGTTATCGCGTCAACTCTCGTCGTGCCGCGCCGAACATGCATCCTCACATAGTCCCTGGTCAAGTCGTGGCCAATGAAGTCCGTGTAGGCCTTGTCGCCCCTCGCCTCGCCGATCTGGAAGTAGAGCTTCACATGCTGCTGTGTGAAGTCGCCCGTGACGTCCCGCAGTGTAGTCTCGATTGTGCGGCCTTTCAAGTCATCGGGGCCGAACGCAAATGTCTCCCCGATTTCGCAGTTGCCGAATAAGGCGGGAGCGCATACCGTATACCATCTCTTCTCCTTGTACATGTCACGGGTCTTCTTTGGCAAGGTGGCGTGTCACCCCTGAAGAGGGCGTCCAATGGACTTAGTCTGACGATCGGGCCTTTGGCGGTCTGATAAATATTTTCGGCATTCGGCTCTCATGGTGCCATGGCCCATGGGGAGGGCCGAGGGGCGGAATATCCATATAAGCTAACGAGGGCACTCCCGGTTTATGCTAAGATTCGTTACATCCAATCGACACAAGTTCGAGGAGTTCCACACGCTGGCTTCCAGGTTCGGCCTCACGATCCAGTTGGTTCGCCGGGCCCTCCCCGAGATCCAATCCGACGACCTTGAGGAGATCGCCATCAATAGCGCAAGATCCTGCGCGCCGGAGCTTGGGAAGGGGTTTTTCGTCGAGGATGCTGGGCTATTCGTCAACGCCCTCCGCGGGTTCCCGGGTCCCTACTCATCATATGCCCACTCGACCATAGGAAATGAAGGGATCCTGTCCCTCCTGAGGGACAAGCAGGACAGATCGGCGTTCTTTCTCTCGGTGATCTGCCATTATGATGGAAGCTACCGCATCTTCAAGGGCAGGGTGGATGGCACGATTGCGCCCACGCCACGGGGCAGCGCGGGCTTTGGGTTCGATCCCATTTTCATACCCAACGGAGAGGAGTGCACATTTGCCGAAATGGGACCAAGAAAGAACGAGATCTCACACCGTGCGCGCAGTGCGGAAATATTTTTCAGAACCTTGGCAGCAGAAAGTTAGAAGGCTTCAAATTGGCAAGAATTCACTCGCGCAGGAGAGGCTCATCTCGATCCAAGCCCCCAGTAAGGACATCCGCCCCCTACTGGATCGCCTACTCCCCGGAGGAGATCGAGGAGATCGTTCTGCGGCTGAGAAAGGAGGGCATGACCAAGAGTCAGATCGGGATCACCTTACGGGATCAGTACGGCGTACCCGGCATTCAGCTTCTGACCGGGAAGAAGCTCGGCGTTCTGCTTCGAGAGAAGGGGATAAAGGAGGATTTTCCGGAGGATTTCCTCTCGCTGATGAAGAGAGCGGTTAACCTCAGGGACCACCTCAACAACAACCCCAAGGATTTCGGGGCAATGAGGGGCCTCGACCTGATAGAGGCCAAGATCAGGCGTCTCCAGAACTACTACTGGAAGGCAGGCAGGGTGCCAAAGGACTGGAAATACGACCCGGAGAAGGCCGCCCTGCTGGTTGGGTAGAATGAGCGATCTGGAGGAACTCCTCGAGGGAGTTTCCAAGGCCGCTGCTGCACTCGGGTCCGCTACCTCCTCGGGAAAGCTGATCACCATCCGGGCCCACGACGACGTGGACGGGATATGCTCAGGTACCATAGCCTTCCTTACCGTGAGGGCACTGGGAGGATCGGCCCACCTCAGCTTCTCGGGCCATCTCTACGAGGATGAACTCGCCAAGTTGTTATCCGGGCGGCCGGAGTTCCTGATGCTGTGCGACATGGGAAGCGACCTGGTACCCGTCCTCAGGAAATCGAGGGTTCCCTATCTCGTCCTCGACCACCATCCAAGCGAGGAGCGGGACGATCAGCTTGTGAATCCGTGGGCCTTCGGGATCAATGGGGCAAGGGAGATCAGCGCATCCGGATGCGCGTACCTGGTTTCGAGGGCCCTGGACGGAGACAGCACGGCGCTTGCCCTCATCGCGATCTGCGGTGCGTATGGCGACATGCAGAGCATCGAGGGCCCAAACGAACGCATCTTGACCGAGGCCGAATCCACCGGATTGGTCAAGAGAAGAAAAGAAATAAGGCTCATAGGAAGGGTCGACCGTCCAATCGAGTACTCCATCCGATACTCCACCTCGCCTTTCATAAGGGACCTGGCAGGCGACCCGGATGCCGTCAGGGAATTCCTGAAGGAGGTCGGCCTCGCCACCGATCCCACGCTCACGATAAGCCAACTTGACGCTGACAAGGAGAGGATGCTGATCTCTGGGATCGTAGAAAGGATGGTGAGAGCAAACGCCTCGACCTTCGAGGCGGAGAAACTCTTCGGTTCCACTCTCCGCCTGCCCCGCGCCGCGGTCCCGACGATCGAGGATCTGGTCGACTACTTGGAGTCCTGCGCCGCGCTGAAGAGGTACTCGGTCGGCTTCTCCCTGCTCGTTGGCGAGCCTGGGGCATTGGCTGAGGCCGAGGGGTGCCGGCTTTGCTACAAGGAGAAGATCTTCGAGGGCGTGAGGCTCTTCAAACGGGCCGTGCGAATGCCCAACATAGAGTACCTGGTCTTAGAAGGTTGGACCGAGTATTCGGGCAAGCTCAGCACCATCTACGCCAACGCGGGCTTTGCGCGCCAGGATGCACCCGTATTTGCCCTGAATGCTGAGGGGCAGCACATCAAGGTCTCTGCACGGGCCAACCCTCAGCTCGTGAAGAAGGGCTTGGACCTTGGGAGAGCTCTCTCAAGGGTAGCTGAGAGGTTCGGAGGGGTGGGCGGCGGGCATGACGTCGCAGCGGGTGCCCGGGTGCCGAGAGGATGTCAAGAAGAGTTCCTCCGCGCACTCGATAAGGAGATAGGGATGCAACTCGCCGGACGGGAAGAGGCTGTCGATGGCTAAAGCAAGGGCGGTAATAGAATCCATCTACCCGGAAGACGTCGCTCGCGCCATCGCAGAGGCGCTCCAACCAGATAATGTCTCTGCTAAGGGGACGACGATAACCACCCGGCGCAAAGGTCGGCTGGTCACTACCCGGGTGGAGTCACCAAGCATCGAGAAGCTGTTGCCGATTGTCGACGACATACTATCTTGTCAGGCGCTCTGTGAAAAGACGATCGATCTAGCCAGAGGGCACGGCCGCCAACGATGGCCTGCCGGTTGAGGCATATCGGGTCATAGTTGCTTGATTGCCGGTCTCGGCAAACCGGCGAACGGCGCCGCGGTGAAACCCGTGAAGCCTAAAAAAGCTTGGGGATGTCGAAGACGATCCTCCCTCTAGGCATGGGGGGACCGAAGAGAACCCGCTTCATGACCCCTATGATCTCCATCTGCACAGCCAACCGCCGCTGGTAAAGGCCTGGAAACTCCTCCTCGACCTTGGGCACGGAGTCAAGGAGCTGCTGGACGTCGAAATTCCGAAGGATCGTTCTGGTACTTCGGGTCACCGCTAGGGTCCTTGTGTAAAGTTCCCTAGCCTTGGGTTCTTGGATCTGGGGGATCTGCGAGATTATTTTCCTTTCAAGCAGGTCAAGGGTCGCGCCGATGTCCTCAGAGTTCTCCTTCAGGTATTTGATGATCGCGCCGTACTGAAATGCGTAAGTCCTCACAACCTCTTCCGACATATGCTTCACTCGGGGTAACGGCCGCTCTTATTTCTTTTGTAAAACCAACGGTGCGGGTCTCGGAAACAAAGACACCACTATCGGTTCAGAATCTTTCCGAACAAGGACTTCTTGGCTGCCATGAAAGGGCGGGATGCTACCGGGATGTCAGGATCTCAATGACATCGCCGTCCTTGAGAACGTGGGTCTCCCCCAGCTTGCGCTTGGTCCTAGCGTCGATTGCCCCGGCGAACCTGCGTCCGATGTCGGTATGGATCTTGAAAGCAAGCTGCTTGGCGGTGGTCCCCTGGGGGACGATGAGCGCGTCGGGCAAGACCACGCCGCTGGTGTCAGCAAGATGCGTGTGGCTGGCCACTGGGTAGACCACGATCATCTTCAAGAAATCGTACACGGTACGATCCAGTACCTGTTGGACCCCTGTGGAGCCGAATGGGATGAGGATCTTCTCCCGGATCTTCTCGAGTGCCGCGGCCTGCGCCTCGCTCAATTTGCTCTTGATCTTAAAATCCCGCGCGCCGGGCGTGTATTCTATGAGCCCCCTCTCTTCCGCCCTCCTCAGGGCAAGCTCCGCCTCGGCGCAGACAGGAAGGATGAGGTAATCCGGGAATTGCTGTCGCAGCCGATCAAGGTTCTCCTTGGCCCCCGGGAGATCCATCTTGTTGGCGGCTATGGAGATTGGTTTTGCAATCATCCTCACCTTCCTGACGAAATCGATAAGCTCGGAGTCCTCGCCTGACAGATTGGGTGGGTTTGACTTGAGCACTTCCCTGAGAGCTTCCTCACCGATGCCAAGCCCACTAAGACGGCTCTGGAGGAGGGAGATCTCCTCCTCGGTCGTCTGGGGAGGCCTTGATCCGGGCTTGGCACTCCTCCTTATTATGCCGATTATCCAGTAGTCAAGCTCCGTTTCGAAAAACTTCACGTCCTCCACGGGATCTCGGAAGCCAGGGACGGTCGGGTTTCCCTGCTCATCGGTGGCACCGGCGGCATCGACAACGTGTATCAAAGCATCGGCTTTGATGAGGTCGTCCAAGAACTGGTTGCCCAGCCCCCTGCCCAGGTGTGCTCCGGGCACCAAGCCCGCAACATCAAGCAGGTCAATGGGTATTAGGCGCGTGCCATCCTCGCACCTAGAGTTTCTGGGCTGACACCTGACCCCGAACTCCTTGCAGGGGCACCTCGCCCTCAGGTACGCAAGTCCTCTGTTGGGCTTTATCGTCACAAATGGCCTGCTGGCTATCTCCGCGTGCACTAACGTCGCGGCACTGAAGAAGGTGGACTTCCCTGAGTTGGTCTTGCCGACGACGGCCAACTGGAACATGGCCTAGGCCAGTTGCCGTGCCATTTCCAACACTCATATTTGTTTCGAGCGCATGATTGCCGTCGGCATGTTATCCCGGCGGAAGAGTATGTCGTGGGCAATATGCCACCTTCTCGGGCCAACGGACCTCACGATCCGAGAGCCGACGACCTCAAACTCGCCCTTCTCGTCAACGCGGGACAGACGACCCTCGAGCTCTCTGAGGGATCGGGGAATGCACTCCGACCGGCTTCCCGTGCATTCCCGGTAGTGGTGGATTATGCCGCGCCGCCCAAGCATGTGGCTTGCTATGCCAAGGAACCGATCTGCCTTGGCAGGCAGGGGAAGGATGACCCGGTCAATCTCCCGCATGGCGCTGGTCACCCTCTCCGAATCGCCGAGGATGGGGAAAACCCTGCCAAGCAGACGGTTGCTTTCGAGCGCAACCCTCATGCACCTGATCGCGTCGGGATTGCTATCTATCGAGTAAACCGTGGCGGCCCTTTGCCGGGCGATCTGGATACTGAAGCACCCGGCGCCTGCAAAAAGGTTTGCCACCCGTTCACCGTGGTGCACTTGCTGTGCGACCCTCCACCTCTCGTATGACAGCCTGGGGCTGAAGAAAACCTTGGCCACGTCGACAACGTAGACCGCGCCGAATTCGCGGTGCTTGGTCAGGGTGGGGCCTCCACCCGCTATCCTTTCCAATTCGCGGGTTCGGTCATCTAGGTTGGTCTTCCCGGCAACGCGGAGGACCAGCCTAGCCCAAGGATTCCGCTCTAGCAACAGGCGCCCGATCTCCCTCCGTCTCTCCTCAAGGTCGAACGGGATCTTCACGATGATTATGTCCCCGACGACATCGTAGCTTCGGTAGACGCCTGCAAGGCCTTCGGCCAGCTTGGGATCGATCGATAGCTTCCATGAAAGGCGGGACAAACCAATCCCAGTCATCTGAAGAGAAGCACTATGACGGATGAGATCATGATGAGTATGACGAACACCGCGAAGAGCCTGTTCACCATGTACCTCTTCATTGCTCATCCTCCCCTTTGTCTATGAGTTCGATGTAGACCTCGCCGACCCTCTTGCCTGTGCCCGTGATCTCGTACTTGTTCTCACCCGGGATGGGGAGAATCAGGTACTTCCTCACGAGCGACTGGACTATATGACCGAAGTACCTTATCTTCTTTCCCACTCCCCTTTCGATCTCGGGCCGGGAAAGGGGCTTCCCGGCCTTGGTTATGTAGGCCAAGACCCTTCTCTTCAGGAAGCTCCTCCCGCCGTACTCCAGCTTGGGGGAGATCAGCTCGATGCTCCAATCGCTGCGATTGGCACCCACGGTGAACTTGCTGCTCACCCTGATCCTCGACGCCGAGACATCGATCGTGACGTTCTCGTATTCGTATTTCTTGATCCTCTCCACCATTTGCTCCGCTGCCTTGGTGAGCTTCGCGATCTCGCTCGGGTCGGCGTCGCTTTCGCGGCTGGCCTCCATCACCAGGGATCTTATCCGCTTTATGTACGACGAAGGGTATCTGGAGAAATGCCCGGTCTTGAAGCTCTTCTCGAGGCGTTCGAAGGTCCTCTCGATCTCGCGTTTGATAATCGAATAATCCCTCTCGGTGAGGCGTTGGGAGATCACGGTAAGAACCCTGAAGTAGTCCGGGGTATAATACGAAGGACGATAGATCCTGATGTCGGATCGCACCCTGTCGATGGTATCCTTGAGGGCCTTCCTTTCCTTGCGATTGAGCTTCTTCAGCTCCTTCATTATGTTCTTCTGGGTCTCAAGGAACTTCGGGGTCCCCGGAGGTATCCTCTGAAGCCGCTTGAGTTCTTGCAGGATGGCCTCCGTGACATTCTCCATGCGACTAGTTTGCACCGAGGCCTTATTAAGATGCCGAAAGCTTGAATGCTGGGACCTGCCGCAAAGCAACAGAAAGCCTAGATGAGATTTTTCAGCAACTAGCCTCACCGCGGATCCGCGGGGGTGCCCGAGCGGTCAAAGAGGGCAGGCTCAGGACCTGCTGGCGTAGGCCTACGCGGGTTCGAATCCCGTCCCCCGCACCATACCTCGATACGCCCTGCGGATGCCCGGAAGGCGTATCGGAGGCATACCGGGTATGCCCGCTGTATGCCCCGCGAAGGACGTGTATAAGCCGGAGTTCGTACCCGTGAAACGTGCACCAGAACCCTCAGCTAACTCCCAGTTCTTTTCGAAGGTACTCCTCGAGGGAGAGGTTGTTGTCTTGCTTGGCGCATTGCTCGTATATCCGGGAGAACTTGGCCTATTTGCCGGTTTGTTCTCCTAGGGATCTTTCCAAGTCGCCTGCAAAGATGCAGATCATGCCCATCGACGCGGCGTACCCCACCGGGTTCATCCTCCGCCGGGTGTCGGTGAACTCGTCGTAGTAGTCGAAGTCCAGTCCCTTGCCGCCGGTCACGAGGACCGGGACCACGTTGTGCCGTATCGCCCGGTGGTGGAACCACCGGCACTGAGGGCTCCTTGACCTTGCCGTGTACCCGAACTGGTACGTGGTTTGCCAGGTTCTGTGCAAACCTCTCAACGTCTTTGTACGTGAAGGTGCGTTTGCTGCGGTACTTGCACTCCAGCACGAACACGATCTCTTGGCGGAACCTTTCCCGATTGATCGGCTCAATGGGTACCCGCAGCACCCCGTCGAACTCGCGGTACTTTGATCCGTCCAGGCACTGCACCTTGACCGAGTAGTTGGGTTTGCCGTCCTTGTAGTTGCAGTCCCATGTGAACTTGTCCTGGGGTAGTCGGAGGTGGTTTCGGTCCACCATCAACTGCAATGCTGCCCTGGCGAATGCTTCGAAGCATCTTCCTTTGTTGGCTCGGCGAGAACTCTCCTAGTTCAGTCTTGCCTCGTACTGCTTTCTCTTTGACTCGACCTGGTCGGGGGAGAACCTGTTTGTGAGGTGATAGTAGGTGTGGGAACCTATCTCGATTCTCTGGATCTCGTAGACAAGCGCCATGGTCTCCTTCATGAACCGGGCGGTGCTCGAGGGGTCGTAGGAGAGTGTATGGCAGCTCCAAACGGGCGAATACACTATGGGACTGAAGGGGCACAAGCAAACCCAATACAACCTCGCCATAGTCAGGCACGAGGACGGTACAAAAAGATCCTTCGCCACGAATCTCGACACCAAGACCGGCGAAGGCCTGTGTAGAACACTCTCCCAAGCACCGCCGCGATGACGAGAGCAGGAATGTTCCCTCCTGTTGCTGTGTTCTTTACTTGTATTCAGCTGCAATATAAAAGAGAAATAGCACGCAACCAGTCCTCCAGGAATGTTCCATGGCTCACCAGCCTAACTGCATGTTCCGTCCGACGGCAAGTTGACCCTTCAGATTGACTGTCATTCCAAGCCCCCTTGTGCTTCCGCAAGCTCCACTCGGACTTCGACCACTCTTCAGACTTCAGGCTTGCCAAGGGGCAGCTCGGCGAGGCTTCCATACGGATCGACTGGGTCAGCCTTGGCTGATTGCGGAACGCATCGCCCGTGTGCCGGTTTCCTTGAGGGTCTGGTCTGTCTCGCTGACGATGGGGCGCGATGTCAGACTTGCGTGCGATCGTCCAAGAGTCTACGCACAGACAAAGCTGGGAGTGCTCCTACTGTCTGAAGTCCTAGCAGTGCGGCGAGCATCTGAAACACCACCTCGGTGGCCTCGGCGAAAGAGAACTCGATCACCAACATGGCCTCGAAGATGATCATGACCACCACCGATGTCATCAGGATAGCATAGAACACGAAGAGGTAGGACCGCGAGCGTGCCCCAACGTAGAATCCGGCGCCCATTGGTCCGCAGAGGAAAAGCAAGAGGCTTCCATATCGGCCGATGTCTAGCCAATGCAGAAGGCTCGCCTTGTAGGTCATCCAGCAGGCCACAACGAGACAGCACATGAAGACAACCCTGCCGATTAAGGTTCTTTTGGGACCATCCATTCTAACCCTCACCTAACTCCCGAACACGTTTGCCTTCTGCCCCTGGCGTGTCAGCCAGTAGGATTCGAAGTGTGGCCTATCTGGTAGTTGTTACTCTCGTCATACCAATGCATCCAACCTCCTCCAAGATCGCAACATCGGTCAACGTCTCCGTCGTTGTCGCTAATGAAAGATATTCCGTTCTTCCCAGAGAAACTCTTGTCTAGGTGGATATGCGTCACGCAAGCCCCAGTGCCGCTGAGGAGATGTACATCTGAGCCTGCGTAGATTGTCTCGCCGTCTCCTACGGAAACCAGATCCTCGTGCCAGAACATTTCTTCGTCGACGTCAAAGAGGCATCCACAATATGTGTTCTCATCCAGGAACGTGCATGTCTGTTTCAGGTCATGATACCCCACTATCTTCGACTGGCTGTTGAAAACGAGCCAAACTTCTGCATAGACGCTGTAGGAATCAGGCCCACCATCATATCGTTGCACAGTCTGCCCGCCACTGATTGTCCGCTGGAGCGGATTCGGATCAAAATAGTCGTTGTATGCGTCGTCGTCGGTGTTCGGATCATTGGGGTTGGTCCCCCGGTACTGCTCGTTGAAGGTTTCTCCAGATGGTCCCTTATCCGAGACGCCATCTTGATCACTATCCTTCCACACCGTAACATCTATCACTATCCCGTCGTACCCGTCCTCTCTGTAGAAGCTCTGCGCTTTTGGCAGGTAGCTGGGAGTCTTGGAGCCCTCTATCCTAAACCACCCAGTCTTGTCCCCTACCCTGATAGAATAATGGCCATCCTGTCCGGAGTCTTGGTACCAATGTGTACCGCTGGATTGGTGGTACAGGTGAACCAGCACTCCTGTAACAATCTGTCCATCGTCATTCTTGGTGTATCCTTGCACCTTATCTGCGTCACCTGACTCGGGAATAAACCACGCAGCCACCACAGCCACTGAGCAGACTAGAATTGAGACAACCAACACGGATCTGTGTCTGCGAATGATCTCGGAGACTCCCCCGCCATAGACCGAATCTCCCCCCGAAAGCTCTTCTCACGGTCTCACCTCCCAGGTGACCCCCACGGCCCCGCCCGATTCCTGGCCCCCCGTTAGTTTATTAATCTTTCGCCAGCGGCGGCCAGCGGGCGGGCGGCCAGCGGCATTAGATCCGAATGAAGCGGAGAACCGTTCTGTCGATAGTACTCAACGGACCATCCCTCGGTTCTGCGCCTCTAGGCCGAAGCTCCCATGGCGGCGGAGGCATGTCGCCCACCTTCCATCTTGGGTCAGGCCAGAATCTGAGGCAGGGTACGAAGCGGTCCGCTAGGGCTAGAGTCCAGCCGGAGTTGCCGTCGCGCTTTGGCTGTCCCTCGTCCCGTACGTGAGAAGAGTAGTGAGATGCTCTGGTGCGAGAGGTCCCGAGAACTGACCTTGTCCAGACTCGGCGACCCACAGATTGGTCAGAAGCCATGCTGTGGCGGCTGCACTTGATGATCTCACGCAATCGGTGAAAGTATCACGGGACTGGTACGCCCCACGGACAAAGCTCCGCAGTTTCGATATTC
>CAZJVP010000083.1:0-7284 GCA_964549615.1 uncultured Thermococci archaeon | reverse complement strand
GGTCCATCCCCACGCTAGGTCAACATGGGAATGTGGCACGACGTAGATTGTATAGCGCTTCAATAGATTGGCAGCTGGCAGGAGCGCGTCCCGTGCCTTGGCGAGGGACTGGACGAAACAGCCGATCTGGCCGTGGGCAAGCGCCTCCCGATCAACCGCTTCCAAGACAGCTTGCACGCTGCGGGCTTGGGCCCCATGGGGTGAAGGCCGCAGCGGCCGGACGCATCCTGGAAGACGCACCGGCCGGCGGCCCTTCGAAGATAGGGGCGCCCTGCGGTCGCCAGGTCGATGGACCAGAAGCCGAAGGCCTCAAGAAGGTGCGCGTACCCGAAGGTCCTCAGCGGAGCCCTGCACCGACCGCAGCACCTACCGTAGCCTGCACACCGCCGGGACCCTATCCGGCGCTAGGGTACGTATCCGTCCGTGCCTCACCAAGGCACCACGCGACGCATAAGCGTTGTCCCGCGGGTTCACGCGACCCCGCCCGCCCGATTCCCGCTCGAGCAAGCGGTGCCGAGGGCCTCTATCAACCCAGGACGGCGACCCTAGAGGGTTCGCGCATCCATAACCTCTATCCCCAACTCCCGAGCGTGCCCGACTATGTATCGATCGCTCGTCAGCAGCGGGAGACCATGCTGCCCGGCCGTGGCCACGTGGAAGGAGTCGAAGTAGTGCAGTTTCCGGGGCCCGCCATGCCGGGCGTAGATCTGGATAGCATGCCTCGCGATCTCCACGCTGACCGGTATGGCCCGGTGGGGGATTGCCCTCATGTCAGAGACGAATCTTCCCACCTCATCCAGCCCGGCCCCCTGGCTCCTAAGGGCTGTGACGATGTCGTCGTAGATCTCCGAGCAGACAAACAGCTCTATCTCACCGGACTCCGCCTTGGCAACGGCCGTTGCGAAGTGCTTCTCCAAGCCATCTCCTGTAAGGTACGATATGAACAGGTCGGAGTCCGCGAGGACTGCGCTCGCGGTCATCGGCCCCTCCCCTCACGGAGGAAACGCTCCTGGTCCTCCTCCAGGCTGGCGAGATCCTTCCTGACCAGGCCCTTGTACCTGCCCCTCACCTTCCCAGGTTCAGGGATAGGCTCCAACTCCAGCCTGCCCTCCTTTCTTGTGAGAAGGAACCTTCGGGTCCCAAACTGGGCACGGATGTCGGCTGGAAGCAGCAGCCTTCCCCTTGAGTCCAAGGATACGATTGTTCCCACTGAGCCCACCAGCCCACTAATGGGTGACGCCCACACTTAAGGCTTTCCCCCCCGGGCCCTGTTTCTTTCCGGGTAGAAGGCCCCGTCGCGATTTCCTCCTGCTCCCTGGGCTGCACGGGTCGGGGACCCTACACGGCGCACGCCAGCTTACGAAGAATACCAAGGACGTCGCCGCGGTGTATACACAGCAAACTGCAAGCCGGAGAACGGCTGGGAAGGCCCCGGCCGCCCGGAGCATCCGTGCACAGCCCTGCTGTGCGACTGCTCAGATATTTCCGCGCGGCACGTTCATCCGCACGAACATGATATCGTGGAGGGGGACCGATTCGCACTCGCGGGGCAGAGCCGGAATCGCCCGATCTTGCGCCTCAGCCGGCATGTTCCTGAAGCGAACCCTGAACCGGTTCCGTTCGAACTCAACGGGGTGCCCTCAGGCAGCGGGCTGGCCGACTCGACCCTGGTGCGCATGCCGCCTTTCGCCCACGCCGACCCCGGCTAGGAATGGACGTGTACGCGCAGTGTCCTCCCCCTGCGCGCGAAGTTGGAAAAGACGGAGCTCTCGACGCCGCACGGCTCGGCGCCCAGGATGGTCCATCCGTACCCGTCCATCCACCTGCCGACAGGTTGAGTATCCGAACCGACTCCTCAGGCACGGATCCATCAAGTTTGAGGCCGACGTTGAGGAGGCAGTGGCCAGGAGGCCGAGTTGGACGATCCGCAAGGCGCCGCGCGGGCCATCCGCAGATCCGAGGGATTGCCGAAGCCAAGGCCTCTCCCCTCAAGGAACGCATCCTTCCAGCGCCCGGCCACAAGATGTGTTAAAGCGGCCAAGAACGGCTTGTGAGTATGCCATCGCCTTGTCCCTTCGGAGAGATCTGCGCGGATGCGCCTCGACGCCTGCTCGAAACAGGAACAGGACGGGCAACACCACTGCAACGGACGCCTCGGGCACTCGCGCCAAGGGGTATTTGTCGACGGAGCCGGATCCGGGTATGCTGTACGGAACGTCGATTATCCCGTCGCCGTTGGCGTCGCTGCCCGCGTGGTCCGACCAGTAGTTTCCAAGCCTAAGGCTTGCGTTCTCAACGTACCACAGATTCCTGCCGCTGAAATCAGCCGCCTGTCCGCCGTAGTTGAAAAGGAAGCTGTTGCCGTAGATCAGGTTGCCCTGGGTCAGGCCGGACATGTAGGCTCCCGCCACGCCGCAGTACGAAATCACGTTGAAAGCGATGAGATTGCCGGCACCGCCCGAGGCATGTATGCCCTTTCCACCAGACAGGCTGTTGTTGAGCACGCGGTTGTTGTCGCCGGAGATCTCCACGCAGTGTCCTCCAGCACCGATGCGGTTGTTCCGGATCACGTTGTCCTTGACCGTGACCACCCCGGTACCGGAGACCTCTATGACGTTGCCTAAGACCAGATTTCCTCCCCCCTCGAGAGCCACCCCAGAGTTTCCAAGTATCGTGTTTGATTCTATGGTGCTGTCGGGGCCTGCAATCCGTATGGCCGTCTCACGCCCGTTTACCGTATTGGACTTGATCTGCACCCCGCTTCTGAGCGCTGACAGGCTGATCCCCGTCGGAGCTTCGACGCGGTTTCTCAGGATCACATCGCCGGTCCCCGCGATGATCCCTTGGCGTTGCTCGGATACGATCGTGTTGTTGTAGTACGTATTGCGGCCGGACTGGATGCAGTTCAGCGCGACCCAGGCGCACTCCAGCACGCTGTGTTCCACGGCGTTGTCCTGGCTCTGTTTGTCCACGGTTCCGAGCCAGATCCCATCCCTGTAGCTGCGGACCCTGATGTTGACAAGTTTTGTTCCGCTTCCCGAGATTACCAGGGCGGAGTTTCCCCCCGTTTTTTCATCGATCTCTACCGTCATGGTGGACAGCGCCGCGTTGCCAGCGTTGACCACTACCTGTCCCCGGATGACAACTGCGTCCCTGCCCGAGCCCATGATCGTCACGCTCTTTTCGACTGTGAAGCCTTCGTATGTGCCAGGTGATACGATGATGACGTCGCCGTCCGAAGCGGCCGCTACAGCACCCTGAAGAGTGCGGTAGTCATTCGGCACCTGGATCGTCCTTGCGGAGCACATCGGCAGTGCATGGAAGATCGAAAACGACACGAGAGAAACAAGTAGCGTTTTCCCAAGGTAGGTCCGGAAGGAGCAAAGCACCCTGAAGCCTCCTGAGACGCTCCTGCGCAACCTTGCAGAACGCCCAGTTAGGGCGGGGCCGAAAAATCTTATGGCCTACGCTTCCGACATGGCGGCGAAGTTCCAAAAGACCTTCCACCGATCTAGATCTGCGATGCAGAAGGCCTTGGGATCAGGGAAGACTATTCAGGCGCTGACACTTCTCGGAAGCCCGACACGCCGGTCTATTGAGGAGGGGACGCAACTTGGCGATTAGGGTTGACACGGGCATTCCTTACGGCAACGCGTGCGACGTGACGATAACGCAGCACGAAGACTCCTGGACCGTAGCCTTCGCGGCCGATCCCCACGGAGGCCCCGAGTCCCTCTGGTTCTGCCTTCGCCTCACCAGCGACTCGCGCATGCCGGATGCCCCGAAGGTCAAGTTGGTCCTGAAAAACCTCCAAAACATGCTGGGAGCCAGCGATCCAAGCAAGATAGTCCCGGTTGGCAAGAGGCAAGGCGGCGAATGGTTCCGGATGGAGAGGGGAAAGCTTGAGGAAAACCCTGACGGACGCCGGCACGCCGCATGGCTGATCGACCCGCCGGACCCGACCATCGAAGTAGCGGCCTCCTACCCCTATGGGCGTCCCGAGCTTGACCGCCTGCTGCGCGACACACGCGGCTACTGGAAGGAAGACGTGATCGGTGTGAGCCAGGGCGGGCGCCCCATTCTCCGGCTCAGCAACGGCTGCGGCGAAAACGGAAGCCAAAGGCCCGGCCTGTACCTCGTGGCCCGACAGCACTCGGGCGAAACCCCCGGATCCTGGGTCCTGGACGGCGTGCTGAGATGCATCGCATCCATGGGCGATTGCGCTCCCCTGGTGTGGGCCGTGCCGCTGGCTAATCCCGACGGGGTCGAGCGCGGCGACTACGGCAAGGACAACTTCCCCTACGACCTCAACCGCGCGTGGGGCGATCCTCCCATGCGACACGAGGTTCTCGTCATGCGGCGGGACATGGCCACATGGCGGGAGCGGTGCCGCCCGTTTGCGGGCGTAGACTTTCATGCGCCCGGCCTCTGCGAGTATCTCGGGATCTACGCCTTTCTGCCCAGCCCCGACCAGTTCAAACGGGAGCACGAAAGCGCTGCGCGGTTGGCCGACTCGATCGCCAGGGCCTTGACGCCCCGGTACGCGGCCGACCCCTTCGGAAAGGTGGCGACTCACCGCAGCCGCTGGGATACTCCCAGTTTTTTGTCCCATTGCTGCTCGCAGGGATTCCCCGCCCTCTGCCTGGAGACGCCGTACTCCCTCGCAGGCGATCTCGTCCTGACGTGCGACCATTACCGGGAGGCTGGCAGCCTCATCGGCCGATGCCTCGCAGAGGAGGCCCTCAGCAGCTCGTAGTGCAACGCGCGCGACGAGGCCGTGATGGGCTGCAGCCCACCCGGCTCACCGCAAACGCCACCTCCTAGCGATCGCGGTGGAGCCTCCAGGCGCAGTCACCATACACCATACCCAAAATGATATATCCGAGCAGCCACAGATTCAGCCACGATGGAGAGGCCAGTTGTTAGCGGCTTGCCTTCTCGACTCGGCTTGCTGGCCGGGATTCTGGTGACCCTCATCCCGGCCGCGCACTGTCTTGCGGACGGCAGGATCGGCCTGCTGTTCGTGGGCGACCTCTCGAACGCCGGAGCCTTCTGGCTAACCCGGTCCGATCCGCTGTTCCGCCCGACCTTCGTCCCGGCCACCATGCGGGACTTCATGCTTTTTGGCCCGATGCCTGCCCCGACGGTCGATGACCTCAAAAGGCTCATAAGGCTCCACATGCCCAGGACCTACGCCGACGTCGTCAGGAACTACGACGTGATCGTGTTCTTCGAGGCAAACTCGCACGCGGTAGGGTCGCACCTGCAGAAACTGGCGGACGCCGTATCGCAGGGCGGTCTGGGGCTCCTGATGGAGGGAGGCTGGCAGTCGTTCGGGGGCGCCGCCGGCCACCCGCCATGGGGCGATACGCCGATCGGCCTCCTTCTACCGACGGAGGACATCCTGGGCGGCTGGCACGATTCGCTCGATCACCGGTTCGTTGTGGACATGCCCGAACACGAGTACATGAGGAGCATCCCTTGGCACGAGGAAACCCTCCTGCGGGGCCCCGTCTGGGACCACAACCTGCTGAACGTTAGGCCCGGGGCCGATATGCTTGCGCATGTCGAGTCCTCGGGCTGCAACTCGCCCATGATGGTGACCTGGAAGCTTGAGGGCGGATCCAGAACGTTTTCGTGTGCGAGCGAGTGGCTGTGGCAGTGGGTGGCGATGCCATACTGGAAGCACCAGTACTCGGCCTGCACCAATCTGATCATCTATCTGGATGGCCGACCCGTGCCCCAGGACCTCCCGCTCGTCGAGGCTGCGAGATCCGAAATGCTGAGCTTCGGGACGAGGAGATCGCTCCTGCTGTCGCTGCTTGAGTTCTGCGAGTCCTTCGGAGCCAACACGGACAGGCTCACGGCAAAGCTCAAGGATGTGGAACGGACGGCCGCACAGGGGCTGCCCCAGTATCTTAACCTGGATTTCGAAGCGGCCCTGTCCAGCTACAAAGAAGCGGGAAAGATGTTGGCCAATCTTGAGATCGAAGCGATGAATCTCAAACGAACGGCGCTGATCTGGGTCTATGTCGTGGAATGGCTTTCGGTCTCAGGGACCGCCATTGCGTGCGGCGTGCTGATATGGTGGGCCATGGTGCGCAAAGCGCTCTACCGCCCAGTCAAGGTGACCAGGCTCACGGGTTGACGCTTGTTCGCACACACCATTGCGGCTACAATTTCTCCGTTCCACCTCCAAGCGTCCCAGATGATCACCCGCATCGCCGACGGGCGGGATGTTGCCGAATCCGCTCCGCATGGCCGAGATATCCGCCGAAGGCTCCGAGGTTTCACGGGTCCGGCATCTTGGTGCTGGCAGGCTAGGGGCAAGACCTGCGTGCCGACAACATTTATCACGAATCTGACCTCGAACAGCTCGCGGCGATGAAGCTCGCCATGGCGGCCCCGCCGCCTCAACCGCCCCAAGCTTCGGCTTTCGCGGGCTGATAGCTTCTACCCGATCAACGGACCGGTGTTGAGCTTGAGCGATGGGGCGGTTCGCGATCCCGGCATGAGTGAAGCTGCCCGACGTCGCGTCGGCCCCAAGAGCAAGGCGATGGCGGATGCCGTTCGCGACTACGTCCTGCGCAGGCAGAATCCAGACGGCGGGTACACCTTCGCCCAGGGATCCGACTCCAACGCCCAGGACACCTACTACGGCCTCGCCATCCTTAGGCTACTCAACGTCGAGCCGCCGCGCATCTCGGCAACCGTCAACTGGCTCCGCAGCTTCCCGGCCGACAACCTGTACGGCTACTACTACGTCTTCCATGGCCTCAGGCTGTGCGGGGAACCGCCTCAACCAGGGCTGGCAAAGCGCATCCTAGCCCTGCGCCGGCCGGACGGCTCGTTCGGAACCATGGAGGTCGGAGTCGCAGCACCGTCCGAGTTTCACTCCGCCTTCATGGCGATTGAGATCCTCAGCATGCTGGGCTTCACCACCGGTGCGGGGGCGACCGCCCGTTGGCTTCTGAGGCACAGGAACAGGGACGGCGGATTCGGGGCACACGGGCGCTCCAATCTTCGCTCCACCTTCCACGCCGTCGCCTCGCTACAGCGCCTAGCGTACGATGTCAGGAAACTGAGGACGACGGTCCCCTACGTCCGTTCCTGCGAGCTGGCCTCGGGCGGGTTCTCGGTCGTGCCCGACAGCTCGATCTCCTACATGGAGGACATCTTTTGCGGCGTGCTGACCCTAGACATCTTGGGCGAGCGTTGCAGGTACCCGGATAAGACCGCGGAGCGCGTGCGCATGTGCTTCAACTCTAACGGGGGCTTCAGGCG
>CAZJVP010000082.1:0-2500 GCA_964549615.1 uncultured Thermococci archaeon | reverse complement strand
TGCCGGGATCTCCGTGTTGCTCTACTCCTTCCCCGTCCGTCCGGTCTTCACAGATGAGAGCGCGCTGGGCGTGGTCGTGGCGAGCAGAAGCGGAGAGAGGGTGGTGTGGGGAAAGGCCGTCGTGGATGCCACCGAGGAGGCGCTGCTTTGGAGACAGACCGAGGTCGCCTCCGAAGACCTCGGCCCCGTTCCCGGCCGGCACAGCTTCTTCATGAACCACGCAAAGGCCGGCATGGCCCTCCCCTTCGATCTTGGCCAAGGCATCTCGGCTTGGCCATCCGTCTGGAACGGAGAGGTCCGCATCGAGTATGGCGTGACAGAGGCGAATCCCACGGCTGCCCGCAAGGCCCTGCCCGATGCGATACGACGCGCGCGGGAGCTGCCTCAGCTCAAGGACGCGCTCGTCTCGCACGTCGCCAACGAGGCATTCCCTATCTTCCCATCCGTGAGGTTTGAGCAGCGCGGCATCGTCCACCCCAGACTCCGCAACCTGTACGGATGCGGAATCTGGGCATCCCAGGTGGAAAACACGGCCGCAGGCCGTTTGGCACTCGGGGAACGCGTCGCGGCAACGGTCGACATATGCGACATGCCAACGTCTTCCGCCGAGACGTTGTCCGCTGGTTCGGTCTTCTCACCCCCCGAGATCGAAAGCGACATCATGGTCATAGGGGGCGGAACCGCCGGTGCCATCGCCGCGATCGCAGCGGCACGGAGCGCAGCCCGAACCACTGTCATCGAGGCGACAACCTCCCTAGGGGGAATCGGCACGATGGGGGCCATCCACAACTACTACCACGGACTGCCGGGTGGCATACAGGATGAGGTCGACGCGCGGACGGCCCAGATCACTCCCCTGTTCTGCGGCAGATATGGAGCGAGAGGATTTCACCCCGAGGCGAAGAAACAGGTCCTGCATGAAATGGTGCAGGAGGCTGGCGTCGATGTTCGCTTCGACACGATCGTCACAGGCGTGCTACTCCAAAGCGGCGAGATCCTTAGGCCCTCCGATCCAGGCACCGCCATCGCTCCGAGGGAAAGCGATCGACGAGAGAAGCTCCTGGCAGTGTTTGCTGCGTCCGCACGCGGGGCAGCAGCGTACAAGGCCAAGGTCTTCATCGATTGCACGGGGGACGGCGACGTGGCCGCCATGTCCGGCGCGCCCTTCATGTTGGGCCGGGAAAAGGACAACATCTGCCACACATACAGCCAGGCCGCGGGCATGCTCGACGCCAAGACCGGCCGGCTCCGCCACCTGAACTTCGACGCGGGATACGTCGACCCGACAGATGTGGAGGACATGACGCGAGCCCGCCGGCAGGGAATCCAGCTTTACTGGAGGGAGCGCTTCACGCACGACACGCGGCTGCTGTACATCGCACCGATGCTGGGGGTCCGCCAGGGCAGACAGATCATCGGGGACTACCAGCTCACGCTTGCGGACGAGATCGCCGGCAGGCGCTTCGAGGATGCGGTATCCTTCATGCAGGCCCACTACGACAACCACGGCTACGACTACGAGAACGAAACCAGCGAAGCTGCACTGTGGGTCTGGGTCCTGGGAAACTGGAGCAAACCCATCGGGTGCGAGGTTCCATACCGTTGTCTGCTCCCGAGGAACGTCGACGGACTGCTTATTGCAAGCCGAGCCCTTTCCCAGACCTACGACGCCCACCACGCGTTCCGAATGCAGAGGGATATCCAACGGCTAGGCGAGGTGGCCGCGCTCGCCGCAGTCCAGGCGGTCCGGGACGGGGTGGAGCCCCGCGAGATCGACATCAAGAAGCTGCAGTCCACGCTAAGGGCTAGAGGTTTGCTCGACGGTCGGCTCCGGCCCAGGCCCGCGATACCCGAACAATGGTCCCGGAGAGCGGCAGGGAAGCTCTGCGCCCAGCTTAATGGAACCAAAGGCCTGGCCTGGCTCGCCGTTCGAAAGGCCCAGCCAGGGATCCCGGGACTGAACGAGGCACTTGCGTCGTCCGATCCAACGACCCGGTTCAGGGCCGCCACGGCCCTAGCCTGCCTGGGCGAAGAGCACGGGCTCTCGGTGCTCCTGAGGTACGTTGAGACGCGAGCCCCCGATGTGCCGGATGGGAAACGTACCGTTCCGCTGTGGCAGGCGGCCATCCCGTTCCTTGGAATCCCCGGGAACCGGGGCGCGGTTCCTGCTTTGGTCCAGATCCTTCGCGATCCACAGGCGCCACTGGATGCGCTCATCGCATCGGTCCGCTCGCTGGGGCGGATTGGGGATCCAGATGCGACTGAGGCCCTGCGGGCGCTCCTGCGGCGTAGCAACCTCCCCACCAAGCGAGAGCTTCGCGCCTGTCCTGGCGTCAGTCCCGCGGTTGAGGATGCGCGATGGCAGATCGCGATCGCCGCGGCCGAAGCGATGGGTAGGCTCGGTGCCCCGATTAGCGAGGTTCGCCGTGTACTCCGCCCCTTCTTGGACGATGAAAGGGCCTACGTGCGCCGCTATGCCCATCGGGTTCTCCGGGAAGCC
>CAZJVP010000081.1:0-86891 GCA_964549615.1 uncultured Thermococci archaeon | reverse complement strand
TGCTTGTCCTTTTGGTTGCCGAAGGGAAGCTATGCCACCGCCGTCATGAGGGAATTCATGAAAGCGGATATCGGGGCCTACTAGGCGTCGCCTGGTCCGGTTGGAGACCGACAACGAGCGCGGGCCCCCACTTCCCACCGTCACATATTTAAGCTTATTCCCGGTTTTGTGGCTCGGCCGACCCGAGTCCAGATTAGGTCGATTGAAAATTAGGCGGAGAGGATCCAAATGCGTGATGACGTGGAGATTGTCGAGTTCAATGAGGATCTGCTAACCGAGGAGTCATTCGCACGCTACCAGCAGATCCTCGTGCAGCCGGTGAAGCTCTCATCGGGAGACGACCTCAATCAGATCTCCGAGAAGCTCAAGGAGGGGAACATACTGCTCGTCAACATCTCGGCGCTGCAATCGGAGGATCCGGAGGTCGCTAGAGGGCTCGTCGATCAGCTGAAGGGCATTTGTACCGGCCTGAAGGGCGATATGGCGGCAGTCTCTGAGGATATCGTCTTGGTGGTCCCGAACTTCGTCAAGATCGTGAAGTCCGCGGGCGAAGGCGCCTCTTCCTCTACATGAACCTGACCGTCTCGAGGTTCCTCGGCGCCACCGCGTCTATCCTCAGCATTCGCGAGACGGAGTTGGAGAAGTTCTCGCACTTGTCGTAGTCCCCGTGTTGGACGACTATTCTCTGGGGCCTCGGCGATGCCTTCCTTATGTAGCGGAGCAGTTGGCCCCTGTCGGAGTGACCGCTAAAGCCCTCTATGCTGATCACCTTCATGTTCACCTTCACGACGTTGAGCTTGTCGTTCTCGTCCGTCAGAGCGACCTCCCTCAGGCCCATCTGGATTCTGCGCCCGAGCGAGCCCTCGGCCTGGTAGCTCACGAACACGAGGGCGTTTCTCGGGTCCGGGGCCAGCTGTTTGAAGTACTCCGTCACGGGGCCGCCAACCATCATCCCGGAGGTCGCGAGTATGACGGATGGGTCCCCCTGGGCAACGCTATCGAGCTCCCCGTGGGACACATTGCGGAAGATGTCCGACAGGAACGGGTTCTCGTCATTGTGGAGTATCCTGTTTCTCAGCTCCTTGCACATGTATTCGGGGTATGCCGTGTGTATGGCCGTTGCCGCCCAGATCATGCCATGGAGGAAAACGGGGACCTGGTCCATTATCCTCTGGCGCATCTTCTCCTCGATGAGCACCATCAGCTCCTGGGCTCTTCCCACGCTCAGCACGGGGACCAGTACCTTGCCCCCTTGCCTCGTGGTCTCGTTGACGACGCTTATGAGCTTCCTCTCGGCATCGATCCTTGACTGCTGTATGTCGTCCGAGCCGCCGTAGGTCGACTCGATTATTAGGCCCTCCAACCTCGGGAACTTGGAACCAGCCGACGGCAGAAGCCGGGTTCTGTCAAACTTGAAGTCCGAGGTGTATGCTATGTTGTAGAGGCCGTCTCCTATGTGGAGGTGAGCGCTAGCCGACCCGAGGATGTGCCCGGCGTTGTGGAGGGTGAGACGCATGTCGGGCGATATGTCACGCACATCCCCGTATGCAAGGGGTATCGTGTGCTTGATCGTCTGCTTTATGTCGTTCTTCGTGTACGGTGCGGCCTTATTGTCCTTCTCGGCTATGTCAAGGTAGTCGAGTTGAAGCAGGGTCATCAGGTCCCGGGTTGGCGGCGTGCAATAGGTCGGCCCCTCGTAGCCGTACTTGTAGAGGTAGGGCACGAAACCGCTGTGGTCCAGGTGTGCATGCGATACTATCACGGCGTCAAGTTTGTCTATCTGAAACTCAGGCATGTTGAGATACGGGTAGGCCCTGTGGTTTTCCTGGTAGGCAACATTTATCCCGCAGTCCAGGAGCACGCGGCTCTCGGGGGTGCTTAACAATAGACACGACCGTCCGACCTCACGACCAGCTCCGAGAACGGTCAGTCTGACCCAGTCCGTCTTGCTTGCAGGGCCCCGGTAGATCCGCCGCCCGATCTTGCGCAGCATCTTCTTTCTCTCTTTGCTCTCGCTGTGCAGGGTGTTGCGGATGTCCTCCATGATCTCGCTTTTTATCGGCGGCGTCCTCGTCACGGTCGGGGTCCAGTGGGTGACGGCGGTAATCTCCCGGAGCGTGGACCCGGCCTTCCCGATGACCAGCCCCAGTTTCTCGGCATCGATCATGACCTCGCCCGCATCTCGGTCAAAGATCACCCTGGTTATTCCGGCGCTTTGAGGCACTATGCGCCTTATGGCCTCCTCCGCTTCCTTCTCATCGGTGAGAACCGACTGATCCGCCCTTATGACGATCCTCTTTCTGACGCGTTTCGCGAGCTCCCGGACGAGATCCCCGTTGTCAACCAGCATCTCGGGTTTGGTTGAGTAGATGACGAGGACCGGCCCTTCGAACTCGACCTCGGAGACCCACGAACTGTCCGGGAGAAAATCTGCTATCTCCTTCCTCACTTGCTTTAGTTCGTCGTTTGCCATGAGTTCACGTCGACCCCCTTTGGGAATCTGGTACCGTGTGCTCCAATGTTCTCTAAGGCCCCTGCCCTGCTACGGAGGAAGATGACCCCTTCTTCCAAAAGCAAGCTGAAACCAAGCAAAGATGCCCTCGCTTACAGACATGAACAGCGGAGAATCCCGTTCACCCGGGTCCGCCGAGCCTCGGCGCACCCACGATAGGCATTAGGCACGAGTACCCGTGCTCGCATCTTAATAAAGGTTTTCTCGACGACTTCGCGAGGCATGGGGGCGTAGCAAAGTCGGCCCCGCAGCGATCATGGGCCTTCGTTTCCGCTCGCATTCTGACTAGGATGCGATGATTATCCTGAGATAGTTCCGCGTGGCCGGGGCGAGGCCGAGAACCATGACGATCATCTTGATGAAGATGTTCATCTCAGCGTCCTCCACGTACCGATCGAGCAGATAGAGAACGATCGGCAAGGCGATGAGCTTCAGAAGGTACATCACCGAGGCGGTGCCAGTCACGTCGATGAGTGTACGTGGAAGGATGTGCTGCTCCGCGTACCCGTACAGATCGATCCCAATGAAGGTCACTGTCGCATCCACGAGATGGCAACAGATTACGAGCACGTTTTCCCTGGTTTGCAGAATCGCCAAGCGGTCTGGCCATAGCCTGCGCACTAGGAGAACCGCGGCGCATGCTGCACCGCCGAGGACGGCGATCAACAGGCCAGCTAGGGGTCTCCTAACCATTCCCAGCACGAGGGCAAGCTGCCAGCCGCCCAGTATGATCCCTATGACGAAGACGGTCAGGCTGACCTTCGTGCCCGAAAGTCGTCTGATCAGCAAGCCGCTCAGGATGGCGGCGGCGAAGATCCCCATGGTCATGAAGTATATCCCGGGAGAAACCAGAAGGTAAGTGTAGGGATACTTGCCCGCGTCCACCAGAGCCCTGACTGCCGTTGCGAAAACCAAGTATGGGGCGAATGTCACGAATAGATCGAGGCCAAAACGGTAACCGGTTTTCCTGACCGACCTGTACACGACTACGGCCGCGATGCCCAGTATGACCCCGTAGACGATCGTATTGACCCAGTTGTAGCCGGTGCGTTTCCAGATTGGGGAGATGAAGTACTTGCGTATCAGATCGGCCAAGGAGTTCATATATTTATAAGGGGAGGGTGATACGTGCCATAAATGCTTCGGTGACCTGCGGCTCGGCGAAAACGGTCGATCTTCGTACGACCGCCGCAGTCAATGCTGCTCCAAGATGTGATGTGTTGAAGCGCCCAAAGCGGATGCAGCTGCCCCGATACGTTGACATAGGCTCGGGTACCTTGCGAAGGATCTCCGCAATACTCGACTCGATGCGCATTCGGGGCAGATTCCTGGTCGTTACGGGGCCGAAGGAAACCCTAAGATACGGCAGGCAGGTCTTCAACGCCCTCTCGTCAAGCAACGACGCGGACCTCATCTCGATCGCAGGGGGGAAGAGTGAGGCAACCAAAGAGTTGATGGCTGGTATGGAGCGCGCGCCGTTCAACTACCTTGTAGCGGTGGGCGGAGGCAAGGTTATCGACGCCGCGAAGCTCGTGGCCTACAAGTCGAACTGCGAGTTCATCAGCGTTCCCACGATCCTGTCCCACGACGGAATTGCTTCTTCAAGGGTCTCGGTCGCCAACTCCGGAGGGGTCGCGTCCGTAGACGCCGTGGCTCCCATTGCCATAATCATGGACACGAGGGTGCTCTCGAGCGCTCCATATAGATTCCTAGCCTCGGGGTGTGGGGACACCGTCGCCAAGCGCACCGCGGTCATGGATTGGGATCTCGCTTACCGCCTTGGCAAGGAGGACAAGAGCGAATATGCCTGCGCGCTGTCCCTGATGAGCGCGACCATGGTGATGGACTCGGCAGACCTGATAAGGGCGGCTGGCGAGGAGGGCGTCCGTTTGGTCGCGAAAGCCCTGATTGGAAGCGGAGTTGCGATGAGCATCGCCGGCTCAAGCAGGCCGGCCTCGGGTTCTGAACACCTATTCAGCCATGCCCTGGACGCCATATGTCCGGGCGTGGCGCTGCACGGCGAGCAGGTGGGAGTGGGGACGATAATGATGATGTATCTTCACGGGGGAAATTGGCAGGACATCAGGAATTTCCTGATCCGGATAGGTGCCCCTGTGACGGCCACGGAGCTGGGCATCGAGAAGGCCGCGATAATCCAGGCCATGACCCGCGCCCATCTCGTGAGGCCGCATAGGTATACGATCCTCGGGGAGACCGGCCTGAGCGAACCGGCGGCGCGCAGGATCGCGGAGAGGACTGGTGTGATATGATTACTCTGATAGGGAAGAGGCTTGCCAAACCCGGCCAGGAGTTCATCCACTACGGTGTGAGCAACTCTAGGGAATGCATGGGCTGCAAGCTAAGGAAGGTGTGCGATAACCTCGAGGTTGGCAGGAGGTACGTCGTGAAGAGCTCCATGAACAAGCCCCACGAGAAATGCCGGATTCACGACGAAGGCGTTATGCTCGTGGAGGTCGAGCCAGCCGAGATCCAGCTCCTTCTGCCAAGCCAGCAGGCCATCGAGGGTGCGACCATAGCCTTCATGCGACCCGATTGCACGAGGACGCTCTGCGAGAGGAGCGACCTCTGTTTTCCCGACGGGCTGAGGGACGGCGATAGGTGCGAGGTCTTGAAGGTCCTGAACGCCAATGTGAACTGCGAACTTGGCACGAAGCTAACCCTCGTCTCGGTGCGCCTCAAGGGAAGAGGGTCGAGCTAGCCGCCGGCTTGTTTGGCCTCGGGATGCGCTTCAGCAGGCCCGGGCGTGCTGCCGGCCTCTGCCCCCGACTCCTCGGCTGCGGTGGCTGTGGCGGGAACCTCCACGGGTCCGAAGGCAACCTCGGATATCTCGGGGATGTTCGCCAGAATCTCGTTCCTGATGACGGATTGGAGCCGCTCCAGGACCGGCTTGGACAGCCCCTGGCTGTTCAGCTCCACGACGGCCTTGTTGCCGGAGATCTCTATCAGGTGGGACTCGGAGTCTATGCCCGGAAGCCTCGTTTCGATGAGCCACCTCACCTTGGTTTCAAGGTCCTTGGCAACCCCTGCCACCTCGACCTCGTAGTCAAGGGTCTGGCCCGCCAAGGGATGGTTGAAATCAAGCAAGACCCTCCCGCCCGTCGTGCTGCGAACGATCGCGAGCCCCCTGCGGGTTCTCACGGGCAGCCCACGCACCGGCCTGATGCCCTCCTTGAGGAAGGAGGACATCGGGACGTGGTCCATCAGCTTGGGGTTCCTCGGGCCATAGGCTTTCTCCGGGGGGACTTCGAACCTCTTCCTCTCCCCAACCTGCATTCCGAGCAGGGCCTCATCCACCCCCTTGATGGGTTTCCCTGAACCTACGACCGTCGGCGTCGGCCTGTATCGGGACGGATTTTCCGAGTCGAGGATTCCCGCCTCTTTGGCCATTGACTCGATATTGGTATCGGTGACCTTGCCGGTTGTCTTGATCCTTTCCACGTAGTTGATCTTTACGATGCTTCCCTTCTCCAAGGGGGACGACTCCTTCCCTGGCTTGGGACCAAGAGCAGCCGATAAAACTGTTTACTATGTCAGCTCGTTGCATGGTGAGCGGGAGGGCATCTGGGCTCGCCATCGGTCGCTTTTTTGTGCCTAGATTCGCTTGATCGTTGGACCATCATGGTTGGGCTATTCGTATTAGGGTTGATTCTGTCCCCCTTTCTCCCTTGGGGGAGAAAAAGGTAGGCAAGGAAGAGGGAGTCACCAGGGTCGAAAGGGTACCTTCATCATGGCTACCCACTCAAATGTGCAGAATTAGATCCAAAAATATTTATTAGAAGCATTCCGGGCGCTTGATCCGAGGGAGGAGCATGACGCGGTACGTCGGCGAGCTAGTTTCGATCAAGGAAGCCCCGAGGGCCGAGGTTCACAGGGACGAAGACGGACTCGAGTGGAAGGATTTCATTCGAAGGATCAAGTTGGTCGGTTACAGGAAGAAGAACAACGAGATCGTGTACAAGCTGCCCGAGAAGCTAAAGGGCAAGATCATCGAGCAACCTAGGAAACTCTGCATCAGCCAGGGCTACGAGTGGCACTTCAAGACCAAGATCATTGACAGGCCCGTGCTGATAACGTTCAACGAGGAAGACAGCAAGAAGATCGCGGCCGGGAAGTACCCCTAACTACTTTCTCCGTTTTTTGGCTCTCCAGAACTTTCGCCTGCGCCGGAAAGCGGGTCAGCGTCGCAAGACGCCTCTTCCCCGACCTGCCGTCCGGTCTCCTCATCCTCATGGGGCGGTTCTTGGCTTGGAGCAGATGGTTTTCTGGGGCGCTTCTGCTCCCAGATCAGCAGCACGTAGGAGGTCAGAAGCACGAATCCACCGATGAGCCCCATGGCCACCGCCTTCAGCAAGGCCGCGCCCGCCTGAAGCTGGGTTCGTTCCTCCAACACCGACAATAGGACCGAAACCTGATGGCTCGGGATATAGCCCGACAGATTGCCCAATATGAATGACTTCGCCTGCGCTTTCAGCGTCTGGTTTGCATCCAGCATGGCACTGGCGATCGCGTAGGCCGCAGCGGTCATCGGGGTGCGGAAACCGAGGCATCCCCACGAAAGGTCGTGGCAGAGGATGCTTTTCTGGAAGTCCTCGCCCGCACAGGCATGGTAACAAGCCTGCTCGTAGTAGAATCCGGACTCGTTAAGCTTGCCCTGGAATGACCAGCGCCTGGCAACGGTCTGCCAGAGGGCAAGGGCCCTGAGATGTTCCCCGGGATCCCGGACCTTGGATCCCGCCATCTCGGTGCTCAGCCTCTGCGCCTCGCTGAGGCAGTCATCGATGCTGCGGTTGTACTCAGCCGCCTGGCGCAGGTCCTCTAGTGCAACGGAGACAACTCGCCGACAGTGCTGGATGAAGAGCTGCGATGTGAGCTCGCCCGCGAGCACGCCTGACAGAGAATCGGCAAGGGAAGTGGCAAACGCATAGGCGAGATCGTCCAGGTATACAAGCCGCAGCGCGTCGTAGGTCAGGGCAACCCTTCGGTCCCAAGCCGCTCGGCCTTCCTGCTGCGCATCGATCACGGCCAAGATGAAGTCGTAGAGTGCCTTGAGAGGGGGATTCAAAGCGAGCATGCCGGAGCATTCCTCCGTCAAGGACCTTGCAATGAAAGGCTGACCGTTCAGCAAGGCGGAGGCCGCTACGAGCAGCGTCTCGGTGATGAAGGGATCGTAGGCAAACCTCGTTCTGGCGTCATAGGCGATCGCCGGCCCGAGCTGCCCAACGATATCGTACGCACCAAGGGTGGGTGCGGCAAAAAATGCGATGGGCTTGAGCGTGTATGCTGAGAAGGTCCTGGCGTCTGCGAACCTTCGGCCCCTGCCAAGGATCTGGAGGAGTTCGAACTGCTGCCAAGGCCACATGTACGAGGTGAGGCCTATCGACTTGCCGAAATCCTGAAGGCTATTGTAGTACGCCTGGGCCGCCTCCCTGTAGAGGCCGGCGGAGTCGTACGCCATCCCTGCCTCGAGTTGCAGGTTGTAACTCCTCAGCGGGCCGGATGAGGCGAGTTCCTGGGCCGTTCTTGCGGCTTGGACATACATCCCCTTGGATAACTCCGCTATGCCGGACTTCTCGTACATGATCGCTGCCTGGGTGAAATTGCTGATCGCATCGGACAGGTTCTTGGACTCAAGGAGCTTCGTCGCCGCTTGGAAAAAGTCCTCGCCAGCTCTTTGGAAGAGCTCAGCGCTCTCCGTCGAGTTGAATTCCGCCGAGATGGCTGCGAGGCGATAGAGGTGTGCCCTTCGAGAAAGATTGGCGGGGCCTGTTCTCTCGTCCATCTCCATTGACCATGCGGCTTTGGATAGGGCTTCGGCTGCCATGCCAAAGAGGTCTGAGGTTGCCGGTCCCTGGATCTCATATGATCTAAGTGCCGCTTCGTAGAATCTCCTTCCAGCCTCCTCCCAAAGCCCCATCAGATACATCTGCCGGGCCTCCGATGTGGACCGGGCGATCTCCTCAAGCAAAAGGTTTCGATAGGGGTCGAGCGCGCGCGCATCGTGCTCGGAAAGGTTGTTGAAGTGAAACAGGTAAGCTGCCCTACGGATGTAACCCGAGCCCCGAGCGAAGTCCAGACCCTCGGCAGCCTCAAGGTACGCGAACGCGGATAGGTTGATTAGGGCACGTGCCCGCGAGCCCAGCCCGGCCTCCGCGGCATACGAGGCGGAGTCTAGGTATAGCTTGGCTCGCTCCGTCAGGTTATCCTTTCTCTGGCCCAATGCAAATGTGAGGTCGGAGGCTTGCATGATGTATCTCACAAAGAGGTCTGCGTTGTTCAGCCTCTCTTGCGCAAAGCAGCGTCCCAACTTTGCCAAGATGGCCGATGCAGCGAGGTCCTCGCCAGCCTGCAGAGCGAGTTCGCTTGACAGGTTGTACTTCTCCGCAGCCTGGGCGAACTGGCCCGCAGCAAAAAGCTGGTCGCCCTCCAGTTCCAAATCCTTCCAGCCATCCACCGCGAAGGTCGTGGGGGGTATGAGAGCGAGGACGGAGATGATCGTCGTGCAAGCTGCCAAAAGTCCTTGCTTCATGGGACCTACTCTCGGGTGCTGCCAATCCAGAAGAATACCTCTTCCCCGGTATCGAGCTGAACGCTGACCTTCGCGTTCTGGGCGGCCGGGCCAAGTATGAGGGCAACCTCCTCGCTTGTGAGGAAGAACTCAACGACGCATGTCTTCTGCTGGCCGTCGTCAACCGCGATCTTCTGCAGGACCTTCGTCGCCGACAGGTTTCCGATCGTGAGGTTCACCCTGAATTGATACTCGTGATCTCGGCCGAGGTCGTTCTCCACGACAAACGCGAACCTGACCCTGCGGGAGTACAGGAACCTCGGGTACTCGAAGAAGAGAATCTGGTAACTTTCCGCATCTATCGCGTCAAGATACAAGGCGTTGTTTCCCAGCCAGATGGTGTCGCCCGGCGAGTAGGACCTCGAGAAACACGAAGCGAAGTCCGAATAGGTCCCGGTAGTGCGGAGGTCGGTCGACAACCCCAGCCGGAGGGAGGAGCATTCCACATAGAACTTCCTTCCGAAGACCGACGAAGCCGTTATCGGCGAGCTTTCGGCCTCCGGCGCGAGCACATCGAATATCGGGTCCTGGGCGGAAAGGTTAGCGAGGTTAAGCTTCCATGGTTTGAGCCAGAGCTGGGTGAACTCCTCCTTGCTCCTTGGGGTCAGGACGATCAGGGCTGCGACGATGACTATTCCTATGATGCAGGCCACGATGATCGCATTGGAAATCAGCCCCTCCGCTTCACCCGCTTCTGGATTTCCTTCGACCAAGCAATCCCCTGATGTCCCATTCGTTTCGCTTATAGCTGTTCCGTGCGGCCCGTGAAGCGCGGGGCACGCGGCGATGGCGCCTAGTGTTCGATCCTAACTTCCTCCCACGAGACCCTGCCCCGACGGACGGTCTCCCTCAGTCTTCTCTGTGCTTTCGACAGCTCCCCAGCGCCGGACTTGACCTCGAGGAAAACTACCTGCCTTAGGGAGGAGCCTTCCTCTCGATCCTCAGACAGGCCATCGAAAACGATGAAATCCACCGGGCTGCCTATCCACACCGCATCATGCGGGTCGAACGGGAACTGTTTTAGTAGAGGACAGAATCTCTCAAGAACCCGCCCGGACAGGGCCCTGCCGCTTCTATTCGCTGCGTCCCTGCGGAGTTCTTCTTCGCGCTCCGCGAGCTCGCTTCTCACGCGCTGCTCAACTCTCTCCTGCCACAGCAAGTCTAGGCTTCGGAGCCTGTTCGATGCGATGCGCAGGGCGATGATGTAGCCTAGGGCGACTCCTGTGCCGAACAAGGCCACGTACGCAAGCCTCGCATCGATGGTCAAGATCGGCGATCACCCCTTTGGATGGCTTCGATCTTGGGGAGGTAAGGCCTCAGGGCCTGCGGGACTACGACCTTGCCGTCGGCCGTCTGATAGTTCTCGATTATCGCTATCAGGGTCCTTGAGCTTGCCATCGCGGTGCTGTTCAGAGTGTGGACGAATCTGGTTGGTTTTCCTGGTCCCTCCCTGCAACGGATCCCCAGTCTTCTGGCTTGGTAGTCGGTGCAGTTGCTGCAGGATACTGCCTCACGGTACCTGCCCTGTCCGGGTAGCCAGAGTTCGAGGTCATACTTCTTTGCCGCTGTCACCCCGAGCTCGCTCGTGCACGCATTGACAACCCTGTAGGGCAGGTTTAGGTCTCGGACGAGCTCCTCGGCGATCGCGATCATCCTCTCGTGTTCCTCCCACGACTGCTCCGGTAGACAGAACACGAACATCTCTACCTTCTCGAACTGATGTACCCTGAAGATGCCCTTGGTGTCCCTGCCGTGGCTTCCCGCCTCGGTTCGGAAACAGGGGGAGATGCCGGCATACCTTTTTGGCAGCTCGCTTTCATCCAGTATCTCGTTCTCGTGGAGGCCCGCGAGGGCTTGTTCCGAGGTTCCTACCACGAAGAGATCTTCGCCCTCGATCTTGTAGATGTCATCTCGCCCCTCGGGAAGGTAGCCTGCCCCCTGCATGATGCGTTCCCTGATCATCGCCGGCGGGTATATGGGAATGAAGCCTTTCTCGCAAAGCCTATCCATGGCGAACCTCATGAGTGCCATTTGCAAAAGGACCGCCTCGTTCTTCAGATAGTACCAACGCGCCCCGGACACCGAGGCGGCTCTCTCAAGGTCTACGAGATCCAGCTCAAGACATAGCTCTATGTGGTCCTTCGGGGGCGTCGGGAACTTGGGCTTTCCACCCCAGCTCCTAACCTCAACATTGTCGAGCTCGCTTTTTCCCACCGGGGCCGATTCGTGGGCGATGTTGGGGAGCCGAAGCATGTGTTGATCAAGCGCTGATCTGTGCGATCTCACATCGGATTCGAGTTCCCGGATGGTCCTATCAAGCTCCCTGCTCGCATCGATTTCCTTGCTTGGGTCCTTGCCGGCCGCCCTGATTTCGTTGATCTTCCTATCGAGGAGGTTCTTATCATGCCTCAGTTGATTGAGCCTGTCCTGTCCCCGCCTCCAATCGCTGTCGAGGCGGATGATCTCCTCTAGGATCGGGAGTCTATCTTCCTGAAACCGAACTCGAAGATTTCTTCTAATTACTTCCGGATTTTCTCGAATCAGTTTGATATCGAGCATACCGTTCGGTGGCTCGGGCTACGAGGCTATTATGTGTTATTAGCGCCGCCCGAAATCCCCAAGCCCAAGCGTTTCCGCTAGGTGGCATACAAGTTATTAGGCTTGCACGCTTGTGTCAACACCCCCGCGGACGGAGGGGAAAACATGGCAAGAGTCGCCATACTCATTAGGTCGGATGAGATAGGCGTGCTTAAGGGGGAGATAACGGGGGACAAGAGCCCAAAGACGGCTGAGAAGATCATCGAAGCCTTGCCCATAGAGGCACGAGGTCAGACTTGGGGTGAGGAGATCTACTTCCGGATCCCAGTTCGCGTGGGCCCGGAGAACCCGCAGGAAGTCGTAGAGAAGGGCGACCTTGCCTACTGGCCACCGGGCAATGCCTTCTGCATTTTCTTTGGGAAGACCCCCGCATCGAGGGGGGATGAGATCAGGCCGGCTAGCCCCGTGAACGTTTTTGGGAAGGTCGTAGGAGACCTCTCCAGCCTCGGCAAGTTTTCGTCTGGGTCCAAGATCAGGATAGAGAAGGCCTAGCTGGAAGCGGGAATGCGTCGGGGTCAACGTTCAGGCGGGCTTGGTCCCAAACACGCTTGACGAAAGATATGCTGCCATCAAGGGCACTACGTCAAGCTCTGAGTAAGGGCTTCTTATGCTGTTCGTCACGACGATGCGATCTGCGCCCGCCTCGGCCATCCGGACGTCGGCTTGATGTACGAACAGGCCGTGCGTAGCCAAAGCAACGATCTTGGATGCTCCAGCTTCCCTGGCCATGGAGATGGCCTTGATCATCGTTCCCCCGGTCGAGATCATATCGTCAATCAGGTAGACTGCCCTTCCCGCCACCTCCAACTGTCCCTCGGTCTTCGAGTACCTCTGGAAGCCGGACGCGCCCTGCTCGTACTCTCCCCGCACCTTCCTGAGGGTGAACTTCTCCCCCGGGCCTCGGGCAAGGTACTGCGCCCCCTCGTCCGGCGACACTATCACGGGATCCTTATCCCGCTCCCTGGCGTACTGAACGAGCATTCCACCAGCACTCAGGTTGGCCAAATTGGCGCCCCAGATGCTGGCCTTCCCCTCCATCTTGACGAAGTGGCAATCCAGGGTCACGATCTCGTTTGTCAGCCCGGAAAGCCAACCGGTGATCGTCCTCGCACTCACAACTTCGCCCGGCTTGACCTTCTTGTGCATTTTGGCGTACGGCAGGTAGGGAGCCACGAGTATTGGCTTCTGGCCTCTCTCGTTCAGCTCGGAGAGTATGAGCATCAGCTGGATCAGGGAGTCATTCTGGCTCGGAAAGAGCCTGTGCACAAGAATGGGATTCGGATCGGATGTCTGCTCCGGGATCCTGACGTACCACTCGGAGTCTGGGAACTGATTGAGGTAGATGGGGTGAAGCTGAACTCCCAGGGCCCTGCCCAATGGTTCTGCTAGGTCCTCCGCCCCGGGCGTGTAGAAGAGCGTTCTGCTCTTCATGTCCCCTGCGATGCCCCACGTTCTGAAAAGTCTTTGCCCCTCGATTTCGGGTGCGATTGGTCAAGTCTCTTCTGGGTTCCCCTCCTTCCCAGGGTGAACACATCCTCGCCCAGATACGCACCCGTGTAGCTGGTGGTCTCGCCGAATACGCGAAGAAACACCATCTGCGCGATCCTCGCATTCCTGTAGATCCTGACCTTCCTCGTCGCGTGTGTGTGTATGAATGACCGTCCGTTGTAACCTGGGTCCCAGAGAGCTGAGTGTATGTGGATCCCGCATGCCAAGGCCGAGCTCCTTGGCAGAAGCAAGCCGCATAGGTCAGGCGGTATGCTTATCCACTCGTTCATGGCGCAGTGGTAGACTCCGGGCTCGAGGTCCCAGAAAGAGCCCTGTGGCTCGATCTCGGAGTATCTGCATATGACCCTCTTGGAGTTGTCGAAGTCCAGCGCACCCTCGCCCACCAATTCATAGACCTTGCCCACGGTCAGATCGATCCCGGCCTGCTGAATCTGCGTCTTGTCCGTCAGATTGGACACGAGTTGGCCTTCTCGGATCCTGCGGGTGATCTCGTTCCTCCCAAGGACCATCCCACTCACGTGAGGGCGGGCCTGCGGGGATCTTAAGAATGCTTTTTCGTTGGACCGAACGGTTCTCTAACAAAGTACTATATAGATCTCCGAGAAAACGTTTATAAAGAGCCGGCCGACACCTTTCCCTGCTGGGTTCGCGCCGCCGACCAAACTGCGGTGCGTGGCCTTTCTCCTCGAGAGGATTCAAGACCCACGTCGGAGGATATCTCGTGGGCAACATACGAAGACCAAAGAGAGGGTCCTTGGCGTTTCATCCGCGCGCAAGAGCTAGCCGTCACGCCGGAAGGGTTAGATGTTGGCCCGCGAGCGAGAAGCTCGGCCTGCTGGGGTTCCCGGCGTACAAGGCCGGCATGACGCATGTTCACATGATCGAGGATCGGCCGAACTCCCCGGAGAAGGGCAAAGAGGTTCTGAGGGCGGCGACCGTGGTTGACTGCCCGCCGGTCAAGGTGTTCGGGGTTCGGGCCTACTCGACCAACAAGTTTGGAAAATTCGTCATCTCGGAGGTTTGGCACGATCAGATTGACAAGGATCTGGCCAGACGGGTCAAACGCCTCCCAAAGCAGATGGACTTTGAAAAGCGCATCGCTGAAATGGAGGCGCTGCTCGACTCCGCATCCGACGTAACGGTGCTCGTACACACCCTGCCCCGGCTTACCGGCCTGAAGAAGAAGCCCGACATCATCGAGATTGGGCTGGGAGGGCCATCGGCGAAGGAGAAGTTCGCATACGCGAAGGGCCTTCTCGGCAAGGAGATCAGGGTCTCTGACGTCTTTAGGTCGGGGGAACTCGTCGACGTGACTGCCGTTACGAAGGGAAAGGGCTTCCAGGGCCCGGTCAAGAGGTTTGGCATCAGGATAAGGAACCGTAAGACCAATGACGCAAGGCGCAATCCCGGCAGCCTTGGGCCATGGCATCCCCATCAGATCATGTGGAGCGTTCCGCTTGCCGGCCAGACGGGCTATCACCAAAGAACCGAGTTCAACAAGAGGTTGCTCCGGATCGGCAATTCGGAATCCCCCATCAATCCAAAGGGCGGCTTTCTAAGGTACGGTCAGGTGGACAATGAGTACGCCCTGCTCGCAGGTTCGACGCCGGGGCCTACGAAGAGGCTCATAAACTTGAGGAAGCCGGTGCGCCCGTGGAAACACCTTCCGGACGGAATCCCAGACCTGACGGCGGTTTCGGTTGCATCCTGCCAGGGAAAGTGATCGCATGAAGGTCAAAGTGTATTCCCTGGATGGATCCTCGACCGATGAGGTGGAGCTGCCGAAGGTCTTCTCGACTACCCTCAGGGAGGACTTGATCAGACGGGCGGTGATTTCGGCCCAGTCCGCCAGGTTCCAGCCACACGCCCCGTCCGAGGTCGCCGGCAAGCAGACCAGTGCCGAGTCGATAGGAAAGGGGCGCGGGATGGCTAGGGTCCGGAGGACGAAGAGCGGCCGACATGAAGCAGCTTTCGTTCCCCAGGCCGTGGGGGGACGCCGGGCTCATCCTCCCAAGGTTCAGAAGAAGATCCACAAGAAGATCAACGATAAGGAAAGGCTTCTGGCCATCAAATCAGCGATTGCTGCCACTTGCCAGCCAGATCTTGTGAGGAGGAGGGGTCACCGGATAGATGACCGGCCGTTGCCGATCGTCGTTTCCGACGACTTTCGGGAGATTTCAAAGGCGAAGGACCTCAAGGAGACTCTCCTGAAGATTGGCCTGGGCGAGGAGATGGAGAGGCTTCGCAGGGGCAGGAAGCAGAGGCCAGGGAAGGGCAAGATGCGGGGAAGGAGGCGGAGGGTCCCGAAGGGACCGCTCTTCGTCGTTCATGATGCGTGTCCGGCGGAAAAGGCCTTGTCCAACCTCCCGGGCGTCGATGTGGCGAGATCGGAGAACCTGAACGCCGAGCTCCTTGCGCCGGGCGGGGTTGCCGGAAGGCTCTCGGTGTGGACTCTTTCGGCTCTCCAGAAGGTAGGTGAGATCCATGGCTGAGATGGATTCAAGGAGCATCGTTCTATATCCCGTTGCAAGCGAGAAAGTTCTCAGGCTCATGGAGATGGAGAATAAGCTCGTTTTCGTAGTGGCAAAGGCGGCCGACAAGCGAACGATCTCCAGGGCCGTGGAGGAGCTCTACGACGTGAAGGTGGCCAAGCTCAACGTCGTCAACGCGGCAAAGGGGGTCAAGAAGGCCTACGTCCAGCTTACGCCCGAGTATAGCGCCGAGGAAATCGCGACTAGGCTTGGTGTTCTCTGATGGGAAGGAACATAATCAGCCAGAGAAGGGGCAGGGGCTCGCCGACTTACCGGGCGCCAACGTTCAAATCGCCCGGCAGCATTAGCTATCCCGCCCTACGGTCTGATACCGATGCCCAAGTGATCGATTTGCTGCACGACCCCACAAGGACGGGTATCGTCGCGAGGGTAAGGTACAGGAATGGCGACGAGAGGTTGGTCTTGGCTCCACAGGGAATCCGTGTGGGCGAGGTCATCAGGTGCGGGGCATCTGCACCGGTTGAGCCGGGCAACACCTTGTCCCTGGCGGAGATACCGGAGGGAACTCTGATCTTCGGCATCGAAACTCGTCCTGGCTCTGGACCAAAGCTCGTGCGTGCGGGCGGCTGCTATGCGTCCGTAATCTCGCACGACATTGGGAGCGCGACGGTCCAGCTTCCGTCAGGGAGCGTGAAGGTCCTGGATCCAAGGTGCAGGGCAACGATCGGCATGGTCTCCGCGGGCGGTCGAAAGGAAAAGCCGTTCCTGAAGGCGGGAAAGCGGTTCATGGATAGGAAGGCTTCGAACAAGCTGTACCCGCGGGTCAGGGGCGTGGCGATGAATGTTTGCGATCACCCCCATGGCGGCGGTGGGCATCAGCACCTGGGGAGGCCGTCGTGCGTCGGGCGGGACGCTCCCCCAGGAAGGAAGGTCGGCCACATCGCCGCTAGAAGAACTGGGGTGGGCAAGAGGGTGTCAAAGAAAGTTGCCGAGTAGGGGATGATCGTCTGGCAAGAAAGAAGTTCACATACAGGGGCAAATCGCTGGAGGAGCTCTCGTCGATGTCATTCGAGGAATTCCTGAAGCTGTTGCCAGCTCGGCAGAGAAGATCGATCAGCCGCGGTTTCTCCAAGAGACACAAGAACCTCATCGAGAACATAAGGGATGCTGTCCGGTCGGGCAAGAAAGGGCAGGTCATCAGGACTCATTGCAGGGATTTCATCGTGCTCCCCGAGATGGTCGGCCTTGAGATGGAGGTCTACGGCGGCAAAGGGTTCCAGAGGTTCGCAGTCCAGCCTGAGATGATCGGGCACTATATCGGCGAGTTCGTCCAGACGAGGGAGAAGGTCGTTCACAGCGCCCCCGGGGTCGGCGCAACCAAGAGCTCGAAGTATGTTCCACTGAAATAGGCGGTCATATGGTCAGGTTCGGATACTCCTACAACAAGAAACACGATCCTGCGAGGGTCGCCAAGGCGATGGGCAGGGAGATGAGGATATCGCACAAGGACGCCATGGAGATCTGTAGGGAGATCCGGGGAATGAACCTAGATGAGGCCCTGGAGTATCTGGACAAGGTCGTTGCGGGCATCCAGGCGGTTCCTTACAAGACGCACTGCAAGAAGCTCTCGCATAAGAAGTCTCTGAACAAGTGGCACTCGGGCCGGAGCCCCGTCGCTGCCACCAAGGCCATTATGGAACTCTTGGAGAACGCTAGGAGCAACGCCAAGTACAAGGGCCTTGATGAGGATTCGCTGTTCATCAGGCATGCGAGCGCGAGGAAGGGCTTCATCATAAGGGGATTCAGGCACAGGGCAAGGGGACGCGTCGACTCTTTCGACAGTCCCACCACGAACGTCGAGATATGGCTCGGTGAGAAGTGAGTTGGCACGCGAAAGGGAGTTCGTTGAGGAAGGCATAAGGAAGGCGGACATCAAGGAGTTCCTCAGAGATAGCCTTCAGAAGGCCAAGTTCGGGGGCGTGGACATCCGAAGGACGGCGCTTAGGACCAGAATGGTCATATATGCGGAGAGGCCGGGGCTGATCATCGGTCGGCGCGGGAGAAACATCAAGGATCTCACCGATGCATTGCAGGAGAGGTACGGCTTCGAGAATCTTCAGATAGAGGTCGAGGAGATACCCATCCCCGAGCTGAACCCGCACATCATGGCGGGCCGGATTGCCGCAATGCTGAAGGCAGGGAGGCCGTTCCGGAGGTCGGCCTACATGAACTTGGAGAAGATCATGGAGGCGGGGGCCCAGGGCGTCGAGATCGTCATATCGGGGAAGATCCGTGGGGAACGCGCCAAGTCCGTCAGGTTCGCCAAGGGGACGATCACGAAATGCGGCGAGCCCTCCAAGCAGGTGCTTGAGGGTCTTGCCGTAGCGGACCTCAAGCAGGGCATGATGGGGATAAAGGTCAAGATAATGCCTCCGAACACCCCCATGCCGGATCAGGTTGAGCTAGACGCCCTCGAGGAGAAGGCCCGGGGCGTGAGTGGCGAGGTTGAACCGGAAGCTGCTGCGGCGGGTGCTAAGTCAGAGCTTGCGCCCGCGGAGCCCGCGGCGGAAGGTGCCGCGGAGGCGCCGTCGGAGGCTGAGCCTCTGGAGGACGGCGCGCAGACGGAGACCGAGGCGACGGAGCGCAGCGATTCCGGGCTTCATGATTCTGCCGGGAAAGAGACCGAACAGGAGCAGGAAGACGAAGAGGAGCAGGAAGGACGAAGACGCCAGTGAATGAGCACGGAGGAGCTGCGATGGCCATACTGAGACCGGACGAAATCAGAAACATGCCGGAGACCGAGATAAGGGAGAGATTGTCTCGGCTACGGGAGGAGCTTGCCAGCGAGAGAGCAACGATGTCGCTTGGCTCGCCGCCTCAGAACCCCGGCAGAATAAGGGAGATACGGAGGACAATTGCGAGGATTCTCACCATACTCGGTGAGATCTCCGAGGAGAAGGGTGCAAACGAATGAGTGAAGTGTGTCAGGTGTGTGGCCTGCCGAAGGACCTTTGTGTCTGCGAGGAGATTGCGCGGGAGAAGCAGAGGATCCGAATCTACTCTGCAAGGAGGAGATTCGGGAAGTTGATGACCGTCGTAGAGGGCATCGACGAGAAGGATGTGGACACGAAGGACCTTACGAAGAAACTGAAGGCGAAACTCGCTTGCGGAGGTACGGTAAAGGATGGGAGGATAGAGTTTCAGGGCGACCACAGGGAGAGGGTGAAGAACTTCCTGATCCAGACCGGATTCCCCGAGGAGACCATAGACGTCCGGTGACGGACAGGCGGAAGGGGATGAGGCCCTCAAGGGACCTGCTGAGACATGAGTTCATAGGCATGGATGCCAGGGTGGTCTCGCGCGGTCTCCGCGGGCCCGTCGCTGGCAGAATAGTGGACGAGACGAGGAACATGATCAAGTTGGAGAGAAGAGGAAAACAATGGTGGGTGCCGAAGAAGGGATCGGTGATACATCTGAGAACCAGCGATGGTGACGTTACGATCCAGGGGGAGTGGATCTTGGGAAGCCCTGAGGATAGGATCAAGAAAAGGATTGGGAGGCTGAAGGTGTGAGTGCAACGAGCATCGTTTCGAAGGTCCCCGAGTCTAAGTGCGGGGATGTCAAGTGTCCCTTCCACGGGCACCTCAAAGTCAGGGGCAAGATCATCGAGGGCGTCGTGGCCAGCGACAAGATGCAGAAGACGGTGGTAGTCACGACGGAATACGTTCTGCCTCAGAAGAAGTACATGCGCCTTGAGAAGCGGACTGGCAGATATCACGCCCACGTGCCGGGTTGCATAGTGGCCAAGATCGGCGACCGGGTGAGAATCGCGGAGTGCAGGCCCCTGAGCAAGACGGTCTCATTCGTAGTGATCGAGAAATTGGAGGCTAAGTAGATGGCGAAGAAAGGCATGGGTGGAACCAGAGGAACGCTTCACTATGTTCCGACGAGGTGCCTCCCACTGGGCGCCCGGCTCAAGTGCATCGACAACACTGGGGCAAAAGAGGTCGAACTCGTCGCCGTCATCGGCTACAAGACGTCGCTCAACCGGTATCCGTCGGCAGGCGTCGGCGACTTAGTCATCGTCTCGGTCAAGAAGGGGACGCCAGACATGCGGCGCCAGATACTCAGAGCCGTGGTGGTCAGGCAGAAGAAGGAATACAGGAGGCCAAGTGGCATGCGCGTCAAGTTCGAGGACAATGCCGCGGTTCTCGTCACTGAGGAGGGCGTTCCCAGGGGCTCCGAGATTAGAGGGGTCATTGCTAGGGAAGCGGTTCAGCGTTGGCCCAGGCTCGGAACGATAGCGAGTGCCATTGCCTAGGAGGGTCTACATGCAACGTCGCGTTTCGTCCAAACCAGGAAAAGTGAGGAAGCGTCAGATGGCGTGCAGCAAGCATCTCAGAGCCAAGCTTCTGGGCGCCCACCTTTCCAGAGAGCTTTCAGCCCAGTATGGGACTAGGAGCCTGTGCGTGAGGAAAGGTGACCGAGTCAGGATCCTGCGCGGGGATTTCGCTGGCCACGAGGACGATGTGACCGAGGTGGACCCCGAGAGGGGATTCGTCTACATAAAGGACGTGACGCAGGAGAAGGCGGATGGCACGAAGTCCTTCGTGCCCGTGAGGGCGTCGAACCTCCAGATAGTGAAGTTGACGTTGGATGATGAGAAGAGGCAGAAGATACTGCAGAGGAGGGGCATGCCTTGAGCAAGCATCTGAAGAGATTCTCGGCGCCCAAGTATTGGCGCTTGCAGACCAAGGGCGCGGCATTCGCCTCGAAACCCTCACCAGGGCCTCATTCCGGCGAACTCTGTATTCCCCTCGTCGGAATAGTCAGGGATTTTCTGGCCTACGCGCGGGATCGAAGGGAAGCGAAGAAGATACTGCAGGAGGGCCAGATCCTCGTCGATCAGGTCGTAAGAAAGGAACACAAGTACCCTGCTGGTCTTATGGACGTCATATCGATCAAGAAGACGGGCGAGCACTTCAGACTCGTGCCCGACCCCAAGGGGCTGAGAATGCAACCGATCCCGGGATCGGAGGCGAACATGAAGCTTGTTAGGATCGTGCGCAAGTCCTGGCCCAGCGGAGGTGGTCTCCAACTGAACCTGCATGATGGTTCCAACATGATGCTTCCGGCAACGGAGTCTGCCAAGTACTCCGTGGGGGATGTGCTAGTGGTGTCCCTGCCTGACAGGAAGATCAAAGATCACATGAAGATCGAGCCGGGCAACGTGGCGTTCGTGTGCGGAGGCAAGAACGCGGGGCGGGTGGGCATCATAAAGGGCGTGATGAAGGGCCAGCCCATGCAACCCACCATGGTTGCGCTCTCCGTTGAAGGTGGGGAGTTTCAGACGCCGGAGGACTTCGTCTTCGTGATCGGTGTCGGAAAGCCAAAGATCAAGGTGGATTAGAGATGCCGGCCGACTCAAAGGGAAGGAAATCAGAGGAGGAAGCGCCGACGGAAGAGAAAGCATCTGGAGAGACCAAGAAGGGCAGGGTCGAATCCAAGAGAGAAGAGGCCCCCGTCGCGGAGGCAAGGCCGTCCACCGAGGGCGTGGTCAAGCGGGTCCGGATCAAGAGGAAGAAAAGGACCGTCGAAGAGGAAGAGGAAGCCCTCGTTGATCTGGGCCCCCAGGAGAAGTACAGCAACCCCATGAAGGAACTTCATCTCGAGAAGGTCGTCGTCAACATCGGCGTAGGCGAGCCTGGCGAGAAGGTCGTCAGGGCTGCAACGCTGCTTGAGAAACTGACCGGCCAGAAGCCCGTTAAGACTGCGGCAAGAAAGACCAACCGTGATTTTGGCGTTCGGAAGGGCGACCTCATCGGATGCAAGGTCACGCTCAGGAAGGACGCCGCCAAGGCCTTCCTGAAAAGAGCCCTCGATGCGGTCGAAGGGAGCATCAGGAGGGCGTGGTTTGACGAGCAGGGCAACTTCTCCTTTGGCATCGACGAGCACATCAACATTCCAGGTGTTCAGTATGATCCCTCCATCGGGATCTTCGGGATGAACGTGTGCGTTACCGTCGCGAGAAAGGGGTACAGGGTGAAGCACAGGAGGCTCAAGTTCAGGGTTTTGCCTAATCGCCACAGGGTCGGGAAGCTTGAGGCGATGAGGTTTATTCGAGACTGTTTCAACGTGAGGGTTGTCTAGATGCGGCTGAAAAAGACTGGCAAAAGGAAGTTCGGCAAGGATTCATACCACTGCCGAAGGTGTGGTTCCAGCCTTGCGATCATAAGGAGGTATGGACTGCAGGTCTGCCGGCGCTGCTTCAGGGAGATATGCCAAGACGTCGGTTTCACGAAGTACTACTAGGTGATGCATGTGGCACTGAACGACACACTGGGAGACGCCCTTTCTGCCATAAAGAACGGACAGGCGGTTGGTAAGAGGACGTGCATCATACATCCTGCATCCAAGCTGATAGCGGCTGTTCTCCGCGTAGCACAGAGAGAGGGGTTCGTCGGGGAGTTCGAGCTCTACGACGACAACAAGGCAGGAGTCTTCAAGGTCGAACTGTGCGGGAGCATCAATGACTGCGGGGTCATCAAGCCCAGGTATTCCGTTAGAAAAGGGGAATACGAAAAATGGGAGAGGATGTACCTTCCGGCCCACGATTTCGGACTGCTGGTCGTGAGCACTAACCGTGGCGTGCTCTCACACAGGGAAGCGAGGGAGAAGGGACTCGGCGGAATCCTGTTGGCCTACTTCTACTGAGGCAATCGCTATGGTCGTACCGATGGCAAGAAGCGAAATCAGAGTTCCAAACGGCGTCCAGGCCCAGCTGACTGGCCGGGTTCTGACGGTGAGCGGGCCCAAGGGGACTCTCACCCGGGATCTGGCCGACACAGCCATCCAGGTCTTGGTGGATCACGGCCGCATCTTCCTTACGACCCAGTTCCCGTCCAGGCGAAGGCTTGCCATATTCGGGATGTACGAGGCTACGATAAGGAATATGATCGACGGAGTGAGCAAGGGGTTCAAGGCGAGGCTTAGGATGGTGGGCTCGCACTTTCCTATGAATGCCGAGATCAAGGAAGGCGAGGTGCTAATCAACAACTTCCTCGGCGAGAGGTATCCGAGGAAAGCCAAGATCTGCCCCGGCGTGAGCGTCACGGTCGAGGGCGACTACATCACCGTCAGTGGCATAGACAGGGAAAGCGTGGCCCAGACGGCTGCGAACATCGAGCAGGCGACGGTCGTAAGACACAAGGACCGACGGATATTCCAAGACGGGGTCTACCTGGTCGCGAAGGCTGCGCCAGCGGAGGATTGACGGTCATGAAGACGGCGACGCGCCCAAGATCCACGAGAAAGCCTCGGTTCGTCCGCAACAGGGGCATCCACATGCGTAGACTCGGAGTCACCTGGCGGAGGCCCAGAGGAATAGGAAGCAAGATGAGGCTGTTGATTGGCGGCAAGCCGAGAAGGCCCAAGGCCGGCTACGCGGGCGACAGGCGCGTGAGGTCGATTCACCCGTCAGGGTACAGAGAGGTTCTCGTTTCCAATACCGGTGAACTTGAGTCCCTCGATCCTTCCATCCATGCCGTGCGGATATCAGGCAAGGTCGGCCTCATGAAGCGAGAGAAGATCCTAGCCAGGGCAGACGAGCTTAAGATCAAAGTGCTGAATAGGTAGGGGTCTGAGTTGACCACAAGATTGGTTAGAAGAGTGGCAGCAGAGATCTTGGGCGTCGGGCAGCGTAGCGTGTGGTTCGATCCGGACAAGTCGGGCGAGATCTCTGCTGCGATCACGAGAGATGACGTGCGAAGGCTGATACGGGAGGGCAAGATCGCAGCGCGACCCCCGAAAACGATATCCAAGGGCAGGCTTCGGGCCAGGCGAATCCAGATCTCGCGGGGCAGGAGGAGAGGCCACGGGACGAGAAAGGGTGCCCATCGGGCGAGAGCGCCGAAAAAGGCGACGTGGATTCGGTCGATAAGGGCCATCAGAGCAAAGCTCTGCGAGATGCGGGATCAGCGCAAGATAGAGCGTGCGGATTACCGGACCCTCTACAGGATGGCGAAGTCCGGATACTTCAGAAGCATATCCCATCTGGAGACCTATGTTGCTGAGAAAGGTATGCTGAGGGGCTAGCCATGGCGAAGGGACCTACCTACAGGCTCGCTTTGAAGAGGAGGCGCGAGGGCAAGACCGACTACAGGAGGAGAGCACGGTATCTGGCATCCGGGATTCCTCGGTTGGTCGTGAGGAGGTCCAACGCGCACTACTTCGCCCACGTCGTGGTCCCCTCGGATAAGGGAGATATCACCGTCGTTTCGGCTCACTCCAAGGAGTTGGCAAGGGACTTCAACTGGCACGGCCACGGTGCCTGCGGCTCCACAGGGTACCTCACGGGCTTCTTGATCGGGAAGCGTGCCGTCAGGGCCGGAGTGGAAAGGGCGATACTCGATGCCGGGCTGCTGATCCCCGGTGCGCGTTCCAACATCTTCGCCGTGGTGAAGGGGGCGGTTGACGCCGGGTTGAAGGTGCCCTGCGACGAGGGGTGCTATCCCAAGATGGAAAGGATCAGAGGGGAGGAAGTGGCGAAGGCATTCGCCGAGGACCCGTCCATAGCCAAGTACAGGAAGAAGGCTCTGGATCTTGCATCTTTTCCCCGGCTCGTGGACGAGGTCCTAGCCAGGATCAACAGCAGCTTTACGGAGGCCTAGCATGGAGGAGAAGGTTTGGACTCCACGAACTGAGCTTGGGAAAAAGGTCCTCGAGGGCTCCATAACCTCCCTAAGGGAGATCATGGAGAAGGGCCTACCCGTGCTCGAAACCGAGATAATCGATCGCCTCGTCCCTAACTTGGACAGCGAGATACTGGAGATCAGCAGGGTTCAACGGAGGGATCGCTCAGGACGCAAGCTGAGATACCGCGTGACCGTCGCAGTCGGAAATAGAGACGGGTACGTCGGCATCGGACAGGGCAAGGCGAAAGAGGTATACAACTCGATACAGAAGGCAATCGAGGAAGGCAAGAAGAACCTCATCTGCGTGCGACGGGGATGTGGAAGCTGGGAGTGCGGCTGCGGGAAGCCTCACTCGATCCCATTCAGGGTCGTGGGCAAGTCGGGAAGCGTTGAGGTCACCTTGATGCCGGCGCCGCGAGGCGTTCGCCTGGCAGCAGGTGACGTAGCGAAAACCGTGCTTGAGCTAGCTGGGGTGGAGGATGTCTGGTCGAAAGTTGAGGGCGATAGCAGGACGACCTTGAACTTTGCGACAGCGACGTTCAATGCCCTCAGGATGACCACCGCGGTTCAGGTGCGGCCCGAGCACATCGAGAAGTTGGGAATCGTTTTGGCGGAGACCAAGCCGATCCAGATCGCCGCGGCACCAGTAGGGCCAAAGCTCGAAGTCGAAGAGGTGGTGAAGGAGCTCAAGAAAGAGGGCCTGGAGGCCGAGGTTGAGGTGCCACTCCTGGAGGCAGAAGAAGAGGTCGAGGGCGAGGAGGGTTTGGAGGAGGTCGAAGGGGAGGAAGAGCCTGAGGGCGAGGAGGACGCTGGGGAAGAAGAGTAGAGCGTCCATTCGAGGACCAGACTTGGTGTTTGTGATGAAGCTCGCTGTTGTCAGGATCAGAGGCTCGGTGAACGTCCCCAGAGAGACCAGAAGAGTCCTTGATCAGCTGGGACTGAAGAGGCCGAACAACGTGGTGTTGGTCGATGACAACGAGACATACCTGGGGATGCTTCAGAGCGTGAGGCACTTGGTAACGTACGGCCCGCCTTCACAAGCCGTCCTAGAGATGTTGCTACGAAAGCGTGGCGAGGTTCGCGGATTTGGCAGGTTGACGGATGAGTACCTGTCAGGCAGGACAGCATTCGCCTCGATTGCGGCTTTCGCGGAGGCCCTCCACAAGGGAAAGGCCAGCCTGGACGATGTTCCGGGTCTCAAACGAACATTCAGATGCAGCCCGCCGTCCAAGGGATACAGGAGCGTGAAGAAATCCGTGGAGGAAGGTGGGGCCTTCGGCAACAGGGGGGACGCAATAGACTCATTGCTGAAGCAGATGATATAGGATGATCGTATGGCTCTGAAGAACAGGAAGACGAGGAAGTATCGCGGCAGCAGGACCTGCGGAGGCGGAAACGCCAAGATGCGCAGGGGCGCCGGACACCGCGGAGGCAGGGGCAACGCTGGCGCGTTCAAACACCGCAAGAGCTGGTATCTGAGGTACGACCCCTCGTACTTCGTCCACAAGGGACCGGGCAGGCCGCCCGTGCTGCGTGGAGCTCCCCGCGCAATCAACATTGGCTCCCTCGAAGAAAGACTGGATTCATACCTCTCGTCCGGTCTCGCGGAGATGAAGGACGGCAAGGTCTATATGGACCTTTCCAAGATCGGCTTTGACAAACTCCTCGGCGGCGGCCTGGCTAAGAACGCATGGGTCATCACCGCCAAGAGCTCAACCTCGATTGCGTCGAGGAAGATCTCGGAGGCGGGAGGGGAACTTCGCATCGAGGCGGCTCGTCCGGGCGATTGAGGTTCATAGGACGGTTGTTGGCTTGTCTAGGTTGGAGATACTGGATCCGGTTCTCAGGTTTCTGCCGGAAGTGGACAAGCCCAAGCGCCACGTTTCGTTCAAGGAGAAGTTCATCTGGACGGGCGGGGTCCTGGTCCTCTACTACGCCCTTCTCCAGATACCCGTGTATGGGATCGCGGAGGAATCCCTAGCTGATCTCTTCGGGCCCCTTCGGGCCGTCTTGGCCGGAAGCCGAGGATCCATTCTGGCGCTCGGGATCGGCCCGATCGTCACGGCCAGCATAGTGCTGCAGCTCTTGGTCGGCGGGAAGATCATTGACCTTGATCTGAGCCAACCCGATCACAGGGCACTTTTTCAAGGAACCCAGAAACTCCTAACGATCATCCTCTGCTTCTTCGAGGGATTCGTCTACAGCTATTCGTACAGGCCCGTGGTCCCGCTCTGGATCATCATGGTGCAGCTCGCGATCGGGGGCATCCTCGTCATGTTCCTCGACGAGGTGGTTTCGAAGTGGGGGATCGGGAGCGGCGTGAGCCTATTCATAGCCGCAGGCGTATCGCAGGAGATCGTCTCAGGGTCGATCAATCCCCTTCGTGACCCAAGCTACGGACAGGTCGTTGGAGCGATCCCGGCCTTCCTCGGCTCGCTTCTGAAGGGAACCCCACAGATCTGGAGGCCATATCCGATGCCGAGCATGGTCTCCGTTTTCTTCACGATCGTCGTCTTTCTAATTGTCGTGTACGCGGAGGGCATGAGGGTGGAGATTCCCCTCTCATACAGCAGGGTAGGCATGAAGGGAAAGTACCCGATCAGGTTCGTCTACACCTCGAACATCCCAGTCATACTCACGATGGCGCTCTTCGCCAACATCCAGCTTTGGGCTAGCGTTCTGAGCTCGAGGGGCATATACATCCTCGGCAAGGTGGTCGACAACGTGCCAAGATCCGGCCTCGTCTACTACATGCGACACCCGGGCGATCTTTTCACTTTCGGGTCAACCCCCGGGTATGCTGTCCATGCCTTGGTTTACGTTCTCGTCGTCATCGCCTGCTGCGTGGTCTTCGCTTTGCTCTGGTCCGAGCTGACGAACGTCGGGCCACGGGAGGTTGCAAGGCAGATACACGAGTCCGGCATGCACATCCCGGGCTTTCGCAAGGACAGGAGGATCATCGAGAAGATCCTGGATCGTTACATCCCTGCGGTGACGGTCCTTGGAGGGATATTCGTGGGCCTTCTTGCCAGCTTCGCGGACCTCACCAATGCGCTAGGTTCCGGAACGGGCGTGTTGCTGACCGTGGGCATAGTATACCAGTTGTACCAGGAGATCCAGAGGGAGCAGGCCGCGGAGATGTTCCCGATCGTCCGTGAGTTCCTGGGGAGGAGATGAGGTGCGAATACGGGTCAAAGCATGGGCCGCGCTGCTGTTCATTGCGGTTCTGCAGGAAGCGTCCTGCCAAGGCTCCACCCTCCAGGTTCTGAACGCAAGCGTGATGGAAGGAAGCACTGTGTTCTTCAGGCTCACCATCGGCAATCCCTCTTTGACGGGCATAAGCATGGAAGGCAACTTCGTCGGTCCGGACGGAACCGTGATCCGGCTTGAAAAGCTTGCCGACGTGGGGGCGGGGAGCAACTTCAGCTGGAGGACGCCTTTCAACCGAGAGGGCAGGTGGAGACTTGACCTCAACGTAAGCGGGGTGGATTTCGAGCAGCAAAGGATCGTGAGCGAGATGCTTGTCGCCGAGTTCGAGGTCACCAAGATGATGAGCCAGGGCAATGCCAAGTTCGTCATCTTCGTCCTCTCCGCGCTCACCTCACTTTTCACCACGTTGCTGAGCTACTACATGGTTGATCAGAAGAGGCTCAAGGTCGTACGGGAGAAGGTGAGCGAGTTCCAGAAGGAATTGATGGCCGCACAGCGCAGCGGCGACCAGAAGAAGATTGCCAAGATGAAGAAGAAGCAGGCGGAGATGTTAAGCCTTCAGTCGGAACTGATGAGAAGCCAGTTCAAGCCCATGATAATTTACATGATTCCGCTGTTCGCTGTATTCTACTTCCTCCAGGCCCATTACAACCTAGTGCCCGTGGTCGAGCTGCCATTCAGGTTGAGCTTCATGCAGTTCTTCCACCAGAACAATGCTATCAGTGCTGACCAGTTCGGCTTCATAGCATGGTACTTTGCATCCGCCACCTGGTTCAGCTCAATATTCAGGAAGATGTTCGGAGTGGTCTAGATGCCGCGCAGGAGCCTAAGGTCGCGTTCGATGAGAATGAGGGTGAGGAGGACCCTTACAGGGGTTCAGGTCCGTTTGAAGAGAAAGAAACACGGGAAGGCAAGATGCGAATGTGGCAGGATCCTGAGCTCGGTCCCTCACCGGAAGGCCGGGCGATCCAAGTCAAGCCGGAAGCCAAATCGGCCATTCGGCGGATCGCTTTGCCCCGTGTGCGCAAGGCGAAAGATGGTCGAACTCGCCAGGAAAGAAATGGGGGGCTGAGGCTTTAGTTGGCCACGATCACGGTGGGCGGGTTGCCCGGGAGCGGCAAGACGACGTTTGCCAAGTTGCTGGCATGCGAGCTAGGGCTGGAATACCTAAGCGCTGGCCAAGTTTTCAGGCAAATGGCAGCCGAAAGGGGGATGGATCTTGAGGCATACTCGAAGCTCGCGGAGGAGGATCACGGAGTAGACCGCGCGGTCGACGAGATGCAGGTGCGGCTTTCCCGAGGAAAGGACGTGGTGGTGGATTCGAGGCTGAGCGCATGGATGATCGAGGATCCGGACCTCAAGGTGTGCCTCGTCGCACGATTTGAGGAGAGGGCAAGGAGGATCGCCGAGAGGGACGGACTCTCCACGGAAGAAGCTATTAGGCGCGTCAAGGAGAGGGAGGAGAGCGAGAGGCGCAGGTACAAGCAGATATACAACATCGACGTGCGCGATATGGAGGTTTACGACATCGTGGTCAACAGCGGAACGTATCTGCCGGGTGAGATCGTCGAAATCGTCCGCAAGGCCCTGGATGTGCTCGGGGCGAGAGGGATAAGGAGGAGACAGACATGATCGAAATAGGAAGGGTATGCATAAAGATTCAGGGAAATGAGAGCGGAAGGAAGTGCATCGTTGTCGACCACATCGACAAGAACTTCGTCCTCGTCACGGGGCCCGAGAAGATATCGGGCGTGAAGAGGCGACGATGCAACGTGGCCCACCTGGAGCCGTTGGACAAGAAGATCGAGATTCGCAGGAGGGCGGAGGACGAGGAGATCATAAAGGTTCTCGAGAAGTCGGGCCTCCTCGAAGCATTCATCTCCTGAGAAGATCCCCGCGTTCTTGGTGGTCGGCGGTGGATGTTGAGATATACCTGAGATCCAAGGACACCACCGACCCTCAGTTTGGCGTGGATCCCTACAAGCGTCCCGTCAGTCAGCTGTTGGACTTTGGCATAGTCAACTTGGACAAGCCCCGCGGCCCCACGTCCCACCAAGTAGTTGCTTGGGTCAGGGACGTTCTCAAGGTGGAGAGGGCCGGACACGGCGGCACCCTGGATCCTAAGGTGTCGGGAGTTTTGCCGATAGCTCTGGGGCGGTCAACCCGTCTCGTAAGGTACCTGCTCAAGTCGGACAAGGCCTACGTCTGTGTGATGACGCTTCACGGCGAAGTCGATGACGGAAAGGTCCGGGAGGTCTTCTCGGCCTTCACCGGCAAGATTCTCCAGACACCGCCCGTCAAGGCGGCTGTCAAAAGGGAGTCCAGGGAAAGGATGATCTACTCCCTAAACCTCATCGAGCGCAAGGGGCGCGACATCCTATTCGAGGTCTCGTGCGAGGCAGGAACCTACATCAGGAAGCTGTGTCGGGATATGGGCGAAGCGCTGCTCGTCGGGGCGAACATGTCCGAGTTGAGAAGGATTCGCTCGGGCCGTTTCTCGGAGAGCGACTGCTGCACGCTCCAAGATCTGGTCGACGCGATGCACTATCTCAGAGAACACGGTGACGAGACCGAGCTCAGGAGACTAGTGCTGCCGGTCGAGGAGTTCATCAAAGACATGCCCAAGATCTGGGTCCGAGACACGGCCGTGGAAGCGCTTTGCAACGGGGCAGGCCTTGCCCTGCCTGGGATCGTCAAGTGCGAGAGCACCGTTACAGCCATGGGCACCGTTGCGGTGCTGACGTTGAAGGGGGAACTTATCGGCGTGGGGCAAAGCCGCTTGTCGGCAAAGGAGATATTCGAGCGGGACTCGGGAATGGCGGTCGATCTTGCCAGGGTAGTGATGCCGAGAGGCGTCTACCCTAGGTACTGGAGGTAGGCATTTCTGCCAAATTTGGTCCAGATAGCCCGGCTATTGAGATTGAATTCGGCCTTTTTCCCATGATGGCTTTTAATATCGGCCTGCTCCTTTTTGTCTTGGGAATGGACCTTCAAGAGGATGCCGATGGCGTCTCCGTTTGAGCACTACTTCTCCCGAAAGCCGCGCGGACGGTACAAGCCTGGAACGGTCACCCTCTACTTCCGGGGTCGCAAGTTCGACCTCCTGACATCTCCCGGCGTATTCTCCTATCGGGCCGTCGACAAAGGAACCCTTCTTTTGATCGATAAGATGCAAGTGCCCGTCGGCAGCCTTGTCCTGGACCTTGGATGCGGATACGGAGCGCTGGCGGTCTGCGCATCGCAGATGGGAGCTAGCGTGATTGGCGTTGAGATCAATGAGCGAGCGGCCTGGTTGGCCGCGGCCAACCTCCGGAAGCATGCGGCCGGGCCATGGCTCGTCGTGGTCGGGGACTTGTACTCACCCTTCGCTGCCAAATTCGATGTGGTGTTGTGCAATCCTCCGATAAGGGCTGGAAGAAGCCTCTTGGCGAATATCGTGCGCCTGGCCCGCAAATATTTAAGAGAAGGGGGGAGCCTGCAGATCGTCGCAAGGACAAGGATGGGTGCCAGGCCCCTCTCATCCCTGATGCAGGAGACCTTCGGGAATCTGGAGGAGACAGGGAGGAGGTCAGGCTACAGGGTTCTTCTCAGCCGGCGCCGGGGTGGCAGAGTGGACTAGGGCTGAGGCCGTCCAGATGCGCCAGCCTGGAGCGGAGTTGCCACCGGAAGCTGGTGCCCCCTCGTGGGGCTCAAGGGTTCAACTCCCTTCCCCGGCGCTCATCACCCCGCACGCCTTTCGTCTCGGCTCCCCGCTCAGGCCTCAACGCTGCCCAGGGCTTGGCCGGGGCTGCCTGTCAGGGGTGACCAGGTCGCGGGATGAAGCACGATTCCTTTGGATTCGGACGAGAACGGAATGCCGCGGATGTACTTGGTGAGATTGTACAGGAGCTTGCGGTTCAGAGCTTCCCTGTCGTCGGACGGGTGAAGCGGGAGAGCGATCAGGTCAACCTCGGGCTCGATCTGGGTCTGGATTTCCCTGAACCTTGGGAAGATCCCAACCGACACCTCGACCCTCCTCTTCTGGCCGGGTGAGAACTCCATGGGGCAGGAGCCTCGCAGGTAGATGGCTCTGTCCTCCTTCGTCCCGTCTGGGTAGAAGGCTCGGAGAAAGCTTTTTGCTTGAGCGCTCCTCCGCCATACGCCCTCCGCCACGCGTTGTGCCGGAAGGTAGTAGAGCTCGATCTCGATGTTCTCGGATGAGATTCCCTCGCGGCTGGGGTTGGGCAGGGTCCCGGTGAAGAGGGGGCCCTCGCCGACCTCGGAGTAGTACTTGAAAAGCTGGACCTGCTCCTCCATGACGTCGGCGACCTCGAAGAGCGTCCAGATCTCGTAGAGCTTGGACATGTACTCGATGCCCTCGCCCGGTATGTCCCTGAGGATCCTGGTCGACTCCCTCTGCACGTCGGCCTGCCCCAAGAACTCCCTTCGCCACTGATAGACTCGCTCGTATCCGGGGTTCCGAATAAGATTGAGCTGAACCCGCCTTTCGAACTCCCGTTCCAGCTCCTCGATCTTTGACGAGTCGTCCAAGAGTTCCTCGACTTCTTCCTCCATGTCCCTGAAGTAGGGCATCTTGGTTCTTCTCAGCCCTTCTTGGGCAATCGCGTCGAGGACCCGCGACTCCACGATCCTCTCGGACCACTTTGAGCTCTCCACCGATTCCCTGAACGTTCTCTTGAAGTACGACGTGTTCTTCACTATGTCAAGGAGGCAAAGCATGGAGAGCAGGTTCTCGGGGGTGTCCCACTCCTGTCGAGGGTTCACCACGACGAACTCCTTGCCGATCAGCTGTCCCTGGCAGAGGTTGCGCTTGAAGGTTCGGGGCCAGTCGATCACGCCCCTTATCTCCTTCTCGCAGATGCTCCTCTGCCTGGTCGAGAAGAAGCTGGGCTTCTTCTCTATCATGGGCATTATCTCGTTGAGCAGGATGTGGGAGATCGATTCCAGCGAGTTCAGCTTGAAGGCGTCCTCGAACTTCTTCCGCGATAGGTCGAGTTTGGTCTCACGGCCGATCTGGACTTCTATCCTCTTTAGCTCCAGGTTCCCAAGGAAGTTGGTGAGCAGGAGCGCGAAGACCCTCTTCCTCATGAAGGACTTCATCGATTCTTCGAGCGCTTCCTCCATTCGCGTCTCACCCACGAGCGCTCGTGCGCGTCTGCGAGGTCCGTATGCGTCTGTCCACAGCATAGGCTCCCGAGACAAAGACGGCGATCAGCAGCAATGCTAGCAGAACCCTGGGCCCGGCCTTGCTGGCGACCGCGCTCACCATCACCTCATTGCGTTCCTCGTTGCCTGCAGAATCCCTTGCTCGCACCAGGTAGAAGTACTCCCTGCCGTTGATCAACTTGCTATCCACATACGTCGTGAGGTTGGTGGACGCTATGAGGGAGGCATTGGCTGGATCCTTAGACATGGCCCTGTAGATGCTGTAGGTGACGCCTCTCTCGCCCGACGGCTGCCAGCTCAGCTCGATCGATCCTCCAGACCGAGCCCGCGCCGTGAGGTTGCTTGGGGGCGCCGGCGGAAGCGTGTCAAGCGACATGATGGATGTCCAGTTGACGTTTCCCTCCTGATTGCCGTGGATGTCGACCGCCCTCACCAGATAGGAATATGTCTTGCCGCTCGTGACGTTGACGTCCACAAACGATGTCTGGTTCGTCGATGCCAGCAGGGTGGCCTTGGCGATGTTGGGCGCCCCATCGCAGCGATAGATATTGTACAGCGATACGTCCCGCGGATCAGGGTGGTTCCACGACAGGCCGATCGCTCCGCTGATTTCCTGGGTCGCCCGAAGGGCGGTTGGAGAAGCCGGCGGGATCGTCTCAATCGAGACGGCGTGCACCTCGTTCAGGTTGGACTCCTCGGCGCCGCGGGCATCCACGGACCTTACGACGTAGTAGTAGGTCTGGCTCTGGTTAAGTCCAGAATCGATGTAGGTGCTCGTGGGATAGGGGACTTCGGCCAAGGGGCTCGAGAGGTCGTAGTTCCTGCTTCTCGTGGATCTGTAGATCCTGAACTTCGCGGCGGGGGTACTGGGGATCTTCCAGACGAGGACGATCTCGCCTCTCTCGTTGTTCGATGCCGAAAGGTTGGAAGGCGGTGGCGGCGGGGTCGTTGCCTGCACCCGGTTCTCGTTCTCATCCTCATTGCCTATCGAATCTACGGAGTGGACCACGTAGTAGTAGGTCTGGGCATCCCCCAGCCCAGCGTCGAGGTAGGAGTTCCCTTGCGTCCGGGCCAAGAGGTTCTGGATTCCCGGCTTGAAGAAGGGAGATTGCGACCGATACACGATGTAGCCTGCTGGTCTCTCCCCCTCGGGGTCCCGCCATTGCAACAAAATGCTTCCTGTCCCGGCAGGGATGGCTTCAAGTCCGGCGGGAGGCGCCGGGGGCTCCGTATCCTGGGACATTCTTGAGATCTCGTTCTTGTTGTCTTCCTCGTTTCCGGTGCTGTCCACTGCCCGGACGACGTAGTAGTAGGTGATGCCGTGCTCCACGAAGCCATCGGTGAAAGTCGTCAGGGTCGTCCTTGCATATGGTTCCGCGTAGTTGTACTTTCCGGACTCAAGGGAACGGTAGATGTTGTAGTGGGCAACCATCTCGCCAAGCGGCTGGTCCCAGATGAGGGTTATTGAGCCGTTGGGCCTCACCTGGGCCCTGAGGTTTCTGGGCGCTTGCGGCGGAGCATCGAAGGCCATGACGGACACCTCATCGGTGTTCTGTTCCTCGTTGCCCGCTTCATCGACCGCCCTGACCACGTAGTAATAGGTCGTCATGCTCTTGACGCTCTTGTCATAGTAGATGATCCTCGTTGTCTCGTCGAGGGGTACCAAGAAGTTGAAGGTTCCGGACTTTGTGGATCGGTAGATCCTGTAGCTTGCCGCCCTTTCCCCGACGGGAGCGAGCCACATGAGCGTGATCTCGCCGTTCGGCTCGGCCCTCGCCGTTAGGTCGCGAGGTTTGCCCGGCGGTTGGCTGTCGGAGACCGCGCTGACCTCTGCGGATCTCATGCCCTCGTTGCCGTACATATCCACCGCCCTGATCGTGTAGTAGTAGCGCGTGCCATCGACCATATAGTGGATGGTCCCGCCGACCACCCTGCTTGTGTCCTTGTACATCGTCAGAACGGTGGTGGCCCACGGGTCGCCGATCTGCTCCACGCCGGGGACAACGCTCCTGTAGATGTTGTATTCCCTGACCGAGTCCTTTGCTCCGGCCGGCGGTTCCCAGGTGAGGTCGATCGCGCCGCCCTTGGAAGCTCGAGCCTCAACCTTCAGCGGCGGGCCCAGCAGCACGGGCGCCAATATCTCGTTGGTGTTGCGGCCTTCGTTCCCGGCCTTGTCTACGGACCTGATAACGTATCGGTACTGAACGGCCTGTGAAACGTCGTTGTCAACGAAGAGGTTCTTCCTTGTCACCGCCAGAGGGGATGTGAAGGTCTGCGTCTCGTTTCCAGTAAACTTGTATATCCTGTACTCGAAGACTGGTTCCCCGTCCGGGTCCGACCACGAGAGCACGACCTCGCCCCTCGGGCTTCTCTGCGCGAACGCATCCACCGGTGGGCTTGGCGGGCTGGCATCGGCGGTCCCCCGCACCTCGTTCCGATTCTCATCCTCGTTGCCGGCGGAGTCAACCGACCTGACGACGTAATAGTAGTTGACCATATCCCTCAATCCCCTGTCGATGAAGTAGGTCTCTTTGGTCTCTGCAACGGGCCTGCTGAAGTCCTGTTGCCCGGGCAATTCCGAGACGTAGACCCTGTAGAAGGCGACCCTGTCAGCGTCCCTAACGGTCCCCCTTGGGGAGGCTACCTGGTACTCCGGCTCGGTCCAGTTCAACATTAGGTCGCCCTTCGCCAGCTGAGTGACCTTCAGTCCTCTGGGCGCCGGCGGCGGCATGAGGTCCTCGGAGAAATTCCAGACCTCATTCGTGTTCGCGTCCTCGTTGAGGAGGAAGTCGGCCGAGCGGACGACGTAGTAATAGCGTTGTCCGTTCGTCACGTTGTCGTCTATCCACTCGGTCTCCGCGAACGCCATGGCGAACGGGAATCTGTAGCTCTGCGTCCCCGGCGCCGTCGACCTGTAGATGTTGTACCTGTAGGGTTGCTCGCCCGAGGGGGCGTCCCAGTCGAGCTTGATTCGGCCGTCCTCGAGGCGAAAAGTCTTGAGGTTCGTCGGTGCGCCCGGCGGCGAGGTATCAGCCACCGCGCTCGCCGAGGTCTTGTCATCGTCCTTGTTCTCATTGCCCGCCGCGTCCACGCTGCGAACTATGTAGTAGTAGGTCTGACCATCGATCAGGTTGGTGTGGCGTATGCTGGTCTCGGTTGTCGAAAACATCTTGGAGGGATCCGGCTTGAATCCTTGGTAGGTGTTCCAGTAGACGTTGTAGTGGTGGACGTCGTCGCGTATCTGCTTGGCAAGGTCAGGATCCTCGACATTGGACCCGGGCGGCATCCAGCCTACGCCTATCACGCCGCCTTGCTGCGGGAGTGCGATCACGTCAAGGACGGGCGGCGGTGGGGTGAGGTCCCGGGACATAACGGCTATCTCGTTGGTGTTCGTCTCGACGTTGCCGGCGATGTCGACGGCCCTCACGACGTAGTAGTAGATGACCCCGTCTTGGACGGTCCGATCGGTGAACTGCGTCTTTGAAACGACGGCCAAGGGGTTGGAGAAGTTCTGGCCGCCAGGGGTGGTTGATCTGAAGATCCAGTATTCCGCCGGGACCTCGCCGCCGGGAGCAAGCCACACGAGCTTTATTCTACCCCCTATGTTCGTCTCCTCGGCCCTAAGCCCCCTGGGGGGTCTCGGCGGGGTTGTGTCCACGGAGGTTGCGGCGACCTGTATGGTGTTCTTCTCCTCGTTTCCCGCTCTGTCGCATGCCCGGACGACGTAGTAGTAGGTCTTCCCGTGAACGACGGCCTGATCGAGGTAACTGGTCTGGCTCGTGGAGGCGAGGGGGTTCCAGAACTGCTGGGCGCCGCTCTCCTCGGATCGATAGATCCGGTATCTGTAGACCTCCTCGCCCACCGGGGCAGACCATGTCAGATTCAGATAGCCGGTCGCGTCCGTAGAGATGGCGAGGTTGGTCGGCGGTCCCGGCGGGAGGGTATCGTCGGGCGTTGCATTCACGGGCGCTGAGGCAGGGCTCGGGTTCTCCTCCTCGTCGAACGCGACGACGACGTAGAAGTGAAGATAGTTGGCCGAGATGCCCTCGTGCAGGAAGCTGGTGGTGGTGACGAAGCCTATCAGGTTTCTGTTCGCGATCTCCACCGGCGGGACGACGGAATGGTAGATGCTATAGCCCACGACGTCCTTCTCAGGGCTTGCCTTCCATGTCAGGTTAATCGAGTTGCCGCCTTCGGGCGCCGTGGCCTTCAGCCCGGTGACCTTCCCCGGGGGCTTGGTGTCGTTGAAGGGCACGACGGGCCTCTCGGCCGCCCTGATCACGGAAGGGTTGCCCGCGAGGTCAACGACGTAGACGCCGTACCAATAGGAGGTACCGCTGATCAGGTTGTACTCAGGATCCGTCCACTGCAAGATCTTGGGGTTCGTTATGTTCGCGACGTCGACCGCATCGGCAAAATCCTGCCGCAGGGCGCGAACAACGGTGTAGCGTCTGAAGTCGGCTTCACCGTACTCGGTCCAGTTCACTCTGACTGATCCATAGGGCGTTGCGTTGGCGTCGCACCACCTCGGGGGAATGGGGGGTTGGTCGTCGATGGTGATGTTGAGGACGTCCGTGGTTCCCGTGATCCCGTCCCGATCGATATCCGACCGAAGTTGGAGCACAGCGCCGTTGTAGGTCGCTATCATGTCCCGGGAATCGTCGGTGACGCTACCGGTCCGGAAGACGCCCCGATAAATGCCTGACCTGGGTGCGACCTCCGTCAGGGCTACCTGGATCTCGACGCCCATCAATCTGACGTAAAGAACGGGGCTTGACGCTTGGGCGGTCCCGAGCGCCTGGAAGTATATGGTCGAGCCGGTCCTGAAGAAGCGGTTCTCCAAGCTATAGGAGCTGTCCTCGAAAGCCATGAGCTGCCTGTCCGTTCCCGCCATCACCGTTGACGCGAAGAGACCGAACGCCAGCGCAAGGATCCATTCCGTCCTCAACGGCCGCACCTCATGCTGCGAGCTGGTCAAGTATGTCAAGTCCCATGGTCATTGCCCTGAGTTCCGAGGCAACCCTGGAGTCCTTGCCGAGGACCCTCTCGATGGTCTGCACAAGCTCCTCGTCTATTTCCCTGTTCATGCCGTCCAACTGCGGAAGGACATTGGACTCGATCGCTCGGTCCAGAAGGTCCAAGTGCTGAGCGTCCCCTTGGGTGAGCATTCCCATCAGCACGAACCTCATGGTGTCGATCATCTGGGCCGTCCCGATCCCCCTTATCTTCCTGATGCCAGTGGTGGGGTTCATGGCGTCGAGAAGCTTGTCGACTATGCTCCGGTAGGGCGTGCTGGAAAGCACCCTCTCGACCCTCCCGCGCCCCAGTGCCTGCTTGAGGTCCTCGAACGCCACTCCCCTCTCTCCGGTGAGGATCGCTCGCTCCTCGTCTCGCGGAGGTATGGGCATCCCGATGAAGGCGAACCGGCGCATCAGGGCGTATGATATGTTGAACAAAAAGTGCCTGTCGTACGTGTTCAGGGTGCCGATGATCCTATAGTCGTCGGGTATTCGGATGGTCCTCGTAGTATTGTCTAGGGTCGGGACGTTCAGGCGGTGCGACTCGATCGCGGTGAACATTCCACCGAAGGCCTTGTCTATGTCAGCCCTGTTGAACTCGTCTATGATCAGCCATTCGCCTTGGAGCGCGGTCTGGGTGACGCAGCCATGCTTGATGGTCATCTTCTTTCCATCGTACATCAGGCCGCCGATGACGTCGTACGTCGTCCAGTCCGAGGTGGCCGTCTCCACCCTGTAGGGCTTGTCGAATATGATCGAGGGGATCATCTTTGCAAGCTCCGTCTTGCCCGTCCCCGGCGAACCGATCAGGATTACATCCTTTCCCATCAAGAGGTTAGTCACCACCTCTCGGATGATGCCCTCGTCGATGGCAAGGCGCGCCTTTATGCGGCGTATCCGCTCGTCCAGGTCGGGGGGCATCTGGAGGGCCTGTCCCTCCCTTCCCTTCAGAGCCGCTGACTCCTCCTTTGCAGCCTCCTCTTCCTTGCCCTCGGAGCGCCACACGGCGGCCATGCGTTCCGTGTACCTCCCGATGAACGAGTCGACGGTCCGGGACACGAAATCCGTTCCAAGTAGAACAAGCCACGAGAGGATCGAGAGAAGCACCGCCACACCAAGGAAGATCTGGGGTCCGTACTGAAGCTGTCCTCCTACCACCCTTGACCCGAACAGGATTATGAATGGGCCGAAGACCGCAGCCACTGCCCTTGAGCTGAATGCTGCCGACAGCGCGATCATTAAGAGAAGAAACGTCCCGGATGAGACGAAGAACCACGTCGATTGATCCTGAATCGGAGAGTATCCCATCTGCGTGGGCTCAGTCAGGAACGATCCCGTGGCGATGGCCGCGATCAGCAAGACGACTATGTGTTTCATCTGAAACCTTCCCGGGGCACCGTAAGCCGTGGCCGCAGCCCTTCTGGACGCGTACTGCATGGCTCCCAACGCCGCGGCCAACGCGACGACCGCCACCACAAGCTCGGCGCCCCTGAACACGCCCGCCAGCCTATAATCGCCTAGGAACCTGTCCAACACCCAGTAGAGACCAAGGAACCAGATCGGAATGGTCATCACGACCACTATCCCCGGGGTGAACAGATAGTAGCAAAGGGAAACCACAAGCATGAATGCTGAGTTCGTCAAAAGGAACCACTCCGCGTCCGAGCCCACGGTTCCCAGCAACGGGGGGATCTCGCCCCAGAGGAATCCGGACAGCGCGAGGGATCCGACCACCAGGACGAGGATATGCATTATCTTCGCCCTGCTCCTCAGCAACCGCAGGAACGCAAGGTAGTAGAAGAGCCCGGCGAGGATGATCGCCCCTGCGTTGTCGATGCTGGAGAGGCCGAGACGGTAGACCCCTAGGACGGCGAGCGGAGCGAATGCCGTCCTTGGCAGGTTTTCAGTCCCAGGCTTGGAGAGCGCCCACGTTTCGCCCATGAAGCAGATCAGTGCGGACAGCGCAAAGGCCGTGCCCGGTCCCATTATGGTCAGGTATCCCATGACCTTGGGGGCGGATACGAAAGCCCCGACCGCCAGCGATGATACGACGATCAACGCGACGTCAGTCATCTTCATCGAATAGATCCTTGCGCGCAGCGCCAGGACGGCGGACATCACCAGTGCCGCAAGTATCGCGATGAGTTGGATCGAGATGACGGGGGAAACTGCCCCGATCCAGATTAGGCTCAGGGGCCCGATGATCCTCACGGCGTCCCGCGGTCCGGATCTTTGGATCTGGGCGAGCTGGGCCATCGCGGCAAGTAGAAACACAACGATCGCGGCCGGGAGCTTGTATGCTCCAACCGGTGCCATCCTCGCCACGAGGACTGCCAAGGCTAGCGACGAGGATACAAGTGCGGCGATCTCCAAAGGGGAAAGCCTCATGCCGGCCAGCACAATTGTGGATTCTAGCTTATCCAAGGAGCGCCCCTCAAAATGGGATAGTACGGCCGCCTAAAACACTTTCGCACAGGCTTCCCGTCCGGCCCTCCCAAATCCATAAAAATGTCTTTGTAGAGCCCTCCGGAGCGGTTCGATCGATGCATGGAGTCGATGCTAGGTCGCTAGCCCATGCAAAACACACTTCTCGAGCACTCATGGGACGGAACTACCGTCTAGCTCTCATCTCCGCAAGCGCCCGGACGACTTCGGCCTTGCCCATGCAGTTGGCCACATCCTTTCGCTCGAGCCAGGATCTTCGTGCCACTGCCACGCCGAACATCATGTAGTTAAGCTGTTCAACGTCGTGGCTGTCGGTGCCGATCGCAAGCTTGATGCCCATGCCTGCGGCTCTCCTCGCCATTCCTTCGTCTAGGTCGAGGCGATCCGGAAAGGCGTTGATCTCCATCCATGTCCGGTGCTGCAACGCCGCATCGAATAACACGTCTTCATCAAGCGCGCATGCTTCCCTCTGCCCCAGAATCCGGCCGGTTGGATGCCCAAGTATGGAGACCAGTCCCGTCGAGAGCGCTTGGACCATCCTCTCCGTCATCGACGCGCGGGTCGACTTGAGGCGGGAGTGAACACTCGCGATCACCAGGTCGAGCTGCTCCAAAACCTCATCCTTGGTGTCGAGGGAACCGTCGGCCTTGATGTCCACTTCCAGTCCGGCCAGCACCTTCGGCCGATCGCCAAGCTGCGCGTTCACTTCTCGTATCTCGTCGACCTGCTTCAGGACCTGGTCTTCGTGCAAACCCCTGGCGATCCTGAGGGTATGGGAGTGGTCCGTGATGCATATGTACTCGTAGCCCAGGGCGCGCGCTTTGAGCGCGATGCTCAGTATGTCTTGGTTGCCATCGCTCCATGAGCTGTGCACGTGGAAGTCGCCCCTTATGTCGCCGGTCGTGATGATCTTGGGAAGCTTGCCCTCGGCGGCGGCCTCGATCTCCCCTGTGTTTTCGCGGAGCTCTGGCTCGATGTAACTCATCCCCAGCGAACGGTATATCTCTTCCTCGTTCCTGCCCGCGATCCTCCTGCCGCTCGCGTCGAACAACCCGTATTCGCTGAGCTTCATGCTGCGCCGTTGGGCGATCTCCCTGAGCTTGATGTTATGTTCCTTCGAGCCGGTGAAGTACTGGAGCGCGCTGCCGAAGCAGTCGTCGGGAACGATCCTCAGGTCAACCTGAAGGCCGTTGGTGAGCAGAACGCTCGACTTCGTTTCACCTTTGGCCAGGATGTGCTTGACCATCGGCATCGACGTGAACGCTTCCGTGACCACGGGCGGTGAGGACGACGTTACAAGAACGTCAAGATCTCCCACCGTTTCCTTCATCCTTCTGAGCGATCCGGCTAGGCTGATCCTCTGCACGCCCGGCGTGGATGAGAGGTGTCTTTGGATCTCAAGGCCGACGGGAAGGGCACGTCCCAACAACATCCTGCTGCCTCCCCTCCGCACGAGGTTGATTCCCCGGATCAGGTTCTCCTCGGTCTTCGGCCCGATGCCCTTGAGTGTCCTAAGCTTCTTGCTCTCTATCGCCCGCTCTAGATCGTCGATCGAGGCTATGCCCAGCTTCTCATAGAAGAGCTTGACCGTCTTCGGCCCAACGTCCGGGATCTTGAGAAGTTGGGCCACCCCGCTCGGGACCTTCTTGCGCAGTTCTTCCAGATAGGTGATCCGGCCGGTCTGTACGAACTCGCTAATCTTTGAGGCAATGCTCTCGCCTACCCCGGGGATACGGGTGAGCTGGTTGGAGGCCATCAGCTGGACCAGGTCGGCCGATGAGCTCTCGATCGAGCGTGCGGCCCTCCTGTACGCCCTCGGCCTAAACCTATCCCCTTGGATCTCCAGGATGTCCGCGATCTCGTCCAACGCCTCGGCAACGTCTGCGTTCAGCAAGGCGCTACACTGATCTAGGGTCTCCGGCTTGGCCCATTAATCTTGCGCAACGCCTCTTTAGGCCGATGTGCTTGTGCAGGAATGGGAGCCCCGGGCAAGAGGCTCGGCTTGGTTAGAGGAACTGGGGAACGGGGACCTTCGATGCGCGCGTTCGATACAAGTATCAGGGCTGCTACCGAGTACCCGTTGCGGGCCTCGTGGCAACCTTGCCCCGCACATCGATCTCGTAGGTCCATCTCGTCTTGCAGGTCGGACAGGTGACGGTGGTCGGACTTACGCCTCCCGACCGCCAGATCACATAGTCGCTGTGCATGGCGAGGACCTGCTTGCACCTTGGGCAGTGGACGGGAATCTCGCTCCTGCCCCTGATTTCATCGGCGATCTTCCTGTGCGAGATTATCGCCTTTGCAATGTCATCCTTATGGAGCCAGAGCCAGTACCTATGGTACTCTATCCCCTTGTGGGCAAAGTACGCGATCGCATCGCTTCGTGAGTTCTGGAAGCCTAGGTCAACCAGCATGTCGATGATCTGGTTATCTTGGGCCAGCATCCTCACGGACGTGGTTTCGGTGCCCGGCGCGGGGGTAATCCCCGTAGTTTCAAACAGTTTCTCGCGCCAGTCCGCCGTCTGCTCGCGGATCTGCTCGACCTTCTGCGTGAATCTCTTGGAAAGTTGCTCGATCTTGTCTTGGGAGAAGCCGTTCTGGCCCAGCACGTTCGTTATCTCGTCCTTCCATTGCGTAAGACGCAGGTACGACTCTCGACCTGAAAGGTACTGCGAGGCGAAGAGGACGCCCATGATATCGACGTATTCCTCTCCCGTGAGGGTGACCGGCAACCAGCTGCCTCCTGATACAAGTATCAATGCGCGCATTAAATATCTTTGGCGGCGTCTCATCCGGTGCGTTGCCCGTTTCGCGAATCCCGCCCCTCCTGGTCAGGGCGCTGGCGGTGCCGGTTCCAGGTGCACGTCTGTCTCGTATTGCACTCATGCTCAAGGTCGGCTGAAGGCCCAAGAGGATTCTCAACGGTGAACTTGCGGCCGATCAAGGGAATTGTTCATCTGGCTTCCCGGCACGGATGTCGGTGCTTTCCGCGCCGCGGCCTGTCCTTGATAGGAAGGTGGCACTGCACCGAGGCGGGTCATCCCTGTCAAGAGCCCTTCCGCGACCTTCGGCGCACGGGCGCGTCAGCACTTCAGTCTCTGAGGTTGGCCGTGCCGAGGCCGCGAAATATCATTCCCTGTAGGGAATGTTCCCTTCTCCTCGTGAAAGAGTAGCATTCCTAGGATCGGGCGGTAGCAGTGTTCGGCCGGTCGGGATCATTCCCCGCCCATGAACCTACGTGTGCAACCTTCTTGGAGGGCTAGATAGCAAGCGCATCGAGGGTTCAAGGTTGCGGAGAATATTTCCTCGCCGACGAAGCCCAGTCGAGCTTTCCGCCATTTCCTTCTTTTCGGGAGGCAACGTCACCCGAACATTCGGGTCTTCCTTTAAGCGTCTGCTCGCCTTCCTGCAGTTCCGCCCAGGTTGTCGGTTGCTCTTTCAAGGGAACAACCCGGCACGCGCAGGCTGCGTGGCGTTCGGCGCTGCATCGAATGGATCCCTTGCAAGGAGGTTCGGGAATCCGCTCACCTTCCGAATTGCGTCGGGAGAAACGCCCCCGTGGCTCTGGGCGGCTTGCTTCCTAGCTCGCCGAGTTTCGTGACGTTGATACATGTGGCATTCACGACGGCGTTGACCACAAAGCGACGGAATCGATCTGCGCACCTTTGGCTACCTCAGAAAACCTCTCCCCTGCAGGCTGGTCTGTGGGCAAGTCTGCTGGGAAGCTACGAAGGAGGACGGTCCCGTCGATGTGGCTTCACGATGCATCAGCGCATTCGACGGACTCGACTGATTCGAGTGTCGATCAATGAGGACCATCAGGGTCTTCCAGTTCAAGCAAGAAGCGCCTGTTGCGGCGGCGCGGTAGGTTGACACATGTGTCAGTCGGGTATTCCGCGCCGCTGCAATGAGCTTTGCCGTGAACTTTGTCGCTGACCACTTGTTTCGTATTGATCGCAGGTCCGTCGATCCCCAAGTAGGAGGGACCTATTGCCCCGTTGATGCGTTGGCCACCGCCGCTCAATCCTGTATCATCGCCAACCCCGATCCTTCACGGGCATTGCCTGGCCGCGGCCGGCGAGCTCACGACATTCGTGCCGCAGCATTCGGACGGAGACTTAGGTCGGTGTGGATACGTGGCGACCATCGTGTGCTGACTGGGCCCAGTGAGATGGGCATAGGGCCGCTCACCTTTTGGATTCCGTTCGCCTCCAGTCCTGGGATGATCGGAGGGAGTCGCGGGGAACCGAAGGGAACGAGTGGTCTTCCGGGACGTTTTGCATCGGTTCTCGCCGTCGGCTGGAATGGCCGGCTAGCGAGACGGAATGGTCTGTTCGGGACGAAGGATGGCGAAAGCTTCGCGCAGGATTGTTCGGAGCGCCGCGGGGATAGGTAAAGAAGGCCTCGCGTCGGTGGTTCGACCGCGCTATGCCTTCTTGAACATCTCGACGGTGTCGTCGGATACCATGGCGACCCTAATCCGATCCCCCTTTTTCCACGACAGCGACTCCACGATGTTCTTCGGGATCGTCAGAGTATACTGCGTCGTGGTGCCGCGTTTCGGAAGGGGATGGGCTTTTTCCTGGAGCTTCACGGTCGTCTGCGGCATCTCGACTATGAAGGTCTCAAGGAGCCAGGTGCCCTTGTTGTCCCAGATGTCGGCGAGGATCTGGCCCCCCTGTCGCCTTATGCATCCGCGAGGAGTGGAGCCAGAGAACAGCGGCGCCTGCCCGTCCCCATCCGAGCCGGCCAGGCCGGTAGGACATCTAAGCCTGCCATAGGGCGTGTAGAGCGTTTTTCCCTTGAGCAGCGCCGTCCTCATTCGTTCTCCTCCTCGTTGGACGATCAGGATCCCTTTCGGCCAATAAAAAGACTTTGCAACTCAGGGGAATGGTATTTACTTGAATCGCAAATGTTCGACGAGAGATCCGGCCATGGATGGCCGTAGAGGTGGGTCGTCTTGCAGCCTTCGGTTTCGGGGTATCCTCTTGCGATACATGTATCGCGGCGCTGCAGTGAACCATGCGACTCCAAAGATGGGTTCAGGCGCCATGGTCCGTTTGCATGACCTGATGCTTCTGAGTCATGCAGCAAGTGGATGGGGAGTGTGGGTGTGTCGCCGGCACGCCGAGGAGTTGAGGAACGTCTGGAGGAAGCGTTGAGACGAGGAATCGGACCCAGCATTCGCGTGAAAAGGCCAGCCGAGAGAGATTAATAGATGCGAGGCTGGTGCCGCTGGAGCGCGGGAGGTCGTCTTCCTTGTCGCCACCATCCAGAGCGATCTGCACCTTGTTGATCGTTATCTCGGGGCTATGCCTGATCTTTGCCGTGCAGGCTGGGTACCAGAACCTTGCTACGGGAAGGCATCGTTTGTGGAAAGGGATGTATCGAGACGTAGCGGCCGAGAGGGACGCCATTTCAATGGAGCTGGCGAGAACGCTCGTCGAGCTGAGGACCGAGAAGGAGAACCTGCGCGATATGCAGGTTGAGATGGATGGGTTGAAGGATTACCTGAGCTCTCTTTCCGCGGAGAAAGAGAGCCTTCTGGCCCGCAATTCCCAACTCAATCAGACGCTATCGGAGCTCACGTACCAATACTGCAACTCAAGCGAGTCGCTTGCGCTGTTGCAGCGCCAAGCAGATGATCTTAAGATACTCCTCGAGGAATCGGCTGCCCAGCTCGCTGAGTCGCGGGCAACGTGTGCCGTGTTGGAGGAGATGCTTGCCGGGGCATATGCGGACATTGAGGGTCTGAACCGGAACATCAGCTCGATCATGCAAGAGCTCGAAAGCCTGACGGCCTCAAACGAGCGGCTGCTTGGGCTCTACAACGATTCCAGTGCGCGGCTCCGCCAGTTTGAAGATGCCATTTCCCTCGCGGGTGAGATATACCGAGACTATGATTGGTTCTACTTGGGTCAGAGGCACTGGTCGAAAGGCGCGAGCGGGTTGCGCGGAACCGGGTTCAACAGAAGCGAGTATATCGCACTAGCGGTCGGACCGCATTACAGTGACGCCGAGGAAGAATCCTTCATCAAGGTCCTGCAGACGCCGTGCAATGATGTCGAACTGCTTGCGGATTATCTATATGGTCAGGCTGCGACCGATCTGCAAAGGGTCAACAACATCCTCAAGTTCGTTCAGTACCTGCCCTACATCTACGACGCACCCGACCAGGGCTACGTCAGGCACCCGCTTGAGACGCTGGTGGAGGGAGGAGGCGACTGCGAGGACACGTCGGTTCTTGCCGCACGACTAATGCGTTCTGCTGGAAGCGAAGGATATCCCGTCGTGCTCCTACTGGTCGACACAAACGGCGATGGAGAGGAGGACCACATGATGGTTGGAGTCTCGGTAGCAGGTGCGTCAGGCGACTTCTACGAAGTTAACGGGACGAAGTACTACGTTTGCGAGACGACCTCCACAACATACGGGGTGGGCTTCAAGCCCAGCAACTACCGCATCACGCGTGCAATATCCGTCAATTGATCTTACACCAACTGCGCGGCAGCAGGTGGAAACATGTCGAGCGCCTAGGTTTCGTACTCGCAGGTTGCGCACCCAGCCGATCCTAGCTCTGGATACACTGGTCCATGATGCCCAGCTCTTCGAACCTCTTTCGTGCTGCCTCGTACTTGGCAGGATCGCTCAGCGTCTCGTTGAGGGTTTTCTCTTGGACGTGCGTGCCGGGCTTGACCTTGACGTCCACGGGGACCCCAAGCTGCTTCTCAAGAGCGTACTTGATCACGACCCCGATCGCGCCGCCCATCGGGCAGAAGGGCGTGGTGGGCGAGAACTCAAGCTCTATTCGGCCCGGCAGCATCCTGATATCATCTTCGCTGACGATCTTCAGATCGAGCACGGAGATCGGGTGTTCCGGATCATAGACCTTCTGGAGCGCTTTGAGGACATCCTTCTTGTCCAAATTCACACCGGCCCAGTCTCGCCAAGCGAGAAGAAAAGTGTGTCCAGTACCGGTCCTTCATTGCGCGCTATTGCCACGCTGCCGATCAAGCCTTGGGTCCCCGCGGTTGCTTTTTTGGGCCGGGCCATGGGAGCTCCCTGCTGGACGGTCCAAGGCCCACCGGGGCGTTGGGCCCAGCCTACACGAGCTAGGTCCTCGTCGTCTGGACCACTTTGTAGATCCTTCTTCTCACCATCATCTCGTACAACACCAGACCGCAGATCACAAGCGTGCCCGTGATCGCGAGCCATTCGGACATGTAGAGAGATGCGAGGGCCCTATCCTTCAGCGAAAGCGACTTTTCGAAAAGACCTCGCAGTCTGTCGATGCACGAACTGACGGTCTCCGAGCTTCGGCCGAACTCGCCCTCCAGATACAAAGCATCTGCCTCCTTCATCAGCCCGTCCACGTCGGCGAGTTCGTTCTCGGCCATCCGGACGTTGGCCCCGAAGTTGGCCGCGAAATCGATTGCGGAGAGGACGTTGTCCCTCAAGAACCGCATCTCCTCCCTATCCCGGTTTGCGCGATGCATCTCGACGATGTCCTGCGAGATGGGCCTTCCGACGAGGTAGAGTACGAGGTTGAGGAACATCTCATGGCCGTAGCGGTTCTCCGACTGGTGTATGTCGGAGGCGTAGTCTCCCCAGAAGGGGTGACCCAACCACTCAGAGACGACGAGGGTTCGACCATCTTCGTACATCCACGCAACTGAAAATGGCGGCCCGTCCTTCAGGAAGCCCTGCTCTCCAATCATGTCGGCCAGGATCGCGGAGCCGGGCTTGGGGATAACGTTCCTGGGTGCGAACCCGTGGACGCGCTCGATCCCGACTGCGAGGAACGGGGAAAAAGGATTGTTTGGAACGTCCTCTCGTATTCTCAGGGTGTACGGGATGCCCCTGAGGAAATACCCGGGGTAGGTGCCCGTGAAGAACCCGTAGCGCGCGGAAAGCACCGCAGAAACGTCGTTGGGGAAGATCTCGTCGATCCCAGAGGCAACCCACGACTCTATGTACTGAAGGATCGCGCTCGTGCCCCCGCAGTCTGCCATCGCGGCAACACCTTGTTTGACGCTCGAGGTCATGGCGGCGATCTGGGAACTCGTGAAATGCACGACGTCTCCAGCTGAGAAGAGGAGGAGATCGACCGTCGATCTGTCTAGCTTCCTGGGGAAGTACAGCCTTATCAGCCTCTTCGCATCCTCGGGCTCGTAGCTTATCGCCCCTAGCCTGGTGGGAATGATGGTCAGGGCCATGAGCGGATCATCGCTGCACCAGTGGTAGACGGGGGTGTCCGCCGGAAGTAGGGTGCCCATGCCCAGGATCCTCACTGGATCGGCACCCACGCTGGCTTCGGCGCTCATCGACAGGACCACTGCCACAGCTAGTCGAACGAGCCACGACCTCATCTGCACCGCCGCCCTTCGGAACCGGTGACATCTTAACCGTTTTTCCCCATGGCGGCGGCCTTGGCTGGGAGGCATCCTTGTCGTAGTCGCGCCGGAGTCTTCTTCGTTCGCGAATCCCGGCGCATGGACGGCTCTTGATGCCTACGTAGAGACAACTAGGATCGAGTGTATATCCAGCGACCGGACTCTGACGCGAAGTCGCCCGCGCGACCAGTTCGCCCGGACGCTTTCATGCCCTGGCTCAAGACACACGCGTGAAGGCCTTTTGCCAATCGCAAGCTCAATGACTAGGTTCGACACGGGCGGTATGTAGTCTATTATCGGGTAGTCCGAGGCGACCTGCATTCCCGAGGCATTGACCATCTGGACGAGCAAATCGCCGCGTTTCTTCCTCAAGGCCACATCCACGCATGGCGGTGCCTCCACAGTCAACGCAGGTCTGGGAAAGAGCCGTTTCATTATGTCTCCGAGGAATCGTCTGGCCACGGGATTATGGAAGCCACGGAAGACGGTCCCGAACGGCCCATATATCGCTCCCACCATTCCCTTTCCAAGTCGCCCGACGGTTGCAGCACACGACGGGTCCTGTCTCGTATCGGAGGACCTGTAGGCCCTCCCGACCCATTGGGCTGTCGTCGGCTCGACCTCCTGCCACGTCCCGCCCAGCCAGGCGAGATCGTCTCCGCCTTGCAGATACATCGCCTGTGCATTCGCGGGCTCTCCGGCCATCTTCACGCCCAGAACGTCCCCGAATGCGCGTGCCGCCTCGGCTCCGACGAGCAAGAGCGACCCGCCACGCTGCGCGCGCCGGATCAGGGCCTCACGAAGATCGTCAGGAATGAGGTGGCACTCCGGGATCACGATGAGCGGATACCTCCCAAGGGCAGCTGCAAGCTGGTGTTCCGCCTGTATGTCGACGGAATAGTGCAGCTCGAGGAGAGCGTGCAGCATTCCCTCAACCGGCCTCGTAAGATCGCCCCAGCCACCGAAGAGCCGATCCGTCTTGTCGTGGATGCTCGTCTCGGAAAGGAGCAACGCGACCTGAGGCACCGTCCGCGTCCTGTGCGAAAACGCTTGGCGCTCTCTGCAGAATCGTGCGACCTCGGCCATGATCTTGATCATCCAGCCATCGATCCAGCCGGCCCGGGTGGGGTTGTAATAGATCTGGAAGCCTCCGCCCTGGGATAGGACAACGGAGGCCTCCTGTTTGAGCTGGATCGCCGTCTTCAGCGACCAGCCGGAATCCCTGCCCCTGTTGAATCCCCATGCCATTAGGTCCCACGGCATTCCCGTCGAGGCCATGTACCGTGCCTCGAGGCGCGCGGTATTCACAGAGTCCCCGGCCGAGTAATCACCGGAGATGTAGTCCACTGGGATGGTGATCGGCTCGGGGGCAAAGCTGGAGAACATCCAGTTGCTTGCGACTTGGAAACCCGGCTTGTGTTGGTGAAGGGCTTGGACGTACCTTCTCACGTACTGCCTAAAGGCCTCTCTCTGGAACTCTAGGAACTCCTTCCAGTGCGGGTCCCCAGCCTTTCGCGGGATCGCCTCGATGCCGGTCGCTTGGGTGAAAGCCTCCACCGCGGTCGGACTGAAGTCTGGCTTGACAGCCCAGCAATCTCCATCGACCCATACGCCGTCGAGATCGTAGGCGTCGATGGCTTCCTTCAGCTGCGGTATGAGCAACCTTTCGCAGTAGGGCCCAAAGGTGCTGGTCGAGTCCTTATCTGGGTTCCCATCCGCATCGATCCGTGCCCAGTCTGGATGGTTTTCGATCGCTGCCGAATCCCAGACCCCGGAGTAGTGGACATAAAGACCGACGCCAAACTTTCTGGTCGCTTTCCGCCATATCGCCAACGAGTCCTTGACTATTCCGGGGGACGGGAAACCGACCTTGGTCGGATACCCTGCGTACCCGGCGTGGCCCTTGCAGTCGTACTGAACATAGTCCGGCTTTACTTTCTCTAGCAGGTTGGTGACCATGTCCTCGGTCAGGTGCTCCCCGAGCTGCGTATCGTCCTTCCTGGGGTGAAGGTCGAAGTGCAGTCCGAAGAACGCGTACTTCCTCGGTAGCGGCTTCTTGCGTGGCACGGACGCGGCGTCCCGATGTGGCTGAAAGATGTTCTTACCACTGACTTGTCGGGTTGCCTGCAACTCGGCTTTACGCCGGATCATCCGTGGGCGGCGCACATCGCACTCCACCGTCCGGGACCTGAGCAAAAGGGAGCGTCGTTCTTCGCGTCATCCATTCCCATCCGCCGGCCTGGAGCATCGACCGTGTCAAGAACCAGGACCGCCGTTACACCGCTTCTATGGTCGAGGGCGGCTTCCTGGTTACGTTGTACGTGACGCTGACGACGCCTGGAACCTCCGAGGTTATCCTGTGAGCAAGCCTCTCAAGAACCCTGAAGGGCAGATTCGTCGGGGATGCGACCTTGGCATCCCTGCTGTTCCAGCATCTCACCTCGATCTGCAGCCCGAAGTCTCTCTTTCCCCCGCGCACGCCCGTGACCTTGTCTTCGTGCAAGATGGCAAGGTACTGGAATGCTTTGGTCCGTGCGAGCTCGCGTTCGACGATGCTCGTGGCTTTCCTGACGATCGCGATCCTTTCGGGCGTGACCTCGCCTATCACTCGCGCAGCCAACGCTGGCCCGGGAAAAGGCGGCCTCTTGTAGATCTCCGCTGGCAGTCCAAGCGATCTAGCAATCCTTCTGACCGCGGTCTTCCTGAGCTGGATCAGCGGTTCGACGACGGTGTATCCGTATTCCCTCTCCGTGTCGATCCCGAGTTGAGCGAGAATGTTGTGCTGGCGTTTGATGCCGGCAACGGTTTCCTCCACATCCGTGTAGTTCGTTCCCTGAAGCAGAAAGCGCGATCCGCTCTCCCTGACGATCCGCCCGAAGACTTTTCTGTAGAACGTCTGCGTTATGGCTTCCCTCTTCTGCTCCGGGTCGGTCAGCCCTTTGAGCGCTTCGAAGAAGTCACTGCTCGCATCCACCAGCTGGACCTTCACGCCAAGACGGGAGAAGAGTCGCACGACCCTTTCAGGTTCATCCTGACGCATGAGGCCGGAGTCGATGAAGTATGTGTGGAGCCTGTCTCCCAGTGCCTTGTGCCCAAGCATGGTCACGACAGACGAATCGACGCCGCCGGACAGCGCGTTGATCGCCGAGGCGTTGCCGACGATCGATCTGATTTCCTCGACTTTCTCGGAGATGAACTGCTTGGGCCTCAGCTCCTTTAGGGTGATCTCCTTGATCTCCATGGGTCTCGTCGCGTCCCTCCCCGTATGATAAATATTGCCACACCTTACTGGCCGCCGACCCTTCTGCTTGGACTCACTTCGATTGTCCGGACCATGGGGCCAAGGGTGCCAGCAGCCGGTGGACCCGCGTGGGACCTGCTTCAAAGTATCTCGTTCCATCTCACGTTGCGCTCGAAAAGGTCCGTCGCTAACGCGATCCGCCTCTCATCTCCCGGCTTGATCTTTCCGATGGTCTTCTGAACCAGTGCAAGCGTGGTGAAGGTGTCGTGCGGAACGAGTATGATCGGTATCGCCATGTCGTCCGCCCGGGGCAGGATCTTGATGCTGGGATGGAGATTGCCGGTTAGAACGATCGCGGCTGCCCCGGCCTCCATAGCGGCAAGTATTATGTCGGTCCGGTCGCCGCCGGTTATCACCAGTTCGTCCTCTGCCCTTCTGAAGTACTTCATCGCACTTTCCATCGTCATCGCGCCCACGAGGTAGTTCTGAATCATCTTATCCATTCCGTCCTTGCCAGCGAGGACCTTTCCGTCGATGGCCTCGTGGATGTCCCTCACCGTCAGCGCGGCAAGCTTTCGTTCCTCCGGGACCGTGCCGAGCACCCTTACGCCTCGGGCTTCTAGGAACGGAACGATGACCCTCTTCGTCGTTTCCATCCTCTCGGGAGACATGCGCGTCAGCAAAGCCCCGGTGACGATGGCTCCGTTCTGCTCGCAGTAGTCGTGCGCGTGAATCAAGTCGTCCACGGCGGGGTCGTCTTGGCAGGGCGAGACCAAGAGCATGCCGGCACCAAGCATGGCTGCAACCCTAGGGGCTGGCAGGCCGGCGAAGGATCCGGTCCACAGCCGGTCGGGCCCCTCGATGAATACGAGATCCTTCCCTTCACACAGCGCCTTGTAAGAGGCCATGATTCTCTCCGCCAAGTCGCGGGCAGCCGTGGCGGGGTATTTCTCCAGAAACTCCCCTCTCGGTATCGTGACGGGGCAGATAAGTTCGGGTCTCTCCTCCAAATCCAGGATCTTCCTCATCGTTTCGGCGTCCTCGTCAACCAGGTTGCCTCGTGCGTCCAGCGATGACCCTATGCCTATGGGTTTGAAGTAGCCGACCTTCTTACCGTTGGACCTTGCTTTCAAGGCAAGGAAAAGCACCGTAAGGCTCTTCCCGGCCAGCGTTCCAGTGGAGATCACGTAGATGCTCTTCATCCTCCTTCCTCTCCTCCCTTCGCGTCCTTGCGTGAAATCGTCACCCTGACATCAACCGCCAAGCATCCCTTCTCGTATGCGAAGAGCGGGTTTATCTCCATTTCCACTACGTCCTCGATGCTTGTCATCAGGTTCGAAAGCCTGAGCATGACGTCGACCACCGACTCGATGTCGGATGGAGGCTGCCCCCTGACTCCCCTCAGGAGCGCATACGCCTTGGTCTCCTGAATCATTCTGATAGCTTCCGTCCTGGTCAGGGGCGAGAGGCCGTAGGACACGTCACGAAGGAAATTCACGTAGATCCCCCCCAGGCCGAACATGAACAAGGGACCGAACTGGGGATCCCGAATCCCCCCGATTATAACCTCCCTTGCCGACGGGTACATCCTCTGTACGAGGACTCCGCGTATGGTAGCCTCGGGCATCGCGACGCTCATCCTCTGGAGGACCAGGTCGTAGTTCCTCTCGAGTTCCTCGCGGTTCCTTATGTCGAGCACAACGCCGCCTAGGTCGGTCTTGTGAACTATCTCGGGCGAGACGATCTTCAGCACGATCGGATATCCTATACTGTCGGCGATTCGTGCGGCCTCTTCGCGGCTTCGGGCCAGTGCGGCCATGGGGACTGGAATTCGATACATGCTCACAAGCTTCATGGATTCCTCCGTGGTGAGGTTTACCCTGCCCTCCTTCCTCACGCTCGCGATCAGTTGTCTGGCAAGTCTGTCATCGACATCCAAAAATCGCGGAGGCTCTTCCCGAATCCTTGCGCGCATCTCTGCATATGCGCACATCGACCCCAACACGGCTGCGGCCTGCTCCGGGTAGTTGTAGTTGGGCACGTTGTTCTTCCTCAAGCCCTGGATCGCAGCGGAGCGGTCATCCAGCCCCATGAAAACCGCCAGGATGGGCTTGCCCCGCGACCTCTTGGACGCTTGGACGACGGCCTCCGCGATCTTCTCTTGCGGAGTCATCGCTTGGGGTGTCAGGACCACGATTATGGCATCCGCGTTCTTGCTTGCTAGGGCAGCCTCCAACGCAAGCCCGTACCGTTTCTCGTCGGCGTCCCCCAGGACGTCGATGGGGTTATGTATGCTTGCCTGTGGAGGTAGTTGTGCTTCCATATTCTCGAGCAATGGGCGCTCCAGGAGCGGTAGCTCCAGACCCATCTTCTCGCACGCATCTGCCGCGAGGATTCCAGGTCCTCCCCCGTTGGTGACTATCACGACGTTCCTGCCCGCAGGCAGCGGTTGGGCCTCGAAGGCGAGTATCAGGTTGAACAGCTCGTCCAGGGTATTGACGCGCAGGATGCCCGCCTTCCTAAATGCTGCGGTAAACGCTGCATCGGATCCGGCAAGCGAGCCCGTATGGGACGAGACTGCCCTTATGCCAACGTCGGTCGTGCCGGCCTTGAGAGCTACGACCGGCTTCCTCTGCGTCATCCCGCTGGCGATCTTCACGAAGCGCTCGCCGTCCTTGACGCCCTCTATGTAGAGGGCGATGACATTGGTCTTCTCGTCCTCTGCCATGGCCTCGATGAAGTCCGCAGCGTCGAGGTCGGCCTCGTTTCCCAGACTCACGAACGCGGTGAATCCCGCATCGTGCTGCGCGGCCCAGTTCAGGATCGTGCTTCCCAGCGCCCCGCTTTGCGATATGAAGGCCACGTTCCCCGCCGGCGGATTCGTGGAGGCGAAGGAGGCATTCAGCTTGCCGCGGACGCTAACCAAACCTAGGCAGTTGGGCCCTTGCATTCGCATGCCGTAATTACGGCAGAGTTGGACGAGTTGCCTCTCGAGGGTTGTGCCATCCCTGCCCGTCTCGCTGAAGCCGGCGGATATGACGATGAGCGATTTCACGCCTTTCCTGCCGCATCCCTCAACCACCGAGGGAACGACCCGGGCTGGGACGCAAATGATCGCTAGGTCCACAGTACCAGGAACATCACCTATGTTCGCGTAGCACTTTCGACCAAGTAGCTCCTGCGCCTCAGGGTTGATGGGGTAGATCTCACCCTCGAACCCGCCGTCAATGATGTTCTTTAGGATCCTGTGGCCAACCTTGTTTGGATCCCGGCTCGCGCCGATCAGGGCGACGGATTTCGGCGCGAACAGGCTCTCAAGTTTCATCCTGTCCCCTCTCGCGGGACACCCATCCGAGTCGCCCCGGGTTGAACATCCCACTCGGTGACAAGCCTAACGGATAAAATTCTTTCCGGCGCAGATCCTGCCCTGAGAAGGCAGAGCGTGAAGAGCGCGCGGCCGTTTTGGAAAAGAAAAAAGGAAACAAAGTAATATGCTGCAAGCTCGACTCAGTGACGGGCGGGTGCGAAGTTGACCCCTGAGAGAAACCTTCGTAGCAGGTCCTATGAGGACAAGAAGTCAAGCCTCCAGGAAGCGCTCTCCCTGATCAAGACCGGCAATCACATCTTCATCGGCTCGGCGTGCGGGGAGCCGCAATATCTCGTCAATGGGTTGGTCGAGCTGGGTAGCCACCTATCCGACAACGAGATACTGCACGTGCACACGCTGGGCGTGGCACCTTATGCGAATCCCAGGTACGCGGGCAGGTTCAGGCTCAACGCCTTCTTCGTGGGGGTGAACACACGCGAAGCGGTCTCGGAGGGCAGAGCCGACTACACTCCGGTTTTCCTGTCCGATCTTCCGGGGTTAGTTGAAAGGGGTTTGGTGCCGGTCGATGTGGCCCTGATACAGGTGACGCCTCCGGACGAACACGGTTTCTGCAGCCTCGGCGTGTCCGTGGAAATGACCAAGACGGCCTCCGAGCGGGCGAAGCTGGTGATTGCGCAGGTGAACAAGTACATGCCCCGGGTGCTGGGCGATAGTTTCATCCACGTCAACGACATAGATGTCGTCGTCGAGTACGATGAGCCGATCCTCGAGTCGCCGAGGCCCGAACAGGACATCGTGTCTGAGAGGATAGCGAGGTATGTCTCGGAACTCGTCGATGATGAGTCCACGCTGCAGATCGGGATCGGTAGCGTCCCGGATGCAGTTCTGGATTCATTGAAGGAGAAGAAGGACCTTGGCATTCACACGGAGCTTCTGACGGAGGGCGTTGTGGATCTTGTGGAGTGTGGGGCGGTGACCTGCGCCAAGAAGACCCTGAACAAGGGTAAGATCATCGCCTCCTTCGCCATGGGTACTAGGCGGCTTTACGATTTCATCGACAACAACCCGATGGTGGAGTTCTATGAATCAAGCTACGTTAATGACCCATTCGTGATATCGCAGCACGAGAAGATGGTCGCGATAAACCAGGCACTCGAGGTCGACCTTACGGGCCAGGTATGTTCGGACTCGCTGGGATATCGTTTCTACAGCGGGTTGGGCGGGCAGGCTGACTTCATGCGGGGCGCACGTTTGGCGAAGGGGGGGAAGGCATTGACCGTTATGCCCTCCACGGCGAAGGAGGGCACGATCTCGAGGATACGCGCGCTTCTCAGCGAGGGGGCTGGCGTCGTGCTCACAAGGGGGGACTCGGACTATGTCGTGACGGAGTACGGCTCGACATGCTTGAGAGGAAAGACGATACGGGAGAGGGCGCTGGCGCTGATCAACATTGCCCACCCCAAATTCAGAAACGAGCTGCTACAGTGGGCCAAGGATCACAAGTATCTCCCTGAAGAGGTCCTTCCTTTTCCGCCGATCGAGTACCCCGCGGAACTTGAGAAGTGGGTCGTCCTGGGCGACGGGAGCAAGGTTCTTTTGCGCCCCATTCGCCCCTCGGATGCCACCATGAAGCAACATCTCTTCTATGCCCTCTCCAAGGAAGCTGTGACGAGGCGCTACCTCGGCAATCTGAAGGCCATGCCGCTGAGGCGCGTTTGGCCCTATGTGGCAATCGACTACGAGAACGAGATGAACATAGTCGCGACCGTGGTCCAGGACGGAATGGAGAACATCGTGGCAATGGGCAGCTACGTACGGATACCCAATACCGAGATGGCGGAGGTGGCCATCGTCGTCAGGGATGACTGGCAGAACAGGGGCCTGGGGACCAAGCTCCTGGAACGTTTGATCGAGGTGGCAATTGCCAAAGGCCTGAAGGGTTTCACTGCGTGGGTCCTGACGGAGAACGCGCCGATGATGCGCGTCTTCAAGAAGCTGGGGCACAGGCTCGAGTACACGGTGGAGGGCGACGTCTACCACGTCACCGTGCACTTCGAGGGCTAGCCATTCCTGCGGTGCTGCGTGCTCCCTTGAGCGCATGAGCACAAGACAAGACCGGCGACGGTGGCCGCGCACAGCTGCTCAGGTATCTTGAGGTATGCGTACCCAACTTGTCCCACGCCGCTGTCTGTGGACGTATACCACATCGAGTATCTGTCCTCCTCACGGATGACCCTGGGGAACCATAGCTTCGCATCCCAGCCGCCGCTCTGTCCCTCCAAGACCGGATTCTGCGCATACCTTTCCCAGTTGACGCCATCGGGCGAGATCGCATAACACACGGTCCAGGATCGTGATGTGATGCCTATCCCCCTGTACCACATCTCGTACCCTTCAGCGGTTCTCAGGACGCACGGCCCCCTCACGCTACTGGAATCCGGACCTTCCATGGACGGCTCCAGCACGGGCCCGACCTTGGTCCAGTGTACGCCATCTCTGGATGTGGCATATGCGATGAGGTAGGTCCTGTTGAGGGCGGTGTACCACATCTTGTACAGACCATCGTCGAAGATGACCCACGGATCTCCAGCGTTCCTGGCATCGCACCAGCCCGGCCCAGGGGTCAGAACCGGATTCTGCGGGTGTTTGGTCCAACTCGTGCCATCGACGGAAGTGGCTAGGCATACCGTCCAAACGCCCTCAGGGTCTGATCCCACGTACCACATCTTGTAGCCCTCAGAATCGCGGAGCACGCATGGGGCGAAGACGTAGCCTGAGTCATAGGCGTCGGGGCCATTGGAGAGCACCGGGTTGAAGGGGCTCTTGGTCCAATGGATGCGATCGACGGATGTGGCCAGCCCGATGCCCGACAGCTCGGAACCGTTGTCCGCGCTGTACCACATTCTGTAGATCTCGCCCTCTCTGAGCGGTGAGACCGAGATGACCTCCCCGCCGTCCCAGCTTCCTTCTGGCCCCTCGGCCAGCACAGGGTTCTGGTCGAACTTGAGCCACTCAATCCTGCACTGCACACCGGGAAGCGAGAGCGCCACCAGGGCGGCTCCGATCAGAAACCAGCGCGGCTGCATGGTGGACAGGGGCAATCCGTAGTATAAATATGGCTCAAGCAACCGAATCGGGTTGAGTCGGCTCGGCTCGTTCAGCCTGCGATCGTCTCGGTCCAGGCCGGGCACCGACGTGGTTCCGGGTTCGAAGAATGATCGGTCGAAGTATTTATGAGAACTCCAAGCCGGGGCGAAGGCGTGGAGAAGATCGATTTACGGAAGGAGTTGAAGAGATACTACACCGCCGGCAAGAAGCCTGAGGTCATAGACGTCCCGCCCGGCAAGTTTTTGTCCATCTTCGGCCGAGGCGAACCCGCAGGGGACATCTACTGCTCTGGCCTTGAAGCCCTCTACTCGATGAGCTACGCACTCAAGTTCAGCTGCAAGAAGCAAGGGAAGGACTTCACGGTCATGACCCTAGAGGGGCTTTGGTGGTGGGATGATTTGACCGCGTTCGACCTTCAACAAGCCCCGCCAAGAAGCGAGTGGAACTTCAAATCCATGATAAGGCAGCCGGACTTCGTGACGCAGAAGATGGTGGACGACGTCAGGCCCGGGGTCAGGGACAAGAAGGGATCCATCGTTGACGAGGTCATCCTCGAAACCTTCCACGAAGGGCTGAGCGCACAAGTCATGCACATCGGCCCGTACAGCGAGGAGGGTCCGACGGTGAAGGTGCTCCACGATTTCATCCGCGGTAGCGGGTACAAGGTGAGGGGACGCCACCATGAGATCTACCTTGGCGATCCCCGCACCAGTGCACCCTCCAAGCTCAAGACCATTATTCGCCAGCCCGTCGAGAGAGCATAGTGCGAAGATCGCCTTCTCGGTTTCGAAGACGCCCTGAAGCAGATCCGCTTCCGTGCTACACCTTGGGCTTGTAGCTGCCGGGACTTCCCGAATGGTTCCACTCTCTCGGGCTTGCTGCGTGCTTGGGACACGCTGTGGATCCTGCATCGGGAGCAGATGCCCTCCGCGGAATGGCCCTCAAGGCCGCTGGGCATGGCACGTGTTGCAATAGATCGTGCATCCTTTCTCTCCTCAGCTCAGCAATCTGGACGATTCCTTTGGTTCCGACGTCTACTCCCTTGAATATCTCGTGCCTACAATATGTCGTATCTGCAGCATCAACCGAGGCACGTCCCCGGAAAGGATGGCATCCGCTGCCGTTCTCCATGGATGTGAACCCCGTCAGAGGCGCACGAGGGTAAGCTTCAGGCTTTAGGCGGCGAGTAAACTTAAGAGGGAGAAGCCGTTGTCGGGAAACATAGCCCGATGTCAGGGACGGGGATGATCGTGCCAAGTTTCTCTGCGATTGTGGAAAGATATCTCGCGGGGCAGCCGGTGGGACGGCTTGCTACGGCTACCCCCCAGGGAGTGCCGCATGTCGCGCCCTTGTGTTATGCGAATGACCATGATCTTCTCTACATCAACACGGATATGGAAAGCAAGAAAGGGCGAAACATCACCAAGAACAATAGGGTGGCCTTCATCGTGGATGAGTACCTGAGCTGGGAGAAGAACCGCGGAGTCATCATACTGGGCAGGGCTGAGTTCAAGAGGAAGGGCCTCCTGTTCAGGAAGGGCAGGGATCTGATCTACGCCAAGTACCCCAAGTGGAAAGAGACCTGGCCGATCGAGGAGAACGAAAGCGATGTCTTGGTGATTCGTCCCACGAAGGTCATCGACTGGGGTCTGACCTAGGGGTCCTTCCTCTTCAGAGTCCAGAACCGGTTGAGGGGCTGCGGGTCACATCCATGGAAGGCCACGGCTGCGACGCGCGATCGATGCGGAGGAAACCGAGATCCCGATTGCGGACGGCGATCTCGCTCCAGGCCCGGCAACCGTGCTACTAGATGAGGAGCTGATCAGCTACGATGAAGCGACCCGTGATGCTCTTCTGGGCTGTCGCCGCGGGGCCAAAGGTACGAAGCCCGCCGATCACGAACTGTCGACCATCCTGTTCTGGCCGGAGCCGCTTGCCCGGGAGATCGCGGGCGTGAAGGATTCGCCCAACCTTTGGGGATACTGGGCATTGGACGATAGCCCCGGTTATGCACTGTCTGCCATGAGGGGCCTATGTCGCACCGTCAGGAAGATCGATGATAGGCATCATCCGGTCTGCGGCGGATACTCGGGGGCGACGACGCTTCGCAACTTCGGGCCGGGGGCCTGTGACATCATGTCCTTCTACTTCTACCCATTCCTCAAGGACCGCTACGAACGGACCATGAACAGCTTCGACACGCAGTGGATTCTGACCGACGCGCGGAGAAGGGTTCCCGGCATACCCTTCCTCGGCATCTACCAGGCATTCTGGGAAGCGCAGGACAGCAAGAGAGGGGTGAACCAGCAGCGCCCGCTGAGGCCGAAAGACATCCGGGAGCAGATCGAGGACTTCGTCAGGGAGGGCGCGTCCGGCCTAATCGCATTTGCGATGCTTGACGAAGCTGGCGATCTACGCGGCTGGAACAGCGATGAATCGGTAGTGCGAGAGCTTCGAAAGATCAACCGAGAGATCCTTCGAAGCGGTGCGCTTCGCGTGACCCGTGAACCGAGAAGCATGTCAAGGGCCCGCATACAGCCCCGGGGTTTCTACAGAGATCCGCGACCAGTCCCGGGGATTGTGCCGGCTTGGTACGTGATCGGCCCTTTCGACGCAGCGAATGGTTCTCTGGACTCCTCGTTCCCACCGGACACCGAGGTGGACTTGCGCGCGCGCTATCCCGGAAAGGGCATCGAGGCCGTGTGGAGGCGCTACAGATCCTACGCGGGCGCGGTCGGCTTGGTGGAGATATTCGGCAGCGCGGAATACGTCAAACAATCCATGGCCTATGCCTTCTGCAGGGTCAACAGTCCGCGGAGGATGAAGGCGGAGTTGCGGTTCGGCAGCGACGATGATGCGTCGGTGCGTTTCAACGGCCGTGAGGTCTGGAGGCACGAAGGAAGCCGCGGCGTCCATCTGGATTCCGACATAGTTCCTGTGACTTTGGAGAAAGGGGAAACCGCAATCCTTGTGAAAGTATACAACAGAGAGGGCCAGTGGGGCTTCTCCCTGCGTTTCACCGACATGCAGGGTCGGCCCGTCAAGGAACTGGCCTTCTTCCCCGAAGCTCCGTAGTTCAGCCGGCTGCAGCATGGCAGGTGAACTGACCTTTTTGGACTGCCGACGGCTCTGGCCCATCGACCGAGCGCCGAACGCATTTTTAGTGCCTGCGAACACGCAGGCCAGCATGCAGCACGTCATGCAGCACGTCACGGTGTACCGCGAGATCGGTCGCTTTGCCGGCTGGCCGGCCAACTACGGCATCTGGTCCTGGGGCGACGAGATCGTGGTGGGCTTTGCTCTGGGCTACCACAAGGCGGATGCAGGGTTCCACGCTCGAGACAAGGGCAAGCCTTTCGTTTCCATGCAGGCGCGTAGCCTGGACGGGGGCTTGACATGGCAGGTGGCACCAACGCCGTGCAGGACGCCCGGAGGGAGAGGCCTTTCGGCGGACGAACACATGCGCCCCGAGATTGGGGTAGGCGAAGCTCTCCGGCATGAGGCCATTCAACCAAACCCCGATGCGATCGACTTCTCGCATCCCGGCTTCGCGTTGATGTGTGCTAGGTCGGGTTTGGCAGCTGGCGCACGGTCCTGGTTCTACTTCTCGTACGATCGTTGTGCCACTTGGAGGGGCCCGTTCGCCATTCCAGACTTTGGGCTGACAGGCATTGCGGCCCGGACCGACTACCTGGTCTTGGGTCCGTCCGAATGCTTGCTGTTCCTTACAGCCGCGAAGAGCAATGGGGATGAGGGCCGCGTGTTCTGTGCGAGGACGAAGGACGGCGGGAGGAGCTTCAGGTTTGTCTCATGGATCGGCCCGGAGCCGAGGGGCTTCTCCATAATGCCGGCGAGCGTACGCCTTCCCGGCGGACGCATCCTCGTGGCCGTGCGGTGCCGGGAGTCCGGGCGGAACTGGATCGATCTGTACTGCTCCGATGACGACGGTCGGACATGGGCATACCTGAACAGGCCCGTCCCCAACACCGGCGTGGGCGGAAATCCTCCGACTCTGACGAGGCTCGTGGATGGACGCCTCTGTCTGACCTACGGGTATCGCGATCCACCATTTCAGATCCGCGCCAAGCTGAGCAACGACGACGGTGAAAGCTGGGGGCCAGACGTGATCGTCCGCAACGGCGGCGGGAATCACGATCTGGGATACCCGCGCACCGTTCAGCGCACCGATGGTAGGATCGTCACCGTCTACTACTTCAACGATCACCCCGAAGGCGAGAGGTACATAGCCGCGACCCTTTGGGAGCCCTAGGCGGGAGCTATGCGTCGGATGAAGCTCTTTGGGCGGATCAAACTATGCTAATTGATCGGCAGCATTCGGCTGCAGGTCGGATGGGGTCGTGGAACGGCCGGATCAAGATCCGTATGAGAAGCCGGATTTGTGTTACGTGCATGCTTTGCTCGGTCCTTCTCTGCAACGGACTTGCATTGGGTGGCCAGAAGAGGATCTCCTGCTTCTTGCTCGGCTCCGTTACGCCGGGCAGATGTCCCCTGTCCAGCTTCTTCAGCGAAGACCCGCTTTTCACCTACGTGGCCGACTTGCAGCCGTCGGGCCTCACGATTGAGGAGAGGAGGAAGATGGATCGGCTCTACTACCCCCGCTCGAAGGAGGTGTTCTCCGAGAAGTACGACATCGTCTTCTTCGTCGATCCGCGCCTCGATCATTTCACGACCAAGCAGTTTGCCGACCTGGAATATGTGTGCAGAGAGGCTGGCATGCCATCCTATTGGGCCATTTCGCACGGGTCGGAGAACTGGTACACCGCCACGGTCTTCGATGTGCTGCCGATATCGACGATCCCCCTGCAGAGCTACATCCACAGACCATGGCACGTTGTGTTCCGCAAGGAGCGGGAGCCCGTCTTCCTCCCGTTTGTCGCGTTGGGCATGGAGAACGTCGTCGGAGGAGCCCACGCCCGGATGGAGGTGAAGCAGGGCGCGGTGGTCTGGGCGGATATCCAGCCCGCTGGGACTCCTTGGTTGGCCTCCTGGAAGGTGGATGCGCACGCCGGAGTGTCTTGGGCAACTGCCGACGAGTTCGATCCCTACTGGTGGGGGGTGGCTCCCCAGTCAAGGGGCAGCAATCCCTACGCAATCGACCTTGTCACAAACCTCGTCCTTCACTCGCTGGAAAGGCATCCGGTCCAAGATATCCTCGTCAGACGGGACGCAAGGGGTCGGATCTCATCCTTCAGGTCCAAGAAGCTCGCGGTCATCTCCATGCTGGAATGGGCGGATTCGTTTGGCGCCAACACCCTTTCCCTTTCCGAGGCCCTCGTTGGTCTCGACGCCCACGTTGCCGTCGCGCTTGATCATTTCTTGGATCAGGAATATGGCGCATCGATCTCCCTGATGGATGATGCCTCCTCGGCGCTTGACTCCATCGCTGACCAGGCTGTTCGCGTCAAGGACGAGGCGCTATTCTGGGTCTTCGTGCTGGAATGGTTGGTCGTGACGTCGACAGCAATGATCGCCGGTCTCGTGGTCTGGAGCCTCATGATCCGAAGGAAGATCTACAGGCCAGTCGGGACGACGAGATTGCAGGAGTGCTAACGGGATCCAAGCGCGCCACAAAGCAGGTTCTCAGAGGGCTAGGAACGCTTCGACCTTTCTGAGTTGTCTAGTTATGGGATCAACCTCAAGCCCAAGACCTTCGAGCGCGTCGAATCGGGCGTCTCTGCATGTTGGAAAACATTATCTACAAGGGGTCCCAACTGGGCTGATTCGGAGAGGGGAACAGATGCGCGAGCTCAAGGACGTGGAGGCCCCAAACCTGCTCGAGGACCTTTTCCCCCACAGGCTGCCCCCGCGAATCGTGTTCACGGGGAAGATCCATGAGGAGATCGACGGCAGGCTTGTGGAGTTCGACCCGAATGAGGCGCTGAGGAGGGACCTGCACATCAGCGACACGACCTTCCGCGACGGACAGCAGGCCAGGCCACCGTACACGGTGAAGCAGATCGTCGACCTTTTCGAGCTGTTGTCGCGCCTGAGCGGGCCGCGGGGGATCGTCCGAATGTCGGAGTTCTTCGTCTACAGCCAGAAGGACAGGGAAGCGGTCTCGGCCGTGAAGGACTTGGGATACGAGTTTCCCCGCATCACGGGCTGGATCAGGGCGGATGAAGGTGACTTGTCCTGGGTGAGAAAACTTGAGCTGCCTGAGACCGGGATACTCACTTCGTGTTCGGACTACCACATCTTCTACAAGCTGCGGAAAGACCGCAGGACCGTGTTGGAAAACTATCTTTCCGTGGTCAAGGCCGCCGTCGACGCTGGGATACGTCCCCGGTGCCACCTCGAGGATGTGACGAGGGCCGACATTGATGGTTTCGTCATTCCGTTGGTTCAGAGACTGGCCGAGATATCGCAGGATCTTCCCGAAGAGATGAAGGTCAAGGTGAGGCTCTGCGACACGATGGGATTTGGTTTGACCTACCCCGGCGTGGCGCTACCGCGCAGCATCCCGAAGCTCGTCTACAAGATCGTACACGAGGGAGGGATTCCGCCGGAAAGGCTGGAGTGGCATGGCCACAACGATTTCCACAAGGTCCACATCAACGCCGTCAGCAGCTGGCTTTACGGTTGCAACTGCGTGAATGCCACGCTGCTGGGGTTCGGGGAAAGGACGGGAAACCCGCCCCTAGAGGGAGCCATAATCGAGTACATCAGCCTCATGGGCGACACCTGCGGCATCGACACGACGGCCATTACGGACATCGCGGAGTACTACGAGAAGGTCATCGGGACGCCGCCGGCGAGGAACTACCCGTTCGTCGGAAGGGACTTCAACATGACCCACGCAGGCATACACGCGATGGGCCTCTACGCGGATGAGCGGGTGTACAACATTTTCGACACGACCGCTCTTCTGAAGAGGCCTCCGACGGTCTCGATCACGGATAAGAGCGGGGCTGACGGTGTGCAGTACTGGGTCAACGAGTTCCTCGGCCTGGAGGGGGAGGAGCGGCTAAAGAAGACGAAGCTCGTGAAGATAATGAGGTGGGTCAAGGACCAGTACGATGTGCACGGGCGGACCACCGCGATATCGCCTGAGGAAATGGAGGAACTGGTCAAGAGGTACCTGCCCGAATACTACGAAAAGAGAGTGAGGGGCCCGCGCAAGGACTAGGTCCAGGCGCGGCTCTTGCTCCCTCATCGGGGTTGAGATGCGGAATCGGCTTTGCGGTCCATCCGGGGTGCCTTGTGGTTGAAGGCGATAGAGCACCTCGCGTCGCGTTATGGCGGGCTCACCTCACGGTGGAGATTGTTGCTACCCTTCCGTGCGTGCCATGGAAGCGCGCGGGGTCGGGCCAGAGCTTGACGGTCGGTTCATCGAACTCCTCTATTCTTTCGATCTTGCCTGCTAGGTATGCATCCAGCCGGGACTTCATCTCAGCCAGCCGGACCAACTGCCCCCCGTAGCGGATCTGCAGAACCTCCAAGCCGAAGGGCTTGCGCTCCTCCAACCAGACCGCGGTGTGCGCCCTCAACAACTTCCTTGTCCTCGCGATAACGTCGGGGATTTGTCTCGAAACTCTGGCCACCCGCTGGCGGTCATTGGCTAAGTAGGCTTCTCGGGCAGCGTTGTGCAGGTCGCATTTGGCCGCTACGACCGATGCCAGACTTCGTGCGTAAGCAAAGAGCCTCGCATCGTCGGGTGATGCCTTTCTCGTCGCCTGCGCTATCTGGGATGCGAGTTTCTCGAAGTGGGGGCCGAGCTCGGCGCCTGCGTAATGTCTGGCGAAGATGCCTAGCAGGGGATCGTCCCAGAGAATGCACTCGCTTAAGTTGGCACGGGACTTGATGCTCTCCTCCTCCCGGCCCGGGAAGTGGTCGAGTCTGCCCGGGAACGTGTACACGTCGAAGGGCGTGCCGCAGACAGCTTTCACCAGTGCCTCGGTATCGTGCCTATCGGGATTTTGTCGCCAGCAATCATCGGCGAACTGGGCAATTGCGGGGTAGTTGGAGGCGAAGGGAGTTTCGTGGCCCGAATCGCCCCACATAGTCATGAGGGCTTCCTTGATGCCCTCCTCACGTGCGACGCACATAAAGTGGGAGGCAGAGATGTCCGTCACGTATTGGGACGACCAGAGACGTCCCCAGCTCCAGAGGCCGGGCGCCACCATCGGCTCGAACCCCATCTGCCTGTACTTCCTGATCGTCGTGCGGTAGTACTCGGGATCCGAGCTGTAGTAGTTCCAGAAGACCATCTTCATGTCCCTCGGCAGCCTGGCCGCCTGCTCTTCCGAGAAGGCCTCCGTCCCGCTCATGCCTATCACGATGTCCCCCCACATCATGGGGTTAAGGCCCTTCTTCCTGCACAGTTCGGCTAACCAGCTGACGTGGTTCAGATAGTCGTTTCTGGGATCGATGGGCGTGTTGGGGACGAACGCCCTTCCGCGGCTAAGGCCCCAAGTTTCATCCAGCCCAAGGTGGATTCTCCTGCTTGCATAGGGCTTCGAAGCACTCTCAACCAGGCACTCTATGAACTCGTACGTCTCCTTCAGCTTCAGGTTCAGGATGTGGTTGTCGTCCCGAAGGTGTGAGTAGCTGGAGTGGCTGAGTATCTGCTCCATGTGGCCCAGCGTCTGGATGCACGGAAACATCTCGATCCCCAGCTTTGCCGCGTACCGGTCAAGGTCCCGCAGCTCGGCTTGCGTGTACCTTCCCCGAAGGTATCCGAATTCGGGGTGGCCGGCTACCTCGTACGTGTCCTCCGTGTAGAGACACAGGGCGTTGTAGCCGAAGAGTGCTAGCCTCAGCATCGCTGCCTTGAGGATCGAGGGCTTCATCACGGCGTTTCGTGAGCTGTCTATCATCAGTCCCCTGAAGGTCATGCAAGGCTCTTCGGCGGCTTCGACCGGGCCGCGCGACAGCCACTGGCCAAGGGCCCGCATCAGGTCCGATGTGCTTCCACACTCGATGGCGCATCGATTGCCCTGGGCGTTGATCGAGTAACCGGGCTTGGGCCGCTTCAATATTCTTAGCCTGAGGCCCTTCGTGGTGCTGAAAGCCCGCGGGTATTCGGCGGCCAGCTCTCTGAACGGAGGCCTATTCGGTAGCTTGAGAAGCTTTGCCATTTTTTCACACTCCGAGGGGTTTGCGTCAAGGGCAGGTCCTGCTACCTTCATCCTCCTGTCCTTCGGCGCGACCGTTCGTCTGGCACATGCCTGTTAAGTGTCATGGTCCTCGGACGGCGGGCGCAGGATGCGGCGGTAGAATCAACGCTGCAGCTTCGTGGTGCCAACCTGCAAGTACATCATCCTTCTAAGCATGAGGCTCCAGACCGCGGCCCCAGCGAGGATTCCGGTGGCGGTCACAATGAGCCATTCGGATGTGTACACCCAGAACATGGCTTGGTCCTTCAGATGCAAAGCATCCCGGGTGATCCCCTCAACGATGGCCGATAGGGATTCGAGGAAGAAGATCGCTGCCGGATAGTCCTGCTGTATGTAGTGCGCTCGGGCTTCATCCATGTCCCGTTCCAGGTCGTTCAGCCTCTCGGAGATGGAGGCGACGTTGGCACCGAAGTTCTCCGCCCACTCCATCATGGAGAGCACGATCGATTTCTGTGTCTGGAAGTTCGTGAAGAGGCGTCGAGCCTCCCTCCTCAGGTGTATGTCGCTCACGAGGGGCCGTCCAAGCGAGTAGAAGATCATGTTCGTCGCCACGTCAAGCGCGTAGGGGTTATTCTCCTCCGCCCACCAACTTTCGAACGTGTGTGAGACGACCCACTGCATCCCGGAATCCGTGCCGCCGGGCCTCCACGACACCATCCAAGGGATGTCGTAGGGCTTGACATCTCCCCATACGGTTGCTCCTTCTTTGGCGCGCATCTGGCAGTACTGGTCCCCGACGACCCTTTCGATCCCAAGTTCGATGAACGGGAGGAACACGGGATCCCTTTCCTTGCGGAACTTGACGTAGTACGGTCTGAAGAAGGGGCTCACGCTACCGTGTTCGGATATCGGCAGCACGTCCGCCAGTATGGTCGGTTGCCATGCATAGTCCCAGCCTAGGCATAGGCCGCACATCGCTGTCATCCCGGCTTCCCTGAAGGCGTAGTCGAGGTCATACACCTGCCTCGCAGTGAAGGGCGTCCTTATGTCGTGGAAGACCATGAGATCGTAGTTGTTGATGAGCAGATCCCTCGTCCGCGGGTAGTAGACCCTGTCGAGCTTTGTCTTGTCCTGTTCCGAGATGAAGGGAGGAAGCGGATAGATCGCGTGGCGAAACAAGGGGTCGCGGATGAAAAGGATGCGGAATGGGTTGGCCCAGATCCACTGGGAGTGCCCCATCAGGAAGCCTGATATCTGGGCGTTTTCGCTCTGGGTCGAGGCGCAGCGGCCCGGGGCGATTAACCCGAGCACGGCGGAGGCTAGGACAATCCAGACCGCTACTGCGACGGGTGAACGGCGTGCATGATATGCCCTCAGCCATCGACCGGTTGCTGACGTACGCTTGCACACGTACCTTGGGGCCCGTCGCTCGTCAGCGTTAGCATGAAGCACCTCGAATCGCCCCTAGGCAAGCCTTCCTATCCTTTCCAGCCCCATCCTCCATGCCACCGCGTCCTGATATCTTTCTCGGGCAGTCAGCCCCTGGCTAGGCAAGGGCGGGCTTGAGGCGATCCGCCACGTACTCCGTGTTGTTGGACGGTCCCCTGTCCGAGGGTGCCAGTACCCTCCTGAGCACTGGGTTCAGGTACCCGAACTCCCTGCTTCGCATAATCCTCTGAAGTCCGTATCGGTTGTGAGGATTTTGTGTGCTCCCTCTTTCCGGGCGAGTGGGACCTAGCGGGTGCAGCGGCTTAGTGCTTTGCATCAGGATATGTCCCGAGTCGCAGGAAGTCGGTCCGCCTCACTCTGAGGTATATGCTGCTTGCATCGGGCAGATGACCCTTGCCACTACCTGCTCATTGCGGCTTTGAACATGGGCAGGGCTATGAGCAGTAGCACCAGCCCGAATCCGAAGAGCACGGCGATCTCGGTTGATACTGCCGACACTCCCGCGCCGAGAACCACGACCTTCCTGAGCGCCCTGGCTGCATACGTCAGGGGCAGAAGCCGCGACACATCCTGCATATACCACGGCATCTGCTGAATCGGGAAGAAAACGCCGCTCATGAACATCATCGGGAACATCAGCGTCATCATGACCATCGTGGCCGTCTCCTCCTTGTCAGCAAAGGACGTGATCAGTATCCCGAGTCCAACGAAGCTGAATACGGTCAGGAGGATGAGTCCTATCACCAGCGGTATGCTGCCGTAGATGACGACCCCGAAGAGGAAGACGGCGAGCACGAAGATTATGAAGCCCTGCACCATGCCCCTGACGGTCTGGGCAATGACCTTGCCGAGGATGATCGAGAGCCGGTTTATGGGGGCGACCAACATCCCGTCTAGGGTTCCCATGTCCTTCTCGTACGAGATCGCGTGCGGGAGCCCAGTCATCAGCGACATCATCACCACCATCGAGATGATCCCCGGCGCGACGAACTCGAAGTAGTTCGGCTCTCCGGGGACGACGCCCTTGAATTGGACGTCATAGGGCTTGATGATCGCGATCGCTCGGGCGAGGGGGACGTGGTATGTGCTGTTGAGGTTCTGGATTGCCAGCTGGGTGCCCATGGACTCGATCGTCTTAGAGAGCGTGGTTTGGATCATCAACGATATCTGGGGGTTGGACTGGTCGGTTATGACCGATATCTGGCCCTGTTTTCCTGACAACATCTCCGATGTGAAGTTGGAGGGTATGATGATCCCGCCGCTGATCTTCCCATCTTGGATCTTGCGCCTTATCTCGTCGAAGTCCTTGGCGGTGCTGAGGTCCATCATTCCCGTCTGGTTGTTCATCATCTCAAGTTGGCCCAAGAAGATGCTGCCGTACGAGATGTAAGCGGGGCCACCGCTGGGCGTTGCGGCAGTTGCTCCCTCATCCTGGTTCGCAATCGCCACCGGCTGGTGCTTCATGGTGCTGCTCGACGGGAATATGAATCCCACCATGCCCATCATGAACAGCGGCATCAGGACGAGCATCGTCAGCCTTAGTCTGCTCCTTGAGAACTCGAGCAGATCCTTCCAGCAAATCCATACGCTGTGTCGCAACACCCTCCTCGCGCCCATGCTACCGCCTCACCCTCTCGTTGACACGATCCCATCCGTGCCGTGGCCCCCTCATGTGCGGTGCCTTGGCCTCGTCGGAAACCTTGTCCCTCACCTCTCGGCCAGTTATGTGGAGGAAGACGTCCTCCAGTGACGGCTCGAGGTTCCTTACAGTCTTGATCCTGCCTCCCTCCCTCCGTATGGTGTCCACCAGGACGTCGAATGAATCGTCTCCCTTGGCATGGACCTTCACGTGGGTTTCATCGGCCTGCACGATCGAGCCGACGCATTCAAGCGACCTGATCGCTGCAATGAGGGAGGGGCCGATATGGGGGATCTCAAACTCCAGTATGGTGGTGTCGGTACCGGAAACGATCTTCTTCAGGTTCGCAGGCGTGTCGAGCGCAACGATCTTCCCGCGATCGATTATGCCTATCCTGCCGCACAGCATGTCTGCCTCGACCATCATGTGGGTCGTGAGGATCATCGTGGTCCCGCTCTCCGCGTTGATCTCTCGAATCAATTCCCGGATCTCAGCGGTCGAGGCCGGGTCCAGCCCGAGCGTGGGCTCGTCGAGGAAAAGGATCTCCGGCTGGTTCAGCATGGCGCGGATGACGTTTATCCTCTGTTTCATGCCGGTTGAAAACGTCCCTATCCTGTTGTCTGCCCACTTCTCCAAGTGCACGAACTGCAGCAGTTCACGTATCCTCGTCTCCAAGACATCCTTCGGTATGTCGTACATCCTCCCGAAGAGGCTCAGGTTTTCCTTGGCGGTGAGCTCGTTGTACATTATCATCTTCTCGGAGACCAGGCCTATGTGCTCCCTAACCTTTGCGTCCTCTTTCACGATGTCGTAGCCAGCCACGGTTGCAGTGCCCTCGGTGGGCCTGCTCAGGGTGCATAGCATCCTTATGGTCGTTGATTTCCCGGCTCCGTTCGGCCCCAGAAAACCGAAGATCTCGCCCTTCTTCACCTCGAAGGTCACGTGGTCGACCGCCACGAAATCCCCGAATGTCTTCGTCAGGCCATCCGTCCTGATCGCAAGGTCTTTCATGTCATTTCGCCTGCGTGCTCAATGCGATGCGTCGTGACTGTATGAGTTGTCGAGTTTCGTGCCCAGTGGCCTCCGCCGGGTTGGTTGTCGCTGTGAGAAGTTTCATGTCTTGGCGACCAAGCCGCCCCTTCCCCGCCCTTTGCGGAGCACCATTCCCGTGAAGCTTCGTTCGCCTCCCCGGAACCCGGAATCGAATCTTATAAGTCTTCTCGCAACCCAGCAGCATTGACGTGGGCGGCCCCGGCTGGCCGAGCGGCTGGGGTTCCCTGCTGGGGTTTGTCCGAGCCTCCGCAAGGGCAGTCCCTTCAAGCACATTCGCCATGGATTTCTTCTCCATGCTGAGACGTACATGTTCTCGTTCTCGCGATCGAAATCAGAGTCATCGGGTTGCCAGGGGCTTGCGCGTGCCTTCAACGCCGATGGCGGTTCAGCGATCAGCCGCAGCCTTGCGGCGGGAGGCTTGGTTTCGGCCCGCGACCGGGTCCCATGGCTTCCCCCGACACCTCGCGCGGCGGGCTTGACTGGACTGCGCGGCAGAAGCCTCCAGTCTCAACCGGACCTGGTTAGGCCCGCCTCGCGGTAAAAACGCCTTCTGATCATGAGGGTCCAAAGGATCAGGCCAGTCAGGACCCCGGTACCGCTCACCGCCGCCCACTCCACCGAGTAGATCCAGATGAGCGTGGCCGCCTTGACCTTGACCGACTCAGCCGCGACCTGCCGCAGGCCTTCCAGGGCCTGCTCCATCATGTCCACGCTGTCTTCCAGCCTGTCTTTCCTGTAGAGTTCGTCAGCCTGCATCTTCTTGCGGTCCGTCTCAGCAAGCCTTTCATACAGCGCTCCGGTTCGGGCGCCGAATCTCTCGATGAAATCGATCGTGGAAAGGGCGAGGGTTCTCTGCGCGGAATATGAAAGGAATTCTTGCCGGAGGTTGTGGATCGATCCGATGTCGCTGGGGATTTCTATGCCCGCAAGGTACCAGACTTGGTTGATCCAGAAATCGACCGTGTAGGGCCAGTACTCGGAAAGGCTCCAGTCGATGGTGTCGTGGCCCGGCACGCAGGTCATGGCGTTGCCCTCCCCGTATCTTCGAAGGATGATGCCGGGCTCGTCGTTGGGCGCATACCTCGCGATCACGAGCGCTCCGGGCCGTGGCTGCTCGTAGCCAGCCTTGCCGCTGCCTATGTCGACAGGAATCCTGTCGTTGATCATGTTGGGTAGATCCAGGATAGGATGCGGCCTGCCCGTCGCCTCCATCCGAACGGCATAGAGCCCAACCCCGCTGAACTCCTTTCCCCAGATTAGATCCGTCGGAAAAGCGTCGTAGACGGCCAGTGTCCTGAAGAGGTCGAAGGTGCGCCAGTGCGCTGGATCATAGTTCATCTCATATTTGCCTATGCCCATGCCGTCTTGGCGCACGGACACCTCCATCCAGACGAACTGCTCAGGCGGTATGATGTCCACCTCAAAGTCGGACAGCAGGATCACGTCGTAGCCCTCGACGAACCTCTCGTAGGTGCGGGGGATGTACAGACGCAGGAATTTCTCGGCGTCCTTTCGGTCTCGTCCGACGGCCTGAAATGTTCCCTCGTACCAGTTGGTCGGGACGGGCTGGTACGATATCCTGGGATCCGCTCTGAGCATGAAGGGCAACCTCGTCTCAGGATAATACGATTCGCCGATGGAAATGACCCTGATCACGCCAGAGGACGGATCAACCTTTGCGTGCGCAAAAGCGAGGAGGGCCACCGAAAAGGCCAGCCACACCGCACGCCGGACCGCCGGAAATCTCAAGGCGTTGGCGCGTATCACGCGGCCTTGAAAAAAGGTGCGGCCGGGCGTGGGAATACAAGTGTGTGCGTCCATCGATGTGTATGTCTGTTGGATCATGCGGGCCCGTTTCCGTCGAGCTGGGTCATGACGGCCGTTCATGGCGGGCTTGCGGCTTTCTCTTGCGCATGCGCCTGGGGCATCTGGCGTACAAAGCAACGAGGTGGGTCTCATCCTCAACGTGGGCCGTGATCGTTCTGGACGCAATGGTCCGTTTCTCAAGCCTCCACCCTGCGAAGCGGTAAGCGGTTCCTTTCATCGGCTTCGTGGGCTCGGCAGGGTCCATGAGCTGCCCAAGCTTCTCGATCGAGCCATAGCCTTTTGAGATCTCAAGGCCCTTGGCCCTCACGTCCGCAGCTTCGACCACGTGCTTCCCCGGCCTTCCGTACTTCAAGGTCACTGTTCCGAACGCGGGGCCCTTCTCATAGGCCGTGGTCCAGCGCCCGCTATGCGTGAAGGTCTCAACCCCGTCGACGAGGAACTTGACGTTGCCAAGTGCTGGTAAGGTTGATATTTTGAGCATGTGGGGCTCAGGGTCAGGGCACGGTTCTCCTGGCTCGTACAGGTACACACGGCCGGACTCCGGCGGGATAACCACCGTGGCATTCCGACCCCAGTTTGACACGACCGACTGATCATAAAGGTCCAGAATCCTGTGGCCGGGGCGACCGGAGAGGGAGATGTTCCTAGGTTCTTTCTCAGGGTTCACGGCGATCACACCTTGCTCGAACTCTCTGTAATGTATCCCGTCCTTCTCCATCTCCGGTCCGACGGCCGGGCCGAGACGCACGCTGTAGAGAACCTCTGCCAGGTCGCCTTTGAGGATGTCTCCGCCGGCCGACCAGAGGAAGCCCGAAAGACGGGCCGAACAGTAGCAGAAGTAGGCATCGTCCTTGATGGGGTTTTTCGTGTGCCCAAGGTAGCTCAGGGCTAGAACGGCCTTGCCCTTGTCGATCCATCTGGATACCTTTCGGCCCATGGAGTTCCATTGTCCGTGCCAGTCGAGCCAGCGCTTGTCCGAAACCCAAGTGCATATGTAGGACTCCGCCATGTCGGCGTCTGCGTTCGCCCAAAACTCGTCCGGCAGGGTATCGGGGCTGGCGGAATTCAGCAACAGAACCCCCTCCGGATCATGCTTCCGCACCACCTCCCTTGCCTTCCCCAGCAACGCCGCGAAGGCCTCCGTCTGGTCCGGGAAGGCATGCTCGTGGACGCCGTACTCGGGGCCGAAACACTTCTGCCTGATCCCTACGTTATCGACAAATATGCCTGCCGCCCCGGCCTCCATGAGGGACGAGACGTGTTTGAGGATGGCATCAACGTAGCCAGCGGTGTTGGGGCATGTGATGTACCAGTTCTTCTGGTCCTCGCTATCCCAGAAGCTGGTTCTCTTCCAGTTTCCGGCTCGGTCGACCTCGATCCAGTCCGTATGCTTCCTCAGATCGATGCCCTGGTAGGTGCAAGACATGGGCTGTTGATACATCGTGACATACGGAATCGGCCTGCTGCCGATGGATCGAAGCCGGGTCATCCACTCCTTCAGCGGGGGCACGTGGGTCACGAAATCGAAGCGGTAGCGGCTGAGCTGCACCCAATCCCGGATGGCTTCGCCGTACACCTCGCTGCGCGCAAGCCAAGTCTTCGGAACAGACACGCCACCGACGCAAGCTTGGCGGCTCTTAACTTTATGGCATCTCCCGCTCCCGCAGCACGGTGCTCGCCGACTTGGCCGAAAGAATCCCGTTGGACTTGGTTGGACTTCTGGGCGACGAGGATCGTCGGGGTCGTGGGTCTGCGATCAGAGACGCAGTCGGGACGGTTCTCTTCCAGATACCTTCCGCGGCCAGCCATAACGTGAACATGACGTTGACGATGGCCTCTGCCCCGGTCGACCGCACCAGATCGCACGGGCAGGCGATAAGGGCTGCTTTGATGCCACTGCCAGTTATCAATGGGTGGTGCAACCGCCGGGAGCAAAAAGAGCGTGAGGTCGGTGGAATCAAGCAAGGCCAGAAGCCGCAGGCGCGACAGGATGACCGGGGGCCTGCGCCCTGAACCGGCTGGGGAATGTGGGATTGCACCGTGCAGCGGGCCCGAGCATCAAGTGGTTTTCACGAGCGGCGGAGCGGTCTACGTGGAATCCATGGTTGGTGGCCGTTGGTGCGGGAGGCTTTGGTCGGTCGTCGTCGGCACGCGTGCCAAGCGCCTCTGGGACTCCGAGGCTTTCGAGGTTAGGTTCAAGTACGCTGGTTCGGTCGATGAGCCTGAGGAGGTGCTCGCCACGGGCTGGCATTTCCTATCTGGCTCCGAGTTGGAAGAGGCCCCCAAAGGCCATCACCACTTCGTGGTTGATCTTGCCAACAAGGTCCGCCCTATCGACGTAAGGGTGCACACCGTCGTGGATGGGACGCCGGTGATGACGCGTTGGCTGGACATCACGAATCGCCACGACGGCCCCGTGGCGCTGACGGGACTGGCTCCCTGGGCCGGCCGTCTCTGGCGAAGGGATGCCCCGCTCAATCTGGGCCACTCGCTTCGCAGGGAGGTTGGCTGGGAGGGATGGTTCGGCTGGGAACCCCTGAACAAAGGAGCCAATGTCTTTCGCAACGACACGGACCGTTTGTGGGACGATCCCTACTTCGTTCTCCGGAATCCCTCGAAAGGTGAGTACTTCTTCGGGCAGCTCGCCTGGCCGGCCAACTACAAGATGGAGTTTCACCGCGGAAAGGGGGTTTCGTTCAAGATCGAGCCGATTGCGCCGAAAGCGCTGCGCGTGTTGGGGCCCGGGGAGACCGTGCAGACCCCCACCGTGCATCTGGGGTGCGTCAAGGGTGATTTCGATGCGGCGGTCCACGCCATGCATGACCACATCCGGCGCAGCGTTATCCCTCCCCGCGACCCGAACCGTGCATTTCTAAGCCAGTACCTCGTGCCCGGGGATTGGGCGATCTGTCACTATCCCGGGGAGGCGTTCAATGAGGCCAACATCATGAAGTGCATCGACGTTGCCGCATCCGCGGGGCTGGAGGTGTTCATCCTCGACGGTCCCACGTGGGTCTCCGGGTACGGCAATTGGTTGGTTCCCCACAGAGTCCGTTTTCCACGCGGCTTGGGCCCGCTAATCGAGTACGCCCATAGCAAGGGACTGCTCTTCGGCCTTTACTTTGAGACGGAGGGGGGCCGTGACGGCGACACCTGTGCGGTTTGGGACGCTGGGACACCGGTAGGCTTCTGGAAGGAGAGCCAGGTGTTCAGGGATCACCCGGAGTGGTTCATCCGATTCAACTTGGATCTCACCGTGCCCGAGGCTGCGATGTACATGGAGTCGGAGCTGGTCCGCATCATCGAACACTATGGGCTGGACCTGTACAGACATGATTCGAATGGCATCGTTCACTGTCCTCCTGGAGCCGGCGGCGGACAGAAGCCTCGCGGCAGGGCCAGGATGGTCGAGAGCGACTATATGCGGTACTATGAGGCATTCTACGGAATCTTCGATCGCCTTCGGACGAAGTACCCGCATCTCATCCTGCAACAGGCCTCTGCGGGAGGATACCGGCTGGACTTGGCGACGGTGGGAACGTTCCACGAGCACTTCACAAGCGATGCGGGCGGACAGCTCAACTCCTTCCGAAGGCTCGCAGGCTTGAGCGTCTTCTTGCCGCCCGAGATCTTGGTGAACGCGTTCGGCCTTTCCCGCCCTACGGATATGCCGGATCTGGATACGTCGCTGCGCGGCGCGTACGCCCTGGGACTGACCCCGATGTTCTTCACCACAATCCTGCCCCAGAGCGTTGATGAATTTGGGCCTGAGGCCAAGTCTAGGTTCGCCCATTTCGCGCGCATCTACAAGAGCTTCATCAGGCCCATGCTCTGCACCTGCCGGGTATACCATCATGCACCAGTCAGCGAGGCGGGCGGAGTCGAGTCGGGGGATTGGCTGGCCATGGAATTTGTATCTCGGGACGGGACCCGGGGATGGGCCACCGTCGTTCACTTGCGCAAGGAGGAAGGTGAGTACATATTCAGGCCTAAAGGCCTTGACGGGAAGCGTCGGTATACGGTGAGCTTTGACAGAAGTGGGGCTCAACGCGTACTCGCAGGTGGGAGGTTGAGGAGCGAGGGCCTGAAGATCCGTGCCAAACCCGATCAATGCTCCGAACTGCTGCTGTTTGAGGCCGTGACGCGGCGTCGCTGATTACGGCGCAACTGCCTCCGGTGCGCGAGAGGGTTGGCCGGGTTCGCGCAGGCCCAACGCTATGTCAAGGACTTGGGCTTGGTCACCCCGACTGCCCTGTACATTCTCCTTCGCACCATCAGCGTCCAGAGCACCAGCCCCGTGACGATCCCGGTTGACGTCACCGCCGACCACTCCGACAGGTAGACCCAAAAGAGCGCTTCATCCTTGAGCCGGATCGCGCGCGTGCCTAGCTCGGCCAGTTGCTGGTCCGTCTCTTCCATTAGGGAGATCGACGCAGCGTAGTCCTGGGCCAGGTAGCGGTCCGTTGCCCTCTCGAGGGAAGAGTCAAGCTGCATCAGCGCGGTGGAAAGTGGCAGGGTGTTGGTCCCGAATAGGTCGGCCCATTCCAGCAGCGAGATTACGCTCGACTTTTGGGCCATGAACGCCGAGATCCTTTGCCTTGCGTCGCGCCTAGCGAGGACGTCGGTCACAAGTTGCCCCCCCACCGAGTAGAGAACGAGGTTCGTGACCATGTCGATGGCGTACGGATTGCATCCCCTTACGCTTGCCTCAAGTCCCCACCAATACAGGTTGAGCTCGTCCGCATTAACCCATGTCAGCCCGCCGTCTTGGCCCGGCCTCCAAGACACCATCCAGGGCAAATTCAGGGGCTGCATATCTGCCCAGATGGTCGAACCTTGCCGCGTGCTCATCTTGGCATATGCCTCACCCGGAATGCTCTCCATGCCCAAGGAGATGAAGGGCAGAAACACGGGATCTCTTTCCCTGCGGAAGACCACGCGCCAAGGGCGGTGGTAGTATCCGTCATAGGCGGAGATGGGCAGAGCCTCGGAAAGGATGTTGTTCTGGATCGCCTTGCCATATGCAGGGCCGAAGCTCCAGAACGATGGCATGCCGGCCTCCCTGAAGGCGTAGTCAAGATCGTGGAACTGCCTGGGGGTGAAGTGCTGGATGCGGGCATCAGAGAAGAATAGCATATCGTAAGACTCAAGGAGAACCTCCCGCGTGCGGGGATAGTAGAGGCGATCGAGCCTCTGTCTCTCGGGGTCGGTCAGCCCACTTGGGATTCGCTCCAGGCTGTATCTAAAGAGAGGGTCCTCGGCGAAATAGCCGGTGAGGGGGTTGAGAGATGGGTGGGTCTCGCCGATCAGGAAGACGGATATTCTTTCGGTCTCTCCGTTTGCGAGGGCCGGGGGACGGAATAGGGCGGTGAGAGCTATGAGAAGACAGATGGACGAGCCACCGGGACGCCCGGCGGTATGCTTTTCCCGTGGCCTCGTTTCCATCCCCTATTCCGGGGCATTCCTCCATATAAAGCTCAGCGAGTACCCTGAGGGCCTTGCCGGCCTGTTTTGGCGAGAAGTGTTCAGCTCGTTCAGGCAATACTTAAGAGGCCCGCCTTTCGGCTACGCAATGCCGCGCGCGGAATGGCTGTATACTTTCATGGGCCACCGCTTGTCCCCTGCGGCCTATCCTCTCGCCCTTGAGCGGCTGGCTAGCGGCACGGAAAAACACGAAGGATGGAAATCCATGAAGTACTCATTCATGAGCTTTTCATGTCCGGAGCTATCCCTTGCCGAGATGCTGACGGTTGCGCGAAAGTTCGGCTACGACGGGGTCGAGTTACGGTTGGATGCTGGGCACAAGCATGGCGTGGAAGCCGATGCAACTCGGAGTGCTCGCCGGGAGATCCGGGAGACGGTGGCCGGCGGGAGGGTTCCCATCTGCTGCCTTGCCACATCGTGCCGTTTCGCTGATCCCGAGAACGTTCAAGGAAACATCCGCGATGCGCTGCGACGAATCGACCTCGCGGGGGACATAGGCGTATCTCGGCTGCGCGTCTTTGGAGGCAAGTTCCCGGACGATATGTCTCGAGAGGAAGCGATCGGGGTCGTCGTAAGGGCGCTGGATTCGCTCGCGGAGCGCGCCCGGGAAAGACGGGTGATCGTGTGCATGGAAACCCACGATGCATGGTGCGATCCGGAGCACGTGGCCGAGGTCATGCGGCGGGTGAATCATCCGAGCATTGGCGTCAATTGGGACATCATGCATCCGGTGCGCGCGCGGCATGCCACCATCACGGAAGCATTCGAGGCGCTCCGTTGCTGGATAAGACATGTCCATTTCCACGACGGCATCGAAAGGGATGGAAAGCTAGAGTTGGTGCCCGTCGGTCGGGGGACAATCGACCATCGGACGGCCGTTCGTCTACTGAAGGATGCGGGATACGATGGCTATCTTAGCGGGGAGTGGATCGGCTGGGAGCCTTGGGAGATCCACCTCCCGCGCGAGCTCGCGACGATGAAGGCATACGAAGAATGAGTTTGACGGTTGCGCGCCGGTCCTTGCCCCGACCTTCTCCCACCCCGATTCAGAGATCGAGATCGCCGTGGACGGCTACCGGCTTGCGCGCTCGATCTCTTCCCTCGCTATCTGGCTCCATCGGTCGAAGCGTTCGGGCTGATGTTCGCACGTGTGGGTGTCCTTTAGGATGATCTCGAGCACGCAGCCGTTCTCCTGGGCGACATCGATCGTGTGCCGTATGTAGGTTCGGATCATGTCCGCATCGAATTTCCCAACAAGGTGGGTGGGGTGCGGTTTCCACGAGAAGATGTAGTCTCCGCCGAGTTTGGGCGCGCACTTGTCGACATCTGCAAAAGGTGAGATGGAGATTCTGCGGATGTTAGGGATGGTGAAGACATCGTCCAGTTTGAGGGTCAGGTCCTCGCAGCAGCCGTAGCCGTTCAGCCCGAAGGGCTTCAGCAGTTGTTTCTCGTACCGGAGGGCAAACTCCGCATGTTGCTTGGGGCCCACCTGTGCCAACTCCTGCGACTCGGCGCTGGCCCACATGTCGCATGGCCGGACGCGGTTGGGATCAAAACCAGGCTTGGGCAGCTCGTCCGTGTAGCCGTTCCCGCCGGAGCTGTGATAAGTGCCGTCGTTGTTCAGCGAGAGCAGGTTCTGGTCGATGTACTGTTGCAGGATGCGTCGGTGGCCCTCCACCAGGAAGGCCATGGCCTCGTGAAGCATCTTGGGCTGCCGGTACATGTCGGTCATCATCTGCCTGAGCCCCCGCCAGCTGGTGTACTGGCTCATCAAGTGATAGGAGATGTGTGCGACCCCCTTGAGCTTGACTTCGAGGATGCCGCCGAAAAGATCCTGGAACTCCCCCAGCTTTCGCTCCGTGGCCTCCTTGTCATAGGTGATCTGGGGAAAGCGCAGTTTCTTCAGGTCCGACGGCGCTTGGATGACTGGGTCGAATTTCCATGCCCCGCGCGCCTCAGGGCTGGGGATCCGTTTGCCCTCCAGGCCCCAGCCCGAATTGTGGATCACCTTCTGGACAATCCACTCCCCCTCCGTGACCGCATCATCTTGGAAGTGCTCGTGCTTGTATATGCGGTGCCGCAGATCGAACTCGATGCGGCGCGCCTCCTCCCCTTCGCACTTGAGGCTCTCGTTGGGCAAGAGCTCCTCCCACGATCCCTCAGGGAAGATGAGCATCATTGGCCGTGTTGGCTGAAGGCTGTTATGAGCCTTCCAGAGCTCTCGACGCTCCTCCTGGATTGGCAGCGCCGCTATCTCGGCCACGCGATTGGCAAGGTCGCGCAGGATCTCACGATCAGCAGCCGATATCATCTTCTCGCCTCGGATTATTTCCGCAGCCTGTCCCCAGCACCTTATTAAGCTTCTCGGGATCGATCGGCGTCCGCCTTCCTTCGCCGGCGGTTGGCCCCGCTCGTTGAAAGGATTTCCTGGGTTGCCGTTGGCCTCTCCCCTCGCATGGGTCGCGTCCGGGATTCTGGGCTGGCAGGACGCACGGGATCATGCCTGCAGTACGACCGGCTCCTTCGGCCACCCGAAGGATTTGGCTCACCCCCACGACGGGTAGCATTAACATCTACAGGGTTACGGGCGTGCCCATTCCGTCCTTCCATTCTTGCTCTCGATCGAGCCACATCGAAGGGTCGTTCCCGTGAGACCATTTCGGTCTGCCGCGAGCAGGGACGAATTTTTCTGTCGGGTTTCCCGGCGGGTTTGAATCATTATGGTGCGCTCCGAGTTGCCCCTCGGCTTCAGCTGCAGTCCGGACAACGACCTATACGCCGTGCTCGCGTCCAGCGGGTATCGATTTCCTCGCTTTGACGCACCCGATGAGGCCGTCGACGGTGTCCCCAGCGGCGGCGGACTTCTGATCATGGCCGATGGCTATCCCGTCACCACGACCGAGGTCGATGAGACCATCCTCACGAAGGCGGCAGAACGCGGAGTTCGCACATACATCGAGTTCCCAGCGTCGTTGCCAGGGGTTGAGATCGGCCCGCCCCGGGCTGCCGAGTGGGAAAGAGGGATCGTTACGTCCGATGCGTTTGATCCCCTCCTTGGTCGCTTGACGATCTTGGACCTGCATGCTTGTCGGTTCTTGCCGATGCGGGCCGAAGATCCGCTTCTTGCCATCGGGAGGGTCGCGGGCCTGGACCGGGCGGTCTATGGCCTGCCCAAGGAGGCTTATCCGCTCCTGTTCAGACACCCCCGCTACGACGCGCTGATCGCCTCGACGAAGCTGAGCCACTTCGTCACGGCACGGTACAGCCCGACGCAGGCTTGGAAGTTCATCTGGCAGACCATCTTGGGACTGTTGGCTCCCGGAAGAGGAATTCCCGAGTTCACGTGGGTCCCAACAGTGAGACCGTCATATGGGAAAGAAGGGATGTTGCCCCGGAACGCTGAGAGGCTTGCCTTCCGCCGCGGTCTTGAGTGGTTCATCAACTCGGGCCTACTCTTGGGCGAAGAGCTCGGCACGACCGGGGCAGTTGCCCAAGGGGGCCGATCCCCCACCTCCTGGGAAGGACCCGCCAAAGATGGCAGAGGCGGACTGATGGAGGGCTTTGCGTCGCTGATCAATCCCGATGGAACCCAGCTCATGCATCGGAGCCTGAGAGCTGACTGCATCGGCGAGGGCGCGGGGGCCCTCTCCTTCGGCGGGCTGATCCGGAAAGGCCATCCCGGTCCGAGGATCGCCCGCAATCTGTTGGATTACATCTTCTTCAGATCGGTTTTCGCGAAGGGACCCCGGGCTGATCCCAAGAGTCCTTCGTTTGGCTTGCTGAGCTGGGGTGTTTCGCCGCCGGCCGACTCGATCTACTATGGGGACGACAACGCGCGGGCCATGCTAGGGATGGTCGCCGCCATATCCATGCTGCGGTGCGAGAGATGGAACGAGCCTCTGCTACGCTGCCTGCTCGCCAACCTGCGCACCACAGGCTCGAAGGGCTTTCGGGGATGGAGGCTCGAGGAGCCGGAGCTTCAGGAGAGGGGCTGGCGTCACTTCTACAACCGTCCCGAGATCTTCTATGCCCCTCATTACGAGGCGTACCTGTGGGCCTGCTATCTGTGGGCTTTTCGACAGACACGGTACGAGCCGTTCCTGTCCAAAGCGAGGACGGGTATCCGGATGATGATGGAGGCCTATCCGGGCGAGTGGAGGTGGACCAATGGCATCGCTCAGGAACGTGCGCGAATGATCCTTCCCCTTGCCTGGCTCGTGCGAGTTGAGGATACGCGCGAGAACCGTGAATGGCTCAGGCTCATGGGCAGGGAGGTGTCCGCCCAACAGGACCGCTGCGGGGCCATCCGCGAGGAGCTCGGCGGCCCGGGCAAGGGGTCTTATGGTCCTCCCAAGTCAAACGAGGACTATGGCAGGCACGAGGCGACCGTGCTGCAGCAAAACGGCGATCCCATCTGCGACATGCTGTACACGAGCAACTTCGCGTTCCTGGGCCTGCACGAGGCCGCAGTCGCTACCGGCGAGGCGCTCTTTGTCCGGGCGGAGGACAGGCTTGCTCGGTTCCTCTGCCGGATACAGATGACTTCTGAGAGACATCCCGAACTTGACGGCGCATGGTGCAGGGCCTCCGACTTCCAGAAATGGGACTACTGGGGCAGCAACGCGGATGCCGGGTGGGGCGTCTGGTCCGTGGAGAGCGGCTGGACGCAGAGCTGGATCGTGTCCGTGCTGGCCATGCGGCAGATGAAGACGTGTCTGTGGGACCTAAGCGCGGGAATCGATCTGGACAGGCATCTCAAGAAGCTGGTGGGAATGATGTTCGAGTGCGAGTCGGAGGATAACCTTTGCTGAGAGGAATGGGAGGGCGAGGACATGGACCATGAACTGGGGCGTGACTCCGATCGGCCCAAGGCCAAAATGGGAACTGATTCGTTCAGGCGAACCGCGGGCGAAGGCTGCGCGGAGGTACATGTTCCTTTGGGCGAGGTCTGATCATGGGACGAGGTAACATGAGAATTCCAGGCAACGTTCGGAGCCCTCGGGCGGTGAGGGAGGTTGCATCGGGGCAGAGGAAGGTGGCAAACGCGGCCTGGTGGGGATTCGACGAGGAGGACTCGACGGACGCACTTCAGAGGGCGATCGACTCCGGGGCAAGAAGGCTCCTGATTCCAAACATGACAAGGGACTGGGTCGTCAGGCCGATCCGCCTCGCCGGTAACCAGGAGCTTGTGCTTGAGCCCGGCACGGTTGTTACCGCCAAGAGGGGGGAGTACCACGGCAGCGGGGACAGCGTGTTCACAGCGAAAGATCTCTCGAACTTGACCATCCGCGGCTACGAGGCGACGATCCGGATGCAGAAGGAGGACTACATCGTCGGAAAGGTGCTGGTCGACTTCAACTGGGATCGGTGGTTTGGGCAGTACCCGAAGGCGGAATGGCGCATGGCCCTCTCCGTCGTGGGCTGCACGAACGTCAAGGTCTTCGGCGTGACCCTTCGCGACAGCGGAGGGGACGGGATCTACATCGGCGGAGGGAGCAGGCAGAGATACTGCAAGGACATCCACATACGGGATGTCGTGTGTGATAACAACTATCGCCAGGGCATCAGCATCATCAGCGTCGACGGCCTGCTTGTGGAGAACAGCGTCTTCAGCAACACGTGGGGCACGCCTCCGTCCTCCGGCGTGGACATCGAGCCGGATTCCCCCCAGGAGAGGGTGAGGGACGTCGTCTTCCGCAACTGCTCTTTCCTCGACAACTACGGAGACGGCATCGAGGTCTTCCTCGCCAATATGAGGGCCGAGTCGGGAGATGTGCAGGTTCTGTTTGACAACTGCCGGGTGGCCAGCAGGAGGGGGTCTGGGGTGCGGGTTGCTAAGGTCAGGGACGATGGTCCCGGCGGGCTCATCGAGTTCCGCGACTGCACGATCGAGAACACCGAGGGCTACGGCATCAAGGTTCAGGACAAGTCGGCGGGCGGAGCCAGGGTTCGGTTCGTCAATTGCAGGCTGAGAAACGTTGCCAGGAATCGAGCCTACCGGGGAGCATGGGCGCCCATCTGGATTCACCTGTTCAAAACCGACATAACGAGCAGACTCGGCGGGATCGACTTCGTCCGATGCCTTGTGGAGGATGACAGGGCTAGGCCCGTCATCACGGTGGAGGATGCCGAGGGAGATCACGGGCTGTTCGACGTCACCGGATCCATCTTGGTGAGGAATCCATGCGGGGTCAAGGCGGATCTGGGCAAGAAACAGGAGAAAGTCACCTTGGTATTGAACGAGGATGAGGAGTAAGGTGAGCCCAGAGCGCGGCTCTTCTTTGATCATGCAACGCGGCATGGAGGCGTAATCCGGAGATGGTCAAGCTGCCTTTCGCTCGCGCCGGAGGGCGTCTCCCGGGATTATGGCCACCCGAGGGCGCGCGCAATGCAGCTGCGGAGGTCACAGATTAGCCTAGACGCGGTGGAGGATATCCTTACCGGGTCAGGAGGGTTCGGCGCGGAAGGGCGAAGTGGATCGCGGCCATGTTGAGGCCAAACGGCGCACCGAGCCCGCTGACGGAGGGCACGACGCCCCGCTAGGCATACCCCGGGCCGATACGCAGGGCAAGGGCGGGCTTCCAGGATACTTCTTCGGCTCCTGGCCACGTTCTGCAGGGTGATATTGGTGAATGTGGACCTGTTCACGCTTCATCCGATCTTGAAGGAACTGTAGAGCGTCTCGGATGGGCCTGGTTCGTCTCAGGATGGCCTTGCTCGGCTCTCTTGGCTTTGCTGAACTCTTGGTCTCCGTGTTCGCTGCCTTTTCACGCCAAAGGGCCATTGTCCGTCCTTGGTCCAAGCTGGCTAAGAGGAGCCCATCCGAGCCATCTCGCGGCTTCGCAGGATTGTGGTTCCAACCTCCCTGTATAGCCTCCGGCGGACCATGAACGACCACAAGACGAACCCACAGATGATCGAGGTTCCTGTGACGGCAAGCCACTCGATGAGGTAGACCCAAAGGAGCGTCGTATCCTTGAGCCGGATTGCGTCCTGCTCGACAATCTCGAGGCCCTCCTCAACCTTCCTGTAGGCATCCAAGGTCTCTTCAAAGCGGAGATCCAGGTATAGCGGTTTTGCCCGTGCCACCATGTTGTCAAGCTCGTCTATTCGGAGTATGATCTTCCCCGTGTTCGCCCCAAACGAGTCGCAGAACTCCAAAAGGCTCATCAGCAGCGACCTCCTTATGGCGACCGCGTACATCTTGGTCCTCAGCGAATGTACCATGTCGATGTCCTGGGGGACCGGGCGGCGCTCAAGGTATATCATGAGGTTGGCCCCGAAATCCAGATAGTACGGCCAGGGCCCGTATGCCATGGTGTGGATCTCGCCAGTCAGGGCGAAGACCCGGTTCTTGCCCTCAAGCTCCCAGGTGACCATCGCCGGGTGGTCATCAAAGCCCGGGCCCCGGACGTGGGCAAGGACCTCGGCCCCCTCCTTGGATCTGACCAGGTTGTGGTGGAAGTTGGACATGAACGGGGCTTTCTCCCTTTCCCAGGGGATGCTCCTGATGAACTCATGGTTGTTCTTGTCGATGATAAGGTAAAGTCCGCCGCGGGGGTACTCCACCCAGATGTTGCCGCCATCGATGGTCGGGAGGAGCTGCCCAATAGAGGTCGTTCCCCAATCCGGGCGCGCGAAGGCACCGCCGAAGCTCTCCCACCCCCCCGACATCAGGAGAGCCATTCCGCCCTCCCGCACGCCCTTGGCCAGCATCTCGATGTTTCCGGGCCCCACCGCTTCGCGATTTGCGTTTGACAGAACTATCAGGTCGAACCGCGAGATCATTTGGGAGTAGGAACGCGGCATGTATAGCCTGACCATTCTGTACACCTGCGGCTCCGCCGTTGCCTGCTGTATTGGGCCCCAGGCCGCCCAGTCTCGAAGCGTGGCCTGCACGAAGGTGATGGAAAACAGTGGGTCATACCTCATGTCCCAGAAAGGACGCGAACGGGCAATACAACCCACGTACAGTATTCCGATCCGTCCGTCTTCTAGGGCCGAGGCGCAGGCCGTTCCCGCGATGCTTGCTGAAAGAGCAAGGATGGCAAACTGCCGCACAA
>CAZJVP010000080.1:0-1893 GCA_964549615.1 uncultured Thermococci archaeon | reverse complement strand
AACCTGGGCCGCGGCGCCCTCGATGCCGACTAGCGCGTCGAGATCTGGCGCGCAAGCAGCTAGCCTGCAAAGACGTGACAGCTCCCTGAGCGCGGACCGCGGGACCTCCGCCGCGTTCCTGCGCAGCATCGTCCGCTGGTTCCGGATCTTGCCCTCCACGAACCTACGCGCAATCGACAGGCAGGCCGACTGGTCGAAGGCGTTACGATACTGGGCGATTCTGAGTTCAACATTCTTGTGGATTAACCCGTGCGTGAGGCCGTAGAACCAGCCGCCAAAGGAGAAGTGGCAGATCGGGATGCCACGGTCGCACAGCTCGCGAAGCGCCTGAGCCGTGACCTGGACATTTCCGAAGATGCAGAGCTGGGAGACCCCAAGAAGCCGGACCTCTGCGAGGGCCTTCCCCCTCTCCTGCACGGCCAGGACCTCGCCTCGCTTCGTGACGGTGGCGCCCTGGGCCTGGACATAGACAGGCAGGGCATCATCGCGTGCCGGGAAGAGGCGCCTCACCTCAACATCGCGCCTTTCCGCGGGCGCTGATGCGACCCAGTTCACCTCGTCGGGGAGGCAGATCGTCACTAGGGAGCAGCGGGGGCATTTGGGGCTGTCCACAAGCGGAGGAGGGATCCCAGATCCGGAGGCGGCCCTGCGGAGGTCTCCTAGGAGTTCTAGGGTGCGCTGCACGAGAGCGTCCGTGAAGGGGACGGCAACCCGTTCCTTGGACTGCGCAAAGTAGAGAATTCCGCCGTTGCACTCGTACCCGTTCTCTCGAAGGATCAGTCCTTGCGCGCAGAGCTGGACCCGCTCTGGCTCGTAAGCCCCCTCCGCCGTTTCGGGCTTCCGGCCTCGCTTGTAGTCGACCGGGGTAACCGCGTTGCCAGAACCCTCGAGGAGGTCGATGCGGGCGCTGAGCCCCAATCGCGGGGCGGATAGGTAAACGGACCGGGCATGTATCCGTTCCTCGCAGGCCCCTTCGCCCGGCTGTGGAACCCTGCCGGCCTCGTCCTGCACCCGGCGGTGGGCGTGCGAGCCCTCAACCGTGTCCGCGCTGTCTTGCCACTCGCCCTGCACGTATTCGAGGTAGAAGAGGCGCGGACAGTACGTGAACTCATTCAGCATCCGGGCGGGGACAGTTAGTGTCTCCCCGTCCTCGTTTCTCACCTCTCCCATAGGGTCCCTCCTGCGGTATGAAGAGGCCGAGCCCGAAGTGCGCGCCATATCCAAGCGCGATGGGTCCCCGGACGGGCTGCGCAAAACGCAGGACGAAACCGTGGGCTTGCCCGGCAAAGGCACCCTTCCCGCGCCAACGGCGGAAAGCAAGCCAGGGAAGGGATCGTCCCCTCAGTTGCGCCCGCCCGACGGGTGTCACCTCCTCGGGTTCGGGGAACCCGCGGCGGCGCAGCTCCAGACGTACCTGGTCGGCCGGCGCATCGACCCACTCCTTGGGCCTCTGGCCTCCCCGGGTGTTCCCCCGGAGCTTGGGGTGGCGGACCAGGACGAAAGGCGTCGCAGACTGCCATGTCGCCGCGAGTGAGAAGATCGGCGCATCGAAGTCTTCGGGATTCCCCATGCCTTGGAGGACGAGGTTGACCGGCGGCCTGCGCCCACCCGCGTGGAGGACGCGTACCCTCGCTAGGGCCTCCTGGTCTTCGGCGTCCAGGCCGCCGCAAGCCCAAACGGTCAGGTGGTCGATCCAACCGTCCCCGTCCTCGTCCGTGGGCAGGTAGGAAGCGTGGAGATGTCCCTGCAAGGCCCGGCCAGCCTCGTCCTTGCCGGAGAGCATCCGGGATGAGCGGCCTCCGTGGATCCTGCCGTACTGAGCCATCGATGCCCTTCGCGCAAGGTCGCCGATCTCCACCGCACTCGTCAAAAGGGGAAGGACGGGACCGTCCA
>CAZJVP010000079.1:0-48926 GCA_964549615.1 uncultured Thermococci archaeon | reverse complement strand
AGAAGGCTGCCTCCCAAGGGGCGGAGTTCATTCTATTCCCCGAGCTGGGCGTGAGCGGGTATTTCCACTCATCCCACGCGTGGGACGTAGCGGAGTCCGTGCCGGGTCCCTCCGTTGAGCGCCTGACGAGGGTTGCCGGCGAGCTGAACACCATCCTGTGCTTCGGCATCTTGGAGAAGGAGGCGGACATCGTCTACAACACGCAGGTCGTGGTGAACGGCGAGGGGATGCTTGGCAAGCAGAGGAAGATCCACATGCCCGGCATAGAATACCTGTACTGGCGAGGCGGCTACGAGATAGAGCCCATCGACATTGGGAAGGCGAGGATCGGCATAACGATATGCTACGACTCCCTCTTCAGCGAGATGGCGCGGACCCTATTCTTCAAAGGGGCCGAGATCTTCGTAATGCCCTTTGCCTACGAAACCGGCCCGCGCGCAACCTTTCCGGAGGAGGATCCGACGGGGCTCACCTACAGGGTCCACTGTTACATCCACGGGGCCTACGGGATCGTAGCGAACAATGCGGGAAGGCGTAGGAAGACCAAGCAGGAAGGCAGCAAGATCAAGTTCCCGGGGTGGGCCGGGGTTTTCGGCCCCGACGGAAAGGTGGTCGCGTTTACCCGGGAGCCCGGCAACGGGGAGGCCATGGTGGTCGCCGAGCTGGACCCCGCTAAGATCGCGGAGAGGCGGCGCAACCCCTACTTCGTGCCAAGATGCCTGAGGCCGGAGCTATACGTGATGCGAAGCCAGAAGCCGCCAATCATGGCCCCTGCCCCGTGACGCTGGGCCTGCGAGGTGCATTAGAATTTGCTGGTTGGACCGGGACCTTTGGTGGTGGCTCATCGCGGGGCCTCGGGAGTTGCCCCGGAGAACACCATATCCTCGATTCAGGCGGCGCTGGAAATAGGGGCTAGGATGGTCGAGGTCGACGTCCACACCAGCTCCGACGGCGAGATCGTTGTCATCCACGATCCGGATGTGTCGAGGACCACGAATGGGAAGGGCCTCATCTCCGAAATGTCCCTCGCCCAGATCCGCACGCTCGACGCGGGATCATGGTTCGGGCCTAGGTTCCGAGGCGAGCCGGTTCCCACCCTTGATGAGGCGTTGGAGCTGGTCAGGGGAAAGGCCGATCTCTGCATCGAGCTGAAGAGCGCAAGCCCGCGGCAGGTCATCGACAAGGTGCTGGAACACGGTTACCTTGATCACGTGATCATATTCGACTTCAACCATGCCCGGCTAGGCGAGGCAAGAAAGATCCAGCCGAGTGTAAGGACCTTGGCGCTGGGCATCTCCCAAGATAACATAGCATCCCTTGACCCGGGCGTCTGCGGCGCGGTCGGATGCCCCTTGTCCAGGGCCAATGGTCAACTTGTCGAGAAGGCCCATCGCTTCGGCCTGGCCGTCTTCGTCTACACCGTCAACGAGGTCGATGGCATGAAGAAGCTGGCCGAGCTAGGGGTTTACGCAATTATCACGGACTTCCCCGAGCTTGCGCTGGAGATCCTCAGCAAGCGTCTGGCGCGACCCCCCGATGACCTGGCCCAGTCCTTGTGGACGGCCGGGCCATTCGCGTCGCGGAAGAACATGATCTTGCAACGCAAGTCTCCTTGACCCACCGGCCCATTGCCTCCGGTGGGCCGCCTGCCTTGTTCAAGCCCGCGGACCGCCGCGGTCATCGTCAGGCCAACGCGTCCATTTGCCCATGCAAGCCGGACATTCCGCCTGCACTCTCTCCGGCCGAAAACATGAGTGCGCCCAGGCCGATAACCCAGGCCGATTATGGGCCTCAGCCCACCTGCCATTCATGCCCATCTTTGGATCCTAGCCTTGGCCGCCCGGGCCTCCATCTTTCCGCACAAGGTAAAGGACCCCGACCGCCGTCGCGGCCATTCCAAGCGCCGTGGCGACATAGAAGATAAACCCCGTCTGGATCCCGTAGGTGTTGGCTACCGCGGCCATGGCGAACGGCGATACGAAGGAGCCGACCCCTCCTGCGGTGGACACGATCCCTATGGCCATGCCCTGGGCACCCTCAAAGTGCTGCCCGGTCAAAGACATGACCACCGGGTATATGGCGGAGAACAATAGCCCGCATGTAAGAAAACCCAGACCCGCCGGCAACGGCGATCCAATCGACAGGGACCCCGCGAGTGATAGGACCGAAAGCGCACACACGGAGAGCAGAAGCTCGGCCTGCCGCGAGCTTCTGTAGGCCATGGAGACCAGAAGGCGCCCGACCAAGATTCCCGCCCAGAAAACCGATACCATGTATGCCCCGGTGGACGCCGAAGTGCCGAGGACCTTGACGTAGTACTCGCCGATCCAGGCCGACACGCCGATCTCTGAACCCACGTAGAGGAATATGGTCAGCGCGAGGAACACGAGCAGTGGGCTTTGCAGGAGGCTTGGCATCCGGGCGGACCCCCGCTCCTGCCCGGTCGCGTTCATGCCCCCGAATGATAAGACCGCGAATCCCCCGGCCATCGCCAGACATGCAACCGACATTCCCCTGAATACCCACTGCCAACTCCGGCCCGCCGCGATGAGCCCGCCGATCATGATGGGCCCCGCTATTGCGCCGACCGGGAACGCAGCGTGCATCAAGTTCATCAACCTGCTCTGCCCCGGTGTCTCCATCCGCACGACGCAGAAGTTCGTCACAACCTCGGTGCCGCCTTGCCCCAGGCCCATCATCAGGGCCGCTGCCAGATTGACGACCACGCTTGGGGAGGCACCGAAGCAGGCGAGGCCGCACGCCTGCAAGAAAAGCCCAAGAAGCAGAACCCTCTTGGCCCCAAGCCTGTGGATCAGGAGGCCCGAGATGAACGAGGATGCGAAGTATCCCACGGACGAAGCCGAGACGACCATCCCCGTGGACAGATAGCTCCATTCAAACTGGCTTATCACCTTCGGAACGGCTGCGCCTATGATCGCCACGGTGGTGCCGAAAATACCGAAGTTGAAAAGAAGAGCGAGGAACAGCTTCCGGTCGCGCGCAAGGATCGTCAATTTCTCCCTGACGAAGCCCTCGGCTCAGACGCGGCGAATAAAACTGATGCGGGTCGCCGGACGGGGCCCGGTCTTTGCACGCAACTTGCACGGACGGAAAAAGCGTTAAACTCCCGCCCACCGTTTGGTGTTGTGGCACGTCAATGAGGACGGCATCGCGAATGGCCATCCGCCTGCCCTTTCTGCTGGTTGGGCTTAAGGCATACCTCGAGGGCACGGGCAGAAACGCGCTGAGGCTTGCCGTTCTGGCCAAGAGAGCCAGTGCGAAGACCGGAATCAGCATAGTTCTCATCCCACAGTTCACCGATATCGCGGCCATATCAAAGGAGGTCGGCATACCGGTGTTCGCCCAACACATCGACCCCATCAAACCCGGAAGCCACACGGGACATGTCCTGCCGGAGGCGGTGAAGGAGGCAGGGGCTGTGGGGACGCTCATCAACCACGCCGAGAAGAGGCTACAAGCCGGCCAGATAGAGGCGGCCGTGCGCAGGGCTAAGGAGGTCGGGCTACTTTCGTGCGTATGCACGGACAGCCCAGAGTTGTGTGCCACGGTCTCGCGATTCAATCCCGACATGATCTTGGTCGAACATCCCGACCTCATCGGCAGCGGACGCGCAATATCCAACGCTAGGCCGGAGATCATAACAGCCTCGCTGCAGGCCGCGAAAGCCGTGAAACCCGAGATCCGTGTGGCATGCGGGGCGGGCATAGCAACGGCCAAAGATGTTTCTGCTGCGCTGCGGCTTGGAATGGAGGGTGTTGGCGCGGCGAGCGCGATCATCAGGGCCTCGGACCCCTATCGCGTGATGGTGGAGTTGGCCCAAGCGTTAAAGTCGAACTGGGTCGGCAGACGTCCCATAGTCTCCGCTCTCGGAAAAGGCCATAGACCCACGAAAGCAGCGACCCGCCAACCAGCGTGAACGATCGCGGTCCAACTGAAGGAGGCGGCGACGGCCGAGCAGCGCTTCGGCATCGCTTGCGGACAGGCTGCCGGCCGAACCACAGCATTCGAGGCGGGCTGGAGGCTCGGGTGGTTGCCTTGGTTGTTGCGGGCGGCCTTCCGGATGCCGGTGGCCTCCCGTGAAAGCGTTTCTGACGACGATCCCGCTCGGGCTAAGCCTCGGGGAAAATATTTAACTGACTCGCCGGGTTAGGCTGGATCGCGTGGTGCCGCCGTAGCTCAGTTGGTAGAGGGGTTCCGGTTCGGAGCCCGCCTGGAGCGCATGGCTGTTACTTGGTGTCCGGTTCGGCCATCAAGCGGAAACCATGTGGTCACGCAAACAGGGCTGCCTGTTTGCGCCACAAGCAGGTTCGAGCCCTACCGCACGAGCATTGTCTCGGCGGGGCTAGGCCGGCGGCGCCATCTAAAGGAGGGCCCGTAGCTTAGCTGGTAGAGCGCCAGGCTCATAACCTGGACGACGCACTTGCGTCGGGGGACTGGTCCAGGGTCCGAATCCCTGCGGGCCCACCACCTACAGCGAGTGTGTTCAACCTAGATGGCCGGAGTCAACTTCTTTGGTTCTCTACAGTTTATCGTGGGTAGGTCTTCTGTGCTCCCGGTAGTACCCTTCTTCCAAGCCTTCTCTTCTGTGAAGTCCATAGCTCTATTTCCAAGCTCCTACCATGAATTTCCTATCTCGGGATCTCTACCTTCTTCCGCGGCCTCCGCAGCTGCCACGAACTTGTGCGAAGCTTGGTGAGGAACCTGCAGATGAGCCAGCGGGGCCTCCGCCACCTGTAGGGAGCTGGCCGTGGGGATATGGACTGGGTGATGGTTGCACTATCGTCGGGCCTTGCCTTCCAGACCCCCTACGCCCCAGCTGGACGTATGCTTGTCCTTGTCGTTGCCGACCCCTGCCAAGATCTCCTTGATCTCCCCAGCCCATTCGGATGTCTCGTTCTCCTGGTCCCTCCCTGAGCAGGCAGCACATCCAACGTAAAGCACCGATCCTTCCATCCTCCAGCCCACAGGCCAAGGGACAACTCAGGGCCAAAGACAAGTAGAAGATCCACCCAGGGATACGCCCCCTGCCTGAAAATTAATATCCCAGGTCAGAGGTTCCCATCGATGGATGAACGCGTGTCTCGCCGTGTAACTATTGCGGTCATGGTGCTTTGCCTTGCCTCCGCGGTTTGCGTGGCCGTAGGCAGCCTCTATTTGCACGCCTCGTGGGCAAGGCATGAGGAGCTCGCCCAACTAAGGAACGCGACGGCCCAGATCGCCGAAAGGCTGGATTCGCTTGAGTCAGCTTTGAGCAGTTTCGCTCAAGAGCTGAAGGTTGCCAACGAATCCGCGTCGGGTAGCACCGCTCAGATCACGAAGGCGCTGGAAACGCTGGCATCGGATCTCGTAAGACTGGCCGCCAACGTCTCCAATCTTCGGGCAGGGCTGGCATACGATGGTTTGCCGATGGAAGAATTCGAGAGGCTTGTCAATGCGACCCTCAAGCTAGAAGGCAACCTCGCCATGCTTGAGGCTGGCGTAAGGAATTTGACCATCAGGCTTGATGCGGTTCAGGGGTCGGCAGAAACCGTTCAGATCAGGCGCGACATAGAGGCGCTTAACTCCGCCGTCACGGTGCTTGCTCTGGATGTGGCAGAAGTAAGGCAGGCCTACGAGCAGCTGCTGAACCAGACCCCTGCCAGGGTCTATGAATACGCGCATCGATCCGTTGTCATGATCAGGACCTCGTTGGGGCAGGGATCCGGATTCCTGTACGACTCCAACCTCATCCTCACCAACTGGCACGTGGTGGCCGGCGCGACCGAGATCCAAGTGCAGTTCTACGATAGGTCCAGGGCTGCTGCTATGCTTGTGGGGGTTGATCCTTACTCGGACGTGGCCGTGATAAGGGTTCCAGCCGTCCCGCCCGAGGCGGGGTCCCTTCGGCTTGGCAACTCCTCGGGACTTTGGGTTGGCCAACAGGTGGTCGCTATTGGAAACCCACTCGGGCTCGCCACAAGCCTCTCCTCGGGCTACATAAGCCAGGTGAAGAAGCGCCTGGACCTTCCGCCCATCATCGTCCCCGTCTTGCAGCTCGACATAGCGATTGCACCTGGGAGTTCGGGAGGGCCCTTGTTGGATCTTGCAGGCAAAGTCGTGGGTATAACCAATGCAGGTACCGCTTACGGGATAAACTTCGCAGTGCCCTCCAACATCGTGAAGCGGGTGGCGACATCGCTGGTGGAGAAGGGCGAGTACCTTCACCCATACATCGGCGTCTCCCTGATCGAACTTTCTCCTGAGACGATAAGATCGTACAACATCATTAACATCGATCCCTTCCAGACCGGCCTTCTTGTCATAGATGTGGTCCCTGACTCGCCTGCAGCGCAGGCCGGACTGCGCGCAGCCACCCGTGGTCGATCCCCCGATGGTTCAACGACCTACACGGCGGAGGACATCATACTGGCCGTTGATGGCTACGCGACGCTAGCCTTCGAGGACTGGGCCGCGTATGTGGAGGAATACGTCTCCTGCGGTCAACGCGTGAACCTGACCGTGTGGAGATCCGGAGAGATCGTGTCGATTGCGGTGACTATGGCAGCAAGGCCTCCCTACGAGGGGTAGCGCCTTTCCCCAATGCGAGGGTGTGGTGCTTGCGTCCAGTTCCCTGACGATTGCACTGTAACGATAAGAGACCACCACGTGGACACACTGCCATAAGCCAACCTGACCGCATTATCCCATCTTTGTTAAGGGGGGCAGGGTCTAGCAAGTGCAATATCCCCTCTTTGGAGATGCTTATTCGCCTCTCCTTTCTCGCAATGGGTATCTCTCTGCTCAGAACAAGGCTATAAACTGGTTTTCCCAGCACTACTCGTAGTTTGGAACTCCGTCCCTTGATTTGATTGTAGTAGTACCGGCACTTGCTTTCATCAAGCCACGGTTCCAACTCTCCCAGTCCATGTTGGAGGTTGTTCAGACAAAGCGGAGATGGTGGCGACGCCGAGCCAGCACCGTACACAGCTTGTTCATGTTGATGCTTTCGGTGACGATATGCCGTTCCGGGGTCGGGAGGTACCCGCTCTTATGTTGTGATGAGGACATAGTCTGGGGATAGGCCGCCCCGCCAAACAGATAGGCGAATAGACGAAGATGACGATGACGTCTACTTCACGTTATTCGATTTGCCGTTGTCCCCCGGAATTACTCCCCGCAGATCCTAACCTCCAGATTGCTACCAAGCCAGCTCCTAAGAGAGCCCCAAGCCGTCGAGGTTGAAGCCTTAGACTACACGCTGTGGCCCTTCGGGGAGAAGATCCCTGACAAGATTGGCGTGTATTCGGGACGATGGAACCGGGGAAGTCGCCCTGAAGATTAATATCCGTTCATGTTCTATTCATTTCGTAAAAATGCAGGGGTCGAAGTTCCCAAGCATCTTGGTTTGCTTAAGTGCGTTTCTGTTGGCGTTGGGCACCTATCTTGCTACAATGGAAGTGCCTGTTCGGATAACCTACGACCCCGATGCCGCCGAGCAGTATGATCTTATGCGTGCCTACCTACCCTTCGGCCTCGCTCTCTGGATTCTATCTCTTGTGTTTCTCGTTCGTGGAATCCTCTCGGGAGTGGGAAAGCGTTTGGCAGTGGCCGAGTTGAGGAAACCGTTCTCAATGGTTACCGTAGTCGTCGGGGTCGCAACGGGCGTTCTGGCTCTTGTTTCGACCTTCTTGCCTTGGGTAATTGCTGAAAGGGTTGAACCCCTTATGGAAACTCGCGGGGGCTCATTTGATGTCGGGCAGTATCATGCGTTGACGGGGGTCGGCCTTATGATGGGTACAAACAGTATGGCTGGCGATGTAATACTCCTTGTGTTTGTAGGAGCCATAACCGGAACTCTGCACATTCCTCTCCTCACCCTCCTCAAGAGTGAAAGAACGAATGTCATGACAGCATTCCTGTTCTTGTTAGGCGGTATGTGTATTATCGGTCCGCTCGCATCAGTATATGCACACAGAACTTGGTGGATCAGTTTGCGCGTTAATGGAGCATTAGGTTTTGCGGCGACGTTCGAAAGCCCAGGGATGGGCTTCCTGATCGCCACCTCATGTGCGATTGGGCTAGTCGGCTCCGGCGTGGTCACCGCCGTGAAGCTAGCTCGATAGAACATGCATGCGCGCGTGGTGTAGGCTGATTATGCGGATGCACCCTTCAACTCCTCTGGGCGTGAAGTGTTAGACGCGAAAATCGTATCGTAGGCACGCCAGGTATCAATTCGCTCCCTGTAGGGACCGGGCCCCTGCGGGCCCATTCACGACGTCACGAGAACACGACACGATACTCGACCATCCTCACCGAGATGAACTGCGATCCGATGATCGGCTTCGTTCGGCGAAGCCAGCAAACGAGGTTCCGATGCGATGGTTGCATCGGGCGCTTCGACTGACGTAGATCGTTCTCCGTTTGCCAGGAGACTCGATCAGCAGCCCCAGGTTCAGTCTGGTAGTCAGCAGCCCAGCCTGACCCGGCGGTGTCGTTGCCCGGGGTTGGTACCGGATGGTTGGTTGGTAAACAAAAGGTTTTTTTTGACGCAACGCATGGGACTAATGGCATGAGGCGACTTGGCTCGGCTCTCCTGATACTATCTCTCGCCCTGCAGCTTGGGACGGTCTCGTCCGAGCCAAGGGTCGACCCTGAGACGAAAGTCATACGCCTATTACACATAGGCAAGGCATGGTACCAGGCGAACGCGCCCGGTCCTGTCTTCGTCCAAGATCCGAAGATCAACTGGATCCCGGTCCCGGCGCACGCATGGTCCATGGGCGCCGAGGCGTTCAGAGCACTTAGGCTCTACCTTCCCAGGTCGAAGGAGCGGTTCTTCGCCAACTACGACGTGGTACTCATCGACGGCATGGATGCCTCCCACCTGAGGACTGACTTCCAGTACTGGCTAGTGGAGGGGGTGACGACGAAGGGCATGAGCTTCGTCATGGCTGATGACTCATCATCGTTCGCAACGAGCGGCAGCCACACCTCTTGGTACCTGTATCCGGTTGGGGAGATACTGCCGGTTGACGACAAGCCGGTGGGAGGCTCCCCCTACGGTTCACAACACGCCTTTCACATAATCCCCGAGATACCCAACCACGAGTTCACCAACAACATCCCTTGGAACGAGGTCTGGATCGAAGCTGCAAATCGGCCCTGGCCAAGGCTGGGCTCGACCGTCGTCACGAGGATGTCGGAAGAGGTCTACATAAACAGGGGCAAGAAGCAGATGGTATACTGGGACTACCCCGCGGGGAACGGTCGGTCGGTCGCCTGGATCCACAGGTGGGTCGGAAACCCCGAATTCTGGAGATGGAGATACTGCACCGATGTGACGGCCCACGTCATCTACTTCACGGCCAGGGTCCCGATTCCGGCCGATCTCAATCTGGTCCACCGGATCCGGGGGATGATCGGCGACTACTACTACGGCCGGCTCTATGCGACCTCTACGATCGAGTTTGCAGACAAGTTCGGCGCGAACATAAGGCCGGTGGAGATGAAGCTACTGGAGTTGGCCGAGCAGAGGGCGCGTGCCGACAGGCTTTTCATCGAACAGGACTATGAGGGGGCGGCCCTAGAGATGGAAACGGCCATAGCCGAGCTGGACAAGGTCGTCCAAGAAGCCATACGGGCCAAGGACAGGGCGCTCGCATGGATCTTCCTGATAGAGTGGTTCGTCGTCTCGGGCACCAGCATGCTTGCGGGAGCCCTCGTCTGGACGCTGATGGTGAAGAGGAGGCTGTACAAGGAGGTAGGAGAGACGAGGCTCAGAGCCATGGGAGATGCTACGAGGTGATTGCATGGATAGGGAACTGATCGGAGTGATTCTTGTCTGCCTGGTCGGATCATCCGTACCGGTCATGCTCTTTTTGGGCGAGAAGGCCAGATCGCGCATCACGGTCCTCAAGGTGGAGTACCCTGAAAGGTTTTCGGCGGGCGTGCCGAACAGATTCGCGCTCAACATCCTGGCCAGAAAGAATGTGGAAGACCTCGTCGTGCAGTACTGCTATCTCTACAGGGTGACTGGCCCCAAGATGGGACAGCTCTACGTCACGGAAGGTTTCAATGAGTCGGTGCTCTCCGACAGCGATCCGTACAGGTTCCTGACCGTTTCCAGTGGCATGTGGTCTCTGGCGAACGGGCTGCCCGCCAACGTCGGGTACGAAACACTGAAAGCCAAGGTGCCCTACACCTATACAAAGGAGTTTGAGGCGGAGAAGGTCAATCTATTCGTCCGCTTCTATGACTTCTCGGACATGCTGGCATGGGTTCCAAGCTCGGCCCACCCAGAGGTATACGGTGCCTGCAGCGCATTTGCCCTGGTCTGGCTACCTGAGCACGGGAATATCTCCGTCTTCCAAGGTGCCGCTGATTTCTACCTGAACCGCGATGATTCGGTGTCCGACATAGAGTTCGGCAAGGATGGGACCTCAAGCCTGTATCTGAACCCGAAGATCCGTGAAATCGTGGGCGAGTTCGTCCACGTCAACGACGGCCCTCCCTTCGGGACGGTTCGCTTCGGGAGCCTCAGGAAAGGGCAGATGGCTTATCTGTCATTCACTACCAGGGACATCACCCTTCCCGCCATCCAGGTCGTTCGATTCTGGGTGAACGGCGAGCTATCAGAGGAGGACACTCAGTTCATCCTCATGGGTAAACCCATCTAACCGCCGAGCCTCCGGCATTTGCGGGCGGAACGAACTCCGCCGTTCTCCAGACGGCCAACAGGGGGAACATAAGCATCGCAATGTAGAACTGACTTCCGGGGCCAGGCCCACGCATGCCACGAGCAACAGCTTGCCCTTGGGATTTGAAACAGGGGAAATCGAAGGAGAACAATTGAGTTCCGCATGACCAATGCCAAAGAGCATCCCTTCATGCTGGTCCCGAGAGTCTCCTCAGGGGAGGGAGCGACCAGCGGGTCGAATATCCCAATCCGCCCTACCTGAGCCTTCGGCCAACGACATCCAGCCCTATCCCCCGGTTATGCTTTCCGTTTCCCGAGCCCGGTAGAATCACCCTGACGTACCCAAGGTCGAGCTGACATACCGATTGATGCCCGAGTTCGCCAAAAAGGGCATAAGCCACGAATCGTTAGGTGTTCCTGAGGCTGAGGGCGGCACCATGCAGCATGCAGCACTGGGAGCGAATCTGATTCCATCCTAGCTGACCATGGTGCCTGCAGGGCTTCTCCTGCACACATCCGCCGCGAAAGTTCTCTCGCAGGCTCGCAGCCATGACAGCCGAACAGAGCAAAGATACTTATACTTTGTGAAGCTCACTTTACCGTGTGCAGAGGAAGCTCTCTCTGGTGGAGATAACGCCTGAGGGCACGATAGTGTCGTCTTTGCTGGACGGCCCCAAGACTTACGGAGAACTGAAATCCGCCACCCAGCTTAGCCATCGCTGGCTCTCGAAGAAACTCGAGGAACTCTGCCAATCCCAGATCACTGAGCGTCGGGGCGATCGATACGCATTGGTTCGACCCTCTGAGACGGCGGAGGCCGATCCGCTGTTCATGCCCATCGTACGGAACCGCTCCCTTCCCGAGACCAAAGCCAGGCTCATAGCCGAGGAGTTGAGTCGGGATGATCGCGTAATGGCCGTGATACTCTTCGGTAGCCTAGCGAAAGGACAGACCACCCCCGAAAGCGACATCGACCTATTGGTGGTGTCCGAGGTGGAGATCGAAGAGGAACTGAACGACCTGGTGTATCATCTGATGTTCAAGTACGACGTGCCAGTGGAAACGGTCTTCATGACGTTTGATGGCCTCCTTGCTAATCTCCAAGCTGAGACGGCGTTCTCGTTCGGCCTGCTGGAAGGCTACAGGATATTGTACGACCGGGACGGCCTGGAAGGATTGCTCTCAATCAAGAGGAGGCAGATGTTCAGAGATTGGGCTCGCGACGAGGAGACGGGAGCATGGATTCGAAAGAAGCTGACGCTTACCTAGCAACGGCAGAGAGCCAGCTGGAAGATGCTGAGATGGCTTTCGCGACGGGCAGACATTCCCTGTGCGCTTTTCTGAGCGCCTCCTGCGCCGAGAATGCCGCTGCCGCCATGCTGATATCCCTAGGCGCCAAGCCGAGCAGGAAACATCGGAACTCCCTCGTGATACACAAAATCGGCCAGAAGGCAGGTGCGGAGATCCGACCAACGATGGCCGACCTTGTCGAACAGCTGAGGAAACTCGAACCTCACATGACCAAGGCCCGGTACCCGGTCCTGAGCGGCTCCGATCTGCTTCCCCCAAGCAAGTTCTATACGCGCGAGATGGCGGAAGGGCTCCTAGCCCGGGCCCGAACAGCGTTGACGAAGGCCAAGGCGGTCATGGACCTGCTACCCCGGTGCCACGTGGTGAACGGCATGCGCGGGCGTGCGTGAATCGGATGCAGACGACAGGTGAACCTCCCCGGGGTTCCCAGATACGTCGACCTGTCCACGCTAAGATTGGTTAAGCGCCGCACACCCTGCGGAGTTGCGACGCACCAGCGTCCGCACCGCCGCCCGCTCCACTTCCGTTCTCCGTCGTGCCGACCGGGGCAACGCTGGGTCAGGGAAATCGCACGGGTAGGCAGTCGGCCCCACAAGCTTTCTCCTTCCTGACATAAATGGGCATCAATGACCATTAAGGTACATAAGAGTTAATAATCGGACATCCAGGCCTGCCGACGTGGGTTCAGTCCAGCAGCTTACCACCAACATCTCCCGCCTCCCTAGGGACCTTAATCCCTTGGAGATCTTCTGCAGCATCAGGGAGCAGTTCGAGGGCGACAAGTTCCTCCTGGAATCCGTGGAGGGGACGACCAAGACGGCTCGGTATTCCTTCGTTGGCTTCGACCCCATACTTCGCTTCAGATCAAAGGGGAACAGAATCGAGATATCGACCGAAGGGCAGGTCGAAAGGACTGAGGGGAACCCCGTGTCAGCTCTCAGGAACATCCTCGGGGCCTACCGGGTGGGGTCCGTGGGCATAACACCCTTCTCGGGTGGCCTTGTGGGCTATCTATCCTACGATCTTGTCCGGCAGTTCGAGGATCTACCGGCTCTGAAGCCGGACAGCCTCGGGCTTCCGGAGACCTGTCTGGTCATGCCAAGACACCTAGTATGTCTCGACCACGTGGCGAACGAGTGTCTGCTCATATCGCATGGGACGGACAGGGCGGATGCGATCGAGCTTGGGAGCAGCAGTGGCCCATCACCGGCAAGGGTTGGTCGCTTCACTTCTTGGATGGGCAAAGAGGACTATGAAGAAGCTGTGGAGAAGGCCAGACAGTACATAGTCGATGGCGAAATCTTCCAGGTCGTCCTATCCCTGAGGTATGACGCTAACTTCAAGGGGGATCCGCTCTCGCTGTACGAGCTTCTTCGCCGCGTCAATCCCTCCCCGTACCAATACTACCTCGATTTCCCGGACACAAAAATAGTGGGATCCTCGCCCGAGATGCTGGTCAGGCTGGAGAAAGGGAGGCTCGTGAGTCGCCCTCTGGCAGGCACAAGGCCCAGGGGCAAGGACATCGAGGAGGATGAGAGACTCAGGATGGAGATGCTCCTAGACGAGAAGGAGCGCGCAGAACACCTGATGCTTGTGGATCTTGCCAGGAATGATCTGGGCCGCGTCTCAACCTACGGATCCGTTGTCGTCGACGAGCTGATGTCCACTGAGAAGTACAGCCATGTCCAACACATAGTGTCCAACGTCACATCCCAGCTGAGACCGGACAAGGATGCCCTGGATACCCTTGGCGCGGTTTTCCCGGCGGGAACCGTGACTGGAGCGCCCAAGGTCCGAGCGATGGAGATCATAGAAGAACTTGAGCCTTATAGGAGGGGCCCCTACGCCGGTGCAGTCGGTTACTTCGACTTCAGGGGCAACATGGATCTGGCGATAGCCATCAGGACGATGTTCACAAGCCCGGGCAAGCTGCACCTCCAAGCGGGCTCGGGAATCGTGTACGACTCCGACCCCGAAAGAGAGTTCACCGAGTGTCGGAACAAGCTCAAGGCGCTCTATGCAGCAATTGGGGGCCACGCCGAATGACCGCCAGGATTCTTGTAATCGACAACTACGATTCCTTCGTCTACAACATAGTCCAATGTCTGGGGGCCCTGGGCGCGGAGGTCATCACGCGGAGGAACAACATCTCGATCTCCGATGCGGAGAACATCGATCCGGATGCCGTGATCATCTCCCCGGGACCAGGGCGCCCCGAGTATGCGGGCATATGCGGGCGCTTGGTCGAGCACTTCTCCGGCGTTCCCGTGCTCGGCATCTGCTTGGGCCATCAGGTGATCGGGTGGGTCTTCGGGGCCCGCATCGTGCACGCCCCCCAGCCCGTCCATGGGAAATGCTCGCTGATCCGCCATGACGGGAGAGGCATATACAGCGGCCTTCAGAATCCCTTCTCGGCCGTAAGGTACCATTCCCTGCTTGTTTCAGAGGAAGGCCTGCCACAGGAACTTGAGGTCACCTCTAGGACGGAGGACGGGTTGATCATGGGCATAAGGCACCGGGAGATGCCCATCGAGGGCGTCCAGTTCCACCCCGAATCCGTGCTCACGATGGAGGGCAAAACCATGTTTCGCAATTTCCTGGGTGGTCTGGCGTGATCAAGGAAGCGATAGCTTTGGTACTGGATGGCCGAAATCTGACACCTGATCTGGCCCGCCAAGCCATGAAGGAGATCATGGAAGGCCAGGCCACGCCCGCCCAGATCGCGGCGCTGCTGGCGGGGATGAGGATGAAGGGGGAGACCGTCGATGAGATAGCGGCCTTGGCCCAAGAGATGAGGGAGAACTCGGTGAGGATCCGACCAACGGTCGAGGGCAGGGTAGTGGACACATGTGGCACAGGCGGCGACGGACTGTGCACCTTCAACATATCAACAGTCTCCATGTTCGTGGCAGGCGGGGCAGGGGTCCGGGTGGCGAAGCATGGTAACAGGTCGGTCTCCAGCAAGTGTGGTTCGGCGGACGTACTCGAGTTTCTCGGCGCCCGGATGGACCTGAGGCCCGACGAGGTGGCCAGGGTCATGGAGAAAACAGGGGTCTGTTTCATGTTCGCCCCGGTCTTCCACCCGGGCATGAAGCACGCACTGGCACCAAGGCGCGAGATAGGGGTCAGGACGGTGTTCAACGTCCTCGGACCCCTGACGAACCCGTGTGACGCCAAGAGGCACGTCTTGGGCGTCTATGACGGATCGCTGACGGGGAAGCTGGCACAGGTCGCAGCAAAGCTGGGTCTAGAGCGCGTCTTCGTCGTTCATGGGGAGGACGGACAAGACGAGATATCCACCACGTGTGCCACAAAGGTCTCGGAGCTGCGTGATGGATCGGTCAAGAACTACCTGCTGACCCCAGAGGACCTCGGCATCAAGCGTGCAACGCTCGGCGATCTGAAGGGCGGGGATGTGGGGACTAATGCAAGGATAATGGTGAATATCTTAGCTGGCAGGTGCGAAGGACCTAAGGAGGACGCAGTTGCCGTGAATGCGGCGGCAGCGATCGTGGCTTCGGGACAAGCATGCGATCTTCGGGAAGGGCTGAGCAGAGCCTATGAGTCAATAGAGAGTGGGAGTGCCCTCCGGACCCTGGTGGAGTTCCTTAGGGCAAATGGGAACGAGGGCAGGGTACACGGATTGTTGGAGGGAGCCTGATTGCCTGAACCGGCTCTCCATGGGCAAGACCTGATAGCCAGAGTGCTGGAGGAAAAGAGGAAGACGCCGAAGGCACCGGTCCGCCATACGCACACAAGAGCACCCCGAAGCCTCCCAGAGAGCATAAGGAGCGTCAACGCCCAGGCCATTACCCCGATAATCGGCGAAATAAAGCCCCGATCCCCGACGCAGGGATTTCTCAGGCGGGTCACCGACCCACGTGAGATCGTTCGGGAGATGGTAGCGGCCGACGTCGCGGGGATATCAGTTCTGACCGAGGGGCATTTCTTTGGCGGCAGCAAGGCCTTGCTGGCGAAGGCCGCCGCCTGCAGCGAGGTCCCTATCCTGATGAAGGACTTCCTGACCACCGAGGAAGAGATCCAAGAGGCTAGGAGATTGGGTGCTGACGCCGTTCTTCTCATCGTCCGCCTGCTCGGGAAGCGCATGCATAACATGTACGACAAGGCCATGGAAGAGGGTCTGACCCCCCTTGTGGAGGTGCACACCCGCTCCGAGATGCAGGCGGCGGCCAGCTTGGAACCGGAGCTCGTCGCGATAAACAACAGGGACCTATCGAGTCTCAAGGTCGACCTCCAGACGACCAGAAAGCTGTCCAAGTATGCACCAAAGCGATGCCTTGTGGTAAGTGAAAGCGGGTACCGCTCCAGGGAGGATGTCGAAAAGATGGAGAGCTACTGCGACGCTTTCCTAGTTGGATCCGCCTTGATGACCGCGGACGTCCGCGGAAAGCTGCTCGAGCTTCAGGGAAGGGTGACCAAGTGGTTTGGGTGAAAATCTGTGGCCTGACGACGGAAAGGGACGTCAAGATGACCATGGACTGCGGAGCCGATGCTGCTGGGGTGGTAGTCGGAGCCCCTTCCCCCCGCGCGGTGAAGCCGGAGACTGCCCGAGAGCTCCTCAGAAGGGTGGACGGCTTGGAAAGAGTAGCGGTTACCGTTTGGGAGGGGGTCGAGAAGACCGTCGAGCTTGCCAGGGTCGTCTGTCCGACGGCAATGCAGCTCCACGGAATCGGGACACCAAGCGACCTGACAAGACTCAGAGAGATGCTAGAGGAAGAGGGACTCAGAGAAATCAGGGTGATCACATCGATCGCGATTGGGCAATGCCCGAACCGGCATGATTTGTTGACCATGTGCCGGTCCTACGCGGGAGTGTCGGACCGGATTCTTCTCGACACGAGAACGCCGGGCTTATGGGGCGGAACAGGAATGACCCATGACTGGGAGATCTCACGATGGCTTCGGAAGAAGCTTGGCCGGACCGAGGTGATACTCGCGGGGGGCCTTAGCCAGGGCAACATCCAACGAGCCATCGCAAAGGTGAGGCCGTTTGGAGTGGATGTCTCCAGCGGAGTCGAGGCAAGGCCCGGAATCAAGGACCCCGATCTGGTGAGAAGGTTCGTGTCCTCAGCAAAGGAGGCATGATGATGAGACAATTCGGAATCTACGGCGGCCAGTTCGTGTCGGAGATGATCATGCCTGCTCTGATCGAGCTTGAAGAGGCATACGAGGGGGCGATGAAGGATCCGGGCTTCAGGAGACAGTTGGCCGAGCTTCTGAGCAGCTACGCCGGGAGGCCGACCCCGCTGACCCATGTTCCGAACCTGAGCAAGCAATGGGGCACGAGGATATACCTGAAGCGGGAGGACCTTTTGCATGGCGGAGCTCACAAGCTGAACAACACATTGGGACAGGCGCTTCTCGCCAAGAGGATGGGCAAGAACCGCATCATAGCGGAGACGGGGGCGGGTCAGCACGGCATAGCGACGGCCATGGCCGCCGCCAGAATCGGCCTTGACTGCGTCATCTACATGGGTTCGAAGGACATGGAACGCCAGAGGATGAACGTATTCCGCATGAGGCTGTGCGGCGCTGATGTGATAGAGGTAAGGGGCGGGTCAGGAACCCTGAAGGACGCGATCAACGAGGCGATGAGGGACTGGGCCGCGAACGTGCAGGACAGCTTCTATGTGCTGGGTTCGGTTGTGGGACCCCACCCGTATCCAACGATGGTGCGTGATTTCCAGAGGGTGATCGGCAAGGAAACGCGAGAACAGATCCTCTCTTCGGAAGGGCGTCTGCCGGACAGGATCGTTGCTTGCGTAGGAGGTGGAAGCAACGCGGCGGGGATCTTCTACGACTTCATCCCGGACGAAGTTGAGCTTTACGGAGTACAAGCTGGCGGCCTGGGCCTGAGCTCCAAGCACTGTGCAGCTCTCTGCGTGGGAACGAGAGGGGTTCTGCACGGCGCGATGTCCTATCTGCTCCAAGACAAGTTCGGCCAAATTCTGGAAACTCACAGCATATCGGCGGGCTTGGACTACCCGGGGGCGGGACCGGAACATGCCGATTGGAAGGATAAGAAAAGGGTGAGGTACGTCAGCGTCAACGACGATGAAGCCGTTGAGGCCGCTTGTACGCTTAGCAGGTTAGAGGGAATCATACCCGCCTTGGAGTCGGCACACGCGCTGGCATACGCCGAGATTCTAGCCCGCGATATGGACCCGCACCAGATCCTAGTGGTCAACCTCTCAGGCAGGGGTGACAAGGATCTCGATGTGATATTTCGACATCTGGGACGCAAGGGGCAGGCGTGGCTGATTTGAACAGGATCCAGAAAGCCTTCGCCCAATCAGCATCAGAGGACAGGCTGGTCTTGGGCACATACTTGGTTGCGGGTTACCCCACCTACGAGTCCAGTCTTGATGCTGCTCTCAAAGTTGTGGAAGCCGGATCGGATATGATAGAACTTGGGATCCCCTTCTCCGATCCGGTGGCGGACGGAAAGGTTCTCGCGAGCGCACACAAGACCGCCCTGGAGCGTGGAATGAACCCACCCAAGGCACTTTGCCTTGCAGAAGAGATCAGGGCGTCGGTGCAGACACCCATCTTGTTCATGACCTACTACAACCCGGTCCTGCAGTACGGACAGGAGCGCTTCGTCTCGGAATGCCAAGCCGCCGGGATCGACGGTCTACTGGTGCCCGACCTGCCGATCGAGGAATCCGAGGAACTTCGCATCCTTGTCAAGAGCTCCGGCATGAACCTGATCTATTTTCTCTCTCCAAACTCCCCTACGATCAGGATCAGGGCAACGGCGACTGTTGCGAACGGCTTCGTATACCTTTTCTCCTCACTGGGGGTCACAGGCGAAAGGGACCGGCTGGGTCCCAGCCTCCGAGAGGCCGTGCAGCGAATCAGGGAAATGGTCACCACCCCAATATGCGTGGGGTTCGGCATCTCCGGCCCGGATCAGGTTCTCTTTCTGAAACGCCTAGGCATAGACGGGATAGTCGTGGGCAGCGGGATCGTCCGCAGACAAGATGAGGGGCTGGACTCGGTTAAATCCTTTGTAACATCCCTGAGGCAGGCTTGTCACAGGGCGAGGACGTAGTGAGCCGAGATCCAGATCGAAGCCAATCGGTCAACGCCTTGTTGGCAGAGCCTGCCCGAGGGGAGGGAGAACTTGGCAGGAGGATCGCTGAGAGAAAGGAACGACTGGAATCCCTAAAGCAAATGGAGGACTATACCAAAAGGAACATCCACAATCGAGTAGCAAGCAGTCGATCGCTCCAGGTGCGACCCGGAAATAAAGGAGATGATGGTAGGGTGAAGGACTCAAGACAGGCATCCCTCTTGGTCCCCCACGTTCTCTTACTTATCGCTGCACCCTTCAACCAGACCTGCCGGCGTTCGCTTCACCGGGTTGGGTCTATTTCGCGCGAGGACCGAATGTGGAAACGCTGCCGGAGAGATCCCGGGCGCAATCCCGGGTCGAATCCCCCAGGGTTTCTAGGCAGGCGTAGGAGCGGGGTTGAGCAGTGCACAGAAAAACATCCCTCGTGGAGATGACGCGGAGGGTACGATAGTGTCGTGTTTGCTGGACAGCCCCAAGACCTACGGGGAGCTAAGATCCGCCACCCAGCTTAGCCATCGCTCGCTCCCGAACAAACTTTAGGAGCTCCGCCAGTCCCAGGTCACCGAGCGTCGGGGGCGATCGATACGTACTAATCAGGCTGTCCGAGGCGGTGGATTCGGATCCGCTATTCTTGCCGATTGTAAGGAACCGCTTGCTTACCGAAACCAAGCCCAGGCTGATAGGGGAGGAGCCGGGTGGGATGATCGAGTAACGGCTGTCATACTCTTCGGCAGCTTGGCGAAAGGACGGACGACGCCCGAAGGTGACATCGACCTCCTGATAGTCTCCGAGGAAGAGACGGAGGAGGATCTGAAGACCTTGTGTACCATCTCATGTTCAAGTACGACGTGCCGGTGGAAGCCGTCTTCATGACTTGACGGACTGGCCGCCAACCTCTAAGCCAGGGCGGCGTTCTCATTCGGGCTCCTGGAAGGCTAAAAAGTGCTCTACGATCGCGAGGGCCTGCAAGGGTTGCTCTCCATCAGGAACAGTCAGTTGTTCAAGGATTGGGCTCGGGACGAGGAGACGGGGGCATGGATTCAAAGGAAGCGAATGCCACCTAGAGACGGCGCAGAGCCAGCTGGAAGACGCTGAGATGGCCCCCGCGGCAGGAAGGTGTTCCCTCTGCGCTTTCCTGAGTGCCCTTGGGCCGAGAATGCCTTGTGCGGCCATACCGGTATCCTTGAGCGCCAAGCCGAGCAGGAAGCACCGGAACTCCCTGTTGCTACACAGGCTTGCCCAGGCGGCCGCTCCAGAGATCTGGTCAGCGATGATGTAGCCGGTGACAAGATGAAGGCTCTTGAGTCACACGACCAAGACAGCCATGGATTCGCTGCCTCGATAGAACGCGTTGAAATATGTCGGTTCGGGCTCACCAGTTCCTGCACTGGGCTCTGATCAACGCTCAAGGCACCTGAATCCTTTCATAGCCCGCACAAACGATTCCCTTCAAGGCGGGAGCCCTCTCTCAGGCGGGCAAACACAAGGACTGCATCCAAGGAAAGATCATGCGCAGACCTTGCGCAAGACCGCCAGCGGGCTTCCAGACCAACACACCGGAAACGTGAGAGGCAATCGCCGGTAGCATGACCCCTCAAACGATTGTGGAACGAACCGTTCCATCGGGTCCCGGTCAACCCACATAAGATGTTCCGCACTCTGTCATTTGGCGTTGACACAGCAGGACACCGATGAGGTTCGGATTGCCTGCGTGCAAATTCCGCCACGACGCGAAGAAACCTACCAGGAGGTGAGAAACCATGAGAAGCCATGTCAGCGGAAAGGCCATGATCTCAGCTCTGGTGCTAGTCTTCATCACCTCCACGATCGGCATTCCAATCGCATGCGCCGAAGACGCCTCCAACGAAACCGCAGGCACGGAGTTCAACGAGACAGCGGCCGCGTCCGTACAAGTAACGCCGCAGAGCGGTTTTGCAACAACCACGATAGTCGGCGAGGGTTTTACGCCCTATTCAACTGTGACAATTACGTGGGAAGGGATCGTTGAGCCGATACCAGGTGTTCCAGCGCCCGTGGAGACCAACTGGGAGGGTAGCTTCGCAGCAATGATCAGCATCCCAACCAGCACCCCGGGTACGTACACCATCACGGCCACGGACGCCGCAGGAGTCTCGGCATCTGCAAGTTTCACAGTCGAGGACATGACGGGTCCGCAAGGGCCTCAGGGCGAACAGGGACCCCAGGGCGAACAGGGACCCCAGGGCGAACAGGGACCCCAGGGAGAGAAGGGAGACACCGGACCGCAGGGACCTCAGGGAGAGAAGGGAGACCCAGCACCCACGGGAGCAGTCTGGGGATCGATAGTCATAGCAGTCATTGCATTGCTCGTGGCCATATACGCAGCAGCAGGAAAGCGCTAGGCACAGGAAGGTGTGTCCTCTTCTTCTCACCTTCCTGTCAATCTTTTTTTTCGTCTTTGAGGTAATGTCCAGCCTTGGGCCGGATTGCCCGCCCATCATGCTGCTACGGACGCGACCTGTCAACCTCGATAAGCCCGGAAACGACGATGGTGATCAGCCCATCTGGAACCATGGTGCGGGACCCACACCCGCCGAATCACGCGTGGCCGGCCCTGCCGCCTTGTTCCCCGCCCGGTCGGAACCAGCTCACCGGGAACGGACCCAGTGCGCTGCCCCTGTCGCAAGCGCAAGGCCCGCCAAGACGGCCCGCCCCTCCGCTATGGCAAGCGAAAGAGCCCCTCTCAGAAGATACAGGGCATCCTGCCCCTCGACAAAGGAAACCCAGGCCAACGCATAGAGCAGGTCACCACCCGGGTCCCGCGCGAGCCCGACAATCCGGCCATCACAGACAATCTCAAGCACTTTTGCACCGAGAGACCCGTCCGGATTGTAACTGCAAATCGATGCGTTCGAACTCGGAGAGGTGGTGAAACTGAGCACTTCGTTCGACAAACTGACATAGCCGTCGCACAAGGCCCATGGGCAACGCCCTAAATCGTAGGATACCATGGCGCTCCCATTCCAACACGCGAGCCCCGCCCGATCCGGCCGCCAGGTACCGGGGATTGCGGCGATCCAGAGAAGGCCATCACGCAACTCCGCATCGGCGGGCCAGTCAAAGGTGCTGACGCTCTCAGAGTCTGTCCACGAGACGCCATCGTTTGAGTATATGACGTTCACGGGATATGCATCGAGGACGACCATCTGGGTCTCGTTGAACATCGTGATCCTCAGCCCGTCATCCGATCCCCAAACGCTCCCCGTCCAGATGACCGTGACGAGCCCTTCTGAAAGGTTGGCAATCCTCGTCCGGGTACCCTGCCCGTCGCTCCAGCAGCCGGCGAGTTTGAACGTCCCGTCGGCATACTTCCCAATGCTCTGCGGCACCATGTCGTCCGTGGAGGCGTTCAACGTCCAGCTGACTAGGTCCGCGGAAGACCATACCGAGCCGCGATAGACCGGGTATGACGCGTAGCCGGTCACCACGTACAGCATCCCGTCGATGACCTGGAAATCGCATATCGTCCAGTCTGTCGCGAAACACTCCAGCAGCATGCCGGTGGACGGATCGTAGGAAAAGAGAGCCTCACGGTCATCCTGCGCTCCGCGAAAGACGATCTTCCCGTCAAACATGGTCAGGGACCGCAACACCGACCGCCACCCGAAAAGGCGCTCAAGCACAGTCCAATTCCAGCCCGCGTAGCCTAGGAACTCCGGAGGGTTCCCCGGGCTGTCGCAAGGCAGATCCCATGAAAACACGACTCCGTTGCCTGCGAAGAAAATGGATGCGAAAAGACATACCAGAACGAGTTTCGACGAAACCACAGCGAACTCACCCTCTAGGCACTGGGGCACCCTGCCGGAGGACATGGAGCCTTGAGGCTCCCGCCAATCCTCCGGGGACCCAGCTGTGCTTTCCCGAGGGGGTGGAACCCTTCATCTGTGGTGACCGGATCCGTCTGGAACGCATCGTTCCACCGATGAAGTGTGGGCCTGGCCGTTCACCACGAAAGGTTTCCACCTAGGCCTTCGGCGAAGGGCCCATCCACCGAGCGGGGATCGTTGGGTCGAGCCAGCGATTCAGATTACGCCCGCGGACCCGCAGCTATTGCAAAGAAGACGCCTCAGGGCGGCGCACTACCCAATCGGACTGGGCATTCGCGCCGCTTACAAGGGCCGCGAACCCGGGTTGCCTCACCCAAGACCCGACGGCCTACTCGATCCTCGACAGATTCCATTTGCCAGCTGTCAGAAATGCAAGCCCAGCCGACCAGCACATCGCCGTCTCCGAGGCTTGGATGTGCAGAGTTCCCCGCAGGGGATCCATGCCCTCCAAAGGTTCGATCAGGAACGCCATCGAGACGACGAAGAAGACGATGGAAAGGGAGATCACGACGAGCATATCGACATAGAACCTGCCTGACCTCTCGGAGAAGGCCGGGTTGATGAGGAAGAGGCCCAGGACCATGGGAACGTTCCCGGCGGCAAACAGCATGGCCATCCCCATGTTGGGTAGGACGGAGCGAACGCTGATCTGCGGGTTCGTTGCGGCGGTAATGACCACCACAAGCGCCGCGAGGGGCATGACGACCAACCACCCCTGGACCAATCTTGCCTTCACGAACCTTCCCACCCCGTCGGGCGACTTCCGGAATATGAAGAGGGCCTCCTTCCCCTTCAAGGTCACCTCACCGACGACCAAGACGGCCACGATGGGAAGGAGGAACTGTATCATCATCAACGGCACCACGCTTCCGAAATTGTCGGGGCGGCCAGATCGGACCATGAAGATGCTCATGATGACGATCATGCCCAAGATGTAGGCGAGGTGAGAAAGGTTCTCCAACCTACGCGCGTATTCCTTCATGGTCGAGGCAAGAAGGGTCCCGAAGTTCCCACCTCCCCCGATCATCCGCAATGCCCTGTAGAAGGCTCCGTCGACGCCGGCCTTTGGCGAGGTGAAGCTGGCAGACTCGAGTGCGTAGAGCCTGTCCGCAACCCGGGAACCAACGTAAAAGGATCCAAGGAAGAAGGCGACGAGGCCGCCCAGCCTCCCGATGGCCGGCAGTCCCAGGGATCCTAGACCGCCGGGCTCAGACGCGAACCCAACGATCACCTTCGCTCCCCAGGAGCTGGGAAGCAGGCCCAATACCGTCCTGACCGCTCCGCTTGCCGAAGGATCGGACAGAGCTTGGATCAGGCCGCCGAACTGGATCGCGTAGATCAGCGCGACGAGCGGCAGCGCTATCACGAAGGACAGCGCCTTGCCGATGTCCCGCCCTCGAGCCGTCTCTCCAAGCCTTGTCCTCAGAACCGCGGCAATCACAGTGCCTATCCAAGACGCAGAGGCGGAAACCAGAATGAAGATGGCTACGACAACGACCATCTGGACCACGCCCAGCCCCAAGGGACTGAGGGCGGCCGTGAACAGGCCTGCGATAACCGTCATGAAGATGAGGTAGAAGCTCATCTCGCCCACGAAGTCTCCTAGGAGAAGATCGCTCGGCCTCACGGGGGCCGAGAGCAGTATCTCCAGCTCGCCGGCCCGGACGTCCCGCAGCGTCTCCGTTATGGGTATTATCATGAAGTAGATGAAGACGAAGAACAGAACGATCTGGACCATCGCCAACGCGGCCTGGGAGAGCATCAGGGCGACGAACTCATCGACGAACAAGCTCACGAGCGCGGGAGCAAGATAGACTGCGTAGGCCGCCAAGAGGCCGGCCACGAGGAAAGGGAAATAGGGCCTTATGGCCCTGACCCTGCCCGTGTGGATGCGGTACTCGTTCTTTGCGATGACATACCACTTTGGGGGAGGCATCTTGGACGAACCCTGACCTTTGGCACCCATCTTGGGGCATGAACGTGTCTCGTTACGAGCAAGCTTCAAGGGCTGAGGTCCACCCGTCCCCATGGCTAGGCTGACTAGCTCCTCTCTATCGTCGACTTGGCGTAGCTGGGCAGATAGGCTGGCAGAAGGTCCTGGAGGATCGGATACTGGCACGTGAAGCAACCCGTACAGACGTCATCAATCCCGAGCGAGTCCAGCATGTCCTCAACGGTCGTGTAGTAAACCCTGTCCGCCCCGAGCTTCCTGGCGACGAACTTCGCCGTCTCCTCGACGGGCTCGCCGTATCTGCCGAAAGCGGCCGTGGTGCTCTCCGGGTAGAAGTCCTTCATGCACGGCCCTGTCAGGGGCGCGCATGACACCATCATGTCGACCCTCCTCGCCCCGCATGCCCTGATCTTACCTATCATGCCCTTGCTGCCAACCGTCCCCCTCACTATGCTATCGTCCTCCACGATGACCCACTTGCCCTTGACGACGGGGCCGTTTATGAGGAACTTCACCTCGGCCGCCCATTCCCTCAGCTTCTTGTCGGTGATCTGGAAGGTCCTCCTTGCGTTCCTAGAGGCAATCTCCTCGGAGAACTTCCCGCTGCTCTGGCTGACGCCCACCCCGAACGCCCGGCCCGAGTCGGGAGAAGCACCTATCACGTCGCTTGCCTGGATCACATCTCGATACCTAGTCCCCATCTTGATTCCCTGCCTCTTTCTGAACTCGTAAACGTGCGTCCCTTCCAGCACGGACTGTATCCGGGCGAAGTATATCCATTCGAACAAGCAGTGCGCATGGGGGCGATCCACAAGCTTCTCAGAGCTGTAGTTCCCCCCGCTGAATATGCAGAGCTCGCCGGGTTCGACGTACTTTACAAACGTGGCCGCGCATTCGTCCAGGGCAACGGACTCGGAGGCCACGACGTAGGCATTATCGGCTCTGCCCAGGCACAACGGCCTGACGCCGGTGGGATCCCTGAAGGCTGCCATCACGGGCTCATCGTCCTTCCTCTTGAGGAGCATGGTGACGCAGTAGTAGGCTCTTCCGTAGAAAGACTCCATGAGCTTCTTCACGGCACCCTGGAGATTCCCATCTTCCTGTCTCAGGAAGCGAAGCAGCTCATTCCCAAGGTATTTCTCGTCGAGGAGACGATCCTTGCCGACAACGGTGCCGTCCATGGCTATCGCCATCTGGACGTCTTCGCCGTTGATCCGGGTTGGCTGGATGTTCCCCGCCTTCTCGAAGAGGGTATGACCTATGATGCTTCGCGGCCTCGTCGCGTCGATCTTCTCCAGCCTCGGGTAAAGGAACTCGAATACCTTGCTGCTCTCCCTGCCCTCCCCCGAGATCCCCTGCTCGGGATCGTCCGAATAGGGCGACAGCCAATACAGAAGCTTCCCTGACGATGCCGTGCAAACGCCGCACCCGGCCTCTCCCCGGTTCTGCAATGCGACGAGCGCCCTGAAAGCGATCGCCGTCGTGTTCTCGCTTCCCTCGGAGTCGACGCCGATCACTCCCGACATGCCAAACACCCTGCCTTACTACAGGCCCAGCCAAGTGGCGGCTTATATAAAGGAAACCTTCGTCTTTGAGGCGCTTAGTTTGGATGGCACGTCTGGACCGCAGATGAATCCCCTCGGCTGCGTGCGCCGGGTGCCCCGGGCAGAGGATCGACGCAGACGGTCTCTTTCCCGCCCCTCCAACGCGGTCTGCGCAAGCTTTATCATCGGCAGCATCTTGCCCTCAGCGGTCGAAACCAACCATGAAGAGGGAGGAGCCATTTGACCTTGTCATCGTGGGCGGAGGTCCCGTCGGGCTGTACGCCGGGTTCAGGGCCGCCCTGTTGAACGTGCGGGTACACGTGGTCGACAAGGGGAAGAAGTGGAGCCGGGCCTTCCATGTCCCAAGCTTTCACAATTTCCCGACATACCCGGAGGGGATAAGCGGCAAAGAGGTCATCTCCCGGCTCCGCACCCAGCTGGCCGCGCGTGCCGAGTTCGCGACGATCGAGGACTTTGTCACCGTCGAGGAAATCCGGAGAACGCGGGATGGCTTCAGGCTGAAAGGCACCCACAATCCCACCGGCTCCAGCAGGCAGTATGCATCTAGGGCGGTCGTGTTGGCAACCGGCGTTTCCGACAGACAGCCAGTCATAGGCGGAAAGATCGAGGCCGTATTCCCCTACGCCAACAAGGGCCTAATCTGCTACTGTGAGATATGCGACGGGCACCTGGTCAAGGGCAAGGAAGTAGCTGTGATCGGTAGCGGCGAGAGGGCAGCCCTGACCGCTCTCGATCTCTTCGGCTTCCAGGCCAGATCGGCCTCGATCCTAACTCATGGCGAGCGTTTCCTTGATGGGGAGAAGCTCTCATCGAGTAGAAAACGTGATCTGGTGGCCAAACTTGCCTCGAACAACGTCACAATTTATGAAGAGGAGATAGAGTCCCTTTTCGGGGTCGACGAGGGCTTCCTGGGGGTGAGGCTGCGCGGGGGAAAGCAGCTGAGGTTCGACATCTCCTTCTCAGCCCTCGGTATCTATAAGATAAACAATGAGCTGGCCGTCATGCTGGGCGGTGCCACGGACGAGGAGGGCTATGTCCGGGTCGATGAAGACTGCAGAGTCCTCGACCACGAGGGAAAGCCCATCCCCGGATTCTACGCCGTCGGCGATGTGAACCAGAACTGGAACCAGGTGATGGCCGGCTTTGGGGATGCTGACAGGGCCGTCATCCATGCGTGGAGCGAGTATCTCTGAATCTGCCCAGCTTGGCTTTGGCGCCTGCAGGGGTGGGTTGATCCGGTTTCGCAACGATGCCGACGTTTGCATGATCCCCTCGCGCTCTACGGCAGGAAATCTCCAGCGGCTATCTTTCCCGGCAGGTACTCGTCGGCAACGAACGACAGCGATCTGTATGCCAGCGCCTGCTGTTCGATCCTGACCTTCTTCTTGAGCATCAGGTTGAGCTCCGCCTGCCACTCTTTGCTGCTGAACCACGGGTAGGAAAGCTCCTCCTGAACCCTCTTCTCGTCCTGCGGCTTGAGCTTCTCAGTGACCTTCTCGAGCCCGTACTTGTCGATATCCGTCATCCGCATCCCGATGAACTTGCAATCAGGCGTCGCGAGCCTCTCCGAAAGATAAGCCAAATTGATCGAGCCACACTTAATGACGTTGTAGATGTAGTAGCCGAACGGGTCCCCATCGGTGAAGACGTAGATGGGAAGGCTGAACTCGCTAGAGAGCCTGTGGATCAGCCTTCGGGCGCCCCTGCTCGCCTGGCCGCTGGTCGATATGAGCAGGGCGTTGTTTTTCTTGTCGAACTTCTCCTCCTTCAAACGGTCGCACATACCGTCGGTCTCGATGACCAGGGCGTAGTCCGCATCGACCTCCTTGATCTTGATCCTTTCTATGTTGCTCGGGATCGCGTAGCCGCCGCTTCCCATCGCGGAGCAGTCTATGATGTCGCCGACATCCTCTATCACGATCCTGCCGTGCATGAAGCCTCGCCTGTCCGCGTTCAGGTGCAGCTGCTCCCTGAGAACATCCAGCATCCGCTCGAGATCCTCGACGCAGTCGTCGGACTCCGTCTGATCCTCAAAGGTATTCTCCTCCTTGGGGCCAGGAAGGCTGTGCTTCAGTTGGTAGTAGAGCTCCCTGATGCTTGCGGTTTTAGACTCATCCAGGAGATCCTGGCACCGAGCGGCGATCATGAGCGTCTGCATGAACTTTCGGGTGTGCGCGAGGTTCAGAAACGACCTTGAACTTGACTTCCCGCCCTGCCTCACCAACCGGCTTGCTTCCTCGTAAAAGACGTTGCTCAGCCCTTTGGAGGGATATGCGAAACTGGGAGCTTTGAGCTTCTCCACCCTTTCGTAGATGCTCATTCCGAAGTCGTGCAGCTTCTGAGTGACGTCGACGGCTTCCTCGACCACTTGACCACCACGAGCCTAAGGTGAACCATATTTAAGCCCATTTTCTTTAATGCTACGTTGCCCCGGGATGTGGGTCACCAGACCTGAACGATTGGAGGGGCTCGAGTGTCAATGTACAAGGCGATCGAAAAGGCTTGGGACAAGCCCGACGAGTCCTACGTCGGAGAGTTGATGAGGCGGCGGCTCATCAAGTGGCGCAGGGAGCCCGCTGTGGTGAGGATCGATAGGCCGACGAGGTTGGACCGGGCACGCAAGCTCGGCTACAAGGCCAAGCCCGGGTTCGTGATTGCGCGCGTCAGGGTCAGGAGGGGTGGCAGGCGCAAGAGCCGACCCCGGATGGGAAGGCGGCCGAGGAGGATGTTGGTCCACCACTTCTCCGCGAAGAAGTCGCTTCAGCGCATTGCCGAGGAAAGGGCGAACAGGAAGTTCCCCAACCTCGAGGTCATCAACTCCTACTGGGTCGGCAGCGATGGGGCCAGCAAGTACTTCGAGATCCTTTTCGCCGACGTAAACCACCCCGCCATCAGGTCCGATCCGGACATCAACTGGATATGCGATAAACACCAGCGTAGACGCGTCTTCAGAGGGCTGACCTCCGCCGCACGGAAGGGAAGGGCGCTCAGGAGGAAGGGCAAGGGCGTCGAGAAGGCTAGGTAGCTTGCTTCGGCCCATGGGGCTGGATGTGGATGGGGTGGCGAGGTCGTACATCGATCTTCTGACCTTCCCGCTTGGCGCGGGTGGGAGGGATACACCTTCCCGCCTGGTGTGGGTTGCGGCCCATCTGGGTTACTCGGTGGTCGGAATCCTGCGGAGAGGAAGGGACGCGATGCCCATTCCCGAGACGTGGATTCGCGAAGTGCAGGTCGTCACGGTCGCGGAGGAAGGTTGGTCGCGAGACCGGGGGGCGGACCTTAGGGTTGCATTCGGCAAGCGTGCGGCCCGCGCCGCTGCCACCGGGGCGGCTGACTTCATCGTTCCCGCGCCCAACGACACGGCAGCCCTAAGGTCGGCGGCAGAAAACGAGGTTCCAGTTGCGTACCCATACTCACAGCTGCTCAAGGAACGGGCAGCTAGAAGATCGAGCCTGATAAGGTCATGGTGCAACATACACGGGTATTGTGAGAAGCACGCATGTCCCGAGGTCCTAGTCTCGGGCGCAGAGGACAGCTACCTCATGCGCGACCCAAGGGATCTCGCCTGTGCCTTGCACGCTTGCCTGGGCGTTCCGCGCAAGGACGCCTTGGACTGGCTCACATCAACGCCGCGAGCCATCTTGGACAGGGCCCGGGAGCGCGGGGATGGATGAAGTGAGACCAAAGAGACGGTATGTGGCGTTCGAAGTCCTAGGAAGAACCAGGATTCGGCGGGACGCGGTCATAGGGCACTTGACGAACTCTCTCCTACGGTTCGCGGGGGAGAAGGGTTTCTTTAAGTCATCGCCATGGCTCGTCTTCTTCGACGAGCAGAAACAGGTCGGAATGCTCAGATCCGACCTAGATGGCCTGGATGACCTAAGGACATCGATGCTCCTGACCACCGAGATGGAAGGCGAGCCCGTGATCGTGCGGAGTCTGGGCGTCTCCGGGACGATGCGGGCTTGCAAGGATAAATTTATTAGAAAATCGTCGGCCACTGTGCTTGAAAGAGTGGAAAAGAGGCTAGGAGAGGAAGATCCGGGAAGGCTTAGGAGAATGGCCGAAATCAAGGCTTTCGTCCCGGGGTCCGACGTGAAGATTGCTCGCGGGGAATTCAAGCTCAAACAGGTTTTCGATGATGGCAGGGTCGACCTGACCAGCGATCAAGGATCCTTTGGGTTCACGATCCTAGATTTCTTGGATCTAACCTCGGCAACGAGGGATGGGAGTGCCAAGCACACCCCCGACGGGGTTTGACCGGGAAAGCAACAGGGTAGGCAAAGTCTGGCGTGTGTCTGAATCTTCCCTAAGGCAGTCGTCGGCCAGATGGCGAATGGGACCGGAATGCCAGGCCTCCCTCGAACGACCTCTTCGAGCCACTCAAGGCGGACGGGACGTTGGCGGAGGCACAGGCGATGGTGAAGGTTGATGAGGCCGTCGTGGCGAGGCTGACCTCGCATGGCTCGACCTTTGAGATACTCGTTGACTCGAACCTGGCGCCCAAGGTCAGGCGGGGCGAGCCCGTTGACCTCGACGACCTCCTCGCGGTGCATGGAGTTTTCAAGGATGCCAGAAAGGGCGAGAGGGTTTCAGACGAGCGCATAGCCGAGGTCTTCGGCACGCTCGATCTTGAGGCTATCGCAAGGAAGATAATACGCGAGGGTGAAATCCAGCTGACGACGGACCAGAGAAGACAGATGATCGAGGAGAAGAGGAAGGCGATCGTGGCGTTCATTTCGCGGAACGCCGTTGACCCCAGAACAGGCTACCCGCACCCCCCTTCGAGGGTGGATAACGCGCTCACCGAGGCCAAGATAAGGATCGACCCCTTCGATTCCGTGGAGGCCCAGGTCAAGAACATCGTGAAGGACCTCAGAACCATTCTTCCTCTCAGATTCGAGGTCAGGACGATAGCGGTGAAGATCCCGGCCGAGTTCACCGGCAGGGCCTACGGGCAGGTGAAGTCCTTCGGCGACCTGAAGAAGGAGGAGTGGCAGAAAGACGGCTCGTGGATCGGGCTGCTGGAGATACCCGTCGGCGCGGAACAGGACTTCTACTCGCTTCTGGGAAAGCTAACCCAAGGTCAAGCTGAAACGAAGTTGATAGAAAGGAGATAGAGGGAATGAGCGACACCGTCGAGACTGCCAACAGAGCCCTCGTGACGCCCGGCACGCTGGTTGCGAGAGGCCGGTACAAGCTCGAGGAGGGCGTCTTTAGGGAGGGCGATGAGATATACTCCTCCGTCATCGGGCTGGTAGATCTCCACGGCAACACGGTAAGGGTCATACCCCTGGAGGGCGCGTACATCCCCAAGCCGGGCGACAGGATCGTCGGCATGGTCACCGAGGTCCAGTTCCTTGGGTGGATGGTCTATATCCGTAGCCCTATGCCTGGAATCCTCAGGGTCTCCGAGGTCCCCTACAACTTCGACGTGGTCAAGGGGAACCTCGAGGATATCCTCAGGACGTCGGACCTCATTTATGCGCAGGTCCTCAGCGTGAACGAGCTCATGCAGGTCAAGCTCACGATGCAGGAACCGGAGCTCAGGAAGCTCGTCGGGGGCAGGATATTCACGATCAGCCCCGCGAAGGTGCCGCGGGTCATCGGAAGGAAGGGATCCATGATAAGCATGCTCAAGAGAAGCGTATGCCGAGAGATATTGGTTGGTCAGAACGGCATAATCTGGGCACGGTGCACCGATGCCCGACGGGAGGACCTGCTGAAGACGATCCTCCGCAAGATAGAGAGGGAAGCCCACACATCGGGCCTGACGAACCGCATAAAGAGTCTACTCCAGGAGGAGAGGAGATTTGGAGAAGCCGGAGCGACTGATAACGGAAGGCAAGAGGCTGGACGGTAGAGCCCTGAACGAACTCAGACCGATCAAGATGAAGGTCGGCCCGCTCAAGAGGGCGGATGGTTCGGGCTACGTCGAGTGGGGAAAGAACAAGGTGCTGGCCTCGGTCTACGGGCCGAGAGAGACCCACCCCAGACATCTACAGGAGTCCGACTCGGCCATTTTGCAGGTCAGATACAACATGGCATCGTTCTCGGTGGAGGAGAGAAAGCGGCCGGGGCCCGATCGGAGGTCCACCGAGATCTCCAAAGTCACGAGAGAGGCCCTGATGCCTGCGCTCTTCCTCGGCTACTACCCCAGGTCGAGCATCGATGTCAACATCGAGGTGCTTCAGGCGGACGCGGGCACGAGGTGCACGGGCATAAACGCGGCGTCGCTTGCCCTGGCAGACGCCGGGATACCGATGCGCGACCTGGTTGTGGCGGTAGCCGCGGGCAAGATCGACGGCCAGATCTGCCTAGACCTAGATAAGAACGAGGACAATTTCGGCGAGGCGGACATGCCCATCGCGGTGATGCCGCGCAGGAAGAACATCACCCTCCTCCAGATGGACGGGGACCTCACCCCCCAGGAGTTCATGCAGGCAATGGATCTGGCGATGGGTGTGGTGGACTATCTGTACGAGATGCAGCGAAATGCTCTGATGGAGAAATACAGGGGATGAGCGCATGCAGGAAGTTGTAGAGGAGGTCAAGAGGGAGAGCATTCGAAGCCTGGTTGCAGACGGGAAGAGGCCGGACGGCAGGGCTTTCGATCAGTTCCGGGAGATAACCTACGAAACCAACGTGATCTCGACGGCGGAGGGTTCCTGTCTGCTTCACCTCGGGGATACCCAGATCTTGGTCGCGGTCAAGACCGCAGCTGGGGAGCCCTACCCCGATTCCCCGGACGAGGGGGTCCTCATAACCTCGGCCGAGCTGGTTCCTCTGGCAGCCCCGGACGTGGAATCCGGTCCGCCTCTCTCGAGCGACAAGTACATCGAGATCGCAAGGGTGGTAGACAGGTCGATCCGGGAATCAAAGATGATCGACTTCAGCAAGCTCTGCCTGGAAAGGGGCAAGTACGTGGTCGTGGTGTTCGTAGACATACACACGCTCGATGACGGTGGCAATCTCATCGATGGTGCGACGCTTGCATCGGTGATCGCGCTCCTTACCTGTCGGATGAAAAAGTGGGAGCTGGTGGACGGAAAGCCGGTTGCCGCCGCAGGCCAAACACAGGCCCTGCCGATAAGAAGGATCCCGATCGCCTGTTCGGTTGCCAAGTTCGGCAAGGCCCTCCTTGTGGACACCACCCACGAGGAGGAGATCGGGATGGACAGCAAGATCGTATTCGGACTGGATGAAGAGGAACATATTAGAGCCATACAGAAGACGGGTTCCGGCCCCTGGTCCAGGGAAGAGATCGAAGCCGCGCTCGAACTGGCTAGGAAGACCGTTTCGGACCTAAGGAAGAAGCTCAAATTGGAGGTCGCCGCTTGAGGACGAAGAAGGTTGGATCGGCCGGACGCATGGGCTCAAGGTACGGGTGGAGGCTGCGTAGGCAGCTCAGGGAGGTCGACCTCAAGGCCAAGGCTAGCTACCAATGTAGCCGTTGCGGCAAGCTGGCCCTCAGAAGGGTTGGAACGGGCATATGGCGATGCTCCAAGTGCGGCAGCGTTTTCGCAGGAGGGGCCTACACCCCCGCCGCGGCGGAATCCGGGATAGTCGGGTAGTACTATGGAGGAACCCAGGCCACGGTACAAGTGTCGCAACTGCGGAAGGCTCGTGACCCTCAAGGAGGGTGAACCCGTTCGGTGCAACTACTGCGGATACCGCATCCTCTACAAGATTAGGCCGCCCGATACACCGAAGAGGATAAAGGCGAGGTAGAAGGTTGAGGTGCTCCTTGACTTTCGAGTTCGCAGATCCCGCAACGGCGTCCTGCGTCCTCGGCGCGGTCATGCCCGAACAGGCCACGGCACCCTCAAGGCGCGCCCGGGTCAGGCTGGCCAGGAGGGGCAGGAGCCTTTCGCTGCGGATCGAGGCGAGGGACATAACCAGCATGAGGGCTGCGATCAATTCCTACCTCAGATGGTTGATACTGGCCGAGAGGATCATACGGGCCGTTGGAGATGACTGATCATGGGAGAGGAGAAGATACCCCAACAGCTGCAACACCAGCTTGGGCAATACCAGCAGATAAGGCAACAGTACCAGGAGATCGCCCTCCAGAGAAGGAGGCTGGAAACCCAGCTGAGCGAGGCCAAATCGGCGATGGAGGAGCTCGACAAGCTCCAGAGCGGGGATATCGTCTACAAGAGCGTTGGCAACCTCATGATCCGCGTCGACAAGGAGGAGGCCAAGAAGGAGCTGGCCGAGAAGATCGAAACCCTCGACCTGAGGATCAAGGTGCACCAGAGGCAGGAGACGAAGATAGTCAACCGCATGAAGGAGATGGAGTCGAAGATCAGAAGCATGACAGGGCAGGAAGGCGGACCCGCCCCGGCCGGATGAAGATGGATTTCCAGCGACTCCTCTCGCTCATCCAGGAATCCGACGATATTCAGATCCGCACGCACGAGAACGCAGATGCCGACGCGGTCGGAGCTTCCCTCGCGCTCAAGCTTGCCATCAAGGCTCTCGGCAAAGCTCCCGTCGTCCTGACGCCGCGGCCACCGAGCAAGATTGGCAGGCTGCTGGCCCAGATCGCAGGGGAGGCCGTCGAAACGCGCGAGCCGGCGAAGACCCCCGATCTGACCATCTTCGTGGATGCAAGGCCGCCTTCGGATTATAAGGCGCAGGGAAGGCTGGCCGTCATCGACCACCACGAAGCCCAGGGGGAGATCCAAGCGGATTTCCTCTTCGTGGATTCGCACTTCTCATCGGCCTCGGAGATGGTGTTCGAATTCCTTGAGTACCTGGTGGACGTAGGATCTCTGGATGGCATCTCGAAGCCGATTGCCGTCCAGCTGCTCTCCGGCATAATCGCGGACACAGGGGATCTCAAGCTGGCGGTCGGGGAAACGCTGCAGAGGATCGTCCGGATCACGGCCGCGAGCGGCGTGGAACTCAAGAGCGTGTTCCCGCTTCTAAGGACGCCCTTGGACCCTTCGCTCAGGATGGCATGCCTGAAGGGGGCCTCCCGCCTCAGCGTCAAGTCCGCTGGGGGCCGCCTCATCGCAACGACCCGCGTCAGCAGCTTCCAGGGCGATGTTGCTTCCTGCCTGATCCATCTGGGCGCTGACGTGGCATTTGCCGCAGGAAAAAGGAAGGGGATCGTCAGCGTCAGCGGCAGGGCGAGGGGCGACCTCGTCGATGCAGGCCTGAGCCTTGCCCAAGTGATGGAAGCGGTCGCATCCAGGCTAAAGGGGGAGGGAGGCGGCCACGGAGGCGCTGCGGCGCTCAAGTGCGGAGGAGAGGTGGACGAAGTGCTGAAGATGTGCGTTGCTGAGACGATGAAGGCGATGGGGACCTCGCGGGACACGGGGCAGAGCGCTGATCAGCGCCGGCACTAGCAAAGCGGCCGGCCAAAGCCTTTTTAGGTGCATATCCCCCAGGAGATTGCGATCAGGTGAGGACGGGAGCATGCGCGGGCATTTGGCCATGCTGTTGGTCTTGCTCACCCTGTTGGCGGTGCCCCACGCCGTCGGCAAGGTCGACCCACAGACGAAGAAGATCAGAGTGGTCCTATTCGGCGAAGGCTGCTCCCTGGTGCCGCGCATCCTTATGACCGACCCCAAGATCACGGCGATCGTCATCCCGGCCGGTGATGAGACGCATGCCGCCTACATGGATAGGTTCATGAGGATCTACATGCCCCGGACCTACCAGCGCTGGGTGGAGGATCTGGACATCTTCATCCTCTCAGATCTCACGCCGTGGGGCTTCACGAACGAGCAGCTTGTCTGGATGAGACGCTCGATCGAGGAGGTGGGCACGGGGATGATACTCAGCGAGATGGGCTGGTACGGCATAACCGGCTGGACCGGAAATGCCTGCGAGGACTGGCTGAAGACGCCGGTTTACGACGCTTATCCCTGCGACATGATCCTGAACGCGCAGAACGAGGACTGCCCGTACCTGGACGTGGTGCAGGAGGGAGCATTCCTTGACCTCCCAGGGATCGAGCGGGTCGCCTTCGCCTATGAGCAGGGACTCCATGTGCCAAGGCCCGGGGCGACCACATGGGCGGTATACCGAAAGGGAAGGGAGGCCGCCATAATCACCCGCCCCTACGGCCAGGGCATGGCCGTGGCCAACTCGATGGGGATCGAGAGGTTCTACCAGCCGTACTATGAGTGGAAGTACTACAAGGACTACTTCGCCAACCACGCCTACATGGCTGCAAACGTCCCGGTTCCGGAGGACGTGGAACTTGTCCACAGAATCCGGGAGCAGCTGGAGTCGTTTAGGGATCACAGGGCCCTGATCATCGGAATGATCGACTTCATCGACAAGTTCAATGCGAACACCCGTCCGGTCGAGCAGATGTTGGCCGATGTGACCCCGATGAGGGAGGAGGCGGAGGACCTCTACATCGAGCAGAGATACGAGGAGAGCAGCTCCCTCCTTCTCGACGCCCTGAAACAGTTCGACGCCATCAACGCCGCGGCCGTCAGACTGAGGGATCAGGCGCTCCTCTGGATCTACGTGATCGAGTGGAGCGCGGTCTCAGCGACCTCTCTGATAACCGGCGTCATCGTGTGGGCGCTCATGGTCAGAAGAAAGCTGTACAGGGAGGTCGGGACCACGAGGCTGGTCTGACGGGGGAGTCCGATGAGACTTGACAGGAGCCTGCTTGGCACCATCCTCATTGCGCTCGTGATCTCTACGCTCATAACCATCTTCATCGTGGGAGAGAGGGGCGGGCCCTACCTTCTGGTGAAGAACGAGTACAGGGCCGCCGAGAAGGGAAGGTTCATCATCGGCCAGACGTTGCTTGCCAAGGAACCCATCGCTCACCTGAGGCTGTCCTATTTCTGCCTGGTGAATAGGACGGACCTCATAGCGGGCATCGATGCAAGTGGGAGTCCGGAGGATGTCTGCGCACGCATCCCCAGCCTGAGGTCGTATCTCGACATGTCAAGGGCCGGACTTTGGGCGCCGAAGGTCAGCCACTTCCGGATCCAGTTGCCAAGATGGGTGGACGGAGACCGGCTCGTGAAGAAGGACTACGATGTCTACCTCTACGACTTCTCACAGTCCGTTTGGCAGGCGGTCCCCTCGGACCTGATGCACTCTTTGGAGCGCCCGCGCTTCGGGAGGGGGCACCTGTGGGACTTCTACAACGCCTTCGCATGCCTGTTCGACGAAGACGGCAACCTGACGTACTTCTACGAAGGAGTGGCTGACTTCTACACCGGCAGAGTCATAAGCGTCGAGGAACTGACCGTGCAGAAAAATGAAGAGAAGTCGGTCTACTACGGCACTGTGGAGGGCGAGGGCGCAGAAAACGTGCTCTCGGTGCTCAACGCCCCGGACCGGGGAATTGCAGACTTCGAGGGGCTGCGGCGCAACGACCGAATCACGGTACTGTTCTCGATCGACTCAAGCAAGCTTCCCAGCATCAACGGCAACTGGGCGGTTGCGATTCACCAGATCCTCCACATCGTCGCCATCAGCGTGGACGGGGTGGAGGCGGAGTTCTTGGCCAACGTGGTCGAGCCGCCGAAGCCAGTCCCGAAGACCTAGGGAAGCCGGTCCCGAAGACCTAGGGCAAAGAACGTCCCCGCAACACCTGCCGATGCACCGCCCATCTCCAAGCTCAGGCCGACTGGATGAGCGCCGATCCCGGCTCCCTGGCGAGGAGGACGACGCGGCTTGACGCCGACTCGCAAACCTTCAGGTATCCGGAGCTGGTCTGCAGGGCATCCGCAAAGCGCCTTATCTCGGCAAACGATGGCATGCACGCGATGGTCAGCCGATGCCTGGACCATCCAACGAACATGTATGCCTTCACCTCCACGAAGTGCGGCGAGGATTGCCTTATGAGGCGGGCATAGGCGTCGATTCCCTCCATGTTTAGGCCGCGCACGAGGGTGAGCCGCACCACCGTCCTGCAGCGGAAGGACGCGAGAAGGTCCAGGCTATTGAGAATCGACCGCCACGACCCGCTCACCACGGGCCGGTTAACTCTCAGGTGCACCGCCTCGGAGGGGGCTGAGAGCGAGATGTAGAGCTGGGTGGGCTCGGTGGACAGGCTCTCGAGAGCCTCCGGGTACGAGCCGTTCGTCACCAGGAAGGTCGTCATCCCTCTTCTCGAGTATTCATGGATGAGTTCCCCCAGACGGGGATAGATCGTGGGCTCCCCGGCAAGCGATATCGCCGCATGCCGGGGGTCCAAGGATTCCCTGAATCTATCAATCGGAACGAGATCGGGCACTCCACCGTAACCGCTCAAGAGCTTCCTCTGGGCTGCGATCGATCCGGAGGCTATCTCCTCGGGGGGATCGACATCCTGCCCCATTGAGACGCCTTGGGTGAACTCCACCGGCCTCCAGCAGTAGATGCATCTGAAGTCGCAGTGCGCCACGGCCGGCGACATCTGGAGGCACCGGTGCGACTGTATGCCATAGAATTCCTGCTTGTAGCAGTGGCCCTTTCCACGAAGGCTCTTCCGCAGCCAGTGACACAGCTTGACCGCCGAGTGACGGCCGACCAAGCCGTACCCCTGCTTGCGGAGAACGTCGTAGGGGGAATCCGCAAACCGGGCTGTCTCCTGGGCTGCCAAGCAACACAGGCTAAGCCTCCTGGCCATATATATCGTCTCCCGCCTTCGGATCTAGCTCGCTCAAGTACTCCTATAGCATGCGGAGTCCCGGACCTAGGCCTTCTGTGCTGCATGTTCCTTTGCCGGGTTGACGCCTCTCCTCCGGCTTCCCATTCCTTTGAAATGGGAGCTCTACACGTAGCTGCATCGTGGCTGCGCCCATGCCTGAAACAACGTTGCTGAACAGCCCATCAAGATGGAGGCCCAGGCCATGAGGTCGTCGAGAAACCGGCAACTTCAGCAGCATACGCCCCCTCGACTGGGATGGTGGCTGGCCAGAGCTATCAGGGACGCCCCCTGAGATCCTGGCCCTCCTGCCACATGCAACCATCAGGAGCCTTGACCTACCCCAGATATTACCCGAACCTTAGGCCAAAGCCGGAGGGGGGTGCGCGCTGACACGAAAAGGCGAAGCGACCCGAAGGCTCAACGCGTGCAATGTGACAATTTTCAGTTCCAAGCGCTTCTGGCCGACACGTGCGTGAAGGGTGGGTCAGCGGACTCTTGGCTTTCTCCATCCTGCAAGGGACCCTGTCCGCTGGCCTGGGCGTGCCCAAGATCGACCCCGAAACGGGGAAGATCCGGATGCTGATGATCGGGGAGGTCGACATTCACCATCAGGACGCCACTTACTTCCTCTTGTCGGATCCCAGAGTGGACCTCACCCTCATCCCCGCCGGCGACATTGCCGATCCGGATACCAGCAAGCGGTTCGTTCGGATCTACGTTCCGCGGACGAAGGAGAAGCTGGTTTCGAACTTCGACGTGATCGAGCTTTTCGACTTCGTGCCCTACGTCCTGAGGAATGAACACATCCAATGGATCCATGACGCCGTCAGAGACCATGGACTCGGCCTGGCCTTGGTGGAGATGGGCTGGTATGCAGTTTCGGACTGGACGGGAAACGACGCGGCGGCCTGGAGCGGCACCGTACTTTACCAGGCATACCCCGCGGACCTGGTTCTCGGAAAACAGAACCTCCGCACCGCCTACATGGACATAACCACGGAATCGCTTCTGACAGCCCTTCCCCTTTTCGATCGAATCCCCCTCACGACGGTCGAGCAACACGGAATCCAGGTGGCCCGGGCGGGCTCGGTTGTGTACACCGTGTGGCGTGCAGGGAAGGAAGATGCGATCATCGGCGGCACTTACGGAGCCGGAACCACCCTCATGATACCGATGGGGTGGGACAACGTCCCCGACGCCACGGAAAGGGGTTGGGAGTACTACGTCGACTTTGTTCTGAACCATGCATACTACGTCGCCAATCTCCCCCTGCCGGAGGATCCCGATCTGGCCCGAAGGCTGAGGAACTCCTTCAACGAGTACCTGACGAGAAGGTCGCTGGCGGCGGCTCTCTTGGATTTCGTGGGAAAGTTCGGGGCCAACACGGCCGGTATCGAGAAGTTGATTGGGGACCTTGAGGGCGATAGGAAACGTGCCGAGAGGCTTTACATCGAGGGCGATTATGAAGCGGCATGGCAGACCATGGACAACCTTCTAAGTGAGTTCGCCGAGTTGTCTGAAGAGTCGATGAAGCTCAGGCAGAGGGCCCTGCTCTGGGTCTATCTCATCGAATGGCTCGCCGTGACAGCCACCCTGCTTCTGTGCGGGGCGGCTCTGTGGACCCTGATGGTTAGGAGGCGGCTGTACAGAGAGGTAAAGACCACCCGCGCCTCCCTGTGACGAAAGCCGACGCCAAGGCCTCCAACAGATTGTCGGGCCCAACCGACCAGAAACCTTCAGTCTGGCTCATGCGGCTGAGTTCGAGGCCCCACGTAGCTTTCTTCCTCGAAGCTGGATACATACCTTCTCGCGGCTGAATCCCTGACCCAGATGCGCAACCCGAGCCAAGCGCGCGCCGTTCAAACCGAGCTGTGCAAGACCGGCCTACCGGACTCTTTTCAGCGCCATGCCCCGTACGTCGGTCGAAAAGACCGCATGACGAGTTGGGGGTTGGCCGGCGTCCGCGAGAACGCGCTCGTCCGTCAAGGAGCGAAATGCGGAAACAGCACGCGCCCAACGCCAACCGAAAAGAGTTAATTAGCGCTGCCCATAGCTACCCACGAGGACCTTGGCGGAAAGCGCGGAGCGCATCCATGAGATACTGCGGCAGAAGGACGCGGCGAGAGAGAGCTCGATCAGGAAGCTCCGCCTCCTCATAAGAACCTGCGGCGACGGCATAAAGGCGTTACACCGAGGAGAGCTGTCGTCGGCCGAGCAGAGGATCAAGGAGGCGGGACTGATCACGAACGAGGTGGCAAGGGAACTGGGAGATTATCCGGATCTCTACCATTCCTCCATGGTCATGTCCGGGCTGACCGAGTACGCCGAGTTGGTCATGGTCTTCAAGCTCTTTACGGAGAGGACGATCCCCGACATGGATGAGGTCCAGGTGCCCCCTGCCGCTTACCTGAATGGGATGGGCGACGCAATTGGGGAGATGAGGAGGCACATACTCGACCTGCTGCGGCGCCGGCAGACCAAGGAGGCAGAGGAATACCTAGACATCCTCGAGAACATGTACGACCTCCTCATGGGTTTCGACTACCCGAAGGCCATCGTGGGCGATCTTCGTAGAAGGCTGGACGTAGCAAGGAGCCTGCTTGAGAAGACACGGGCGGATGTGACGAACGCGGTCCTCCAGGAGGACCTTTCGCGCAAGCTCGAAATTTGCAGGGGCTGATCGACGTGTCCTGGAGCCCGGAGGCGATAAACAAACAGGCCGGCAAGGACTTCGAATCGGCCTGGCTGCAAACGGCGGACCTGATCAAGCGAGAGGGCAGGCTGCTGCGGCCCAAGCAAGGCCCCGGCAGGCCGCATCCGATCGAGGTCGCAAGGCAGAGGATACGCGCGGTCCTCCTGGACCTTGGATTCGACGAGGTGATCACGCCCTTGATCTGGGAGGACGAGCACGTCAGGAAACAGTACGGCCCCGAATCCGCCCTGATCCTCGAGAGATGCTACTATCTTGCCGGGCTTCCGCGCCCGGAAATCGGGCTATCGAAGGAGAGGTTGGACCAGATCCGCAGCATCGTGCCCGGCTTTTCCGCCGTGGACAAGCTCACCCAGCTTCTCAGAGAGTACAAGGCGGGCAAGATCGAGAGCGATGACTTCGTGGAGGAGATGGTGAAACGCCTCTCCCTCCCTGAGGGGAAAGCCACCGAGATAATCGACAAGGTCTTCGCGGAGCTGAAGAAGCTTGAGCCCATCCCGACCCACCTCACCATCCTTTCCCACTTCACCACCGCGTGGTTCCCGATCTTGGCGGAGGTCCTAAACAAGAAGGTGACGCCGATCCTCCTATTCACAACCGGCGTCAGGATGAGGCGCGAGCAGCGCGAGGATGCAACCCACCTCAGGAGCCACTACAACGCCTCGATAGTGATCATGGACAGGGAGCTGAGCCTCGAGGACGGGAGGCAGATGGCCCGAAGGATCATCGAAGGCCTGGGCTTCAGCGACATAAAGTTCGTGAAGAAACGGGCGACCTCCAAGTATTACACGCCAGGGACCGAGGAGGAGGTTTTCGCGGTCCATCCGTCCGTCGCCAGCAAAACGGGCAGCCTGGGGATCGAGATCGCGGACCTGGGCATGTACTCGCCGGTTGCCCTGTCGAAATACGGCATACCGTATCCCGTCTTCAACATGGGGCTGAGCATCGGCCGGCTGGCAATGATCACCGAGCGTGCCAAGGACATAAGGGAGCTGACCTATCCGGAGATCTACGTCAAACCCCGTTTCACCGATGAGGAGATGGAGAGGAGCCTCAGGCCGATACGCTCGCCCACAACCGAACAGGGCATTGCGATCTCGGCAGCGATCGTCACCGCAGCAAGAAAGGAAGCGGACGCGGCTGCTCCCTGCGCTTTCACGGTATGGGATGGCACGCTTGGAGGCCACAGAGTCACCGTGGAACTGGTCGAGGTGGAGGAGGGGGTAAAGCTGATGGGCCCGGCCGCTTTCAACGTGGTTAGGGTCGAGGACGGGAACATCATTGCATCCCCGCCCCGCGCAAATGAGGGGCGGGCCGGCCAGCTGTCGTACATCGGGTGCCTGGCGGACTTCTGTGCGTCCCAGATCGAGGTGGATGTGGAACAGGGAAAGCTGGGCACCAGGGAAATAAGGGTCGGGATGGTCAGGTCGGCATCAGACATCTACCTTGACATACCCATCGCGGTGAGAAGGTTCGTTGAGTCGAGGAACAAGAAGATAGACATCCGGGGGCCGATGTTCGCAACCGTGAGGTATTCCATCGCCAAGGCCTAGGGCTCCCTGGCGAAGTCGTCGACCCTCCTCTGGTAGATCGCATCCCTCAGGATCCTGCTGTTTCTGATCCAGGTCCCCAGGTCGATGTCGAGCCTCTTGGCGATGAAGCCCAACGCCTCGTGCAACGTTTCGAACCGCGTGCACGGTCCTCTCACCGCACGCCTGACGTTCTCCCTCACGTTCCACACGCCCACGGGCATTATGTAGCCTGGATGGCTCTCGCGCAGGATGACGACCGCTGCCTGCCTTCGCTCGCGGTCCAGCTGCTCACATGTTGCAAGCCTGGCTGCATAGTAGCAGCCGCCGATCTCAGCGTACGTGGTCCTTCCCCTGTAGCCCTCGGAGGAGGAGTAGATGGCCACGCTGGACCCGGACGGGTTCCAGGCCGTGTTCGGGAACCATGCCTCCACGAGCTCGTAGCTCCAAGCGGCGGGCATCATCAGGACCTCGAAGCGGTTATCCAAGGACCAGGACTCGTAGACCCTGAACTCGTTGATGAGCGGATGTCTCTTGACCTTGGACATCAGGTTCTCGGACAGCATGCTGTCGACCGCTGTGATGCTCCAGCGCGTCGGCACGAAACGCCTCGCATCCTCGATTCCGAATGCACCCACGGACAGAGCCCTCTGTATCTTGGAGACGTAGACGCCGTGCTGGTAGAGGTCCAGCACCGCCGGCATTGCCTTGAGGTCGGTATCGAAATACGCCCTCTCGATCCTGGGGTCAAGGCGGTAGCTTCCCAAGCTCATGCTCTTGATCGGGGCCGACGGGCCGAATGGCTGGATCTCATCGTCGAGGATTATCCTGCCAGACGGCTTCTTCGTGAACTCGGCCTCCACCTCGGCCGGATCGCGAGCCATGCCAAGCTCCCTCGTCATCTCGACGACCTTGCCCCCGCCGAGCACATCCCTCACGTCCACGCTCCTCTTCCCCCGCACCAGCCGGAACCTGAAGTCCACTATCTCGTCTATGGTCTTGCCCAGCCAAAGCTCGGGGGTATCCATCATGGAGGTATCCCCGAACTCCGGAGGGATGAGGGGCCCCACGAAAACCTTGGGGTAGCCGATCCTGCCCACGAAGACCCCGGGCGGGGATGCTCCCTCCATCTCGAGGACGTCGAGCTTCGGCGCGATCCTAGACTGCGCATAGAACTTGACCATGATCGGGCATCTGGACTTCCCGCACAACAGCTTGCTCCCCCGGCAAAGGATGCACCGCGCGTCGCTCTTCGAGCTGGGTACCCTTCCCGTCTCAAGGCGCGGGAGGGAGCCCGCCTTGATTGCCTTCAGTATCCTAGGCGCTTCGTCCATCGGCATTTTCTTCTGCCCGTCCGGGGATTTAAATCGGACGCGCCCCGGCTCCGGCTGCTACTGGCAAGCCTTCAACAGCTCGCGCCTGAGCTTGTTGTGGTCCCCGATGCGCTCGGCCCACTCGACGAACTCCTCCAGGGTCACGGTCCGCCGTTTCAGTTTTGAAAGGTAGGATGCGCCCACGATGGCCATGCTTTGGAGTCCGATGTCCTCGTTCGTGATCGATCGCTGCTTTCGGAGGATGCACTGGACGAAGTTGTTCAACTCGCCGAACGTTCCGCTCATGGCGGGGATCTTGATCCTCCTCTGGCCGTAGCCGTAGATGTCCATGACGATGTCACCGGCCTCCTCGTGCGCTGAACCCTTCTCGGCCTGGATGAACGACCTCAGGTAGGTCCAGCTCCAACTTGCCTCCACAAGTGCGAGCGAGGTATCGCCGGCCTGGTTCTCGTAGATTATCTTGACGTGGGCGTGGTCCTCGACCCTGACCTTCTGGTATATCCCGCCTATCATGCGCCAGGGATACTTGATGCCGAGCTTGACCGCCTTGACCCTGGCGGGCTTCCATTCATCGAAGCCCAAAAGATACCAGCTTCCGGTGATCGGGTGTATGCCGTTGTCAAGGAGCGTGCCGCCGCCTCCAAGGTCCGGGTCCCAGAACCACTCCTTGCCCTCGGGCCCGCCGTGGCCCTCCGAATGCATGCTGACGAGCGGGACGCCCAGGTCCTCCTTGAGCAGCTTCTGCAGGGTGTATCGATAACCATCATAGCACCAGTTCTCGTTATGCTGGTACAGGCTGCCCGTCTCCTTCGCTGCCTCCGCGATGGCCTTGGCCTCAAGGTAGTTCCGGCACATCGGCTTCTCCGCGCACACATGCTTGCCCGCCTTGAGGAGATCCACGATCATGTCCCGCGCCGACGGCGGCGTGCACACATCGACCATGCTGACGCTGTCGTCGTTTATGATCTCCTTGATGCTGTCGTAGACCTTGGGCAGCGGTAGGGATCCAGAGGCCTCGCCCATGGCCTCTGCCCTCAGGTCGCGGTATCTCTTCACGGCTGCGTCGGCCATGGACCTGTCAACGTCGTATACGCCCACGAAATCTACGGGGATTTTGAGGTACTGAGGTAGGTGCGCGCCCTGGAATATCCCTCCAGCTCCGATCGCGGCCAGACCTACGCGATTAGCCATGTCATCACCAAGCCCCGCCAGGCGGGTTCGCCCGCTGATCGGCAAGCGGTTTTAAAGTGTATCCTGGCGCTCCCGGCTCCCGGCAAAAGATATTTAATCAAAATTCCGGATTGATCGGCGCTACTGCTTCTGGGCCGGTGGCCTAGTTGGATAGGGCGGCGGCCTCCTACCTTTCCCCTGGAAGAAAGCCGCAAGCCGTGGGTTCAAATCCCGCCCGGCCCGCTCGAACCGATGCCTGGTGGAGTTCACAGCGGGCACAAGCGGCGGGCAAGCTTGACAACGTCGCCGGAGGCACCTGCCTAAGATAGCGGAAACAGATTAATAATTGAACCCTGAGTTGCAGTAGGTGGAACGCCTTTCCCAAGCCGTACTCAGGACGGTAGCCGAAGTCCTTGAGAAGGATCCTCGAGTTCAAGTTGCCTACCTATTCGGTTCGGGCTGCAGAGGTTCTCAGGGCCCCGAGAGTGACACCGACATAGGGGTAGTGCTCTCCGAGCTGCCCGAAGATATGCTGGACTACTACCTTGATCTCACGGATAGGCTCACGAGGCTCTTTGGCGACAGGGTCGACCTAGTCATTCTCAACGAGGCACCAAGCCTCCTCCAACACCAAGTGATCAAGACGGGGAAGGTGGTCTACTGCCGTAATGAAGTGGCAAGAGTCCAGTTTGAGGCGCGGGCCATGAGAGAGTACCTGGATCTTGCATGGCTCAGGGAGAGATATGACGAGGCCCTCGTCAAGGAGATCTCGAAGTGGAAGCGCTAATCAGGGAGAAACTTTCACGACTTAAGGAGTACTTGCGGTTCCTGAAGGAGCTGAAGGCCGCGTCCTTAGAGGCCTTCATGGCGGACTTCAGGTCAAGGGGGGCGGCCGAGAGGTACTTGCAGCTTGCCATAGAATCGGTCATAGACATTGGAAGCGAGATCATCTCGCTCCTTCAACTCGGAAGGCCTGAACGCTACAGGGATATTCCGCCGATGCTGGTGCAAGCCGGCGTCATCCCTAAGGACCTGTCCGACAGGATCACCAAGATGATCGGCTTCAGGAATTTGCTTGTCCATGATTACGCGGCTGTAGATACGTCCCTCGAGTACGAATTCCTGCAGACCAGGCTTTCGGATTTCGAGGCGTACATGGCCTACACGGCTGATTGGTTGAAGCGCCGATCAGCAAACGGCTCCCGAGGCGCGCGGAAGAGGGCGAGGCAGCCGAACTCGTAGCTTGAGGTCGATTCCAGTTCCCGCGACCCGCTCAAATCGAGGCCTTCGGGGTCCTATGATCTGCGAGGCGCCCCTCACGGCACGCCCGAACCATTGCCCTAGCGATCGCAGGCGCGTCCAGATGGAGTATGAGATTAATCAGGCAAGAAATGCCCGGCGCTTCCGTGCTTGTCTTGCGCTTCTCTGCAATCGCCATCCTGCTCCTCTGCTCGGCAGCCGGCGCTCAAGCCTGGCAACTCTCCACGCAGTCCTGCACCGTGACGGTGGAGGCTGGGAACATCATCGGGCTTGAGAACCATCTGACGGGGGAGAGGTTTGGTTCCCCGCCGGTCGCCAGAGCGGAGCTTGCCGGAATCCGCTTGCTCAAGTCAGCAGTCCGGACCGATGACATGACCCTCTCAGGCCTGAAGACCGCTGAGGGTTTCGTGGAAGCCACATACCAGACTCAGAAGGCCACCTACATCCTGACCGCCTGGGCCGACCCCAGCGGCGATGTAATCCTCACCCAGTGGGGCCTCAGCGAGGACCCCGGAGTTGCGGAAATATACTGGGGGATATGCGGGCTGAACGCATCCAAGACATCGCTGATAGTCCCCGGGGCCTCGGGCGTCGAGATAGACTCATCCTACAAGCTCGACGGATACGAGTTCCAGTGGCCGATGACCTGGGAGTCCCAAATGATGATCATCAAGACGCCCAAGGGCGGCTTCCTAGTATGGTCCAACGATACGGGCTTCCGCTTCAAGGACTTCCAGTACAGGAGGCGCGGGGGCCGCTGGGACCTGAGGTTCGGAACGCAGAACATCGCCCCATTCGACGTTCTCAGGGACGCGTCATCGGTTGCATGGAGGATAACCGCGTTCAGAGGCGATTGGACCGTCGGCGCGGAGATCTACAGGGAATGGATGGGCCAGAACCTCGAACTCTGCCCCCTCCTTGAGGAGGCGTCTTGGGCCAAGGACATCAGATTCGTCGTCATAATGAACCTTGAGAAGGACCTGCTGCTCCCGCTTTCGCAGCGGGTGAACTCCTCGGCCACCCTCCTTTACGTCCCGAACTGGAGGCTCTACGAGTACGACCGCAACTACCCCGACTACACGGCCTCGCCGCAGTTCCCCGAGTTCCTGTCCGAGGCCCACCGCCTAGGGTTCAGGGTGATGGTTCACACGAACTACTTCGGCGTCTCCCCCGATCATCCGCTCTACGCCCAGCTCAAGAAGCATCAGATGAGGGACCCCTTCTCGGGCGACCTCCTCTGGTGGGAATGGACAAGGGCCGACCCGCCCATCTACATCGCCTACATCAACCCGGCCTCGGCGGAGTGGCGGGCAATCTTCGTCCAGGCCCTGAAGGAGGTCAGGGAAAGGTACGGGGTGGACGCGTTTCACCTTGACTGCAGCTGGGCCGTGTGGAACGACGCAAACGGGCCGATCGACGGGCTCACGGCAACCCAGGGGAACCTGGAGCTACACCGCCAGCTGCACGAGGCCATGCCCGACGTTGCCTTCAGCGGCGAGGGGCTGAGCGAGCTCACGATAAGGTATGAGAGGTTCGCCCAGAGGCATGTGATCCTGGGCATCGACCATGTGGCCCAGACGTGGGATGCGAACCTCATAGACCGCCTTCACCCGATCTCGGCCTTCCTCTTCTGCCCGTACAACGTCATGTACGGCTACCTGGGCGTCTGCAACCCGGACTCCTACCCGGGGCTCTGGCACGCATGGGACACATCCTACGAGTCGTTGGGCGTGGTGCCCACCCTTTGGCTGTACAGCCGGGATAACCTGGAGCGCCCGGGCCCGGAGATGAAAGGGCTGCTGGCGAAAGCCCGGTA
>CAZJVP010000078.1:0-48333 GCA_964549615.1 uncultured Thermococci archaeon | reverse complement strand
GACGATGCCGCGGTTGGGATCTACAGCGCTGCCTACAGCCTAGGACGCACCATAAACCTGTTGGTGCCGCCCTTGGTCATGGTCCTGAATCCTACAGTTTTCACCCTCTGGGAAAGAAACGAGAAAGCGCGGGCACAGGACTTCCAAACTAGAACGCTGAAGTTCTTCCTTCTCCTTGCACTTCCGGCATCTGCGGGCGTATCCTACCTGGGCGGACCGATCCTTAGGCTCTTAGCCACGGCCGCGACGGCCAGTAAAGGGTGGATCGTTGTGGCCCTGGTTTCCTTGGGCACCGTGTTTTCGGGCGTGGCGACGATCATCGGGCAGGTGTTCCTGCTCCACAAGGATGCAAAGACGCCGGGTTGGATCTGGTCCGTTGCAGCCGCTGCCAACGTTGCGGCCAACTTCGCCCTAGTACCGTCATTGGAGCTCCTTGGCGCGGCCTTGGCAGCGATCACCAGCTACGCGCTGGCCCTCTCGTTGATGATCCAAGTCGGAAAGCAACACAGGGAGCACGCAGCTAGGTTCGACGTCCGCTTCATAGCGAAATCTCTGCTATCTTGCGCCGCGATGCTCCTCGCGCTCCACGCGATATCGGGCGTCGTCCCGGCCGGGCTGCCAGGCCTATTGAGTTCGGTAGCCACTGGGTCCGTGGTGTACCTTGGTGTCATCTGGATTCTCAGAGGACTCGGCGAGGGGGAGATCGCCTTCATCAAGAACGTTCTGAAGGGCCAGCTTCTTCGGTAGCGAGGTCGGAGCGGCTGAGCCGCTCATCCAGCAAGCCCTGTCTTCCGGGACGAACTTGCCACAGAAACCGTGCGCTGCAAACCGAGGAAGGAAGCTATCCGAGCACATCGCCGTAGATGTTCGCCAACCTCCTCGCCACGGGGCCCAGCGAGTGTTCTCTTCGAACCCACGACTGCGACTCCTTGCCGATCCGCCTCCTCAAACTAGGATCGGCAATCAGCTGAGAGAGCCAACCTGAAACGGAACCTGCATCGCGCCCGTCCAGGAGAGGCGGCCTCTCGTGGATGAACCTCTTGTATCTTGAGAATTCGAAGTGGCAAATCACCGGCCTCGCACACGCCATCGCCTCGGTGACGGCGCATCCGTAGACCCCCAGCCTGAAACCCACGGCCACCACATCCGCACAGCTGTAGTACGCCGGCATCTCCCTGTTCCCAACGCCCACGATGAAAGAGACGCGGTGATCGATGCCCGACTGCCTGACTAGCCTCACAAGCCGCTCGTAGTCCCCCCCACCCGTGGCGCTCATGAAAACGGTCTGCACGTTCTCGAAATCCGGCGAGCTCAGTGCCTCCACTAGGACGTCTTGGTTCTTGGTCGCAAGGTCGAACCTGCCGGGCGCGAGCACCAGGTTGTCCCGCCCTCTCAGCAGGGACTCCCTCAAGCTGTCTGCCCCATCGACTTCCTTGAAGACCGATGTGTCGACAGGATTGGGAAGGTACCTGGCCTCCTTCCCGAGAAACAGGAGATCGTGAAGATCGGGCGTAGAGTAGAGGAAAAGGTCACAAACGCATGCACCCATTCTCGTACGCAGATGCCTCTGTGGGGTGAGCCTCGCTCGCCTGATGTCGTCTCCGTGCAGGTGGGCGACATGCTTTCCACCGGAAAGCAGGGATGAGGCGCTGCCGGCAATCCCGAAGGAAGTTATCCAGTGTGAGTGCACGATGTCAAAGTTTGTGTCACGACACAGCCGCGATGCTTGCCCAAGCAATGACGGCAAGGTCGGTTTGCTCCACACCAACTCAACTCCTTTGGTTGGCTCGGCCGGAACCCGTGCCCTGACATCCGCCGTATCCACGAGAACATGCCACACCTCATGCCCCAGGCGAGCTAGGCCACTGGAGAGTTGGATCGCCACGTTCGCCTGATCCCCGAGCATCAATACCCTCAAGTGTGCAACATCTCCCTCGCGACGGGCGCGGCGTCGTCGGCTCTCAAATGTAACCATGGACCTTCGCGGATCTTCCGGGTCTCACCCTGACCGTTCGCCTGGGGAGCCTTGGATGAACCTGTCTACACACCAAGCATCCAGAGCCGCGGCGTAGAGGGAACGCTTCCCTGCAGAAGGCTTATCTCCAAGCTCAACCATGCTCCTCGGCAGCATATCCCTCAAGGGGCCTTTGAGTGTCTCCTTGTGGAGCTCGCAGAGCCCCATCGACCACCACTTGTCCATGGATGGCGGCGAGAACCCGTGCTTCGGCATTGTGGCGTTTCTCACGATCTCAGGCGGAGCCATCGTCTTCAGAGCCTCGACAAGCGGGTACTTGCCGTGGAGGGTGTGGCCATCCCACATCCGCGTCCATTCCCTAGGGGACGAGAAGGACTCCACCGATGGCTCAAGAAGCGGGTACTCGACGTTCACCCCGTACGCAACGGAGCAGCAGTGGATGTGCGCGAGGTAGTCCACAAGCTTCAGCTGCCTCTCCAGCCTCAGGATCCTTGCGATCCAATCCTCCGCGCCATCATCGGCTGGTATTCCGTGCCCACCTCGCATGTCCGGGACACGGGTCTGCCATGCCGCGTAGAAATCCTCAAATGAAGCTGTGTGCCGCAGAATCCCCGCCACACGGCCCCACCTGCCGGGTAGGAAGGAAGCTAGACCAGCCAACCTCCTTGTTGGTCGGTACCTGTAGTATTTCAGCATCCTCAGATACCTTTGCGCATAACCAGCGAACGCCTCGTCCCCTCCTTCGCCGCTGAACAGCGTATCGATGCCCAACCTGGCCGCTTCCTCCAGCACTGGCAGGTACACAAGACGTCCCGAAGGCGACAGCCTCGCCCAGGTCCGGGCCTTCTCCAGCACCTCCGGGATCTTGAACCATACGATATGGTGTGTGGCACCGAAGGCATCGGCCGCCAGTTTGGCCCTAGCCGTCTCGTCATCCGACTCGCCAAAGGCGACCGTGAACGCGTGGATGGTCTTATCCGTGACGCCCGCCAAAGCGGCCAAAACGATGGTGGAGTCCACCCCCCCGGAGATCATGCAGCCGACCCCGTGGCTCTTCTCCACGGAGCGACCGATTGCGGATGACAGGGCCTCAGCAAGGTTGGTCCGCGGGCCGCGGGTGCCGTCATATCTGATCTTCTTCTTTACTCCGGAGAGGAGTGTGCCCTCGGCATCCACGACCCAGCCGTACCGAATGACGTCGACGAAGGACGCCTCATCGATCCTTGCAGGAAGATGGGCGTTGAGGGTTGGCCAGGCCCCGCGTTGGCTTTCGAAGGAGATCTGAATGGTCATCTCGAGGTTCACCGGCCCCACGGCACCCCTTCACCCACGGGTGCCAGGGTCTTGACCTATGCTTGCCCTGTGCCGTCTTATATCTTGCCCACGAAAGATACCAGCGCATACGAGCTCTTGGGCTACGCTGGTCGTTTTCGCCGTCGCGACAACTTCTCTCTCGCCCAGTCGATGATCATCCGCCGACCAAAATAGGCCCTTACACTGGGATCGCCTATCCTTGGGCCCCTGAGGCCGTGCAGATACCCCCGAATCAGAGGCAATGGACTCTGCTTCCTTAGGAGGGTCAAGAGGGCATGCCCGAGCACAACCACGGGGTTGTACCCAAACATGGCCATAAGCCGACCCCGCCGATACCGTCCAGCAGGCGTCATCTGACGCGTAGGTCTGTCCTGGATTACCCGCAGATCGTTGAACATGGCGGAGGAGAATCCCATCATCTTCGTCTTCGCGTTGAAGAACGCATCGGACGCGACGTTCGGCATATCATCAATGGGGACCGACAGCCAGATCTTGGCCCTGGTCGCCCTGCCCGAGCCCCTTGCAAGGTCAGATCTAGTCGCCTCCGCCCCCTCCTTCGTCCAGACAACTCCGGATGCCATCCCTAGCCCAGGAGAGGCTTCCATGCGGCTGAGGAGCTGATCAAAGTACGTCGGCCCGATCCTGGAGTCGGCGTCTAGAACGCAGTAGTAGTCGAAGCTGCGATAGACATCTGGGTCGAGCGAGTGGAGCGCACCCTTTATCGAAAGGCCTATGCTGTCGTGATCCGGCCTGGGCTTGGGCGGGGCGGTCCAAACCTGTACCTTCAGCCGAGTTGAACTCGCCCTCTTGAGCAGGAGGCTATGGGTTCCGTCCGTACTTCCGTCATCGACGATTAACCAGAGTGCCGGGGGCAGGGTCTGGGATTCCACGCAATCAAACAGGCCATTGACGTTGGCCTCTTCATTGTAAAGATTCGATATGAGCAGGTACCTCACCATCGCGTCACCCGTGAAATCCCTACCTGGAATCCCGGTTGAGCTTGTGCTAGCGTCTTGATAATGATTGCCAGGCCTGTTTGGGCATAGCGACCTCGATGCAAGCGACGAACATTTCGACCGCCAGGGACCGCATCGGATGCTCTGGTCCGTAAGCTGGCCAAAAACCCTCCCTTAGCATGGGCTCACTTTTTGCCAGACGAGCCGCCCCGTCGGATGCACGCCGTCACCATCATCCGCGTCCGCGTCGAAGAACCTTTATTTGTGCGCGACTCAGTCCAGCAGCTACAATGACGTGGTGGGGGCTTGGTGTCATTCGTCGCGTGACCGAAAACAGATGGTTCACGTTGGTGCCGGTTCTTATCTACCTGACCCTAGCCGGAGGAAGGATCGCCACCAACGCTCCTTGGTGCGACGAGGCTTGGTTCGCAAGTTCGGCAGTCAACCTGCTAAGGAATGGCTTCATGGGTAACACCCTTTTGGCCGATGACACCGACTTCCCAAGAATCCACCAGTACACATACTGGCTTCCGCCCATGTACTTCGTCACGGAAGCGCTGACCTTTGGACTGGCCGGTGTTGGGCTTCTCCAAGCTCGCTTCATGAGCCTTCTATGGGGGCTGGCGGGACTTCTTGCTGTTCGGAGTCTGTCGGCCAGATTCTTCGGTGGGAGTCGCGCGCTCTCAGTGCTTTCGATGACCCTCGTCGGCACCAACTTCTTCTACCTCAAGTCTGCGAGCGACGGCCGGATGGATATGATGGCCGCCGCATTGTCGTTGTTAGGTCTCTCGGCCTACCTGAGGTTTAGAACCAGCAACCTCTCGATGGCGATCCTGCTGGGAAACGCTTTCATCTGCTTATCGGGTCTGACGCACCCCAACGGCCTCCTGGGGCTATTGGCACTCCTTTTCATGGTAGTCTACTTGGACAGAAAGAGGATAACTCGACAGACGCTCCTCATAACGCTGGTGCCCTACATCCTCGGCGCCGCCGCTTGGGGAACCTACATCGCGCGCGACTTCAGCGCGTTCCGCGAACAGTTGCTGATCAACACGCTCGGCAGACAACAGGAGGAAGTCTTTGCAAATGGCCTCAGATGGTCATCCGTCTACTACGAGGTGATCACAAGGTATCTTAAGTCCCACGGTTTCCTGTCCGTGGACAGCGTGATCAAACGCGCGCCAGCGCCAGTGCTTGTCCTCTACTTCCTTGGACTTTTCGGCTACCCGTTTCTCGCGAAAGGGAAGGACCTGCTCCTGTGGGGCATGCTTGTCACCATCTTCCTCGGCCTCATGTTCCTAGTCGGGAACAAAACCTCCACATATCTCGTCTGGATAGTGCCGTTCTTCCTGATGAACGTCCTCGCGCTTTGGCAGCAGGTGAGGAGACGGAAGTACGCAGACACCCTGTTCGTTCTGGCCTTGAGCTACATCCTAGCTGTCTCCGTCGCTAGCAACGTATACACGATTGTGAGAAACGAGTACGGTAACCAATATCTCCCGGACCTTAGGACCTTCAACTCGACCTACTACAAGGGGGGCCTCATCTGCGGCGGCGCGGAGATCGCCTTCTTCTACGACTTCAACGATGAAATAGTGCAGGACGATAACAGGCTCGGATTTCGAACCGGGGTTCGGCCCGACTATCTGGCCATCTCGCCCGGATACAGAGCAAATTTCCAGAGGTACAAGAGGTCTGAACCGGAGGCATGGGCGCACATCAACGCAACTCTCCAAAAGGACTATGACTTGCTTTTCGAGGGACGTGCCTACGTTTTCTACGCAAAGAAGACTTGATGGTCTGCACGGCCTTGTGGTTTCCACCGGATGGCCTCCGATTTGGTGGGAATCCGTGCTAGCACGCTACCCGGCTATCGCCGGGCAAGGTTTCAGCCTGCTGCGTGCCTTTGCTCTGGACCATCTTAGACGGGCACCGATACAGTTGGTTGCTGCGGGTAAAACCCCAGATTTTCCACGTTGGCATTTAAGAGTCCATCCCGGGATGACGGTCTGAGTGAAAACGTTGGGGCCCGTGAGGACCGCTGTCATCGGCGTCGGCGAGATGGGCAGAAATCATGCCAGAATCTATAACGAGCTGGAAGGAGCGGAACTGGTCTCCGTGTGCGACACCGACCCGGTCAGAGGCCGCCGGATCTCCAAGATCTACAAGGTGCCCTTCTTCGAGAGCGCGGAGAAGATGCTGTCCTCCATCGACATCGATGCCGTCAGCATCGCGGTCCCAACGGCCCAGCACTACGAGATGGCGTCCCTTGCCATCGAGAACGGCGTGGATTTGCTCGTCGAGAAGCCCATCGACCTCTCCGTGGAGCGGGGCAATTCGCTAGTTAGGAAGGCAAAGAAGCGCGGCGTCTCGCTCATGGTCGGGCACGTCGAAAGATTCAACCCAGCCGTCATGAAGATGAAGGAGATGATGGGAGAACTTGGCGACCCCACCATCGCGGCAGCAACCAGGGCAGGACCACTCCCAAACAGGGTTCGGGACGTCAGCGCCCTGGTAGACCTTGGAGTCCATGACATCGATGTCCTCAGATACGCGCTTGGCTCCGAGGTCGAGAGGCTGTACTGCGAATGCGGGCGGGTGATACACAAAGACCAGACCGATTACGGCAAGATCCTCTTAAGCTTCAAGAACGGCGTCGTCGCCTCGGTCGACATCAACTGGCTCACTCCGATCAAGATCAGGCGCCTGGTCGTGCAGGGACTGAAGGCGATGTTCGAGGTCGACTACATACCACAGGACCTGTATAAGTACGACATATCGTACGTTGAGGAGTTCTCGGACTTTTCGGACATCCTGCTCGGGATGAGCGAGGGCGAGATGCGAAAGATCCTGGTCAAAAAGGAGGAGCCCTTGAAGGTCGAGCTGGACCTCTTCATCAAGTCCGTGGCGGAGGGAAGGGAGCCTCCCGTCACCGGAGAAGATGGGGTCAAGGCAGTCCAGATCGCCCTCTTGGCCGAGGAATCCGGAAGGGACCATCAGGTCAAGAAGCTGTAGGAAGGGATGATCCCTGCGCAGCCTGCTCGCTGCATACCCAGTCCAAAGGGATGAGGAGAGGTACACCCCGATGTCCAGGCCCCTGAGGATGCGGCCGTTCCTGGAGAAGCGGTTCAATCTCGAGTTCCTCCACATACCCCCCTCAACTCACGTGAACTATTACCTGGACTACGGGACGACCTTCGCCAAGCTCGCGACCAGAATAGCCCGAGGGGGCTATGACGGGGTTCTCGTGTGGAACTACTACTACGTTCCGCTGCTCGCCGCCCTCGAGCGAGCAAAGAAGATCGTCGATGTGACCGACGTGGAAAGATCCATAACCCACGCCAGGCGTCTGAAGGGGCTGGTCGTGGACGCAGTGGAGAAGCGGCTGATTTGCAAGATGGACCTTCTGATCTGCGCCGATCACGGGAACTTCCTCGAATATTCCGAGAGATTCAAGGAGACCAAGGTCGTCTACGTCCCAAACGGTGTAGACCTCGGCATCTTCAAGCCGGCTGACCATGAACCGAAGCGATACGAATCCTGCTATCTGGGGAAGATCGAGAGGCAGTACAAGCTGGAAACCCTGATCAAGGCCGTTGCGGCGACGGGCACGCGCAGCCTCTTCATAGGGAGGGGCACGCACGCAAGGTACTATGAAGATCTCGCTAGGAAAGAGGGAGCCGACATAACCTTCCACGGGTACGCCAGGTACGAGGACGTCCCGGCATTACTAAACTTAGCCCGGATGGGGCTTGTTCCGCCCGTAATGAGCGGCAGCCTGAAGCTCCTTGAGTACATGGCATGCGGCCTGCCCGTGGCATCGCCCGGGAAGCTCGACCCATCGATCCAAGACGGCGTGACGAAGATCGAGCAGGGAACGCCTGAGGAATATGCCGCAGCGATCCGGGCCGTTGCCCGCATGGGTGAAGAGGAGTACCGCAGGACGTCCGAGAAATGTCGGCGACTTGCCCTCGGATTCTCGATCGAGTCGGTGGCCGGACGCTACTGCGACGCCATTGAGGAGGCGCTCGAGGCATGAACTGGGATGCAGACCTTTTATCTCCCGTCCTCTCGGCCGTCGGCTGCCTGATGGCGTTCGCCATCGTGTATGCTGGCATGCCGAAGCTCCTCATCAAGCTCCGGAAGGAGAATATCCTTGGGAGGGATATGCTGAAGGCGGGAGACGTGCTCGTACCCGAGTCAGGAGGCATCATCGTGGTCCTTGCCGTGATCGTGAGCCTATCGATCACAACCTACCTCTTCGTGACGTACGGCTACTCGGCGGACGCAACCCGCCTTCCTGGAAAGACGACCATGCAGGTCTGGATGCTTGCATCCGTCGCAACCCTTCTGGCCGTGGGATTCATCGGGCTCGTCGATGACTACCTGAGCATTCCCCAGAAGTACAAGGTCCTGCTTCCCGCCTTTGCTTCACTTCCCCTCGCGCTGGCATTTTTCGGCGAGACCGAGTTCTACAGGACCGATTTCTGGATTCCATTCTACGGCTACCTTCCGCTGGGAATACTGTACCCGCTTGTTCTGATACCGGTCGGGGTAACGGCCGCAGCAAACCTAACCAACATGTACGCAGGCCTCAACGGGCTGGAAATGGGCAGCGGACTCATAGCATGCTCCTCAACCTGCATCGCAGCGGCGATCATCGGCAGGTGGGAGGCCGTCATAATCCTGGCCCCAATGGTGGGTGCCCTCCTCGCCTTCCTCCTCTTCAACAGCTATCCCGCAAGGGTCTTCCCTGGCGACGTCGGCACGCTCGTCATCGGCACATCGCTCGCTCTAGCTTCGATAGTGGGCAGAATCAAGATCATCGCCGTGATAGCCCTCGCCCCCCAGATCATCAACTTCCTGATGTACCTGCCTAAGACGAGGTTCTTCATGGCAAACCCGAACGCCAAGTTCGCAAGCATCAGGGAGGACGGAACCCTGAAGGCACCCGAAGGCGCGGAGCGCGGGTCACTCTACTTCCTGTTGATGCACCTCTATCGGAAGGACGAGCGATGGCACGTCCGCGTACACTGGGCGATCTGCCTTGCCGCAGGGCTGGCAGCCCTGATCGTTGGCATCCTCGTCTACAGGTGATGTCTTGGGTGGCACGGCTCAGGCTTTGAGACAGTCCTGCGTCGTCATAGGCGCGCTGTGCGAGGATATCGTGAAGACCCCAGCGGGGACTAGGCGGGGCCTGGGAGGGACATCGTACTACTTTCCAGCCGCCTTCCGCGCCCTGGGAGGCACGGCGGCCTGCGTGTCCAAAGCTCAAGACCAGTGGGTACTCGAGGAGCTTCGGAGGGCCGCAATACAGACGGACGGCGTGGGCCAGGGCGCCACGGCCTGCTTTGAGCTCGTCTACGAGGGGGAGAGGAGGGTCCTCAGGCTGTTGAGACGCTCGTCGGTCATCCGCGCGGATGATATCCCTCGCCGCATGCTGGGCTTCGCGGCACTTCACCTTGGCCCGGTGGAAGCGGAGATAGATCGATCCGTCTGGGCGTTGAAAAAGGACGACTTCCGCCTTGTCACCCTCGACATACAGGGGCTTTCAAGGCAAGTGAAACCTCGGACCAAGGTCGTGCACGCCCGAAGGGGCCTAGATCCCGGAATCCGGAGCGTCCTGCGCGACGTGGACGCGGTGAAGTTCGACGAGGCAGAGGCGGAAGCGCTGCTGGGAGAGAGGGCCCGTTGGGAGGACAGGATCGCCGAGCTGGATGGCCCGAAAACCGTGCTGATCACGCTGGGCCCGAGAGGCGCGCTCGCATTCGAGGATGGCAGGGCCCACAGGATTCCCGCCTATCCCTCTGATCCCGTTGACTGGACGGGGGCAGGAGACTGCTTCATGGCAGGATTCGTTTTCAGCCGCCTCCGCGGGCGCTCTACGATCGAAGCTGCAAACTTTGGCTCAGCGCTCGCCGCGATCGTGATAGAAAGGCCAAGGCCACTAGCCTTCCCGACCGCTGCCGAGGTGGCGGAGAGGATGAGGCTCGCTGGCGCTCGCTGACGGGCTGAACAAGTTATATCGGAGCAGGGCCTTCTGCCTGCGGTGCTCAGATGGTTAGGATTGGGCTGAAGTTGGCGAGCCGAGCCAAACAGTACGTGACGCGCGGACATGCAGCGATCGGTCTGGGAGTGTCGGTGGTCAACACCTGCGTTCTCTGGTTCGGGTTGATCCCGTTCGTGAACTCCACGTTCGGGAAGCTCAGGTGGTTCCTGCTGGCCTTCATTCCTGCCTACCTATCTTTCACGCTCTTGCTCGGGTACTGGGACATGAAGAAGGGGACATACAAGCACGAACAGGTCGTGGCCGCCGAGTGGAGCCCCGTCTACCAGGACGTGTTCTACTGCTTCGAGAGGATAGGCGAAAGACTCGGGGATGAGGAGATCCGTTCGGTGGCAAGCCGCTGGACTGCCCGGAGGGAGAAGGCTTCGGACAGTCACTAGGACAGGAGGTCTGGCCGATCGAAATGCGGGCCCTCATGGTCGACGCTCTCGGATCAGCGAAGGGCACGAGGATGCTGGCGAGGGATGTCATAGGTTGTGGGCCTCGGTGGATCTGCGGGGTCCTTGAAAGGGCGGACGTGGAGTGCCGCATCCAGCTCTGTGAGGAGTTTCTCAAGGGCCGAACGGCCGGCAGGGCGCCGGACTTTCTCTTGGCTTCCGCAATGAGCATGGACCTCCCGGCACTGAGGAGGATCGGCAGGAAGGCAGCAAGGATTGCGCCCGATTCGCTCAAGATCGTGGGGGGGCCGGTTTGCGGCTCTCCTCGGAGAGCGCTTGAGGCATCGGGGTTCGATCTGGCCGTCTCGGGCGAGGGTGAGGAAGCGCTGCAATCCATCCTCGCGGGCAAGGAACCTGGAAACGTGCCGGGATTGTCGTACTGGCTGGACGGGCGAATCCTGACCAACCCGCCGGCTCCCCGGCTTGGGGAGGACAAGTACAACCGGCTTTTCCCTTCCACGCGAAGGATAGTGGATTACCCGACTCACTTCGCGAGCAGGGTCTACGTTGAGGTGGTGAGGGGGTGCAGCAACTTCAACAGGACCCGAATCAGGCTTTCGGATGGCCGCGGCTGCACAGAGTGTGGGAAGGACTGCCACCGGGCCTGCCCTCAAGACATACCGCCCGGCTGTGGCTTCTGCTCCGTCCCGTCAACGTTCGGTCCTCCCAAGTCCAGGAGGATCGACCTTGTGGCAAGGGAAGTGGAGGAGCTCGTTGCGCTGGGGGTCCAGAGGATCGTGCTCAGCGCGCCCGATCTGCTGGATTACTTTAGGGGCAACGACCTCAGGGATCCCCGTGCGCCCCGGCCGAACTACGCGAAGATCGATGATCTCCTCGCCGCGTCGAATGCAGCGGCGGGCGGGCGTGCACACATCTCGATAGAGAACGTCAAGCCCTCGCTCTTCGACGATGAAGCTGCTCGCGTGATCGCCAAGAACCTCCCAGGCAGCGAGGTTCACATAGGCTGCGAGACCGGTGATGCCTCACACTCAAACGCCCTTGGCAGGCCATCTACGCCTAGTGACTCGCTGGAGGCCGTGCGGACCGCCAAGAAGCATGGCCTCAGGCCCTACGTCTATTTCATCCACGGCCTGCCGGGCCAGACCGTTGAGTCCGCAAGGAGGACGTGCCAGCTCATGTACAGGATGGAGCCATACGTCGAGAAGATCACCGTCTACAGGTTCAAGCCCCTGCCGCGCTCTGCCTTCGAGGGTGAACCGCCCGGCCCGCCAAGGTGGAAGGACGAATCGAGCAAAATCATCGCGCAGGCCGCAAGGGAGATCAACCTCAGGAAGAAGGAAGAATACGCCGGACGCATGCTTGACGTCATCGGGGCCGAGCCGAACATGAAGAGGAAGGGCGAGGTGCTGTGCTATCCGGTGGCCGGGGGACCCATCGTGACCGTCCGGGGGCCTAGGAGTCTGATTGGCCAGAGGCTGAAAGTCAGGGTGGTCAGGTCAGCGTCCGAAAGACTTCTAACCGGAGAAGTTCTCAGCGTGATTCGGCGATGATCGGAGTCGAGGTCCTTTCGCACGATGGGCCCGCACGGCTGGGAAAGTTTCGCGTAGAGGGTCGTTCCTACGAGACGCCCTCCGGCTGCTTCCTGCAGCAGGTGGAGAACGGCTTGCGGCTGTTCATTCTGGGACCGGAGTCCGCGGGCATAATGCTTGCGGTGCCGCCCTCCCCGTTGGTTGAACGGTCAAGGCAGGTAAGCCGGGCGGAACTCCGGGATGAAGGCGGACAAGGCGGCAGCGCGGGGTTCTCTCCCGGACGGGCGAAGGACACCTACGTGTTAAGCGACTGCGAGATCGTCCAGATGTCGGGCGAAGGAATTCAGGGGCCTTCGGCCACCAGACGGGCCGTAGTCATCTTGGAACCCGGTTTGAAGCAGGATCCCGTTGAGGTCATGAAAGGCATAATCGAGCTCAGGGAGAAGATCCCCCCCAGTTCGGCGATAATGTTGGCCGACGCGGAAGTGTGGTCATTCCCACTCTTCGCCTTGGCCGGGGCCGACCTCTTCGGCGATTCCCACGCAACTGCGTGCGCCATGAGGGGCGAGGTCCTCTTCGAGTCGTTCTCGCTGCCCGTCGGAACGGTCGACCCCGATGCTTGCTCTTGCCCATCCTGCAAGGCGGAGGAGGGCCAGCGGACCATCGACGTCTTGGGACATAACCGGTGGATGACCAGGAAGGTTCTCTCGGAGGTCAGAACCGCCATCCGCAAGGGGCAGCTGAAGCACTTGGCCGAGGAGAGATGCACGAGGCAACCAGAGCTGGCCGCGGCGCTCCGTCGCCTCTATCGGGAACATCTGAGGTATCTTGAGCGGTTCACGACGGTTTGCCCGGGGGTCAGCGGTTGATCGCCTTCACTGACCTGTCCATATACTGGCCTGAGGTTGTGCGTTTCAGGGAGCGGGTCGCATCCAGATACCAACCGGGCGTTGGGGCGGACTGCGTGGTCGTCCTTCCCTGCTCCAAGCACAAGCCTTACATCTCATCTAGGTCTCACCGCCTCTTTGCCGAGGCGATTGGGCCGGCCAGGAGGAGAGCAAGCGTTGAGGAACTCACGATCACCAGCCCGCTGGGGGCCGTGCCGCGGGCCCTGGAGACCATCCCACCCGCCAGCAACTACGACATCGCCGTGACCGGCGTGTGGAGCCACGAGGAGGTCGAAGTGGTCTCGAGCAGCCTGGCGACCGTCCTATCCAAGCACTCGCCGACCGAGGTGATTGCCCATGTCTCGGGAGGGTACTTGGACGCCTGCAGGCGCGCTGAAGCGGCGCTTGGCTGGACCTTCACCTACACGGGCACGGGCGGCCCGGCATCCAAGGAGGGGCTGGAGGAGCTGTCCAAAGCGCTTCGCGGCATCGACGGCCAACCGAGGCGCCGGGATCCGATCGAGCTGGCCAAGCATGTACTCTCCTACCAGTATGGACTTAACATCGCGGAACTCATGACGCTCCCCCCGGCAAGGAGGGATGTGTCGGCAAGAATGGAGAGGATCGTCCGCGACGGGAAGACGTTGGCTAGGAGGAATCCTTTCACCGGCTTCTTCACGCCCGAGATCGAGGGCGCAAGAATCCTAGCCGATCAGGGTGCCTATTGCGTTGACATAGACTTCCGGCCGAAGGTGAAGGTCATCTACTGTCCAGGGGTGATTTCGGCGGACCCCGCCATTAGGCCGGACGATGAGGTTGTCGTGCGCTGGAAAGGGCAGCCGGTGGGGCAGGGAAGGTCATTGCTCAACGGAAGGGAGATGGCCGCCTCCGATATGGGCAAGGCGGTTGTGCTAAGGGAGATCTTCCCGTAGGGCCGTCCTTAAGTGGTGTCTAACCTTAGCCGCCATCCCGACCCTGAAGCACTGCATCTCCCTTGAGTTCATCAACGCGGTCCCGGTCGCGAGAAGGTTGTCCTCCCGATCCACGATGAGGACTTCCTGGCCAGGAAGGAGTTTCGGGTCGCAGGCATGGACGAACTTAGCGAAAACCGACTTCCCTTGCGAAACGAAGGGGGCAGCTTCGTCGGAAACCGCGATCCTCATAGTCGGGTATGGAAGGTGCGATCCGAGCAGCCTTGCTCCCTCCAAGGTAGGGAGGAAGAAGAAATCGCTTGCCCTCATCGTGCCCAGCAGGACATGGCCCCTCTGGACCCTCCTGATGCGGCCCGTCCTGGGTGACCGGACTGCCCGAAAGGGCTCCAAGGCTGATCCGCATCCCGGCCCGAACTGGAAGTCAACCGCAGCCCTAACGATTTCCTCGTCGGTCGGCTGCGCATCCTTCCTCCCCAAGAACTCCTCGAGTCGGCTCGTCATCTCGGTCTGCCCGAACGGGTAGCAGAGCGAGGCGGCGTACGGAACGCGACCGTAGACGGGATGCTGGAAAGCGGGCGCTTCAGGTAGGCGCTCCCTCACCCAGCGCCGGGCTCTGGTCACCTCCGGACGAAGTTTGGACTCCGGGCCGGAGTAGAAGAAGGCCGACTTCTTCGTAACCGGATCTACCTGCTCGAAGAAAGTCCTGTGGCGCCTGAGGGTGTTGCAGAAAGCTCCAAGCAACTTCGGGTGGCTGCGGCACCTAACCTGCGCCAGCTCCCAGAGCCTGTTGTCCCTGATTGCCTGTCGAACCCTGCGCAGTTCCTCGAAGGTCGAGTACAGGTTGTGCTGAGCCAGTAGTCGGACTGCGTCATCTCCGCCGGCCATCTCCTGGGGGGATGCGTGGCTGCATGCCGGGCAGCTGCAGGGAAGTTCGACTAGGTCACGCACGGATAGCGTCCCCTGGGGGGTGAGGTATCTTCCTTCCTGGGCGGAAAGGACATACATAGCAGAATCGAATAGATCCCCCCCGAAAGCAACGGAAAGCGCAAGGAACATGGGGTGCCCGACGCCGAATACATGCCGAGGCCGATCAGGCGGAAGCCTCTTCGCTGTGTCCACCGCGCGGTCAAGGTGGGACTCGAATCTGTACTCGATCAGCGAGCCAACGCAGCTGCCGAGGGCAAATACCTGGAATGGCATCGCCGAGACTTGTTGCGCCTCTTGACGTCTGAGCCGCGCGTACGGCGTAAGATGCACAACGCCGTACCATAGGGGGCCCGGGGGCATTGATCTGCAGAGATCCCTTGACCTTGCGACGGACTCCCGTATGCAGGCACGGGCCTGATCCTCGGACATGTCGTCCCTCGGTGGAACATCTAGCACGACGGCGAGGTCCGACCCTATATCGGCCTGGAACTGGTGGATCTCCTGCGGCGAAACCTCGACCTTCTTTCCCCTGTAGATCTGATACCCTCCTGAATCGGTGGCGATCGGGCAGTCCACACCGAGAAACTCGTGCACCCCGACCTCGAGGGCGCGCCTCCTCGATTCCGGCTTGCTGTACAGAAGGAAGGCGTTCGTGATCAGCGCCGGGGCTCCAGTTATCTCAAGGATTTCAGACGGGCTGAGGGTCTCGCGGAAAGGGTTGACGACGGGAAGGACGGTCGGCGTCGTGATATCCCCATGGCCGGTCTTGAGGACTCCTAGACGTCCGAAGGCATCCCTGTCAAGCATTTCGAACAAGCCGAAGCTCCCCGGGGCCGTCAGCACCTTCTGGCGACATATAGATGTCTTCCCAGGCCGCCGTGCACGCGCTGGTACACGAAGGCCTCTAGGATCAGGCCTGCTCTCGTCAACTCGTCGGAGAGGTCAATGGTGGATGGGGACGCGATGCACAGGGTTCCGTCGCGGCCCAGCAGCTCCCGGGCTGTTGCTGGAAACTCGGATAGCAGTTTGGCAGCGTCCATCATCGTGGGGGATGATCTCCCGTATGGAGGGTCCGTGACTACGTGGTCAAATCTTGCCCTGAAGGTTGCCGCAGACCTCAGCGCGTTGCCCCGAACGAGGAATGCCCTTCCGGGCTGCAGCGCGACCAGGTTTCGGCGTGCGCCTTTGATCATCCTTTGGTCCGAGTCCATGCCGAATATGCGGGCCCCCATCATTCCGGCCTCTACCAGTATGCTGCCCGTTCCACAGAACGGGTCCAGGACCGATTCCCCCGCGAGAACCCCCGCCATGTTCAACATCACCCGCGCGATGACGGGGTCGATCCCGACCGGGTGTCTGAACGGTCTTGCCGCTGCCCTTGCCCTGCAGGAGGATCTCGTGTCCGTCTCGATCAAGACGGAGATCATGTCCCCAGCCCGCGTGCGCGAAAGGAGGAGGACGACGCCGGGTCTTGAAACGGAAACCGATGTACTGATGCCTCTCAACCACGCCTGCTCCAGTATCCTCCTTCCTACCAGCCGTTCGGCCTCGGGTGTGGAAGGGCCAAAGCCCGAGGCTCTGACGAGGAAAGTTCTGTCCCGGACCTCGTCCAGCAGATGCGCGGGCACCTCGCCGCCGTCCGCATGGGTCACGATGACCCTTGAGGCCTCGCGAGTCAGAGCCAACCTTCGGCATACGGCTTCAGCCCTAGGCGCGTCAAGGGAGGTCGTCACCAATGCGAGGCGCTCCCCCACGCTCTCCAGCTTCGACTTCGGGTCGATCCTGGAGAAGAGCCGCTGCGCCTCAAGCATGGGCAAGATCGGGTGCTCGCCGGAAAGGCGCAACAGCAATCTCTCTGTCAATCTTCCACCCGGGAAAGATTTAACTCCAAACTCAGGACCGGCCGGAGTAGCCTGGCATGGAAAGACCGGGCGGACATGTGATATTAATGGTGTTTCCCACTAATGCGGTTCCCGGGGGAGGAACCGGCGTTGCCGAACCTGCAAGTTGGGGAAGGCTTGCTGCCGAGAGCGGAGGCAGATCGCTTTGGAGAAGGAGTGCTATCTGGTGCTGACGGCGCGCAGCATCGCGCTCGTGGACGAGGCTGGCAGAGCCGTAAAGACCCTCAACCTCCCTGACGACCCCAGGTCAAGGGCAGTCCAACTGCAGAAGTTGGAAGATGGGGAACCGGCGGTGGATCTTGCAACGCTGCTTGAGCCAACCTGCAGGGGGATCCTAGTCGTCGAAACCGAATCGCTGAAGAAGGCGGTTGAGCGCTCCGGTTGGAAGGGACAGGTAAGGGTCCAATTCCCCTCGGCTGGCGGCAGGGCCGTGCGACGAAACCTTGCACGGCTTCGGGATTGGTCCAAGGACTCGTGGCAGGTCGCCCGCCTTGTATCAGGCGAGAGGGTCAGAAGGAGCTATGAGGATTGGGACCGACTTGTGATCCAGGCAGTCGCCGCGATCGACGAGTTGGACAGGTGCATAGCCAACCTCTACGCAAGGTGCAGGGACTGGTACTCCGTTCACTTCCCCGAGCTGGAGAGGATCGTCAAGAGCGAAAAGGACTATGCAAACGTAGTGATCGCGTCCGACCCTAGGTCACCCGAAGGCATTGCCGAGGGCCTTGGGATCTCCCAGGAGAGGTTGAATCGCATCAGGGAGGCCGCGACCAGATCCCTGGGCGTTAGGTTACAGGAAGGGGATCTAGAAGCTGTCAGGGAGATTGCAAGATCCATCCTCTACCTAGACCAGAGGAAGGCCCAGATTCACGCTTACCTTTGCGACCTCATGCAGCGCTACGCGCCGAGCCTGACCAAGGTGGCCGAAGCTGCTGTCGGAGCTAGGCTGATAGCGAGGGCCGGCAGCATCCGAAAACTCGCCATGATGCCGTCCACGTCAGTCCAGACGCTCGGAGCCGAGAAGGCCCTTTTCCGGCATCTCACGAAAGGCGCGAAACCTCCTAAACATGGCATCATCTTTCAACACCCGTATGTGAGGAACTCGCCCAAGGACATAAGGGGAAAGGTGGCAAGCACCCTGGCATCGAAGATCTCACTTGCCGCTCGAATGGACTACATTACCGGCGCGGACAGCGGAGGGAACCTCAAGGCGGAGCTGGACTCGATCGTGAAGAACCTCCGGGCAAAGGTCTCGTAGCCCGTACGGAGGGCCGTGGCCGAGATTTGAACTCCCGCGCCCGGACCGGGCGACTCGGGCTAAAGGATCCACAGTCCTTTGTGCCTCCGTCGACCGTCAAATGACGGTCGTTGCCAGGCTACACCACCACGGCCGTGCGATCACATCGGACGTGCCACTTTAATATGTGACTCCGGCCTCCTGCGGCTTTCGCTTCCGGCGCCACCTGCGGAAAAGCAGGCCAGCTGGAACGGCTACTATCGCGAGGGCAATGCCCCAAGCCGCATATCTGTTGTCCAGAAGGTTCGTCCGCCTGACGACGAGCACCACCCTAGTTGATTCGGCGCCAAGGTGGAGGGAGGCTCCGGACTTCCCAGGCCGAACCGAGCCGTATGGAGTTTCTATCCTGGAGATCGTAAGCCCCTTCGGGAGCTTTAGGCCAAGGGTCTGCCCCGTCGCTCCCCCTCCCAGGCCGAGGGTGCGCACTTCGACCCTGGATCCGGGGCCGAGCGTTATGCCTCCGCGCACGATATAGCGCAGGGTTATCGATTCCAACTGGCCCAACTTCATTCCCGCGAGGCCGACGCTCAGCACCGTCTCATTCTCGCCCGTACGGATGGTCGGCGCCACGACCTTCTTTCCGACCATGACGATTGGCTCGGAAAGTAGATCCCCTGGGGGGTACGGTACGCTGATGTTCACCGACGAGAGATTCGCCTGTAAAGAGACGACCTGCATCTTGCAAGTCATCGATATTCCCATCTGGGACGTCTCGATCGAGTAGGAGATGGACTCGAAGTAGTGGGACTCCTCGGCCAGGCATGAGGCGAGAAGCAGGACCAACGCACCCGAAAAAAACCGCCTCGCCGTCAACGTGCGGTGTGGGGCTCGGCGAACTCTGAAAAATGTCACGGGTCAAGGCTTGTTATCCAAAATGTGAAGAGGTTTCAGGACCAGTCTCTCATAGAGTCCGGGATCCGATACAAGGTTGTTCTTTATCTCCCCGAGAACGTGTTCTAGGTCCTTCTTCCTCAGGTACCCATCGTTCCCCGACATTCGGATGACACGAAGGATCTCGGCTATCGCGTTCTCCACGGCGACCCTCACTGCAGCTTCGAGCTCCATCGCCAAATGGTAGAGATGTTAGGGACTATTAACGGATTTGTAGAATGAACGCGTTATCACGCATGTTATGGTTGGATACGCGCCCTACCTGAAAACGAGCGCTCAACAAACAGCCAGTCGTTCAGGGACTCGACTGCAGACGTTTTGATCTCTCACAGCATTCGGGTGGCCACGGGCAAGGTCGAAAAACAATCGGGCCCGGGGCCGAACATCTCCCCATCGAGAACGATCAGGTCCCTGGAGAAGAGAGCGTGCGCCTGAGCATCCGCCAGGATTCCTTCGTCCGGTCGACCCGTCCCGGCCCTGCGCCAACGGGCCGCGCACCGGAACGTCGCCTCCCTGTAAGTGCCCACTCGATGCCGCCGGACGGCTCAATCCCTCTTGTCGTACAGCTTCTTCCCGCACTTCCCGCAGACGAATTCGAACTCATGGTCCTCCTTCGTCAACTCAGTCTCGACCCTGCAGTCGGGGCAGATCGGGAAGAGCATATAGGGAATCCCGTCCTCTATCTTGTAGCGAAGCCCGCACTCGGAGACGAGATCCTTTCCCTCGAGCTTGATGTCCTTCTTGCAGAAGGGGCAAGCCAGTATGTCGAGCAGCTCCTTGCTTATGATATCTTCCTCATTTCCGGACATGAAGATCGCCTACTCACCCACGACCTGAACCACGATCTTCCTTGTGCTGGGCCTCTTGCCCAGCTCCAGGAACAGAACCTGCTGCCAAGCGCCGAGCGCAAGGTTGCCGTTCACAAAGGGGATCGAAACGGTGCTGCCCAAGAGTGTGGACCTCAGGTGGCAGTGCGCATCATCGTCAACGCTGTTGTGCGAGTACCCCTCCGACCTGGGAACGAGCTTGCTGATCACCTGCTTGAGATCCTGTACGAGGCCATGTTCGTATTCCATCGTGACCAAGGCGCATGTCTCTTCCGACGTGAAGACCGTGGCGACGCCGCTAAGCAACCTGGACTCCGCAACGGCCGACGTGACGTATTCCGTGACATCGAGGACGTCTATCTCGCCCTTCGTCGCAAAGATGAATTCCTTCGTGAACGCGCCCAAGGTTCAGTTCGCTGACGAAGGCCTGCCCAAATCCTCTTAAATCTTAGGTTCTTGCTTCCCGCCATCTTGGGCCGTTCCCACCCCGAATGCCGCCGGCCAAGACGGATTCCGCGAGGGTCCTAACCTGCTTGGCTCAGCCTTGCCAACGTCTCCCCCGATAGAGGAGTCGTCCAAGCCCGGCGGCACGCCGTAACACGGCCCTTCGTGAAGCCGAGGCCCATCTCCCCAGGCTAGGTTCCTCACTCTTCCGACCGGCCCTTGGTCATGAGTACGGCATCCTCGCCATCGCTGTAGTAGCCCGGGATGACGCGCTCTTCCTTGAAGCCAGCGTTGCGGTACATCTCTATGGCGAGCTGGTTACTGACCCTCACCTCGAGCTGAAGCTCGCTCGCGCCGTTTCCCCACAGGGCCTCCATCGTCCTCTTGAGCAATTCCTTGCCGATTCCCCTCCTTCGAAATCTCGGCTCGACGGCGAGCGACATTATGTGTCCTATCCTCTTGACGCCGAACCCTCGCAGGTCAAGTCTCCGGAGAATCCTCGACATGGCATAGCCAACTACCCTGCCATCGCACTCGGCAACTAGGAACGCGTAGCGGTGTTCCCTGAAGAACTCCCTGAAGACCGAAACCGTGTAAGGAAGCACGAAAGACTTCCGGTTGATGTCCACGATGGCGGGCAGATCGCTTGGTTCCGCCTTCCTGATCTTCGTCCTCCCCGCCTCAGCCAAGGGCGCCGAAGAACCACTCAAGAATCCCACTAATGGAGCTCTTTCTCGCCAGCCTTGCCGACGACTTCCTCGGCGCTGATCTTCTCCTCGGTGATCTTGCCGTCGGTCAGGTAGAGGATCCTGTCGGCCCACTGGGCGATCTTTATGTCGTGGGTGGTGATGAGGAAGGTGACGCGCTGCTCCTCGTTCAACCTCTTCATGAGCTGGACGATCATCCTACCGGTGGCTGAGTCCAAGTTGCCCGTCGGCTCGTCGGCCAAGACTATGGATGGATCGTTCGCAAGTGCCCTCGCGATTGCCACCCGCTGCCTCTGACCGCCGCTAAGCTGGGATGGCTTGTGATGCATCCTGTCGGCAAGCCCAACGGTCTCCAACAGCCTCATTGCCTTGGCCCTCCTTTCCTCCTCGGGTAGCTTCTCGACGGTCTCGAACATCATCGGAAGCTCGACGTTCTCCAGCGCCGACAAGACGGGCACGAGATTGAAAAACTGGAAGACGAACCCGATCTTCCTTCGCCTCACCGTCGGAAGGATCGAGAACTCGCTGCCAAGGAAGCCCCTCGTTATGTCTATGCCGTCGATGAAGACCCGGCCCTCGGTTGGCCGCGCGAGGCCGCCAAGAATGTTGAGGAGGGTCGACTTCCCGGAGCCCGAGGGACCGACGATCGCCACGAACTCCCCACGCCGAACCTGAATCGTTATGCCGTTAACGGCCGTTATGACGTTGCGGCCGATCTGGAAGGACTTGTACAGGTCATAGCCCTCGATGACCCACCTGTACCTCCTTTCCCTTGCCGCCTCCCTGCGGGCGCGCCTCTCCGCAGCCTCCTCAGCCGGGATCTCCCTTCTGGCCTCGGCCCCCGCTGCAACGGTCGCGACCTTGTGCCTTCGGACTATCTCACCACTCATAGTACAAGGCAACCTCCGGATCCATGGCGGCGGCCCTCTTAGATGGCACAAAGCCGGCCAACCCCGCGAGGACGACCGCAAGGATCAGCCCGACGGGGAGCATCGGCCAAGCAAAGGTGGCTATGATCTTGGAGCTGGCAACCCTCAGATTCTCGGTCAAGACGAAGGAGTTCCTCCCCCAAATCAGCGCCAAACCCAAGAACGACCCGGCTAGGCCACCTATTGCTCCCAGCAGCAGCGACTCGGTCAGAAACACCCTGAGAACGGACGAGCTCGAGAATCCCAGCGCCTTCATGATGCCGATCTCCCTCGTCCTCTGCGTCACCGACATGAACATGGTGCTCGTCACCCCGACGGTTGCGACGCTAAGGATCACGATCATCTGCACCACGTGGTAAGGCTCGATCCCTGCCTCCTCTGCGGCAGCGGTCTGGTTGACGGTTTCGTTGGCAGCAACGGTTTCCCCGAGTCCCACGATGATGTAGAACACGTACAAGAAGAAGGCTATCCCAACCATCACCCCCACGATCGTGAGGCTTGAGGAGAAAGCCCTCCTCTTTATGTTTCGGTAGGCGATCCTGAAATCTCCCATTTCGGTGGGCCTCCCGGGGATCAGAAGCCGTAGCCCCTTCTCCCGGAGAATCCGCCGCTAGCTCGCGACTTAAAAATGAATGCCCGCGCCCCGGCCGCTGCTTCTGCAAGAGACTCGTTCGTGCGGGCCACTACGGGCGAGATCCGTCTTGCGCAGCCAGTTCCCGGCCGGCAGCTTCAAGGATTGCCCGGTGTACGCGCGGGAAATCCAACCCGGTCTGCCGACAGATCGAGACGACATCCGAGTACTCGGGCTTGATCGACGCGATCTTCCCCCCTTCTGTTCTGCCAATCTTCACGTTGGCCCTGTGAAGGCTGCCCCCCAGCTTCACCTCCACTTGTTTCGTCTCCCTGACCAACTTCCTGCGCTCGACCTTGCGAAACAATCGCGCCCCGAGGGATCCTGTCTCGGCCATCAACACGTCGCAGATGCGGTCGGTTGACCCGGGCGGCGACACGACGCGCAGTAGGTTCCCCGGGCGGCCCTTCTTCATCAGCGACGGGATTATGCTGACGTCCAAGGCCCCTTCATCCATCAGCCTGCTTGCGGCGTGGCCGAGCGCCTCGGGCGTAGCATCGTCCACGCTTGTCTCGATGAGGTCGATGAAATCCTGCACGCCGTTCCCGCGGGCCCCCAGGACCACCCTGGTCGCGTTAAGAAAACCCTCGACGTCTGATCCGGCCCCCCAGCCCACCTTGAGGGGGCGCAGATCAACGGAATCCAGGAAGCTGTGTGCTAGGTTCACCAGCAAGGACGCTCCGGTCGGGGTGGTTAGCTCCCTTCTGCCTCCTATCGTCACGGGGACGCCTTTCAATATCTCGAGGGTTGCAGGGGCCGGGACAGGGAACTCCCCGTGTGAGAACGAAAGCATCCCGCCGCCCACCGCAACCCGCGTGGAAAAAACGTCAAGCTTGTCAAGTCCAAGATCTCTCCAGGCGGCGAGACACCCTACGATATCCGCGACGGCGTCGATCTGTCCGATCTCATGAAGGTGCGGGTGCTGCATCGCTTCGTCGCCGTGCACCTTGGACTCCGCAGCAAGCAGGGTGTCGAGAACCTTTTGGGATGTGTCTCTGATCCAGGGGTCAGACGACCTTCTGAAACATAACTGCATGTCAACACGTTTCCTCGGCTTCGATATCTCGAATTCTACCTTAGTACATTCGATGGAGGCCCTTTTCACCCTCGAGACAACCATGCGTACCGATGCCATTCTGGCCACGCACCTTCGGATCTCTTCCAAGATCCTCGTCTGGTCGGCCCCCAGGTGAAGGAGGGCTCCGAGCAGCATATCGCCCGAGATCCCGGCGTGGTGGCAGTCTATCAGCACGGCGTCGGGTTTGCCGTCCGCGGAATCTGACATGCTCGGCTCATCATCAATATCGATAAATAAGTTTTCCGACAATAAGTTCACGGGATCAAGGAGGTCGAACGTGGAAGACAACCCCGAGGTCATACTCAAGGTCGCAGAAGTCAAGACGGGCGATGCAGGGAAAGGCATAGTCTGGATAGATCCCGAAGTCGGAAAGCGCCTGTCGCTGGCCACCGGGGACGCGGTACAGATCTGCGGCAAGAGGTCGACAGCAGCGATAGTCGGCGAGCCGCTGCCCAGCGATCGCAAGCTTCGAACGATCAGGATGGATGGGCTGACGAGGGTGAATGCCGGGGTGGGGCTGGGCGAGAGCGTCAGAATCCAGAAGGTGGTGCCCAAAGAGGCGAGGAGAATAGTGCTTGCCCCGGTTGACCGGCCCATAAAGGGCCCCGGCTCGACCCAGAGCCTGAAGAACTCCCTGTTGGGCAGGGCACTGGTCCAGGGGGACATCGTCACTCCGCTGAGCCTCAGGAGAAAGCAGGAGACCGTCAGGGAGATGCCGAACCTGTTCGACTGGTTCTTCGGCGACCTTCAGGCTGGCACCGGGGGTAGTCACTATGGCATTTCCGAACTCCAGTTCAGGGTGGTCAGTACGATCCCGAAGGGCACCGTAAGGATATCTTCCGGCACGGTGGTCGAGGTGCGGCCCGAACCCGCTGAAGCGGGCGAGGGAATGATGGTGGTCGTCACGTACGATGACATCGGGGGGCTCAAGGACGAGATCAACAGGGTCAGGGAGATGATCGAGCTTCCGTTGAGGCACCCGGAGGTATTCGCGCGACTGGGAATAGAGCCCCCGAAGGGCGTCCTCCTCTACGGTCCACCCGGGACGGGAAAGACTCTGATTGCGCGGGCGGTTGCAAGCGAGGCCGATGCGTACTTCATATCCATCACAGGGCCGGAGATAATGAGCAAGTTCTACGGGGAGTCGGAGAAGAGGATAAGGGACCTCTTCAAGGAGGCCGAACAGAATGCACCTAGCATAATCTTCATCGACGAGCTGGATGCAATCGCGCCCAAGCGCGAGGAGGTGACGGGGGAGGTCGAACGGCGTGTGGTCGCGCAGATCCTGTCGTTGATGGACGGGCTGAAGAGCAGGGGCAGGGTGATCGTGATAGGGGCAACCAACCGGGAGAACGCCCTTGACCCCGCCATAAGGAGGCCGGGGAGGTTCGACAGGGAGATCGAGATCGGCGTCCCCGACCGGCAGGGCAGGAAGGAGATCTTGCAGATACACACCCGAGGAATGCCCCTTACCGAGGACGTCGACCTCGACGACCTCGCCGAGAGGACCCACGGGTTCGTGGGCGCGGACCTTGAGGCACTGTGCAAGGAAGCCGCGATGAGTGCTCTGCGCAGGGTGCTTCCTGAGATGGATCTCGAACAGGAGATGATACCTCCCGAGGTTCTCGAGAAGCTCGTGGTCACGCGGGGTGATTTCGAGGCCTCCCTGAAGGTCGTTGAGCCATCTGCCCTGAGGGAAGTCATGATCGAGATACCTCGCGTCACATGGGACGACATAGGGGGCATGGCCCAGGTCAAACGCGAACTGCGAGAGGCCATCGAATGGCCGCTCAAGTACCCTGAGACCTTCAAGAGAATGGGCATAACCCCGCCGAAGGGGATACTTCTCTATGGACCGCCTGGGACGGGTAAGACGCTGGTCGCGAAGGCGGTGGCGAGCGAAAGCGCGGCGAACTTCATATCCATAAAGGGCCCCTCCATCCTCTCCAAGTGGGTAGGTGAGTCGGAGAGGGCGATCAGGGAGACGTTCAGAAAGGCTAGGCAGGCAGCGCCCTCGATAGTCTTCCTCGACGAGTTGGATGCCATATGCCCAAGGAGGGGGATGTCCGCCGACTCCCACGTCAGCGAGAGGATGGTGACCCAGCTGCTCACCGAGCTTGATGGCCTTGAGGAGCTGAAGGACGTGGTCGTCATAGCCGCAACGAACAGGCCCGACATGATAGACACGGCCCTCATCAGGCCGGGCAGGATCGACAGGCAACTACTCATCTCGGCACCTGACGCACGCGAGAGGGAGGAGATACTCCGGATCCACACGAGGGGCATGCCGCTTGCGGCCGATGTCGACATACGGGATATCGCGAGGAGGACCGACGGCTACGTCGGCTCGGACCTTGCCAGCGTGTGTAGGGAAGCAGCCATGCTGGCACTCAGGGAGGACATGCAGGCCAAGGTCGTACGGGGGGCGCACTTCGAGGAGGCGCTGAGGAAGATCGGCCCAAGCGTGACCGAGGAGATCATGAACATGTACAGGAGGATCGGAGGCAACTTCGCCAAGCAATACTCGCACGAGATCACGGAGTACACCAGATAGCACCGCGCGTGGCGAGCATGAGGGCGCTTCTTGGCGGCCTAGGTCGATGCCCCAGACGCATTTCGCGGCTTCCCGACCCTTGGGACGCACTACCGGCTTTGCCCCTGAGATCCATCCTGTTGAGAACCGGCCGGGGACGTTTCTGAGGGATGGAACGTGACCCTGGCAGGGAGATGCGGGGGATCGCAAGGGCCAGCCAAGAGATGGATGCATGTGGAAGGCCAAGAGCCGCCCGGGTTGGAACTCGAATGGCCTCGACGACTATCCTTTCCCGAGGCCGGAAAGGAAACCCGAAATAGATATAAGCACCGATTCTCTGGAGAGATGCGGAAACCGACCGGGGGCATCCCAGATTGGCGAACATAATCGCAAGCCGGCTTCGTGACAAGGAAGTTGTCACCGATACTGGAGTCAGGATTGGCGAGCTCTACGACATCTCCATGAGCGAGAAGACGGGTGAACTCATAGCGCTTCTTGTTCGCCCGTTCAAGCCGCAGGACAAGACGGCGAACATGCTGCACGACAGCGATGGAAACGTCGTGGTGCCGTACAACGCCGTCCAGGTCGTGAAGGAATTCATAATCGTGGACGAGAGGAAGATCCCTCAGAAGAGGAAGTAGCATCTAGTTTTCGTGGACGGCGCTGGTTCCGATCACCCGAACCACGACCTCCCTGTTCCTCGGCCTTACGTCTAGCTCCACCAAGAAGACCGACTGCCAGGTCCCGATCTGGAGCGAACCATCCCTGACCGGTATGGTCTCGCTCGGACCAAGGATCATCGCCCTGATGTGGCTCCTCGCGTTGTCCCCGTGCCTGTACGCGGCCGAGGCTGGTGCCAAGTTTGCTATGGCGCGCCTGAAGTCCTCGATTATGTTCCTTTCGTTCTCGTTCATCACGATCGCCGCGGTCGCCCCTGGGACGAAGACGCTGACGATCCCGTTCTTGACTCTCGAGTTCTGAACGACCTGCTGAACGTCCTGCGTTATGTCCACGAAGTCAAGCTCTCCAGCGGTCCTCTTGCTTATTCTATCACAGTAAACGACCATGGCCTGCCTCAGCTCCTCAGCCACTCCAGCAGACGGTTAAATGACTCGATCCTGCTCGGAAATATGCGGGGCGGACTCTTGAAGTAGAAAGCATTGGGCTCGATGGGGACGTAGTCCTTCTTCTCCTTCGCCACGGGAACCAGCCTTATGAGGTCGGCAGCGAGCACGCACGCGCTCGGGCTGTCGCTGATCTCCGCGGTCACGGTGAGGAAGTTCGTGGTTCCCGCGAACGTCCTGTACATGATGTTCAGGTATAACCGCTTCGTATCTGGGTCAAGTATTGGTATTCCCTTGGCGTGAGGGTCCCCGTCCACGGTCGGAGGAATGTACTGGATGCCGATGTAGCTTGGGATATCCATCCCTGGAAACACGGCCTCAATGATCCTTGACTTGGACTCCTTCTTCGCATCCCCGCGCGCCCGGGACTCCGATAGAGACTTGAAATCGGTGTTGCTGGCGTACTGCCACTGAGCGATGTTCAGCGGTATTCTGGCGTGTTGGGCAAGATGCGCAAGGATGTCGTGCGTGAGCGGCGTTGCGCCGCTGGCGAAGTCGTTCCCGAACAGTACTGCCTTGTTCTTCCTAGCGAGGTAGTCGTACTCCTCGTCGCCCGCGATCTTGGTCGGGATGCCGTTGATCACGCTCACGCCCTCTTGAAGGGCATACATGGCGTAGACCTTGCTGCTCGTCAGGGGCTGGTTGGGCTCAGTCGTCGAGCATATTAGCAGAACATCCAGTCCTTCCACTCTGCTTCTCAGGTACTCCTCGGTCTCGCCCCGGTCCATGTCGTCCCATATCGAAGACACCTCCTTCACGACATGGTCAGCCTCGAGGCAGACGCCTCTTTGAATTTCGACATCGTCGTAGTCGTTTGCTGGGAGCGACGGATAGTATCCCCTAGCTACCTGACCGACTGTCTTGCCTATCTTGCTGCGGTCTATTTCAAAAGCCAGTTTGAGCTCGATGTCGGACAGGGGAACCTGAATCTCATTTCGGATCGGGTTTGAGAGGCATGTCCATACATCCTTGCCTCTGCGAGCAAGCGACAGGCCGTGGAGAAGACAGGAGGAAAGGTAACCAACCCCGACTATGCCGAGCTTGATCGACAAGACCACACCTTTCCCACCCGCTTGGAGACGCAGGGATAAAAAGACTTTTGCCCAAGGCCATGATGGCACGTCGCATGATGGGCCGGCGTCCCGCATTGGTCGCCTAGGCCAACAGATCCGCCACCGAGCCAACCACTAGGTCCGGTCGCACCTTTCCCGGGCGCAGCTGGCCAAGGGTGGTCACGCCGGAAAGGACCAGGATGGTGTGCATGCCTGCCCTCTGTCCACCCAAGATGTCGGTCTCGATGCGGTCCCCGATCACCACAGTCTTCCCTGGAGGGGTCCCAAGGATGACCCTGCACATGTCGAAGATCGCTCTGTTCGGCTTGCCAATATCGGTGGGCCTCTTCCCGGAAGCCGTCTGCACGGCTGCAACGATGCTGCCAGCGCCGGGGTAGGGGCCGTCCTCCGTCGGGTATGTGGCGTCCCTATTCGTGGACACGAACCTGGCACCCTGTCGGATCGTATGGGCCGCGAGCGCAAGCTTGCAGTAGGTGAAATGTCGGTCGATGCCCACGACCACGTAGTCCGCCGGAGGCTTCTTGACGATGCGGAAGCCCGCGCTCGACAGCTCCTGCAGAAGGCCCTTCTCGCCCACCACATGGATCCTAGCCTTTGGCTTCCTTCTGAGAATGTGGAGACAGGTTGCGTAGCCGGATGTGACGATTTGGTCCCTATCCACATCGATTCCAAACCCAGACAGGATCTCGGCGTACTCGTCCCTCGTCCTGCTTGAGTTGTTTGTCAGAAAGACGAATTTCTTTCCGCCCGCCTTGAGCTCTTCGACGAATCGCGGGGCTCCTGGCACCACGAATTTTCGAAGATAGACTACGCCGTCCAAGTCGAGTATGAAACCCTGATAAGCCTGGATATGGGCTGCGAGCGACATCCTATCTACCCACCGATGAGTATACCGCACCGCATCGCGTATGGCGCGTTTAGGGCAAGATATTTCTGTTACTCTTTTTCGAGAAGCTGCATGGCCGCGATTGACCGCGCCCTCGACGAACTGGCCGGGGGAAGGCCCATCCTCTTATATGATTTGGACGGGCGCGAGCAGGAGACTGATATGATCGTTGCCGGCCAACTCATCACCCCGGACCACATAACCACGCTGCGAACCGAGGCAGGGGGGCTGATCTGCGCGGCAATCACGTCAGAGACCGCGGCGAAGCTCGGTCTGCCGTACCTCCGGGACCTTTACCAATCATCGAACTGGCCTACGCTGAAGGCGCTATCCTCGCCGCAGGCACCGTACGGAGGATACCCGGCCTTCTCGGTGACACTGAACCACCGCGACACATACACGGGAGTCACCGATCTGGAAAGGCATACCACGATCCGGCAGCTTGCGTCCTTGGTTGCCGAGGCGTCCGCGGATCCTGCGAGGGATTGGGCCCGTGTTCTCGCCGAAAGGTTTCGATCCCCAGGCCACGTCCACGTTCTGATCGGGGGGAATCTCGCCGAAAGACAGGGACACACGGAGCTGTCGCTTGAGCTTGCGACGATGGCTGGGCTCCATCCGGTGATGGCCATCTGCGAGATGCTCGATGGCCAAACCCACAAGGCGCTTTCCAAGCTGAAGGCCGCAGAATATGCAAGGAGGCACGGGCTTGTGCTGGTCGAGGCGCGCGAGGTGCTCAAGGCCGCGGGGGTGCGCAAATGACCGCGATAGGCATAGCGGACACAACTTTCGCCAGGATCGACATGGCAAGGTTCGTTGTGGATGAGCTGCGCAGCTCGGATCGCCCTGTCAAGCTGTCCAGATACACCGTGCCTGGCATCAAGGATCTGCCCGTGGCCGCCAAGAAGCTCATCGAGCAGGGATGCGAACTGGTGATCGCGCTCGGGATGCCTGGAGCGGCGGAGATCGACAAGCAGTGCGCGAACCAGGCTTCGCTGGGCCTCATATTCGTTCAGGTGATGACGGGGAAACACGTCATCGAGGTTTTCGTCCACGAGGATGAAGCGGATGATGAGGAGGTCCTCTACAGGATGGCTGAGGACCGAGCTAGGAAGCATGCAAGGAATGCGCTGAAGCTGCTTTTCGACCCACAGTCGTTGACCAAGATGGCCGGATCGGGCCTAAGACAAGGCGCACCTGATGCCGGCCCCATGAGGCCGTAGGAGGTGAGAAACCCATGGAAAGCGTGAATCTAGGCATCGTCGTGTCGGAGTTCAACTACGACCTGACTGCCCTGATGCTGCAGAGGGCATTGGAACACGCGAAGTTCCTCGGCGCAAAGGTGAACGTGGTCTTCAAGGTGCCCGGGGCTTTCGATATGCCCCTAGCCATAAGGGCGCTTCTGAAGAGGAAGGACGTAGACGCCGTCGCCACACTCGGCATGGTCATCGAGGGCGAAACCGAGCATGACAAGGTTGTCTCGGCCCAGGTGAGCCGGAAGATAGCCGACCTTGCTTTGGAGTTCGACAAGCCAGTGGCACTAGGGGTGGCAGGGCCGAGGATGACGCGGGCCCAAGCAACGGCGAGGATCGACGAGTACGCCAAGAGATCCGTCGAGGCTGCGGTCAAGCTGACGCGGAGGATGAGGCAGGCATCCAAGCAGTCGACCGAGACGCCTCTGGTGATCGAGTAGAGATCGGGCGCGTGATTGGTCCCTTGATCTTGCGAGGCCTCATCCTAGCCGGCGAGGAGCTTGAGCCTATCCCAGGGTACGTCGTCGTCGAATCGGGGCTCATCCGGGAGGTGGTGGAGACCAGAAACTGCCGAGCCAAGGCCTTGGTCATGCCGGGGCTCATCAACTGCCACACGCACATAGGCGACTACCGCTTCAAGGACATGGGGATGCATCTATCGCTGGATGAGCTTGTGAAGAGCCCAAGCGGCTTGAAACACGTGCTCCTTCGTCGGGCAAAACCCGAGGAGCTGGTAGCTGGAATGTCGGCCGCCGAGAACGAGATGGTCGCGTGCGGAACGACATCCTTTCTCGACTTCAGGGAACAGGGCTTGCCCGGCGTGCTGCTTTTCAGAGAAGCCATAAGAAAGATCAGGGGCCTCGCATACGGTAGACCCAAGGGGGCGGAAGCCGATCTATTTCAGGAGACGTCCGAAATCCTGAGGGTTGCCGACGGCATAGGCCTCGACAGGGTGACGGCTTACAGCGATGAGGGGCTTAAGGAGATCCGAAGAGCCGCCTCGAAGAGCAGGGTTGCGGTTCACGTCCTCGAGGCCCGCTGGAGACCGGGAGAGATTGAGCGAGCCGTCGAGTCGCTCGACGCGGACATCCTTGTGCATCTCACGCACGCCAAGCCGGGGGAGATTCGGACGATTGCAGACAGGGGCAAGAAAGCCGCGGTCTGTCCGCGTTGCAACTTCTCGCTGGGGCTGGGCCTTCCGCCAATCGATCGACTGTTGCACGAAGAGGTCGAGTTTGGCCTCGGAACGGACAACTGCATGATCAGCTCACCCAACCTTTTCAGGGAGATGGAGATGGCGCTGGCCATCATGAAAGACAAGCGACCCAGAGATGTGCTGAAGATGGCCACTTCTGCTGCTGCGAAGGTCGCCGGAATCTGGCCACAAAGGGGAGCGATAGAAGAGGGAAAGGCGGCGGACCTAGTCGTACTCCAGAGGCGCAAGACGATGAGCTATGCCAACGATGTGCACGCTGCCATAGTCAAGAGGGCGGGTCCCGAGAACGTCGCGCTCGTAGTCAAAGACGGGCGCATCATCCTAGACGGGAGGAAAGGAGGATGACGCTGGACAGGCCATACGTCATCCTCAACGCCGCAATGAGCCTAGACGGAAAGATAGCGACCAAGGCGGGGAGAGCTAGGATCTCGTGCCCGGAGGATCTTGAGAGAACTCAGAAGCTCAGGGCCTCCGTGGACGGCATAATGATAGGAATAAACACCCTCCTCGCCGACGATCCGTCGCTGAGGCTCAAGACGGCCCGAGCCGGGGCCCCGCCCGCGAGGATAGTCGTGGACAGCTCGCTTCGGACCCCTTCGAATGCAAGGATATTCCGCTTCCCTGGCAAGATCATCATCGCGGCCTCAAAGAGGGCGGATCCACTGAGGATCGGGGAGCTCTCAGGTAAGGCCGAGGTGATAATCGTGGGGGAGTCCAAGGTGAACCTGAATCAACTTCTGAGCGAGCTGCATAAGAGGGGACTGAGACGGATCCTTCTTGAGGGCGGGGGCAATCTCAACTGGAGCATGTTGGAGGCCGGGCTGGTTGACGAGATATCGATCGCAATAGCGCCGCTGGTTATCGGCGGCCGCGATGCAGTCACGTTGGTGGAGGGGGATGGGATCTCAAGGATCGAGGAAGCATTCAGGCTCGATCTCTGCGACGTCGCAAGGTGCGGCGAAGACGTGGTATTGACGTTCAAGGTGAAAGGTGGCAAGAATGGGTAGGCTCTCGGAGATGAGTTGCGAGCAGGTGGGCGAATTCGAAGAAGTCATCTTTCCGGTAGGAAGCACTGAGCAGCACGGGCGCCATCTTCCGCTCGGAACGGACAGCCTGATAGCCGAAACGGTCTGCGACGAGGTTGCCGCGAGGAAGCGGATGGCGGTCTGCCCCACCCTCTCACTCCCATTCTCGCCCGAACACGCCAACTTCCCCGGCACGATCGACATCGGGATGAAGGTCTTCCTAGACCTGGTCGAGGGAACGGTCGCTTGCCTCGGAAGATGGTTCAAGCGAATCTACATCGTGAACTTCCACGGGGGCAACTCCCCCGCATTGGAAGCGCTCGTGAGGGAGATGCAAAGACGGAATGTAACCCCTATCCACTTCTGGAGGGTCATGCACGACACCATGCTGGCAGCGACAGGTCAGAGCGAGCTTGGAATGGAGCACGCTGGGGAGTTCGAGACATCGATGATGCTTTTCATAGGACCCAGCCTCGTACGCCCGTCCGACAATGGACCGAGGGAGAGCATCTCCATCAAGGGCGGGAAGGCTTACCTAAGGGGTTGGCGCTCCGAGGAACTGACCTCGGTCGGCTCCTTCGGCGGAGCCGCGTTTGCGTCCGAGCAGAAGGGAAAGGCCTTCTTCGAGGCCTCGGTTGCGAGGCTAGGAGAGATCATTGATGAGATCCGAGCAAGCTCATCCTCAGCCAACCATTGACTGGAACAGGCTTGGGAAGGAACCCCCCAGCGAAGACGAGGCTGAATTTCTACTAACATTGCCGCACCCGGCACACGACAGGCTTCGTCAAATCGCCAAGGACCGGACCGGGAGGGCCGTCACCTTCTCTCGGAACGTCACGATCCCGGTGACAAACCTGTGCAGGAACCGGTGCCATTACTGCGGCTTTAGAAGCGATGCCGGGAGTTTCCTGGGCTGGCCGGAGATTTCCCGGACGCTCTCTAGGGCCCAAGAGCTGGGTTGCTGCGAGGCACTTTTCATGTCTGGGGAGAGGCCAGAGCACGTTTACCCGCGGGCCCGAGCCTTCTTGAAAGGCCAGGGCTTTCGTTCAACGCCGGATTATGTTGCATGGCTTTGCGAGAAGACGCTTGACGAGACCGGGCTCCTGCCCCACACGAACGTGGGCGTGCTCGATCCGGATGAGCTTGAGAGATTGAAGGAGACGAACGCAAGCCTCGGCCTGATGCTCGAGGATGCGAGCCCAAGGCTTGGCGGAAAAGGGATGCCGCACGAAGGGTCTCCGGGCAAGAATCCGGGACGAAGAATCCGAACCATCGAGGAGGCTGGCAAGCTTAGAATTCCGTTTACCACCGGCCTTCTCATAGGGATAGGGCAGACCGAACGCGAAATCGTCCGCTCGCTGATGGTCCTGAAGTCGATACAGGACAGGTTCGGCCATATTCAGGAAATAATCATTCAAAGGTTCGTCCCCAAACCCGGGACCCCCATGGCGTCCGCCTGCCCCCCCTCGACGGACCTGATGCTCAACATATTCTCGGTCGCCAGGCTGATCTTTGGGCCATCCATGAACCTCCAGGTGCCGCCGAACATAGAGCCGGAATTCGAAGCCTTCCTCAACGCGGGAGCCAACGACCTCGGAGGGCTGTCCCCGCTCACCCCGGACTACATAAACCCTGAAGCGGCGTGGTGTCGAGAGGAAGAAATCTTTAAGAGGGTTTCCTCGATGGGGCTGCGCCTGCACATGCGGCCGCCAGTTTACCCGACATTTGTGCGGCCCGAGTTCTTGTCGCCTCGGATTCTGGCCAGGGCAAGAACGTGGATCTCGAAGATGGAAACCCTTCGCGAGGAGGGTCTATGGCTCTCGACATAGGCGAGCTACCCCAGATCGATCCTGCTTTCAAGGAGGCCGTCCTCCGAGGACTTGCTGGTGAGCGCCTGCGAGCCTCCGAGGTGGAAACCCTGCTGAGGGCCAAAGGCCGGGAGTTCTCCATCCTGTGCCTTGCCGCGGATGCCCTGCGGGATAGGATCGTCGGCAACGTCGTGACCTACGTTGTGAATCGCAACATTAACTTCACCAACGTGTGCAGCTGCAGGTGCGCTTTCTGCGGCTTTGCCCGCGATCCCGCGGACCCGGATGCATACCTGCTCAACATGGAACAGGTCCGGCACAAAGTGAGAGGGGCCAGAGCCTTCGGTGCGACCGAGGTTTGCATCCAGGGGGGCATCAACCCGCAGACGGACATCGCGTACCTAGTGGACCTGCTTCGGACCGTGAAGGAGGAGATGCCGGGGGTCCACGTCCACGGTTTTTCTCCTATGGAGATTGACCACGTCGCTCGGAAGGCCGGTCTTTCGACCAAGGAGACCCTCACCATCCTGGCCGAGTCCGGGCTCGACAGCATCCCGGGCACCGCCGCCGAGATCCTCGTGGATAGGGTCAGGAGGATCATCTGCCCGAACAAGATCTCTTCGGACAGGTGGGAGGAGATAATTGTCACCGCACACCGGATGGGGATTCCGACTACCAGCACGATGATGTACGGAACCGTCGAAACCCTCGCAGAGAGGGCGCAACACCTGGTGAGGATCCGCACGATCCAGGAAACCACGCACGGATTCACCGAATTCGTTCCACTGCCCTTCGTGCACGGGACTTCGCCCATATCAGCGTTCCTCCCCGGCGGACCGTCGGGCGCGGACGACATGAGGGTCATCGCGGCGGCGAGGCTCACGTTCGGTTCGATCCTTCCCAACATCCAAGTTTCCTGGGTCAAGATGGGCAGGAAGCTTGCCCAAGTTGCCCTGACCTGCGGGGCAAACGACTTCGGCGGAACCTTGATGGAGGAGAACATCTCCAGGAGCGCTGGAGCATGCTCGGGCACGTCGATGACGCCTGCCGAGATAAGGCAGCTGATCACGGACCTCGGAAGGGACCCTGTCCAGAGGGATACCCTTTACAGGCTGGTGGAATGATCGCCCGCTCGCAATCCGTCTTTCGCCGGTGCTCATGAGACCGAAGCCTTCCCAGGGAACCCTTATATTACCGGCCTCCCATGGAAAGAAGTCGCGATGTTGGTCTACGAAAGGCTGCTGAAAACGATCGAGGCGAGAAAAGCTCACCTGACGCTCATCGATCCCGACAAACAGCCTCCACTGGTCGCGGGCCGAATTGCCTGCGAGGCCGAGAGGGCGGGCACCGACGGCATAATGATCGGCGGATCCACTGCGACGGACGGATCGGTCGTTGAGAAGACCTGCCAGGCAGTAAGGGAACGGTGCACGATCCCCACGATACTCTTCCCCGGGTCGCCCAAGGGACTGACCGACAAGGCTGACGCGGTGTTCTACATCAGCCTTCTCAACTCCAGGGACCCGTACTTCATAACGGGGGCCCACGCGCAGAGCGCGAGGATCCTGAAGAAGCTGGGCGTAGAGGTGATATCGGTGGGATACATCATCGTGGAGCCCGGCCAGACCGTGGGCAGGCTGGGCAGGGCGAGACTCATCCCCCGCGATAGGCCTGACCTGGCGAGCGCCTACGCGATGGTCGCCGAGTTCTTCGGAATGAAGTGCGTATACCTGGAGGCTGGATCTGGGGCCGAGAGGCCGGTGCCTGCCAAGCTGATCGAGGCGGTGAAGGACTCGGTCAAGATACCTTTGATCGTGGGCGGAGGCGTGCGGACGGTCGAAGATGCGAGGCTGGTCGCCGACGCCGGGGCGGACATCGTCGTCCAGGGTAGTGCGGTGGAGGAGGATAGTGGGGCGAACAGGCGTGTCGCGGCCGTGATCGAATACCTAAGGTCCGGGGCACCGCCAGCCGCCAAATGATATATATGGGTCCGAGCCAGGCTAGTGCAGCAAGATGCGAAAGGCAAGGGCATACCTCGACCTGATGAGGATCGTGCCCAATCAGATCATGCTCGGCGCCGGGGTCATCGTCGGAGAGATCGTCTCACTTGGTGGGGCTCCTCCCCTTCGCCAGGCTGTCCTTGGCTTCTGGGGACCCTTCATGCTGGGCGCGTCGACGTTCGCCATGAATGACTACTGCGACAGGGAGGGTGACATGAAAGGTCGGAGGCTCGACCGTCCGCTCGTCAGGGGGGATTTATCGCCCGGGGAGGCAAGATTGGTCTTTCTGACGGGTTTTCCGGTCGGTCTTTTGCTCTGCTCGGCCATCAATGTTGGGTGCTTCTTGATCGCGGTCCTCTTCTCAGCGTTCGCTCTAGGCTACAACTTCCGCCTGAAAGACACGGGACTGCCCGGAAATCTCTTCATCGCATCCACGATGGCCATACCGTTCATCTACGGATCGGTCGCAGCGGGAGGCGTAATGCCCGTTGCCATCCTGGTGCTCTCCTCGATCGCCTTCCTAGCCGGCGTGGGCAGGGAGGTTCTGAAGGGGATAATGGACTACGAAGGCGATTCCGTGAGGGGAACCAAGACAGTGGCGCGCACAAAGGGCATCCCCTACGCAGCGAGGGTATCGGCGCTCTGCACGTTGGCAGCGATATCGTTGAGCCCGGTACCCTTCCTTTCAAGGGCGTCCGGGTCTTACCACCGCAACATTGCCTACATGGTACCGGTCCTTGTCGCCGACTTTATCCTCATGTACGTGACCGTCAGAGCCCTGCGGCTTTCCAAACCTGAGGAAGCCACACTGTTGAGGCGCATGAGCCTCGTTGCGCTGACGATAGGCCTGCTGGGTTTCCTGCTCGGGTCCGTCTAGGGCCAGGAAGGGTTTGCAAGGATCTTGTCGGGGTTTGGGCCTCAGACGAACTCTGCATGGTAGGTCCGCGGGAAGCACGGGGCAAGAACTCCAGCCTGGCTGGAACGCGCTGCCCCCATCTAGGCCTTTCCCCTTCGGTCTTGAGCGCCCGGCGTTCTTGGCGAAGGCGGAACAGCAACCTGACGAGATGTCCGAGCTCTTCAGACTCCGTTTTCCTGAACAAGTTACCCAAGTGGATCCTCGCCTCCATAGCGCGACCCAGCTACCCGTCGCCCAGCCACAGGCAAGGAAAAAGATCCCAGCCGCGATCATCTCAACCTGGGCTTTGATCCATCTGTTATTCCCAGGCTACGGCCTGCACCTGACCCAGAAGGGGCGAAAGGCATCAAGAGACTTTCGTGGAATGGTGCGGCCGCCGGGATTTGAACCCGGGCAATGAGCTCTCTCCTCCGGAGAATGGGAAGCTCATGTCCTAACCGGACTAGACCACGGCCGCCTGGGGACCTCAGACGACTGAAAAAGATTTAATAAATTTTCTGCGCGAAGCGACTTCAATGGCCAAGAGATCCAGACAGGAGGGCAGGTTGCCACCGACCGGCGCAGGCCTCATGCGCTTCTTCGACGAGGAGGCCCGCGGGGTGAAACTCAGCCCCCAGGTCGTCATCGCTGCTTGCATCGTCATCGCCTTCCTCGTGGCCCTGTTGCACGTCTTTAGGCCAGCTGGCTAGTAGGTCTTCCTGAGCCCCCTCGCGTCGAGTTCCTCGTTGACTATGGCCCTGACGACCTTCTCGATGTCCTCCATTCCCTTGATGTCGTCCCTCAGGGCCCTTATCATGTTCTCAAGCTCCTCCATGACCCCGACGTAGTCGCGGGCGATCTTCAGCTTTCCCTCCTGCTCTATCACCGTCTCCTTCAGGGTCTCGTATTCCTCCTCCATCCGAGCGAGCCTGCTTGCCTTCTCCTTGGCAAGCTCGAGATCCTGGGCCATCCGCTTGTTCTCCTCCAGTTTGCTGAGGTATTCCCTGCGCAGGTTCTCCAGGTCGTTGCTCAGGCTCTGGTGCTTGCGTGCGATCTCAAGTAGGCCGTCTATCTCGCCCAAGGGAGGTATCCTACCATAACTGATTATGACGCAGTCCTTTCCCACGCTCAGGATGTCCCTGGCAGAAAGGTACTTGACCTTGCGCGAGACGAAAGAGGACTTGCCTCGGAAATAGTTGCCGGTCGGCACAATGCTTACCTTGAAGATTATGCCCCCCTCCTTGATCTGGGGCTCGACCTCCTCGATCACCCCGAGCATGGACCCCTCCACTTCTACGGCCGTCTTGCCCTTCAACTTGGCAGGGAGCTCCTCAGTCATCCAACCACCGCCTCGATCTGTGCCGAGGAACCGACTGATATTTCTTACACCCCGTAACGACTACGAACCCCGCTTTTCCAGCTGACATATTTCAGCGCTACATCTTCGTGCCAACTGCATGGCGATGGGAGATGTCGGCATCCTCGCAGCGCTAGCTGCCGGCGTCATATCCTTCCTTTCGCCCTGCGTGCTTCCCCTCATTCCGGCCTACCTCTCCATAGTCACGGGGCTGACTACCCAACAATTGCACGAGAGAGGCGGATCCGAAGGCACGCTCCTTAAGTGCGGCCTCTTCGTCCTCGGATTCTCCCTGGTGTTCGTCCTCATGGGCGCGACCGCGTCAACCCTAGGCCAGTGGTTCGTTCGCGGAAGAAGGCTTCTGAACGGCGTGCTCGGGACCCTCGTCGTCATCATGGGGCTTTTCGTCTCCGGCTTGATCAGAATCCCGCCTCTGAGCACGGTCAGGAGGATAAACCTCCCCGCGGCCCTTTCCCCTCTGGGGCCTTTCGCGGCCCTCGTGACGGGCGCGGCCTTCGCTTTGGGCTGGACGCCGTGCGTGGGACCCGTGCTGTCGTCCGTGCTGGCCTACGCAGCAGCAAGCGGTTCCTTGGGCAAAGGTGTGACGCTCCTTTCCGCATACTCGGTGGGTCTGGGGATTCCATTCCTCCTGACAGGGGTCCTTTACAATCGCGTCCTTGGGACCCTGGACTGGTTCAAGCGCAACCATAAGGCGGTGAACGCAGCTGCAGGAATGGTGTTGGCCGTCATGGGGGGCCTCCTCATATTCCATGCCCTAAGGCTCTGATGCCTCCCTTGGAATAGCTCTGCCAGATTCAAGGGACCGAGCATCAAAGGCGATCGGATTTCCTTTATCAGCGCAGCCTTAGAGCCGGTGCGGATCGGTTTGATCGTCGAAAAAATGGTCGTCCACCCCGCCTCTTACCGGTTCAAAGCCTCTTTCGGGATATCCCGGGGAAAGATCGGGGCGATCGGCGAGCTCGCCCCCCACGTCCTCGTCTCGTTGAGATCTTCTTCTGGGAGCCAGGGCTGGGGCGAGTGCAGGCCCAGCAACCTTTGGTCGTATGAGACCAAGGAGACCGTGGTCACGACGCTGGAGAACTACCTGAGGCCGTGCATAGAGGGACACGATCCAGAAGACATCCCAGGGCTGCATCGCCGGATGGATGCCGTCATCGCGGGGGGCATAACTAGGGGGCAGCCCATCGCCAAGTCGGGCATCGACATTGCGGCCCACGATCTCATCTGCCGTGCCGAAGGCGTGTCGTTGTTTGAGTTCCTCGGCGGGCGCGGCCAAGCCAAGATCAACCTGACATATCTGGTCAGCGCATCTTCCGAAGACGAGGCGGCCAACCAGGTCCGGCTGGGCAAAAAGAAAGGGTTCCGTGGGTTCAAGATAAAGATCGGAAAGGGGGTCGAAAGGGACCTTGAGATCATCTCGGCGTGCAAGGAAGAGGCCGGCGGGTACATGCTTTGGGCAAACGCCAACCAGGCATACCATCTTCAGGATGCCATCAAGCTATCGCGAGAGGCGGCCAAGTCTGACCTGCAGTTCCTTGAGCAGCCTCTGGCGTCCACGGACCGATCTGGTCTCATCAAGCTATCGCGATCCTCGCCCGTGACCGTCGCGATAGACGAGTCCGTCTTCACCGACAAGGACCTCGTCGATTTCGTCTCCCTAGGGTTTGAGGGTGCGGTCGTGGCGAAGACCGCGAAGTCTGGAGGAGTCTTTCCGGCGAGAAAGATGATCGAGGTGGCCCGCGAGTCTGGCTTAGAGGTTCTGGGAAGCGGCCTGACGGAGGGAATGGTCGGATTTTCAGCCAGCGCCCAGCTGTTTGCTGCGGCCGGCCTCAGCCATCCCGTCGATCTCAATGGGCCTCAGTTCATCATCGACCACCTTGCGGCGGGGCCTATCGTCGAAGGGGGAACCGCCGTCGCCGGGGGACCTGGACTGGGGGTCAAGATCGACGTTGGTGGGCTGAGACGCGGAAGAAAGGGCGGCGGCAGGTCTTCGGCACATCGTAGTTCGTGTTGAGTGAAATGTTCCACAACCCGAGGCCGAGGACCTATGCGCCGTCGCGGTTTGCATAATGTTACGCTTGCTTATTAATCTTTCGCATTAGTAGCAAGATCATTGCATCATCCGCTATTGAAACCTTCCTTCGTTGAGTTCCCTCCCTCCAAGGAGGAAGCCCTCCAAGTGGCCGAGGACGCGGCCCCGCGACCAAAGCAGATAAGAGTATCCAGGCAGTACGCTGGCGGCCTGATGCAAGAAAGCGACCAGTCCTCAAAGCTGTGCGAGATATCCAATTCGATAAGGGCCTGCCGGGGTTGCGAGCTTTGGAGGACCCGCAATAATGCGGTGCCAGGGGAGGGCAGCCCGTCCTGGGTGATGTTCGTCGGCGAGGCCCCCGGGTTCCATGAGGATCAGGAGGGCCGGCCTTTCGTCGGTCCTGCCGGCCGTTTCCTGGACGAATTGTTTGCCGTCGCAGGAATCCGCAGGAACTCGGTGTTCATCACGAACGTGTTGAAGTGCCGGCCGCCTCACAACCGGCCTCCCAGGAGGGATGAGATCCTATCTTGCCGCCCGCATCTTGTCGCGCAGATCGACGTCATCAGGCCGCGGCTGATCTGCACGCTGGGCGCCATCGCCTTGAGGACCCTCGCCGACTCGGGATCCGTGACGCGGCTGAGGGGCAGGCCGCTCATGGCCAGGGGGATCGTCTTCTTCCCGACCCTACATCCCGCTGCATCCCTCTACGACCCGAAGCTCAAGGAGGTCCTGCGCGAGGATTTCCGATCTCTGGGCCGGCTCGTGGAGGACGGCCCCGATGGTCTTGAGGTGCACTGGGCGAGGGCTAGGGGCCTGAAGACGCTCGACCGGTTCGTTGGGACCTAGGACTCCCTGACGTATAGGGTAAGGTCCTTCTCCTCGACGACCGCGACCCGGGAGCCTTCCCGGATGCTTTTCCCAACTGCCACGGCCCGCCATATCTCGCCCCGAACTTCGACCTGCCCCTCCGGTTCTAGGTCGGATATGGCCTTGCCGGTCTGCCCTATGAGACCCTCCCTGCCCGTCGTCACCTTGGCCCTGTGAGATTCAAGCGTCTTCCACGCTCCGAAGAGAAAGAATGCCACGGCTACCGCCAGCACGATCAGGAGGGCAACGTTGAGATCTGACAGCGTGACCGACAGGACCCAGCAGGGCACGGAACCGGTATCGGCCGCTTTCTTTTTATATATGACGGGGGTAGAAGTGGAACACGTAGTGCAAACAGGCCGGTTCGGTGAGCCGGTGAATCCGCTCCTGCCGCTGATCGCGATCGGGGTCGTTTTCGCCATATCCCTGCTTCTTTCCTACGCGTTCACGCGGGCCCAAGGCTTTGGACGGCCGCAGGCGATCGATCTGCGCGCGATCTTGACCGGCGAGGTGCGTCCCGGAACGCTGTTCGAGACGGTCGCGACGGCTGAGATCGTCGAGTTCACAGGGCTGCAGAACCCACCTGCCCTGCTCTTGGCTGATGGGGATGCAAGGATCCAAGCCACCGGAACTGGGGATGTACTGGAAAGGCTGGGAGCGAACGGGGCGCGCGTCGTCCCGGCCGATCCCAGCAGACTGGTTGGCAAGCCTCGAACTCTGGGAACGTTCAGGATCGTTGGATTTCTGGAGGACCTACCCGTTCCCCATATCAGAATGATCGCCATCGCGAGCGCTGAACCGAGCGCCGGCGCCTAGGCACCCTTCACGGTCTCTTCCTCGGGCGGCTTCGGCGGGTTCTTGATCAGAAGGTACCATGCAAGAAAGACGCCGAGGAAGAATATGGGAAACATGAGTATCTGGGCCCACGGAAGGACTAGGCCTCTCGCGCTCTTTATCTCGAAGGTCCGCTCCTGGCCGGGTTCGAGGTCCTCCCAAATGTAGATCGCGCCGTAGTACTTGCCCTCGACCTCATCCTTGAGCTCCCAGTTCTTGCCCCTCTCAAGCTTCTGGCCCCCCTCCTTCACCGACTTAACCTTCATCGGCCTTGAGGCATACTGATACTCCGACCTGCTCTGGTCGTCAAGCCTAACCTTGACCGTGAAGCCTTGGATCGGGTTCTCGCCGTTGTTCTTGACGGTGACATAGATGGTTCCTCCGCCGTCCTCGGAGGTCGCGGAGATCTTAACGTTCGTCCTGTCAAGGAAGTACCTGCCGAGTTCGCCGACCGTCGTCCACCATACGTCCGAGTACTTGCTGCGGATCTCCTCGACGTGCGCCTTGAACCTGGAAAGGGTTATGGGAAGGTTGTAGATGCCCCACGGAACGAGCCTGGTCACCAAGGCGCCGCCCCGCTTGTAGACGTCCTCCCAGTAGTAGAGGTCGGTTGCCTCGGTGGTAGCATCGAAGTAGAAGTTGTTCTCCACCACGACCGCCCTGGGGCGCCAACCCTCGGCGACCTCCTCATATGCGCCGTTCAGATAGAACGGGTAGATCGACCCGTAGAGGTCGTAAGGAAAGTCGGTCTTGTAGATGCCGCCCACCATCACTTCAAACCCTGCCTCGAAAGCCGCCAGATAGGCATCGTCGGAGATTAGCACCTCCTCCGGGACGAAGCTGAAGACGTAGAGCGGTGATTCCACCCCAAAGACCGAGGCCATAGCCTGCCGGCCCTTCTTCAGGAGCGCGGCTGCCTCCCTGATGCTCTGCTTGGCAATCCTGCCGTAGTCGACGTAATCGAAGGCGCCTAGGGCAAGCTCATGCCCGTTTCGCGCCCTCTCAACAAGTGCCGCCTTGCCAGCATCCCAGTACGTCAAGTTGTAGCCAGCGTCCCAGCCCAGCGTGTTGTTGTTCCTGAAGATGACGGCTGCCGTGTACTTGAGCCCGAGGCTCTCAACTATGTCCTCAACCACCTTGTAGTTCCTGATCAGTTCGTCAAAGTTCTTGGGCACGGTCACGTTCAGGGAATAGCCTGGCGGCGGGAAGTCGTAGTAGCCGTCCATGATCAGCGCGTAGGCAAACCAGTTTCCGTAAGGATACAGCGCCTTCGAAGCGAGCACGCCGTTCTGCGAGGCCCACTCCAAGGCCCTTGCGACAAGGAAGGCCATGCTGTAGTCCCTCTCCACGAAGAAGTAACTGCCCTTGAGATAGACGTAGTAGGGGCGGGCGAACCAAACCACCCTTCCGGCTCCGTAGCGCTTCGCGATGATCTCCGGCGCCAGCGTGCCCTTTTCGACCCCCGTCGTTGTTTCGCCGGTCTGCTTCACGAGATTGGCGACTGCGAATCTCTGGTCCTTCCTCTTCTCTATCCGGATTCCATGGGCATAGCTCTCCGCGGTCCTCTGCTGTCCGGCCAGGTTGTGCGTGACGTGTTCGATGGGCGCGTAGAACATCCGGGTGATGTAGTGCAGGTCGTTCGTCACCGAGAACTCGCCGACGATCTGCTGGTCCTTCCAACCCTGGGAGGGCCGGTCCTGAAGCCTCAGAGCCTCCCTTATGTACATGGAGGAGATCGTGTGCATCACGAGTCCCAGCCCGTCGTTCTTAACCGCCTCCAGGACGATCTCGTCCTTGTCTAGCTCGTCGAGCCTGTTCCCGTTATCCAAGATCACGGAGTACTTAAGGTCGGTCCCGTCATACAAGGTTTCGCGAGTCAGGGCCGTTGCGTCCAACTCGTCGTAAGGAATTCCATAAAGATCAAGAAGCCACCGGCTCACGTTGTTGAACTTCCTGGCCTCCTCGGCGGTCCAGTACTGCTCGGTGCCGGCACCCGTCTCAGGGATCTTCAGGATCAGGACCTTGAGGTTCGACTTCGTCTTCGCCAGCTTTGCGGTAGCCGGAAAGGAGAGAACGGTCACGAAGCTAAACAGAACGATCAGGGTAACGACCGAACTTGCAAGTCTTCTCAAACGAGGGCACCTCCGATCGACGCCGAGATCGATCACGACGGGCTCCGAACGGTGGCGCTCGATCGATACACTTAATAAATGTTTCATGCAGGCGTCTATCCCCGCTTTTTCGGGAAAAAGAGCTCAATCCGGCCCTTTTGCGGCTAAAGTGGGCACCAGCAGCCTTCAAAAGGTATAAAGATGAGAGTTGACACCCACGTTCACTCGAGCTATAGCATGGAATCGAGTCCCGACAGATCCGAGCCCAGCCTGATCTTGAAGGCGGCAAACAAGGCCGGAATCGATGGCGTGTGCATCTCTGACCACGACACGATGGAGGGCTACCGCGAAACAGCACGGATCAGGAAGCCCGGAGACCCGCTGGTCATACCCGCGTGCGAGGTATCCACAACGCGCGGCCACCTTCTGGTTCTCGGGGTCGATCGCGACTGGCCGGAGAGGCCGGAGCCCGAGGAGGTTGTGGACCAGGTCAGGTCCGAGGGCGGCGTGGTTTCGGCTCCGCATCCCTTCTACATCTCCACCATATCCGTTAGCTGGCTCGCGAGGGAACTCCGGCTGGCCGTGGAGACCTTCAACGCAATGGCGTCCGTCCTGATCTATCCGAACCTTGTGGCCCGCAAGTTCGCCGTTAAGTACGGGCTGCCGACGACCGGGGGTAGCGACGCGCACTCGTACGAGATGGTGGGCTTGGGACTTACGGTCGCGGAAAGCGGGACCATCGACGGCTTCATATCCGAGATCGCGAACGGTCGATCAAGGGCTCAGGGTCGGCCGCCGCCCATTGGCTTTTCCGTGAGGTTTGCCTCTAGGTCGGCCGGGACAGCCCTTCTTCGCCTTGGCAAGCGAGCCTAGAGCTTCTTGCACATGTAGAAACCTCGGAGCCGATAGCCGAATCTCCGATAGTACTCCCTGGCGCCAATTCCGCTCGTCACATGAAGAACGCGAGCCCCGGCATCCGCCGCCCTCTCCTCGGCCACCCTCAGCAGTTGGGTCCCCAGGCCCCTGTGCTGCCAGACGCCGGGCGGGGGATGCTCGCCCACCGTCAGCTCCCGACCGTAGGTGTGAAGCTCGCGAACATGACAGCGGCCGTCGTCCAGCACGCTCAGGCGTAGAAAGGCTGCGATCACACCCTTTTGCTCATCCTCATAGGAGAGGAAGATCTCCCGGCCACTCGATACTGCATAGGAACGCTCGCAGAACGAGAGGTGCGCAAGCACCTCGGATGACCTTCCGACCTCCCTGCATCTTATGCACCGACACCGTTTTCCCTGCGCGCTCAGAGCCGAGAGAGCCATTGCCCGCATATCGGACCGCTTCGGGCCCGCCACAACAATGTCCGCAGGTATGTCGCGCATCACCCGCTTTACCCTTACCCACTCGGGGATGATCTGCTTTATCCTGATGAGCCTTGCTAGGGCCTCGTCGTCCGAAAGCGCGCTGTACTCGCCCCTAAGCCACATCCTGTGCAGAATCGTGCCCTCGATGACAAGAGTGGGGTAGATCTTCAGCTCATCGGGCCTGAAGGAGGGATCTTGGAAGAGCCTTTCGAACGAAGCTACGTCCACTGCTTCGTCGGAACCAGGAAGCCCCAGCATCATGTGAGCGCAAATCTTCAGCCCGTGGGTCCGCGCCCTTTGGAAGGCCGCCGCCACCTCGGAGACGCGGTGGCCACGGGAGACCAGATCGTAGACCTCGTCGGAAAGCGTCTGGACTCCGATCTCAAGGCGCGTGGCCCCCATGGCGACCATCTCGGATATATGTTCGTCACTGCACCAATCCGGCCTCGTCTCGTAGGTGATCCCGACCGGCCTTGCGCCGGACCGTTCGGAAGATGCTAGGGCGCGTCTCAGCGACCTTGGCCGTCTGCTTGGCCGCCCGTGATCGATCATCGCATCCAAGCACCGTGCCACAAACCAGCGCCGATAGCCTAGGTCCATCGCGGGGAAGGTCGCGCCCTGAACGATCAGCTCGACCTTCGAGACGGGGTGGCCCATGGCGTCCAGCTGTCGCAGCCGTGCCCTGACCTGGAGGTATGGATCGAAGCTGCACTGCTTCGCTCTCATGGATGCGGGCTCGCGCCCCGTGTAGCTCTTCGGCGCATCGGCGAAGTCCGGGCAGTAGATGCATCGCCCAGGACATGCCATCAGAGGGGAGGTCTGCACGGCAACTACGGCCACCCCTGACCCCGTCCTGGTCGGCTTCTTCTGCAGAAGGGGGAGTACCCTTCCCCTCTCCTCCGGCAAAGCGTGGGAGAGGATGAGGGAAGATGAAGGCACCGCGGAGAGGCCGAACTCTGCCGACAGGCCGCGCTTCCTGGCCTCAAGGCCCTGGCGATCCTTGATCCTGCCGCTCAGGATCTCTTCGATGATGATCCTCGCAACGTTCCGATGCTGCAAGCGTAGGGGGTTCGTTGGGCTTGATCTTAAATTGTAGCAACGCCGAACGGTCCCCTGCGGCTTCTTCGGGCAAGCCAGCTGGAAAAATTTTTCAGCCGCTTGCGGGCGTAGGGGTTGCGCGCCCCGGTAGTGTAGTGGCCTATTCGCCGATCGAGGGAGGCCAATCATCTGGGACTGTCACTCCCAGGACCCGGGTTCAAATCTCGGCCGGGAGGGGGCAAGGAGTGCCTTGTTCCCCGGAAAGCGTTCGATTCTCGGGTTACCAGGGGCGTCCCGCAGTCACCAGGGGGAGGGTTGGGTAATATTTTTAAGGTGAATAGGCCCACCTACGATGTTCGTCCTAGGGAACGGACTCATGGCGCTCTTATCGGCGTCGGTCCGGAGGGTGGCGTCTGCCTTACATTGATGGACCGGATCCGCGCCATGGTGCAGGGATGAGGACCCAAGTTCCGAGCGCAGAGGCGCTCTTTGGGTTTGATGCGGATTTCGGCCCCCTGGCAATGGGCTATTGCGACCATGACTCCGGTTGATCCTGCCGGAGGGCATTGCTATTGGGGTTCGACTAAGGAATGCTAGTCACCGACGTCCCTTCGGGGGCGTTGGGGCGTACGGCTCAGTAACACGTGGCTAACCTGCCCTTGCGTGGCGAATAACCTCGGGAAACTGAGGCTAATGCGCCATAGGCGGGGAAGTCTGGAAGGGCTCTCCGCTGAAAGCTCCGGCGCGCAAGGATGGGGCTGCGGCCGATTAGGTTGTAGGTAGTGTAACGGACCACCTAGCCTACGATCGGTACGGGACGTGGGAGCGTGAGCCCGGAGATGGGTACTGAGACAAGGACCTGGGCCCTAAGGGGCGCAGCATTCGCGAAAACTCCGCAATGCGCGAAAGCGTGACGGGGGAACCCCAAGTGCCAGCACAATGTGCTGGCTTTTCTGGAGTCTAAACAGCTCCAGGAATAAGGGCTGGGTAAGACCGGTGCCAGCCGCCGCGGTAACACCGGCAGCCCGAGTGATGTCCGCGTTTATTGGGCTTAAAGCGTTCGTAGCCGGCCCGTTAAGTCCCTGGTCAAATCCGACGGCTCAACCGTCGGCTATCTGGGGATACTGGCGGGCTTGAGGCCGGGAGAGGTCAGAGGAACTCCTGGGGTAGGGGTAAAATCCGATAATCCTGGGGGGACCACCAGTGGCGAAGGCG
>CAZJVP010000077.1:0-14940 GCA_964549615.1 uncultured Thermococci archaeon | reverse complement strand
GGATCTTGGATGTCCTTTCCGGTTCGGGAGTGAAGGGTGGGCAGGTGAGGCAACGTCCCCAGCCGCCGCAGCCGAACTGGCACTTCAGCCTCACCCAGTTCGCGACCGGGACCTTTGCCGGGTCGAGGATGACCGCGTCGGAGGCGCCCAGTTCGATAGCCTTTTCGATCAGGCACTTCATGGACGCAGGTTCCCTTGACCTCCTCTTAATTTCTTTCCATGACGCATGCCGCGCCTAGCTTTGGCCTCACGTCAAACCGAGATAGGGTTTTTTACGAGATTAGGAACCTATTACCTATCCTCACGCGTTCCAATCCGGCGGACAGTGCCGCCTGCCGACACTCCTCCATCAGATTCATCGAACATCTTGGTAGATCCGACATCAGATAGCACGGATGGAATGCCAGCAGAGAGTAGGGTATGGCTGGGTCCACTTCGGCCACCAGCTCGGCGAGCCCTTTGATCTCCTGGGCATCCACGTAGCCTGGCACCACAGGGGTCGAAGCTCTCAAGAAGGGCGGCTCTCGCCTTTCCATGTTCATGGTCTTCAGGGACCGGAAGTTTTCAATGGCCTGCTCGTTCGACGCGCCGCAAAGCGCCATCTGAAGGTGGGGGGAATGGAACTTGAGGTCAAACTTGAGCCCTCCTCCCGAATCGAGGCTCAGCCTGGAGATCGGCAGCAGGAACCGGGGCTCGATGTTTCCGTTCGTCTCCAGGCATATCCTCAGTATCCTGTCGCCCTTTCCTTCGGCGATGCGTCGCGAGGCTGACAGCACGAACTCGATCTGCGAACTGGGGCATCCGCCGAACCAGCACACGCATGTGTAGTCGGGGTCGTCCAGTATCTCCTGCGCCAGCTGGCGGTCCGTGATGCGCGGCGAACGTGAGGCGATCATCTGCGTCCATGAATCGTGGTTCTGGCAGAATAGGCAGTGGTACGTGCAGCTGCCGAGGAAAACCGCGGCGTTGGCCCATCCCACCTCAGTGCCCCTCGAGACGGAGTACGCCGGGTATCCCGCGCCTGTTCCCCCCGCGCAGCACCATGACGCGACGCAGTTGGTCGGGTGCGGATCCTTGTAGTAACTCGCGATGCCTACGCCCTCCTCGAGGATCCTCGTGATCCTGCCGTTCTGGTTGCTAAACAGGCCGCAGTAGCCCTTCTCGCCATCTTGGAGGCGGCAGCGATTCGGGCACATCGTGCACTCGCGTCCCGCCGGCGATCTCGGGACGCTCGCGGGCAAACCGATCCTCTTTCGGGCCGTCTCGTGGGCCCTCTTCGCGATGGGAAGCGCCTCGTCGGGATGCTCCCTGAAGCAGGGGCCGCATACGGAAAGAAAAGATGAAACCAAAGGGCTCTTCTTGCCGCAGACTGCACATGTGCCCATGATTCAGGCTCCCTTCGACTTTGGCTCGTCGCCGACCGATCTGGTTGACTTGACCTGCATGCCCAGCTTCGAGCACAGCTTGCTTTCCCCAAAGGTCTGCAGGTACCTGCACGTCCCACACGCGTCGCCGGGCTGTCCAGGGCAGGGAAAGCCCCTTGCCTGGGGAGGGCCTGCGGCTCCCCCTCCGCGCCCCATCAATCTCCTCAAGCCCACCCCTCCAAGCGCGACTGCGGCGAGAACTAGGACTGCGGCGGCCGACCCGATCATGAGTCCCCATACGCTCTTTAGCGCCATGAAGCGCCTGTATGCCCGGTGGTACTCCTGCTCCGTGCCGAGGTCGTACTGGCCGTGGTCGTGCTGGTACACCCAGAATCCATTGCAGTAGGAAAGCGCCTGCGACATGTTCCGCACTATCTGGGCCGGGGATTGCTTGGTGGTGTAAAGGCCTGGCAGGTACCTTGCGTTGAGGCTATGCTCCCTGATTGCCTGCAGGCGCCTGATGGTCGTGTTCGGGTCGTGCCCGCCGTAGGAGGATTCGTCCCATATGGTCGTCGGAACCCTTGGGTTGTTCCACGCTGCCAGGATGGTCCAGTGGAACCAACAGTCGCCGAATCCAAGGACGCCTAACGAGAACTCCGGATTGACGGCATAGACCGAGCGGGCGGTCTCCCTCGCCATCTCGTAGACCTCTTTTCGCTGCCATCGCTGGAATCGATCCAGCAAGAGCTTGTCGCTCAGCCACCGATAGCTCTGGTTTTGGGGAATGTCGGGGAGCACTAAGCCTTCGTCGGATGCAAATGCCTGTAGGCTCAAGGCATCGTAGCTGTAGGAGCGGAAATCCTCCTCCGGGCCGTATCTGAACCACTCCGCGAGGTAGAGCTCGAAGTCGAATGCCAGGCCGGCTATGGGGTAGGAGAGGGAAAGCCTCGCCAGCGCGACCGCAGGTTCCTCTATCACTTCCCTCCAGTATGCTCGGTCACACGGAGATGGAGCGTGGGGTTCCACCTCTCCGAACCACGTGACCGCGCGGGTGTAGTTCAGATCGACCGGCGACCCGAGGTAGTACAATCCCGCGATCAGCGTGACTCCGGCTTCCCTGGCTTCAAGCCCCATGTCTGCGAAATCCGAGAGGTAGTCTCCCATGTTGAACCATCGGTTCCTATAGACTAGGTTGAAGCCCTCGGAGGCGAGCACCGACATGTTCTGCGGCCCGTATATGGCGCGGATTTCACGTTGGTGCCATGGCCTTGCCTGGCAGGCGGCGAGACCAAGCAGTGCGACGATCCCCAGCACGAGGCAAGCCCGAAACACGTGACGCTTGAGTCCCACGCGTCTAAAGAACTTTTCCGTATTCTTTTTCCTGAGGTGAGGTTGAGCAGTTCTGGCCGCGTGGGGACTTGGGCAGCGGCACGGCCCGCGCAATCTCAGGCGCAAACTATCGTCGCCGACTCGGATTGCAGGCCTGGTGCGGATGCAGATAGGGTGATGCGTCCCTTTCTGCCAACCGACCTCAAAATGATGCCCGTGACCCCTGTTCTCAGCGTCGCGGACTGGCTGCCGCCGAGTCCGTATAGCCGCCCCGGCCCCCTTGCCCTGAAGGTCACCTCTTTCTCGTAGTCTGGTACAGGGTTTCCCTCGTCATCCGTGACCGCCGCGACGACGAGCACCGCATCCTTCCCATCCGACCGCATCTGGGCCGGACAGGAAAGGCGGATCCTCGATGCCTTGCCCGGGGCCACCATGGTGTCCCGGACTAGGTCGTCTGCCCTCCGGCCGATCGCGTCTATCCTGCGGCCGGTGTAGGGCACCTGCCAGATCGCCGGGTTACCAGGAGGCTTCGACCCGAGGGATTTCCCATCCACTTGCAGTTCCACGTCACAGTTAGAGTAGACCCTTACCTCGACGATCTCGTTTTCCCTGTGCGGTCGGTTCCAGCTGGAAGCGATGCGGACGACCGGGTCCTTTCTCCACCTCGCGGCGATCATGTGGAATGCCTCCTTCGGGTTTCTGTACTCGTCCAGGACGCCCGATCTCTGGATGGGCCAAACGGGTTCGTAATCCGTTCCATAGTCGTGCATCGACCAAAGGGCGCTGCCCGCGACGAATGGCCTCGATTCTATCAGGTCCAGATCGCGGGCTATGCGCTCGGCCTGCCTCTTCTCATCGTCTGGATTGCCCCTGGGAACCGTTGCGTTCGTGTGTTCGCTGACGAGGATCTTGAGGCGCGGATACGCGGCGTGAAGGGCATCCAGGGACTCCAGCTGGTAGTTGACGCCCAAGACATCCGTGATGAAGACGGTGCCCAGGGACACCCCTTCCGCCAGAGTGTTTTCTGCGTAGGCCGTTGGGCGGGATGGATCCAGCTCCATGGCGGTCTGTTTGAGCCTCTCGAACATCTTCTTGGAGCGCCCCTCGTTCATTACGCCCCAGAGGATGATGCAGGGGTGGTTGCGGTCCCTCCTGATCATCCCGGCCATCATGGCGTTGGCGCTATCGATGAACGCCTTCCCGCCTATGAACTGCCAAGTGCAAATCTCCTCGTACACTAGGATGCCCAACTCGTCGCAGGCTGCCAGGAAGGAGGGGTGCTGGGGGTAGTGTGACGTGCGCACGAAGTTGCCCCCCATCTCCTTGATGAGCTCAGCATCCCTGCGATTCAGCCTCTCGGGCAGGACGTTCGCAATTCCCGGAAAGTCTTGGTGCCGGTTCACCCCCTTAAGCTGCACTCTCCTGCCGTTGATGATGAAGCCCTTGTTCTCGTCGAACGAGAAGCTCCTGATCCCAAATCGTTCGGCCTCCGAGTCGACCGGCACTCCGTCCACGAAGAGGGTGATCTCGACGCCGTACAGTTGGGGCGAGTCGGGTGACCAAAGCCGCGGCGACGGGATCTCGCAGTGGAAGGTAAACGTCCCGGCCAGGCTGGGTGAGACCTGGCCGGTGTGGGCGATCTCGGTGCCATCTGGGTCCGTTATCCTGGCCGTTGCTCGCACTTTCCTTCCGACGCGGTCCTTGCTGGCCATCGCCGCGACGATGTCGACCTTGGCGCGGCCCTCGCCGACCTCGCGCGGGGTGATGGCTAGCGACCTCCAGCGGAAGAAGCAGGGCCCCTTGTTGACCAACCATACGTCTCCGCACAGGCCGCCGTAAACGTTGTAGTCGGGAAGCCTCTTTCCGGGGAGAACCCTGGGGTCGTGCGAGTTGTCGACGCGGATAGCGATGAGGTTCTGTCCGCTCACGAGGTGATCCGTTAGCTCCAGCTCAAACCCGACGAGGCCGTCGGTGTGCTCGCCGAGGTCCTCACCGTTGAGCCAAACGTGTACCTTGCCCCAGACTGCGTCAAACCTGAGGAATACGTTCCCCTTGCCTGCGTGCCGGAATCTCTTCCTATACCAGGCGGGGCCTCGGTATGGGCCGCGTACGGGAATGAACGTGTCGGCCGCATTGAAGCTGTGGGGTAGCCTGACCTCCTCCCATCCAGAGTCGTCGTAGCCAGGGCTTGAGGCACCGAGAGCCTCGCCAAGTTGAAACACCCATCCTTCTCCGAAGTCAGACGTTGAGCTGTGCGAAGTCAAGGTGAAATCGCAGGCGGTTGGAAGACGGTTTGAAAAAGGTGTCCGAACTGCCAGGGAGGCGCCCGGTGCCTGGGGAGGCAGTAGGTCGTGTCATTCGAACAAAAGTGCTCGGGGAGTATGGCCGCCGAGCGGTGCTAGGGGATCAGGCCCGGGCGCCCACGAGAGCCGATCTGGTGAAGTGGCTCGGCCCTATGCGAGCAGCGAAAGGAACAAACCGAGAACTAGGCAGAACGATACGAGGAGGGGGGCGTTTCCGACCAGCCTCGGCATCTTCTCTCTCGAGAACCCCTTGGAAGTGACCAATGGCGAAGCTGCGAAACTGGTCTGCATGGCCGTATGCTCCCTTCTTGCTCGGGCCTGGTCCCTTAGCTGAATAATCTCTCACGTACTTATAAATATTTCGCAAAAAACGCAGCGGTTTGAGCGGAAATTGCTGCAACAGAGCCGATATTGTGCAATTGGGCCGGCATAAGTCTGCGTTTCAGATGGGCGCGTTTGTTTAGGACATCGGCTGATATTCTTAAGGCCGCTCGGAGCCGAACACCGCGCATGACCGTCAAGGCCTTTGCCGAGCAGTCCTGCGCGCACCTCGGAGATCCTCTTTGCAGGTATGTCCAGGAACTTCTTTCGCGACTTGGACAGCCGGAGCACTACGTTGAACTTCACATTTTTCCTACGAGAACCGCAACGAAAACCGCGCTTCAGGCGGAGCTGGAGCAGCTCGACATTCCAGGCAGCCTAGTCGTTCCGGATTTCGCAACCTTCCACGAGGCATTCGCAGGCTACCCGCGGATCTGGATTTCGTCCGAGGATGCCGACCTGGAGGACTTCTCCTCGCGGGCGAGGCTTCAACACGAGGTGGGCCATGCCGTGTTGCACTGGGAGATCTCCTCATACCTGCTCGGCCTTCCGCCCTCCCTGAGGGCGCTTGTCGAGGCTGGGAGGTTGAGCGGTGGCGAGGCCTCGGCGATGTCGTATCTAGTGTCCATCGGGGTCAAGGATTTCCAAGTTTCAAGCCTACTGGACCGATTTGGAATTCGCGAGGACCAGGAAGCTTTCTACCTGCGCGAACTGGCCCGTGGCGAGGTGGCGGAGGGGAAGATCGCCGTCCTGAACGAGATGAAGGTGATCATGGCGGCCTACCCTTTCCGCAAGAATCCTGCGGTGGGGGCCGCGATCGATGAGGCTGTAAGCCGGCTTGGGAGTTGCACGGACCTCGCAAGGCAGGTCCTCTCGCGCGTTGAGGATGCTGGGGACTTGGATCTCGGTGAGATCATCGAGGTGGCGTCGAGAACGATGGCGAGCTGGATGGCTTGCGGATGAGGCGTCCTGGGCACCCTCTCCGCGCGGGAAGGAGCCGGGCGCCGGGCAGCCGTTGCAAGGCTTGCGGAGACCTCGATCATTTCGCCGCATCTGGCATCTGGCTGGCTTTGCCTCGTTGCCCGCCGGGGAAGGAGACTTCCATCTCGATGACCTTCCTCCTCAGCCTAGCTATCACGGCGGGGTTCCAAGAGGAGGACCGCGCCTTGGCCGCTGCGCGCTTCAGGAGGCGATCTGCGGCGTCGGCCCAATCCCCGAAGCCGGCCCGACGAGCATCGGCCGCAAGCTTATTGAGCTGCCAAAGCCGTGCGTAATCCTCGATTCCAATCCTGATCCCCTGCCAACGCACGCTGGGCACGGGTCGCGTGGCGGCCTGATAGACCATTTCGTACTCCCCTCCGCCGGGGTTGGGGCCTTGCCAAAGATCGTAGGACCGGGTGCAGTATGACCAGAACCCCACGCCGGTCAGTCCCAGATCCCACGCCGTCCAGATAACCTGCCAGTAGTAAGTGACGTTTGCCATGTCCTTGACGCCGCCTAGGGCCTCGTAGGTCCAAACCGGCTTGCCCGTGGACTTGAGGAAGTTGACGCGCTCCCTGCTCGGCTCGCACACCACGGTGCCGAAGTTCGGCTGGAAGATGTCCACAAGGCCTTGGACCCTCCTCATGTCCGCAACCGTCATCCCCTTGAAGGGATCGGTGTAGACCTGGACATTTGGATCTAGGTTCTTGTAGTAGCGTGCGTAGCGCTCCAGCTCGTCGATCAGTTTGCCGCCGAGGAGTCCTGGCTCATCGACGGGGTAGAAGGCCCAACGGTCGTAGCCGAGACCCCTTGAGGCCAGATGCCGCACCCATTTTGGCAGGAACGTCGCAAATGCCCTCTCCCACTGGAGCGAGCCCTGTCCGGGCGCTCCCTCTTCGGGCACGACCGGGCTTCCGAGGAGCAGGACCATGTCCTGGGGGCGGAGCCGTTGCAGGATCCAGTCATGGTCCTGCCAATCGGGCTCGCCGGTGAGCCGCCCCTGCGCATCGTATGTGACTGTCGGAAGCCAGTTGCCGGTAAGCACAAATACGTTTGTGTGGTGGCTCTGCATGTCCCGAACCGCCTCGTCAGCGATTCCCCTGAGAGGCGAGCAGTTCACATAGCCCCAGTTGCAGAACCTGAGCGGCATTGGGGATGGCAAGGCCACCGGGGCGATGACCCACTCCACCGGGACCTCCAGCGTCGCATCTGCCGGAACCAGGGCACGCGCGTGGAGGAACGTGGCATACATGCCGGGTTCCAGGTCGCCGGCGTCGATATCGATCCACAGCCTTGCGCTGGATGACGGTGGTATTGCGATCAGGCCCGCGTCTGCCAACTCCGGAAGCGCATCTGGTGCCATCCCGCCCGATGCGGTCGGAACCCATGTCACCTGTCGAAGAACCAAGCGATCCCGCGTTGCAAACGTCCGGCCATCGCTGCCCGTCAGGGGGTCGAGCCAGACGCGAACGTCAATGGGCTGGTCAAGCAAGTTGGCGAGCTGTATCACGGCCGCGTCGTGGCCGCCGCGATCCGTATGAAGGGACAATCGACGAATCAGACCCTTGGCGGGGAAATCGGCCTCGGGATCAAAGCGTGCCCAGGGGTGTTCAGGCGCGTGTGCAAGAAACGCCGCAGCCGAAGGACTGCTTCGCATGACCTTCTGGGCAAGCACACGGCAATGGACCGCGCGTCTTAGGCAACCCAGGCTTCTATGAACCTCGCAAACCATGGTGCGACGGTCCTTCTTGGGCAAATCGGGGTAGGTGGAAATCCTTGCCTCTAGATCTGACCAGGCAAGCCGGCGGGAGGGGGCGAGGGGTCGGCAGCCCTGCATCCTGGCGTCCAGTCCGTCCAGCTTGTTGAGCAGCCTAGCCGCCTCTGCCAGCTCATCCTTAAACAGGCCCACCCTGAGGGTCTCCGAGGTTCTCGCCACCCGGCGGCTCCGATGGTCCCACATCGATGCCTGCAGGCGGTAATTGCCGGCGTCCAGTATCTCAAATCCTCCGCAGTCGGCGGCGGTATGGAGGATCGTTCGGTGTGCGATTCCGTCCGGACCGCACAGCACGACTTCCACCGGTAGACGGCGACCGAGCTTCCATCGCCTGGGCCGGGCATACCGAAAGCTATTGAAACCTAGGTGCAGACGGGAGGGCTCGGAACGCCGGGGCATAAGGCCCCTGCGTGCCGGACGGTATCGTGTGACGACCCTTGGGACCCTCAGCAGGCGGTTGGCTCTTCCATCGAAATCCCCGCGGCTCGAGGGCCACCACACCTTGCCGCCCCGATCCGCTTGGGCCCTGTAGCAGGTGAGTTTTCCCGTTTCGTGGGCAACGACCAGGATCTCCAACCTGCCGTCGCTGTCCGCGTCGGCGACGATGGGCGCTCCGACCATCCCGCCCGGAATGTCGTATTCCTCAAGCAGCTGTCCGGCATGGTTCAGCATCCTGAAGATCGGTCCCCTTCGTTGTGTGAGCAAGAGCTCAGGCATTCCGTCTCCGTCGATGTCGGCTATCGACGGGCCGAAGGGTTGGTCGCCTCCTCCGTAGGCGGCATGCCAGAGCAGCCGGCCCCTTCCATCGACTGCTTGGATTGCGCGCCCGGCATGGGTGTAAACGAGCTCCGCCGAGCCATCCCCGTTGATGTCCCCCAGGGAAAGGCCGACCTCGACGCTTCCCGCTCCGACGCCGCGCTGTGCCCAGAGGACCCTGCCATCCGGGGATATGCACCGGACGATGTCGTCGGCGGCGCCGGCAAGGACGCAGGGTCCCCTTCCGAGGTCGGCCAAGACGGGTGCGGAGTACTGGGCGGAACGCTTGCAGCGCACCGCCCAGCGAAATGATCCGTCTGATCCGAGGCAGTAGACGTGGGCGTCGCCGGCCGAGAAGATGATCTCGTCGCGTCCGTCCCCATCGAGATCACCAACGGCTGCCGGACCGAGCCCCCTCTGGTAGGTGTGGAACTGCCAGACGACGTTGCCTCCATCGTCGATGCCAGTTGCGCGGCCGTCCCTGTCGGTGGCCACGATTCGAGCATTTGTGTCGCCCCTTAGCGCTGCAATGCTGTTGAAAGGGGTCATTGCAGCCTCCAGCTCCACCCGCCAGCGCATCTGCCCGCGGGGCGAGATGCATGCGACGGTGCCTTCCTCGCTGCCTACAAGCAGGCTGGGCCCAGGGCCCTGGACGGTGTCGAAGACGGGCCATGTTGAGATTCGACCCCCGATGTGCGTGCACCATCGTCGTTCTGCCTGGGCATCCAACGCGACGACGTCCCCGGAGGAGGTCCCGACTACTATCAGGCGGGTGCCTCCCCAAGTCATCACAGCCGGGCAGCCCGCGACATCGGCCCGTTCCAACGACCATGCCTCTTTGAGGAGGCTCATAACCGATTCACCGGACGGGAAAGGTTTTCACGCGGCGTGGCTACTCCTAGTCAGCGTTGTCGAGGCGCCACAGGCCCTCTCGGAGGGAGTTGCCGTGCCCACGATACATCTCCTTGTGTTCGAGGCGGTGCTTGACCTCTCGGACTGCGATCTCGACCGCCGCCTCGAGGGTCTCGCGCCCGAACTCCTGCGTGGAGTCCTGTGGTGCAATTTTTCCCCCGGCGCCGATGAGCTTTTCTCCCTTTTTCGGAAGCACGCTCAGGTCGACGGTCTCAGGGTGGAGGGCCAGCATGTGGGATGTCTCCCAGCCGCCCGCATGGTCTCCGGCGCAATCGTACCTGTCTCGGACGAGCAAGTAATCAACGAATGCCCACGCGAGCATTCCCTGCCTCTTGCTGAACTGTCTCTGGTTGAAGAGCACGACGGCGGAGCGCGCGTGATCGATGAGCGGATAGTGGCCCGCGACCAGCACCCCGACCTCGAAGCCCAAGCTCTCCGCTTCTGCGAGGATGTGCAACAGGAGCCTTTGATAGTTCAGTACCTGCTCTGTGGCCGAGAATGGCTGCCTGTCGGGCGAAAAGTTCTCAGGAGGAAGGCCCATCTTCTCCGCGATGAGTTCTCTGTCCTGTGCGTTTGCCTCCATGAGGCCCTCCACGCGGCTCTCACCGTAGTACAGCGGGGGGAAGACGAGTCCTCCGCCCTTCTGCGCGCATAGGATCGCTATCCCTTCCGCCTGCAGGGTATCGGTCCCGACGGGGTTGTGGAGGCCATGCCACTCCAGGTTCCCAATCGGGATGTAGACGACCGGACATTCCTTTCGGCGTTTTACGATCTGATCCGGCCTGAGCATGTGATAACGTACCTCGGGCTGCATGCTACCGCCTCGCTTGAGTGCCGGGACAAAGCCCTCGTTATAAATGGAAGGGACTGGCAGACATAGGGGCGTCGGAGCGTTCGACCTGGGGGACAAGCGCAGCCGGTGCGGCTTGGGCGCCAAGAACCGAACGGGTAGGGCTTGCATTCTTAAGATGGGAATGTCGATTCATTGATGTATCGGGGTGCGCGGGTTGGCATGGTTGAGAGGCGGAGCAGGCGGGCCGCGGCGTCCAGGGGGCGCGGTGATACTTGTCGTAGCGGTGCTCGTCGCCTCAACGAGCTGTTCTGCTCAGGACACAAGGCGTATCTCGTGTTTCCTGATAGGTTCGGTCCAGGCGGGCATCTGTCCGCTGCCGAACTTCTTCACCGAAGACCCCTTGTTCACCTGGGAGCAGGACCCCCACCAGGCCGGATTGTCGCTTCAGGAAAGGATCAGGCTGGACCGGCTTTACTTTCCGCGCTCAAGGAAGGTCTTGTTGGAGAAGTTCGATATGGTTTTCTTCGCCGACCCTTACATCGATCACTTCACGGCAACCCAGTTCGGGGACCTTTACTATGCCTTCACGCAGGGCGGGATGCCCTCCTACTGGAGCTTTGGTCCGGCCTACGGCCAGGTCATCCAACCTTCGATCCTAAACGACGTGCTGCCCATATCCGATTACAAGGGCTACTTCCACCAGCCGTGGCGCGCGGTCTTCCGTAGGGACAGGGACCCGGTCTTCACCCCATTCATACAGCTGGGGGTTGAGAGGGTTCCGGGCGAAGCCTATGGGATCATGTGGCCGCGGGAAGGGAGTTTGACCTGGGCCGACATGCAACCCCAGAACCTGCCTTGGGTGGTGTCCTGGAGGCCGGGGGGCAAGGAGGCCGGGCTTGCGTGGGTGTTTGCCGACGAGTTCAACTACTACTGGTGGGGAACGATCTCGGAGGCAAGAGGAGCGAACCCCTACGCGTTGGATCTGATGACCAACGTGATACTCTACTCTCTGGGCAGGCCGCTGCTCACCGACATCCTGTCGAGGCGCTCCGCCCGGGTCAGCATCGCGACGTTCCGATCCGAGAAGTTGCTCGTGCTATCGATGATGGAATGGGCCGACAAGTTCGGGGCCAACACCCTCCCGCTGTCCAACAGGTTGGGCGAGCTGGATTCCCAGGCCGCGGCCGCGCACGAGCAGTACCTCGATCAGGAATACGATAGCGTGATCTCCACCATGTCGGCCATCTCGTCCCAGATGAAGGAGATCACGGCGCTCGCGGTGCACCTGAAGGATCAGGCGCTTTTCTGGGTCTTCATCTCCGAATGGCTTGTCGTCACCTCGGCTGCGATAGTCGCGGGGCTTACTGTCTGGACGCTGATGATCAGGAAGAAGGTCTACCGGCCTGTCAGGGTCACGAGACTGACGCTGCGTTGATCGGCACGGATCGCTCGTGCGGCTCGTTGGTCCAAGGGCCGGGAGAGGGGCCAGATGGTGCACTTTTTATTGCAGGGGGCGCCAGCCCCAGGCATGTCCACTCTCACGCTTTCCGAGTCCGAGTACAAGGACAAGGTTTACGCCTGTTGGCTGGGGAAGAACATCGGCGGCACCTTGGGGGCGCCGTACGAGGGCAGGAAGGAGATCCATTCGCTCACCTACTACGAACCGGTGCCGGATGGCTCGGCCCCAAATGACGACCTGGATTTTCAGTTGGTTTGGCTGAAGATGCTTCAGGACAGAGGGGTCAGGCCCAAGCTTTCTGACTTCGTCGACTACTGGATCCGCCACCTGTCTTCCTACCCTTGGAACGAGTATGGTTTCTGCCGGCGGAACCTCGATCGAGGGCTCCGCCCGCCCATCTCGGGGTGTTTTGAGAACTACTTCATCGACGAGATGGGATCCCCGATCAGAAGCGAGATCTGGGCCTGCGTTGCCCCGGGCGACCCGCAGCTTGCCGCCGAGCTTGCGTGGATGGACTCGGCTCTGGACCACGCTGGCGGCGAGGGAACATACGGGGAGATGTTCTGGAGCGCGGTGGAGAGCGCTGCCTTCGTGATTTCGGATGCCCGGGCGCTCATCCGCGTCGGGCTGGCAATGATTCCGATCTGGTCCCGGATATCCCGCGTCGTCAGGGAGGCCCTCTGGTGCCACGACAACGGCGTCCCATGGGCGCAGGCCCGGGAGAGGGTGCTGCGGTGCTTCGGTCACCAGCAGCCGTGCCATGCACCGCAGAATCACGGGTTCACCGTGATCGGCTGGCTGTACGGGCGCGACTATGGGGACAGCATCTGCAAGGCCGTCAACTGCGGTTACGACACCGATTGCACGGGTGCAACGCTTGGGTCCTTGCTCGGGATACTGGGCGGCACGGCGGGCATCCCGAAGGAATGGAGGGATCCGGTCGGGGACCGCATCGTGTTGCACAAGTTCACCAGAAACCTCGAAGCCCCGGCGACCGTGGCGGACCTCACCGAGCAGGTCGCAAGTGTGGCACGAACCATGGTCTCCGAAAGGTCCGACAGCGTCCGTTTCGGGAAAACAACCTCCGTGCCGAAGGACATACTATCCTTGCTCATGCGCAACGAGAAGGCGGCCCTCGCCCTAAGCAGGGACCCAATGTCTGCGATCGCGTACGCCGACGATCTGGAGGTTGCACTGCACTACGGGGGAGATCCCGTGCTCCTGCCGGGAATCGACAAGGTCGTGGGCGTGTCCGTAACGGGTGGCCATCTGCCTCAACCGGCCGTCATCCGGCTTCGGCTCCCTTCGGGTTGGCGGGCGGAGGCGTTGGGCGAGCTTCGCGGACAGCATCGCTTCAGGTTGAGGGGGCGGAAAGTCGCGGACAGGAACACCATCCGAGTCGATGTGGAGGTGGGTGGCAAGAGGCTTTCCGCCTCGTTCGCCATGCTCGGGCCGGGCGAGGCGAAGGGTTACCCGTGCGGGGATAACGTCCCGACCTGCCCCAGATGCCATGCGAGGCTAGAGGCCTGCATCTGTGGCGGGACGTAGTCTTTGGCGTGCTGGGAGGGTCGAGTCAGATCAAGGGACGGGAGTCGGCAGGGCGGCGAAAATCTATATCTCGTCTTCACTGATCGGATGGCCGGAGGATGAAGTTGCCCGACGAACAAGCTGCGACGTCCAAGGCACTCTACCTTGATGACCCGTATCTGAGGGAGTGCGATTCCACCGTCATCTCGGTGAAGGACGGAAAGTACGTTGTCCTAGACCAGACTCCTTTCTACCCGATGGGTGGTGGCGTCCTCCACGACACCGGCGTCGTGATCAGGGGGCAGGAGCGGTTCAATGTCGTCTATGTGGGCAAGTTCGCGGGGCAGATATCGCACGAGGTGGATGCCCAGGGACTGAGTCCAGGCGACCGGGTGCGCTGCGTTCTAAACTGGGATAGACGTTACAAGTTGATGCGCAGCCACACGGCCGCCCATGTGCTGATCTCGATTCTGTGCAAGGAGACAGGCGCGCTGGTCACAGGCAACGAGGTTGGGGTGGACAGGACGAGGTTCGACTTCGACCTCGAATCCTTCGATCGGCAGATCTTCATGACGTTCATCGACAGGGCGAACGAGCTCTTCCAGAAGGATATACCGGTCAAGTGGTACGAACTTCCGCGAGACGAGGCGATGAAGATCGAGGGCGTCGTCAAGCTCGCCGCCGCCCTGCCGCCCGCGGTGAATAGGCTTCGGATCGTGGAGATAGAGGGCGTGGACAGACAGGCGGACGGCGGGTGCCACGTGAGAAACCTCAGAGAGGTCGGCAGGATCGAGTTCCTGAAGGCGGAGAACAAGGGGAAGAACAACCGAAGAGTCTACTACAGGCTCGTCCCCTAGGTCCGTCTGGTTCCGTGGCAACGCTGGGGAGTGGTTCCATGGCAGTGGTCGAGGGGCTTCGCCCCGGTCACCGCGGCGATGGACTCCATTCGGCCAAGTTAGCCAACTTGCATGGCCTTCTTCAGGGCCTCGTTGGTGGATGACCGCAAAGAGATCAACGTCGATTAGCGGACCCGCGCGGATGAGCGTCGTTGGGGTTCCGCTGGAGAGCGTGACGGGAAGCGGCCGCGCGGCGAAGGATGTAAGCCTAGACCAGATGGCGGATCGATGAACGGTTCCTCATCCCTGCGGTCATCCTGCAGCCTGCCGCACAACAACTTATAAGGAACGCGGGTCTGGCGCTTCCGGGACCTGCTTGCGGAGCATTCCCCGAGGGGATCATCGGTGGTTCGTTTGGTGGAAACGGGGCGGTGAGTTGGTGCTGGTGCACGCCTTCGCTCCGGGGTTGGCCATAGATTGCCCCAAGTGCGAGGCCCCGACGCTTTTGGCCGGGGAGCTTCTGATCTGCTACGCGTGTGGGATGAGTTTCAAGAGGGAGGGGGACATTGTCAGCAGACCGTTTGG
>CAZJVP010000076.1:0-97801 GCA_964549615.1 uncultured Thermococci archaeon | reverse complement strand
GGTCGGTGTTGTCGATCGTGAAGATCGAGTTGGAGGCATCGCTTGCCTGATAGACCCCGTCGTCCGCCACCACCTTGACCATGTACTGGGTGCCGTCCGGGACGGAGTTGGAGTCCCAGTTGTAGGTGTACGGCGAGCTCGCAGTGAACCCTCCCTGAATGAGCTGCCAGGTTGCACCTAGGTCGTCGCTGTAGTACAGCGAGAAGGTCAGGGGATCCGCGTCAGGGTCGCTCGCTGTCCACTTGATCGCGATGGTGTCCTTAAGCTTCTCCCCGCCGTTTGGCGAGGTGAGGGTTGCAGATGGGGGATCGTTCTTGTTGTTGACGTTGAAGTCCGCGTCCGAGTTGTCGTAGACGGTTTCGCCCTTGATGTTGCCGTCCTTCGCGACAACCCTTATCCGGTACTTGCTTCCATCCGCGACCGTGGTGGTATCCCAGTCAAGGCTCGTCGTCGTTATGTCGCTTGCCAGCAGCTTCCAGGTTGAGCCTGAGTTGTCGGAGTAGTACACGTCGTACTTCAGCGAGTACGGGGTGCTCGGATCGTTGTCCCCGTCGCCGTCGGAGTCGCTGCCCGTCCAAGTGATGGTCCAAACGCCCTTCAGCCACTCGCCGCCGTTGGGGCTGGTAACCCTCACGGTTGGCAAGACGTTGTTGTAGACCCTGAAGTTGTTGGATGAGTCGGTATCTTCGTTGCCCTCGTCGTCATAACCTCGCACCATGATCCTGTAGTTGTTGGAGTCCGCATGGCCCGGGAAGTTCTTGGTGTCCCAGCTGTAGGTCGTGCCCGTTATGCCGCTTGCCAGGGTTTGCCAGGTTGAGCCCGAATCCTTGCTCACCAGCACATCGAACTTGAGCCCTGCCCCGAAGTTCGCGTGGATCCAGCTCACGGTCTTGGTGCCCTTCCACTCTTCCCCGCCCAGGGGGGCTAGCAGCATCACGAGGGACTTCCTGTCGGACGGGTCGTAATTGCTTCCACCGCCGCCGCCACCACCGCCGCCACCACCAGGCGGTACACCCGGGCCGCCTATCTGGCCGCCGCTGCCGTAGCCGGTGTAGTTGCCGGGGCCGCCTGGGCCGTACTCTCCTTCCGCATTGTTGAGGTACCATCCATCGTCTGAGACGTCCCAGCCCACCCCGCCGCGCCCGTCATAGGCCTCGACCTTGACGTAGTATTCTGGGGGTGAATCGGGCAGTTGGCTGACGTCCCACAGATACCATCTCCATGTGGAGTTTGTTATGGTGGTTATGAGGTTCCAGCTGCCTGCGCCTCGCTTGTAATAGATCTTGAAGGTCATGGGGTCCCCGTCGGGATCGGTGGCATTCCAGACGACGGTGACGTTGCCGAAGAGTATCTCCTGGCCGTTGGGATAGATCACCTTCACGATCGGGTTGCGGTTGTTCTGGATCTCGAATAGGGAGTCGGAGGAATCAGAGACGATGCCTCCCCTGCCGTCGTCGACGGTGACCGTGACTGTGTAGTTGCCGTTGGGCACCGTGCCGGTGTTCCATGCGAGGTTGGACACGTCCACGGTGGAGCCGAGCCTTGCGCCGGTCGCGTATGGCTTGCCGGTGTCGTAGCTGTTCGGCCTGTCAAGGGCGATTCCCAGGTCGGTCACTGGGTTGTCTGAAAGATCCGTGAACCTGAAGTAGAACGCCCATGCACCGCTTCCCTGGGTGACCTTCACCAAAACCCTGTTCCAGCCCTGGTTGAGATGTACAGTTTTTGTGTCCTGGTCAGGCGCGGCCGACCTAGAGATCGGGTTTTTGTGGACCATCACGCCGTTGATGTAGACCTTTATCCCGTCGTCGGATCCCACCTTCATCTTCAGGTCCCTCTCCACCGGGTTGTAGACGTAGGCAAAAGCATAGCCCGTGACGGTTGTTTTCGGGTCAAGAAGGGAGTATAGATCGATGCGGGTGTCGGCATCGAAGTTCTTCCACCAAGTCTTTCCATTATCCTTCTTGCCGGCCCAGGGGAGCGCCGTCGATTCGCCGCCGAGGTAGTCGACATCGATGTTGTTGCCCGAGTATGCCCCTGCGAGCAGCCAAGTCCTAAAGAAGCCTTGCGAGTCGGGGGAGTAGCTGCCGTTGAAGATGGCGTCGGTGCTGTTGTAGTCAACGATGGCGGTGAGACGATCCCTGTACGGGTCGCCCATGGGCGCGCCGCCCTCGGATCCGTCTGCATCGGTCATCACCCATGTGATCGTGTGGTTCCCGCTCCAGACCTCGCCTCCGTTGGGATCAACAACCCTAACCGTGGGGGGCTGGTTGTCGTTCTCAACGCTGAAGGGCTGGTCGGAGACATCCTCCGCCCAGTTCACACCGTCGGTGGCGCGGACCTTTACCAGGTAGTTTATGCCGTCGGGCACCGTCCTCGTGTTCCAATCATAACTGGGATTCGACGGCGAGGGCGGGACGTATCCCGTCACGATCGTACGCCAGGTGGACCCGTCCCACCATTCTATGTCGTAAGTAAGCGGGTCGCCGTCGGGGTCGCTCGCCGTCCAGAGTATCTGCTCGGTCCCCGACAGCCTCATCCTCACGTTAGGCCTCGTCACGGTAACTGTCGGCGGTTCGTTGATGTTGTCGATTTCGAAGCTTGGGGAGTCGTCCTGCGCGGACACCATTGAGTCGTCGGCAACCACCTTGACGACGTAGAGCCCGTCCTGGACGGTGGTCGTGTCCCAGGCCCACACGCCCGTGTTGCTCAGGCCCCTGGCAAGATCGACCCAGGTGATCCCGCCGTTGCGCGAGTAGTAGATATCGATCGACAGCGGATCGCCGTCAAGGTCCGCGGCCGACCAGGTTATGTTCTGTGTTCCCCTCCATTTCTCGGCGCCCGACGGCGCGGTGACGGTGACCAGCGGCGCCCTGTTGAGGTTCCTGCCGCTGACCCAGTCTATCGCGTTTCTAATCAAGATCTTGCGGCTGCGGTTCTCCACCGCCGAGACCGGGTATGCCATGTAAGCCATCTTTGAGCCGGTATCCGCATCCTCGTAGGCCACCATGGAGGTCTTCCACGAGTCCTTCCTGGCAAAGCGGATGTGGTCGAAGCACACGTCTCCGTCGTTCGCCGAGAAGGCGAGGCCAGTTATGCGCGTGCCGGGGGCGATCCCCAGATCTGTGACCAGGTCCAGGCGGTAGTGAAGCCACCTTCCCCAGGGACAGTTGAGGGTGGTCCCCTTCCGGGCCCAGGAGTAGCCGTTGTAGCTTGACTGCACATCCCAACCCCACCTGTGCTCCCAGGATCCTGACTGGTCCTTCACCTGAAGGAGGATGTCGGCGTCCGAATCCATGAAGTAAAACCAAAGGTCTATGAACCTATACTGGCTCGCGCCCTCCCCGACCGTGTACGGGAACGTGTAGGCGAAGTTGTTGTTCCCGGTGCTCCTGAATCCCGCGCCCCCAGACAGCACAGGGCTGGACACGACGGAGGGGGCCCACGCCCAGTTAAACTGGCCGCTCCGAAGGTCATCCTCGAGCACCAGGAAGTTGGGGTCCGGCGATTCATAGACCGCAAGCTGTGTGGCGTTGATCGGCAGGATCGCGTCAGGATAGGGGGCGGTATAGTTGGACGGGATGTAGATGGGAAGGTTCGTCATCACGGGGTGGGTCGGGTAAAGGTTGATCTGCGGAACCAACTTGGCGCCCGCCCCATCAAGCTCCACATCATCAAACGGCACCATCCTCGCAAGGCCCGGGTCGTAATAGGCGGCTATGTAGCACTTGGTCACGTTCCAGAGGAAGTTGTCAGGGGGGCCCGAGACGTTCTGGTGATGCCTGTAGGCTATGTCCTCGCCCTCGAGCACAAGGTGGCCCCCGGCCTCTATGAACTGTACGAGAGTCCGGGCATCGTTGGTCTCAGCGTCGTGGCCGTCGTAGTCCCCGCAGGTCCATGCCACCGCGTCGAAGAACAGCAGGACCTCGAGCGGGGGATCCCCCCTGTCCTCCTCCGACCAAACCGTGACGTGGTACCTCTTCGGATCATCAAGGGCCGCCAGGAACTCCCCAAGGGATGTGCTTCCCCTCACCCCATCCTTCGGGCCAACGTTGTCGTCGGCGACGATCAGGACTCCAGCCGCCGTGATGTACGCCTCCCTGGCGTTGTTGGAAAGGTCGGTCTCGTTCTCAACCGGATCGACCGACATCCTTACCCGCTCGTCCCCATCCATATAGACGAAGCTTATCGAGACGGGGAGATAGTACCCGAGCGGAATGTCGGGCACGACGACCGAGCTTATGTTCCGCGATACGTTTGCCTTGTCCACGACCGCAAGCCTGACCACCACGTTGGACTCGTCCCTGTTGCCTTTGTTGTGTACCAGGCCCAAAACCTCGACGGTCTCCCCGGCGGTGAGGGTCTGATAGGTTGTGTGGAGCGCCACCATCTCGGTGTCATCGTTGGGGTTGTCCTGGGGGTTGATCTTGAGGGGGACGTGTTTCACGTTGTCCGTTGGATCCTCCGGGAGCAGTAGGTCGGGGTCCACCACGGCGTAGATCTCGTGAACGCCCGGCTTGGAGAACGTCCAGGTCGTGGAGGCGACCTGGGTCCTTCCGTTCAGCAGGGTGGAGATGTTGGCGGCTCCGAGGAGGTTGCTCCTGTCCGGAAGCGGTTTGCCGTCGTAGAAGTGGACAACGACGTCATGGGCATCCTTGGTGCCGTAGTTCTCCACCCAGGCGTAGAAGCCGACGCGCCGCCCGGCTATGGGCGCGGGCGGGTCGAAGACTAGGTCTTTCGCCCTCAGCGCGAGGACGAGGGGCTCAAGGTAGTTGGTCCTACCTGAGGGTGGCTTCCCGAGCTTCTTGAGCTCCCGCATCCCCTCAACGGCGTCTGAGTAGGACGAGTACGCACGCAGTATGCCGTTGACCACGAACCTGCCCTTCCGAACCGGGGCAAACATGATGCAGTCGTCAGGCTGCGCCGAGGGGAAACGCACCGCCTGTGCATCGTCCAGGATCAGGGCGAGGGCATAGGGCTCGGCATCGTCGTCGTAGGTCACGATCCATGAGTTCTGCTTCTGGACAGCGAAGGTCGAGTTCGCAAGCGTTGCGTTGGCCCAGGACGTGGAGGGATTGAGAGCCCCGCCCGCGAGATCATCTATGCGGAACTTGTCGTGGGCGGGCCCGTTTATGTTGGATGTCAGCCCGATGCCGTAGGAAAGCCCGTATTCCATGCTGACCTTGGGCTCCACGTTCATCTGCAGCTGCACCTCGTCGAGCTTGACGTAGATGAACTTTGTCAGGCTCACCCTGCTTGTCTCGTTTCTGAGGCTGAGCGTGACAAGGCCCGGATACTGCGTCATAGTGTAATGGTAGACCGATGTCGCGTTCGTCCAGGAGGAGATGTTCAGGTAGTCGGAGAGGCCCGTGGCCAGGATGACGTCGGAGCCGATGTAGGCTGCGCCGCCCTCGATGTATCCTTCCGTCTCGTCGCTTCCGGGACGGACCTTGAATCTGAGCTGTAGCCTCGCGTTCTCCAGGTACAGGTAGTCCCCGTGCACGAAGGCATCCGTCAGGAACAGCTCCTTTTTGTCGTATGCCGTCTGCCCCTGCGACTTGGTCGTCACATCGAAGCTGACCCTGCACGGGCTGAGATCCAGGCTTGTAGGCCTGAAGTCCAAGGTGTAGGTGATGTTCTGCCACATGCCCCGCTCCTCGGCCTGTTCCCGGAGCTTGGAGATCGTTCTGTCAAGCTCCGCCTGGAGGGTTGCACCGCTGGGATCAAGCGCCATGACCGAGTAGACCTTGTTCTCGAGGGCCTTCACGCACTCAAGCTGGAAGTAGGAAAGCTCCTCCTCCACGTTGAGGATGTTGCCCGATGCCGTCTTCTCTATGGCAACCAGGGCCGCAACCAAGATCACCAGCATCACGGATACCAAGACCACCGAGAAGAGGTAGATCGCCCCCCTTCTCTCCCTCGCCAGCGAACCCGTATTTCTCACCTAGCCCCCTCCTTGGGACTTAAACCAAGCCTCCACGCTCAGCTTATCCTCGATGACCGAGTTATACTCCTTCCTGAACTTGATCGCCTGTTGGCAGAGGTCGGCAATGGTGTGCAGGCTCCTGACCGAGGCCGGGTCGGCGAGCCAGCCTTCGGCTATAGCCATTGCATGGTACACCTTGCTCGTCTCGCGAAGCCCGCCCCACACCCCGAAATCCTGCCTGAAGGGCACCGACCGGGAATCGTCGAATACGACCCTGTCCACCTCGGATGAATCGTAGAAGAGCCCCATCCAGACCTCCTTGGGGCCCTGGCGGGAGACGTCAACCTTGAGGAAGTCCCCCTCGGCCACCAGGCTGGTCGTCCAGGAGCCGGAAACCCCTGTGGAGATGACCGGGATCCTCCTCGTCAGGGTTAGGAAGTCGTCCTCGATCCCCACCAACCATAGGGTGCCGCTCTCGTTCCATATCGAGCCCTGTCGGAATAGGTTCCACGTCGTGCCGTTCCAGATGTACGCCTCGTCGTAGACTCCCGCCTCCACCGAATCCCGGAGGACCACCTTGTAGTCCCTGCTGAACGACGGCTTGTTGACGACCGATATCACCCCGAAGTGGTACATGCCGGAGGCGGCCCTGGGAATGGTGGAGAGATTGTACTTCAGCGGGTAGTACGACCTTGAAAGGCCAAGCTCGGGCTGGTAGAAGGTCAGGTTGACCTCGTCCTCGGTCTGCTGCATGCCCAGGATCCATTGCCGCCCGTTGATCGTGAGCGAGTCGCCGATGGTTAGGCGCATGTCGTCAAACTCAAAGTCGCAGTCGACATCCAGGCAGACCCGGTTGATCCTTGGGCTCCACGCCCTCCAGGCGAGGATGTTGCTGAACTGGAACGCTTTCATCCAGGGGCTCCAGTACCCGATGAGGTATCCCCTCCCCGGGTTGTCCTTGATGGGATGGGGCCCGTCGCCCACGATGGCTATCAGCCAGTCGCCGCTTGCGTCGCTGAAGAAGTCGTATTCCAGCGGCACCTGAAGGTCGGTAATGGTCAGGTAAAGGTAGGCGCCGCGGACCTCCTGCAGGAACTGTGGGCTGTCGATGGGCCTGCCCTGCCCCGAGGTGTGGGGGTTGCCGGAGTTGAGGATCCACCAGTCGGTCGTGTCCGGGGTCTCGTTGTGGCTCAAAGCCAGCGCGACCTTCTGCTTGTTCTCCGGGGGCTCAAGCATGCTTCTGTCGATCCTGAGTACAACGGTCATGTTGGATCTATCGCCGTAGACGTCGTAGATGAACACGGCCGAATCATCAGCGGACTCCCCCCAGAACTCGTGCCCCCGGGGCTCGCAGTCCACCACGTAGCCAGTGTAGAGGTACACGTCGTAGGTTCCATCGCCCCCGACCGGGACGAACTTCATCGTGTAGTTCCCGTCGGTTATCATCTCCCCGGCCAGGTATGCCAGGCCCCGCTCGACCGCGTCCTGCGAGGCGCCCGCGGCCATCAAAGCCTCGACCGCAACGGCGGTGGGCGACACCTGGCTTGCCCCCTTGCGACCCAAGGGGAATCCCCCGTCGGGGCGTTGTAGCCTGAGAAGGAAGTCCCGGGCAGCGACAACGCAGGGATCGCCCTGGCCGACGCCGGCAGCCATGAAGGCCAAAAGCGCATGCGCGGTCATATCCACCGAGGATTCGATCCTTTCCTTGCTGCCGTACCCCCCGTCGGCGTGCACGCCCTTCTTAAGCCACGAGATGCCCCTTGAGACGGTCGCGTTCGAGAGGGGGTCGCCTCCCCGCCTCTTGATCCATGCGGACAGCGCCCTAATGCTCATGCTCGTGCACAGGGTATCGCTCTCCTCCCCCTTCACGAACCCCCAGCCGCCGTCGGCGTTCTGGTTGTCCATCAGGGTGCCGATCCTAGACTTGAGGATGTCCTCCGACTCCTGGTCCCACATGATGCTTAGTATCAGTTCGCCGAGTTCGTCCACGCTGTCATAGTCCATGGTCCGGCCGGCAGTCTGGACATAGTCGCTCCTGAGCAGCCGGGCCCGAAGCGAAGGCACAAGCCTCATCGCGTCCCTGGAGAGGTGGAAGATCTTGGCGTCGGTCGCAGCCACCTCCACGCCCTCGGGGGGCACGGTCTTGTCCACGGGCTCGCCGTTTATGAGGAGCCTGTACCCAACGCTCTCGCTCTGCGGCATGCGGAGGAGATCCGGGTCCCTTATCTTGGAGTACCTCTTGAAGGCCTCCGAGGAGCCGGATACCTGGAAGTCCTGCAGGGCCTTCTTCACCTCAACATCCAACTCCGTGCTGTCCCACTGCTCGCCCAGTCTCCCTGCCGATAGCACCACGAACTGGATGAGGGCGATGAGCACGATCAACACCGCGATGCCGGCCTCATAGGTTCGGATCAACTATCCCCACCTACCATACGTTGACCACCAGGGTGCATGGCTCGCCGTCAAGGCCAACCTGCCTCTCGGCCCTTGCAGTGTCGGAGACCGGCACAAGCTCCCCATAGTCGAGGAGGACGGCCCCATCACGATCCCGCGTAAGCCTGAGGTTGAAGTCGTACTGAAGCCCAAGAAGGGCCTTCGCTATCCCGTAGGGAACGAAGTCCCGCAGCGCCTCGATCTTTCGCGTGCTCAGCTCGATGAGATCTCCAACGAACTTGTCCTTGCTCCTGCAGAACAGGGCGTACTCGACGCTTGAACCTGCGCTTACGAACCGTTGACAGTAGCTGTACCTAACCCCGGCTGAGGAGAGCATCCGGACGGCTAGGTCGTGGAAGTGCAGGTCCAGATTCGGCAGTATGAATCCGTCAACGACGTACCCTGAGAGGAGGACCCTCTCCTGGTCGATCGTCCTGACCTGGAAGTCCCTGCCCCCAGCGGTGAATTGCTCCCCCTCCCTCAGCGTTGTGTTGCCCACGAGGATCGTGTCGTAGCGAAGCGCTCCATCCGCCCTGGTATCGGAGACCAGGATGGTCAGCTCCCCTCCCGCGAAGAAGGTTCCGATGTGCGTGGTCGCGTTGTCGACCGATCCCGGGAAGACTATCGAGCCATTCTGGCTCAAGGTATCTACAAGAAACACCGCCTGGCAGACGCCGCCGGCCTCCACGACGGCCGCCCCCTCCTTTTTCAGCGCTTCCACCACGCTCAGGATGGAGTCCTGCCCCGCGGTCTGCATCACCGGATCGGAGGCCGCCGGGACGATGATGTCGAATCCGAAGAAACGGTCGTTCCTGCGCAGACCGAGTGATAGGCTTTCGTCGTTCACCTTTTCCTGCAAATCCAGCAGTGAAACCCAGGCTTCCCAGTCCGTCCTGCCGCCGATCCAGCCGGGCGAGCCCGTGAGGTCATCCACGAGCCTCAAGCAGGCAAGCTTGCGGTTGACCTCCCCCACCTCCACGGCCTTAAGATCCATGTACTGTGTGAGGATGAGGAAGGTGAAGGCGAGGGACAGTATGAAGACGACGAGGGAAAGCATGTAGTCCATCTCCAACGCCCGCTGGTCCTGCCGGAACCTCTGAAGGAGACGACCATATCCCAAGTAGCGACCCCGCTGCCCCGGTCTGTGTGAATAGTTCTAGCTTGGTTTCCGCTATTTAAATATTATTCAGCATAATTGAACTAACTACCGTAGTCCGCGAACCCGCCCGCAATAATAAATACCGAGGTGCGGTCCCAAGCCAAAACTCCACCCTGACTGGCAATGGGAACCATTCAATTGATTCTCACCTGCTCGGGGGCGGCTCAAGGCCCTTGATGGAAAGAACGCACGCCCCAAGGACCACCAAGGCCGCCCCGCCCAGCACGCAGAGATCCCCTGCCAGCTCCCCAAGCGGCAGCCGCGGGGAGGCCGCCGCATTCGCGATGAGCCTCACGAGCAAGAGGTCATCAACGATCCGCGTCGCAGGCCCGAGGTCGGGGAGGCCCAAAAGCAGGGGAAAGATGAGCGCGATTACAAGAAGCGTCAGGTAGAGGTTGCTCTCCTTTGAGGACTCGGATTTCGCGGACACCACAACCGTTGCCCCAATGAAACATAGCCCGCCTAGGTTGAGGAGAAGGAGGAGGGGCCCCTTGTTGAATATCGTGATCCTGCCGAGAAGGTTGTTCTCCAGCAGGAAGATCCAGGCGACAAGCTGCAGATTCGCCAAGCCCAACACGGGAAGGACTTTTCCCAGGATAATGTCGAACCTGGAGACCGGGGAGGCCATCAATATCCCCAAGGTTCCGGCCTCCTTCTCCCCCACTATGGAGTCCGACGTTATGTTCGCCGAGAGCAGGATGGGCAGGATGAGGACCAGGGGAACGATCATGAGGTACATGGCCTCGACGAAGTCGGGCGAGGACATCGGCAGGCTGGACCTGCCCACAAAGGAGGCGGAGACCGAAAGGGACGCTGCTCCCTCCAGGCCAAGGGACGCCACCCGGAGGGAGGACAGCCTCTCATTCGCCTCCTCCACTGCGTTCTCCACCCTGGCCCTCACCACGCTCTCGTAGGGTTTAGAGGGATCGGTAAGGAGCAGAACCGGGATGGTCTGGTCGGAGCGGTTCTCCTCGCCTATCACGATCGCTCCCATTAGCCTGTCGCTTTCCACCTCTCTCCTGGCCGCGTCAAGATCGCTCAATGGCCGGAGCTCTATCCTCTCGCCCACCAAGCAGTCCAGTATGATCTGGCCGGAGGGCGAACGGCTCGATTCGAGCAAGCCCAGTTGGAGCCCCAAGGCGGGCAGGTTGTAGGCAGTCTTGTCAGGGTTGGCCAAGCTGGCAAAGGCGACCCCGAGAAGGATGATCCCCAGAACCACTATGAGCTCCAGCGCGAAAGCGAGCCAGTAGACCCTCTGGGAAAGGATGTCGGCAAGCTCCTTGGAAGCGATGGCACGGACGACTTGAGCATCCAACTAGGTCACCACGAGCAGGGCCAGGAGGTTGTACGAGGCATGGGCGAACGAGGCGGCCGTGAGGGCCAATATCTTGGTGCCGCGGCCCTTGGAGTGTCCCAGAACGACAAGGATGCTTAGCCCGACGTGGACAAGCGGGGCGAGACAGTAACGTGCTAGGACCAGAGGCCCGGTGAGAGCGCCGGTGCCGAGGAGGGCGAACGTGAAGAGCACGTTCTCAACGCAGGAAAACGACAAACCTGACAGCGCCCCAAAAGCAACCAACCTCCCGGCAGCAAGTTTGGGCGAGAGAACGTACACGCCATACGGTTTGAAGTACTCCTCGACGAACGCGGCAAAGACAAGGGCGATGAAGAACCCGAAGCGGCCGAAGAAGGCAACGGATGGCAGCAGGAAAAGGCTTGGGAAGATCATCGCAGGAACCGTGGCGAATGCCGCCATACCGGCGACCCACAGGGCCTGGGACCCGAAGCCGCGCGTCCTTCCCTCCACCCAGGATCTGAGCAGTTCCCTGAATGACGGCCTGGGGCCGAACAAGAACTCCTCCCTTCCGAAGATCGAATCGGAAACGAAGAGCAGAACTGCCGAAATGACCAGTGACCCTAGAAGCGGCGCCGCAGCGCTAGCTGGGTCCACTTGCCCCCCGGCCGCAAGCCTCACCAACGGCGTGAAGGGACTGATCCATGCCAACGAGCCTGGCAAGATCAGGGGGCCCAGAAGCAATACGAAGGCTACGACGTACAGGATTGTTGCGGCCAGATTGACCTCCTTTGATCCCATGCACAAGGTCGAAACGAGCGTCGCGGCGGAGAGGACCATGAAGGAGATAATCAGGATGCAGCCGGCGACTGCGGGTATGTTCAGGATCCTCATCAAGCATGCAAGAAGGAACAGCAGGGCAAGAACCTGAAGAGATGAGAGGAGAAAGCCTGAAACGAACTTGCCGATCAGGAAGTTTCTTGGTCGGCTTGGAGCCGCGAGGAGGGCCTCCACGGTGCGGCGTTCCTTCTCGCTGATCACCGACTCGATCAGGATGCCCGAGCTAGAGAGAAGCGGGAAGAACAGCCCAAATGACAGCAAGACCAGCGAGAAAAACTGCCCACCATCGGAACCTGAGTCGGCACTGGTTTTCCCCTCAGGGCTGCCGAAACCTTGAGCCAGGGACGCGGTCGAGTTCAGCCGGTCTCCAAGGTCGCTGGGCAGGGTGGAAGCGGCCTGGATGCTTGAGACCTTCAACCTGATCGGCCGGAGGTAGGAGTCGACGAGCGATCCGACCCCGTTCTGGGACAGATTCCAGTCCCCCGCTGGAGCTTGGGCAGCAACCTCTTGGAGAAGAGTCCTTTGCTTCGTCCTCTGGTACGACGCAAAAACCAGCTCTAGGATCGCCCTTGCCGAGGCCGAGCGTGGATCCCGGTGGTTTACCACGTAGCGAATCGTCATCTCGGGCACGCTCGTAATCCCGACTATCAAGCAGAACCTGCCTGACTCAAGGCCTGCCCAGGCCTCAGCCTCCGACCCGACATGCTCCAGCTTGAGCCTTTTCTCCTCGTGCAACATGGTCTCAAGAAGCGAGCCCCCTTCTCCCCATACTCCGATCGGGGCAAAACCCTCGGCCCTTGACGAAAGAACATCCATTCCCTGGCTGACGTCGCGTGCATACTCGACGAGCATGGGGACCATGATGGCCAACATGAGGGTCTGCAGGAGTAGCGCAACCAAATACCTTCGGTCGGCAAGCGTGGCGGCGGTCTCGAATTCTACGACGGCGAGGAGGCCGTCGTCATTCGGCCTCAATCCCATCCCTCTTCGTGAGCATGATGAAGCACTCCTTGAGGCTCGGCATGACTTGACGGATCGAGATCACGCCGTTCGGCCGCAGCGCACGATAGGCCTCATCCATATCGGCCTCCCCGGTTATCCCATTGGGGATCATCCGGTAGGACTTGAAAACCGAAAGTTGGGCCTCGTTCAGGCTGGGGTTCTCCAGCAGGACCTCGAGCCTGTTTGATTCCGGCCCGCACAGTCGCTTTATCTCGCTGACCGTGCCCGAGGCGACAAGCTTGCCCCCGTCAATGACCCCGACCCTGTCGCACAGGGCCTCGGCCTCGTCCATATAGTGGGTGCAAAGAAGGATGGTTTTACCTTCCTCCCTCTCGGCCAGCATGAAGCTCCTTATGCGGTCTGCCGTGGCCGGGTCCAGGCCCATCGTGGGCTCGTCAAGCATGAGTAGGTCAGGCTCATGCACCAACGCCCTTGCTATCGCAAGCCGTTGCCTCATGCCCTTGGAGAAGTTCCCAACCCTATCATCCGCCCTGTCCCGCAGGCCAACGAAAGACAGCACAGCATCGATCCTCTCTTCAGTCGCCTGGCAGCCGTAGAGCCGAGCAAAGTACTTCAGAAGATCCCGCGCCGTCGGCCTGGGATATAGGCTCGGTTCCTCCGGCAGGTATCCGATCCTCTTCTTCGCCTCGCCGGCCTCCCTCCTCATGTCCAGACCGAACACACGAACCCGGCCCTCGTAGTTGGTCAGTATGCCCGCGGCAATCCTAACAAGGGTGGACTTGCCGGCGCCGTTTGGACCGATCAGTCCGAAGCACCGACAAGCCTCAACCTGAATGGTGACGCCGTCCAGTGCAACGAATCTGCCGTATCTCTTCCTGACATTTTCTAGGTCAAGAACCCGCACAACCAAAGACTCTAATTGTGCCTTTTTCTACTTTTTCGGCTGCCAGCGCGAAAATTCGCGCAAAACTTACTCACGTATCAGGTTTTCACAAAGTCCGGGCCCCCCTGTCAGGAACTCGCCCGGATGGGATCAGTTCTCTTCGTCGCCTACAAGGCCCTCCACTCGTGCCTCATCACCTTTATCCTCATCACGCTGTGCCGGTCCGGAGCGCTTCTCAAGGCGGCTCTGCAGCCCTGCTCGCCGTGAACCTGTCCATGGCCTTTGCCGCGGTATGCAACATCTGGGCGATCATGAGTTGTCTATCGCTATACTACATTTTTCGCCTAGGCCTAGATCGTCTTTGCTCGGGCCTCGGCTAATCACCTCAACTACCACGGAACTCGTCCACCACTTGTCTTGCTTGAGAACGGAGGGAGCTCAAACGCCGCCCTCCTCCACTGACCCCCCCGCTATCCAGCCGTGGACCAACACGAAGACCTCGAACACTGCTCATATGGGCGAGAATACGAGACAGCCCCAGATGCCGGCTCAAATCCTAACCCCAACAATGTCGTGACAAATGTGATGCCGAAAACGAAGAAACGGGAAAAAAGAATGCAAGCCGGGGAAGCGACCATCGATCGCACACCAGCGAAACAGTCGGGTCCCTGGACTGCATTCCCAAGGAGAGAGTGGTTCATGGGCCTTACTCCCGCTTGATCACCAGAACGTCCATTACGCTGCTTCCGCCGGCCGTGCTAGCCGTCACCTGCACCTCCCAGCGTGGCGGGGCCGAGGTCGACGGAGCATTCAACGTGCCTGTGGCTGTGATCACTTGGTTCGGTCTGAGGGGGCTGGTAGCATTGACCGCTGGGAAACTCAATGCGGTAGTCCATGTACCCAAGGCCGCAGTGTTGTGTCGCACCGTGATGCTAGGGATGTCCACGTTTCCGGTATTCTTGATGGAGACCGTGACCGCATCGCCCGTAGATCCGGTGCTGGGACCCAGGATGACAACGGATGGCTGCCTACTCCCCACATTCTGCTGCCTGATGAAGTTGTTGTAGAAGATGTAGAACCCTGCAACCGCTGCAACCGTGATGGCGATCAGCAAGAGAGTCGCTATGACAGGCGTGATTGCGCGCTTCTCACTAAACATCCTTTCTCACCTCCCGCAAACTTGTCGACCACAAAAGCATTGGCATTGAGCCGATATTCGAGTGCTTTTCGGACGCACTATTTTTGGCGCAGATGCCTATTTGCAGCAGAAAATATAAAGGTTTCGCATAATATTCAGGACCCGTTGCTCAAATCTTATCGCGTCAGCCTTCCTTGACAAGCTCGGTCAAGAACCGTAAGTAGCTGGGTCAAGAAACTTCGACTAGATGTCCACGATCATGTTCGTGGGAATCTCTATCCTGGTCGCCTCGCTCACCCTCTCCAGTCCCTCAAGCAGCTTCTTGCTCTTGCAGTAGTAGCTGATGCCGTCTATGCAGGTGATGTAGATCTCCTTCGGCCGGAACGCTCCGATCTTGCTGTGTATGACGAGCTTCCCGGACTCCCTAGCCATCCTCAAGAAGCTAGCCGGGGAAAGCTTCACGAGCATGCCCCCAATGACGACCTTCTCGATGCCGGTCCCAGGCCTGGGGGCTTCCGGGGCCGGCTGGTTGGCAACCGCCGTGGTCGCCTCGAGGTCGTCCAGGACCTCCTTGACGTACAGGCCCTTCGCCGTGATCCTGTACTCCGCCTTCTCGTCCTGCTCTATCAGGTCGCCCAGCTCTTTCAGGTGGTAGCTGAGGTTGTTGGACCTCACGCTGGGGTCAAACGTCCTGAGGTGGTTTAGGATCTCGGTGAAGGTATACGAGCCGCCCGACGCAAGGAGCTTGATGATCCTCTGCCTCGTCGCGGTCGAAAAAACGCTGACGAGCCGGCAAAGGTCGTTCTCGCCGGCCGGCTCCATCACGTCGGTCGACAACCGATCAGCCTCCCAAGCTTCTGATCCTTGCCAGGTACTCGTTTGCCTTCTCCCTCTCGCCGTTCGCCATGTGTATCTGTTGGAGGTTGATCAAGGCCGGCTTGAAGTTCGGCTCAAGTTTGAGGGCCCTCTTGTTCATCTCGATCGCCTTGTCGAACTTCCCGACCAGGTAGTACAGCAGGCCAAGGTTTGCGAGCGGCGCTTTGAGCGATCTGTCGATCTTGATGCTCTCTTCAAGGTACCTCCGGGCCCTCTCGGTTTCCCCAAGCCTGAGGCATGCCGCCCCGTATCCTGCAAGGGCCTTCGCGTACCTTGGGTCAAGCTCTATCGCCTTGCCGAAGTACTCGATGGCTTTGGCAGGCTGGCCTTTGGCCGACCACGCCCTGCCCAGGTTGTAGTAGCACTTCTTTGCCCCCTCGACATCACCGGTCTTGACAAGCACCGATGCGAGGCATTCAAGCGCCCGGGTCGAGCCCGGAATTGCTTGGATGGCGGACCTGTAACATCGCTGGGCTCCCGCGTAGTCCAGCGCGTTTTCCTTCATCAGGCCCAGGTTGACCCATGCGAACTCAACCTCCGATGAGCCCAATGGGGCGAAGGTCGTCACAAGCGAGCTTGCCGCACCCGCGGCATTTGTGCGCCCCCTCCTGAACTCCTCCGGCACCCAACCGAAGTTCGCAGCGAAATGCACCTCAACATCCGGGATCGGGTTGCCCTGGTCGTCGGTGACCACGACGTTGATCAGGTAGTCGCGCGGGTCCAGCTCCATGAACTCCTTCGACGCCGCCTCCTTCCTTCCGTCGGCCTCCGGCAGAACGATCCCGAACGCTTCCTCAAGCTCGCCCGCCTTCACCCGGATCTCCTTCCTGCGGCCGTTGCTTTGGAGCAGGTAGTTGTACAGCCTCTCGGCCTCGGCTTTGCGCCCCGCCTGCTGGTATGCGTAGGCCAGATCGCAGAGCGCGGAATAGTTTGAGGTCGCCTCCATCTGGGTCTGCTCCGCCTCGAGTATCCTGATCGCCTCGGAGAACTTCCTCTCCTCCAGGTGCTTCAGGGCCTGCCCGAGGCGCTCGATGTGCTGCGCCGGGATCCTTTCCTTCCACCCCTGCTCCATGGTGGGGTTCAGGGATATCGCAAAAGAGGCCGGCTTGCCCGGCACGAATTCGACCTCGAGGCTTGAGCTCAGGTCGCCGCAGGCGGCCTTGACGTGTGCCTTTCCGGCGACGCGCGAAACCAGGCGGGCCTCGGCCTTCCCGTCCTTATCCGTCGTCGCAGCCCCACCGTTCTGAATGGTCCCAAGGTCGGTTTGGAAGTTGACCGTCCTTCCGGGGACGGGGTTTCCGGCCTCGTCCACGACGGTGGCGACCAGCAGGCATTCGCTCCTGCCATCAGCCACGACCCTCTCGAGGCTGGTTTGAAGGTCCATCCTAGCTGGGGATGCCGCCTCGAAGACGACCTCGACCGCCGACAGCAAGGCCTCCGGGCCTGCGGTTCTAGCTCTAACCGAGGCTGGACCGACCTTTGTCGACTTCACATATGCGCTTGCCTTGCCATCCGGCCCCGTCGCCACCTGCCCCGTCGGACGGACCTCGCCCAAGTCGGTCTCGAACAACACCCCCTCCGCCTCGACGGGATTACCATACTCATCCTTCACCTCTGCGGTGATGCAGGCCTCAGACCTTCCGTCAGCCGGAAGGGTTGGACGATCCGTCGCAAGAATGATGTTGGAGGGCCTGGATGCCACGAACCTTATTGCGGCCTCGGCGGTGAGAACCTCCTTCTGCCTCGGAAGGCTACCCAGAGCGGGCGGGCTTCTTTCCTTGAGCAGCCCCAGGAAACCCTTTTCCTTCTTCGCCAGATCCGGCGCCACATCGTTGATCCAGCTTCTGTACCGGTTGCTACACCTCACCCTCGCCAGGCCTACCCTCTGGGACGATATTGTCGTGGTGGCCCGGCCCTCCTCATCCGTCATGCAGTTTACCCTGTCCGGATCAAGGCTGCCGAGATCGGATTCGAAGGACACCTCCTGGCCCCTTATCGGGTTCCCGTAGGCATCGGTAACGAGCGCCGAGACCGTGGCCGTTGTGCTCCCGTCGGCCACCACCTCGGATCGGTCCGCCTCTAGGAGGATCTTCTCGGGTTTCCCGGCCTCCAGGGAGACCTTGCACAGCCCCACGCCGTCCGCCCTCTTGGCCTCAATCTTTCCCGCGGCTGCCTTGTTCAGGGCAGCGGAGACCTCGCCCTTCTTCTTCGCCGCGGCGACGTGGCCCGCCCCGACGACCTTTGCCGGAAGCTTGAGGCCCAGGCTGGCAGTTCCCTTTTCATCGGTCCTGATCTTGAGCATTACAAGATCGTCATGCTCAGTCCTCTCAAGCTCCGACTCTCCCAGTCCATACAGCTCGCCCAGGGTGGTTGCAACGAAAAGCCAGACCTTTGAGGCCGGCTTGCCCTTCTCGAGGACCTCCAGTACTATCTTGCTCTTGCAGTTGCCGTCGTTGATCATTTTCTCCGGCATTGCGGACAATCTTATCTCGGTGTCTCCCAAGGCGACCCTCCCCCTAGATGATCGAACCGCCGAAGGTGACGAAAAGGCCGGCGTACGTTAGCGCCAGGAGAAGCAGGGCGTGCTTCAGGCCCGCATATGCGGATCCCTTCTCCAGCACCCCCGCGTACAGCCCTCCGCCGACCGCGGACTCGATCATGAGGACCTTGATGACGAACCTATAGTGCGCGAGCTTTGCGGCCTTCTCGGCAGCTGAGAGCTCCGCGCCCGCCTGGCTGGCGGAGGTCATGGAGAAGCTGAACTGCAGACCTCCGAGCTCCTTCAGGAAGCTTGAGTACACAATGTAGACGACCCCCACGAATATCATGAAGGAGAAGTAGGACATGTAGACGTACTGCTTCATCCCGGCGGATTGTTCCTTCCTTATCATCTGCCGTTTCTCAGCCGCCTCGGCCGCCGACCTTATGGTGGTCGTTATCTCACCTCCGGCCCTGCTTGCGGCAATGATGGTGTATATCGTCGAGGCGATGAACTTGCTCTTCGACCTGACCGCGAAGTCGGAAAGGACCCGTTCGAACGATCTACCCCACGATATCTCGGTGGCCATCCTTCGAACCTCCTTGGTGAGCGCCGAGTAGTTTGAGCTCGCGGTGGAGTAGACCGCCTGGGCCATCGTCATGCCGGCCTCCTTCGCCTCTGCAACGTCGATCAGCCACTCCGGGAACCGCGCCTCCATGTCCATGAGCCTGTTGAATGCCCTGTTTCGATTCCAGACATAGGGGCCGATGACCAAAAAGAATAGGGCAAGCAAGACCTCAATGTAGTACTTCGTGGAAGCGACCCTCACGAAGCCGGGCATCGAGCTGGCAAGCCGCCCGTTGGGGGAGAGGATGAAAAGGGCCAATAGCCCTATGAAACCGATCAGCGCAAGGCTGGAGAGGCCGAGGTGAATGTACGTCAGGGAATCCCTGAGCAGCCCCCGGGACCTCTTGAAAACAATGGGCTTTACCTCCACCGACATTCGCTCACCCCCTACAGATTCGGCTTCACCGCGCTGGTCATGACCATGAAGACCACGTACCCCACCGGTACCAGCAACAGCAGGGCGTACTGCAGCATCTTCATCATCGTCTCCATGGTTGGCAGGAGCAGCATCATTATCACGCTCATGACGAGCGCCAGGATCGGCCCGAGTATGAGGATCACGGTGTAGGCCTCTGAGACCATGCCGAGGGTCTCTATCGCGGCCTCCTGGTCCCTCCTGCTGTCGTCGATGACCTTCTCGGACTGCAACATCAACAGGCTCTTCAGATCCCCGCCGGACGTCATGGTCGTTATCATCTTGTAGAAGAGCGCCCTGAGCTTGGCCGACGGCGTCCTCTCAATCGCCCTCTCGAGGGCCGACTTGATCGTGTAGCCCAGGTTCTCCACGTCCGACACTATCTTAAGGGCCTCCCGGGACATCTCGCCATACCTGTTTCCCTCCGCGATCGTCCTGAACATGTCCAGGGTGTTCGCACCGGAACCGGCCATCGTGGCCATCGCCGAAACCGCGAAGGGAAGGTTCTCATCGATGTTCGCCTTCCTGGTCGAGGCCCTGTAGCTCGGGTACATGAAGAACGCGCCGAACACAACCGGGATCGAGATGATCGAGAGGACGGCGATGAACGGCACCCTGAGGATCAGGCCCAGGACCAGAAGGACTCCGAAGCTCACGCCGAATGCGATGATCATGGTCAGGACCACCGCGCTGGCGTATGCGCCTACATTGATGGGAAGGCCGGCCTGCCTGAGCGAGGTGGCGAAGTTCGGCAGCCATCCCATCCTGGGGTCAACGAATCCCCCGATCAACCTGTGGGCGTACTTGCAGTAGTTCGCGAGAAATCCTCTCTTGGCCCTGTATTCGGGCTTCTTCGGCTTCTTGGCTGACTGCTCGGCTTCTTCAGGCTCCCTCGGGTACAGATTCCTCCCCCCTCTTCTTCCTCTTTGATCTAAACACCCTCTCCAAGGCGAGGTCCGGGGACTTATAGTACTCGGCTATCAGCTCGCTGACCTTCTTGAAGTCGAAGATCTTCTCCTGCCTCATCCAGTCGATGAAAAGGGCCCTGCGCGTTATCTCGTCCCAGACCTCCTTCTCGTCGATCCCTCGGATGAACGCGATCTTGCTGATCAGCGTGCTCTCCCGCGCCACGAACTCGTGGGTGTCGGTCTTCGGGTTCCATCTGAACAGCTGTCTGGTCACCGGGGTTTCCGTCTTGGGATCGACCGTGACCATCTCCGACAGGTTCAAGGTTCTCCTGAGCTTTCTACCCCCGCTCACTATCACGCCCTGTATCATGAGCGCGTTCAAGTGGGATAGGAGGCTCGGAGGCAGGTTTATGGGCCGGGTCACAAGCCTGTGAAGCAGGGATGTCACGGAGTCGGCGTGGATCGTGCCCAGGGCTGGGTGGCCGGTGGCCATCCCCTGGAACATCACGTACGCCTCCTCACCTCGGACCTCTCCCACGACCATGTAGTCCGGCCTCTGCCTCAGGGCAGCCTTCAGGAGGTCGAACATGGACACCTCGCCCCTCCTCCTGCCGGTCGAATCAGCCGGGCCGAACCCGGGCCTCGCGACGGCGGGAAGCCAGTGCTTTATGGGTATCTGAAGCTCCTGCGTGTCCTCGATGGTGACGACCTTGGACTCGGGAGGTATGAACATCGCGATCGCGTTGAGCATCGAGGTCTTGCCCGAGGCTGTAGCGCCGGATACCAGGATCGACCCCGTGTACTTGTGCTGCAGCGCCATCCAGATCAGTGCCAGCATGGTGGGGGAGCAGGTGTTCCACTCCGCCATGTGCACCGGGGTGAGAGGTTCCTCCCTGAACCTTCGTATGGTAAACGTGCCCCCGTGCATCGTCACCTCGGAGCCGAATGTGGCGTTCACCCTGCTGCCGTCAGGCAAGCGGCCGTCCAAGACCGGTTCGGCAACCGAGATGTCCATCTCGCATTTCTGGGCGATCCTCAGTATGGCATCGTCAAGCTCCTTTGAGCTGTTGTATACCACGCTCGTCTTAAGCGAGCCGTGCTTGTTGTGGTAGATATAGACCGGGATGGACACGCCGTCGCAGCTTATGTCCTCGATGGCCGAGTCGTGGAAGAAGGGCTCTATCTTGCCCAGCCCAAGCATGTCCCTCTTCAGATAGTAGGCGAACTTCTCCCGCTGGGCCTTGTCGGTGGAGATCCTGAGCTCGTCCAGGATCTCCTGGATCTTCTCGTCGAAGTAGGACTTCGCCTTCCCCAGCTCGCTGAGCGAGTAGAAGTCCGACTCGATCTCCTCCTGGACGATCTCCTTTATCCTGGCGAGGATCATCGCCTCCTTCTCATCAAGATCGGGCTCGACGACGTAGTAGATGGCTTCCTTGTTCTCATCGTCCCAGCGTATCACAGCCCTTGAGAACGGGTTCTGAAGCCAGTACTCCTTGTGGATCCCCGGAAGGGTGCTGTCCTTCCACTGCGTGGGGATGGATAGGAACTCCTGCGGTATCTCCGTCTCCAGGTGGGCGCCGGCCACAGCCTCGGCCGAGAGGAACTTCAAGGGGCCCTGCTCTGCGACCGTTATTCCAAGGCTCTTTCTAACCGAGGCATCATCCAGCGATTCGACCTTCAAGTCTTCGTCCGCAATCTTCGCGAACTCCTGGGTCGGCATCGTCGCTAGGTCGAGCAGCGACCGTGCGGACTGATCAACCTCCTCCTGGGGCTCCTTGACCCCAAGCTTCTTGAAGAGCCCCAAGGCCTCGTCATCCACAGCTGGCTTGGAGGCCTTCATCTCCAACCGCCTGCGGGCCGCCGCGGGGACGTACCTCAGGAACGCCTTCCTCTCGATGTCCTCCGGGGTACCCGCCTCCGGCAGCGTCCCCAGGGCCCTCCTCATCTTCCTGAGGAACTTCACATTCACTTTCCTAGCGCTACTTCTTTCCATTCCGCCTCACCCTAACCGGGCATACCGAACTCGCCTTTGCGAGAGCTATCGCGCAAGCTCAGCCTTCCTGTTCCGCCGCAAGATCCGTCTGGCCCAGTATGTCCTCCGGTCCCTCCTCGGCCAGGGCCGCGCCGAACTTGGGCATCCTGGCCGGGAGGTTGTCCAGAAGCGATACCATCTCGTCCAGCTTCGCGTTCAGCTGCTGGAGACCCTTGCCCACCTCCTCGCCGAGGCGCTTGGTGACCTCGAGGAGCTCCTTCACATAGCTCCCCTCGGCCTCTTCCTCCTGATCCTCGACGGTGGACACCTGCTCGAAGACAGCTATCAGGCTATCTATCTTCGAGATCAGCAACTGGACCTCGCGGCTGACCGGTTCCTCCATCACTTCTTACCTCCTTGCAACTCCTTTTCGCGATCCTTTGATTCTTCATCCTTGGCCTTCGACCCGCGTCCCAGCGAGAAGGCGTCATCCCCTGCCTCGGGCGCCGGCGCCTCTGCCAATGCAGCTTGGGCCTTCGGCACCTCCTCGGGTGCTGGCGCCTCCTTTGCCACCTTCTCGACCGCGGAGATCCGAGTCGATGCCGGAATCGTTACGCTTTTCGGCAACTGTCCGTCGGACCTGGCGCGGGAGACCGCCAACGAGAGCATGTAGACGACATCCGAGAGGCCGAATTTGAAGCCCTGCACCAGGAAGGTCGGGGGTACGGTCTGCGAGCTCTTGACCCTATTCTGGATCATGTCGGCGAGCAGAAGGTAGGCGTCCCTCACCACAGCCAGGTTCTTGAACTCCTGTCCAGGCACCAGACGGGACTGCGGATGCGTTATTATGAAGGTGGTCCTGTCCGCCCTCTTGGGATTGGTCGCCTTGACCTTGGCAAGGTACAGCGACAAGAGGTAGGCGAACTCGGCCAGGCTCAGCTTCTTCTTCCTGAAAGGTATGAGCGGCGGCACCGTCCGTGTTGCGTCGACGTGGGTGATCACCGAGTTGGCGAGCGATCCGAGCTGGTGGCCCTTTATCTTCTCGGCTATCCTGGTCTCGTAATAGTAGATGCCCACGATGGCAGCGCCGGCCGCGGCCCATAGAAGGAACGGCAGGATCGTCTTGAAGATCTTCTCCCCGATTCTGACCTGGACCGCCTCCAACTCCAACCTATACTCGTTTCCCGCTGCGTCGCTGTAGATCGCAACCGGCGAGAATACGAAGCGACCCTTCTGTTGGACCTTTCCCTTGACCTGGACTTGGAGCTCGTTCAGCGCGGACAGGTTCTCGGTGACCATCACCCGGTCGCCGTCCAGGATCCCTCCCGCCACCGCGATGTCGCCCAGCCAAGTGACCATATCGCCCAGCAGTATCCGTAGGCTGCTCGCCTCGAACGTGCCGTCGTTGCCCAGAACGAGCGAGAACCCGTACTTTCCGCCGAGCCTGGTCTTGGACCTTGCTTCAAACGTCCTGACGGTTAGCATCGGCCTCTTCACGGTCAGGTTGAAAACCCCGATCTTCATCGTGTGCTGCTCCCCCCTGAAGTCGGCGTATGATATGCTGACGTTGATCTTGTCGTAGTTCCTTCCGATCTTCTCTCCGAGCTCGATGCCTCCGAAGACTATGGACATGTCGCGGGATCCACCTTCGGCCAGAACATCCAGGTTGTCCGCCGAGGCCACCGAGACGCCGTCCGGACACTCCACCCTGAACGCCACGTTCGTGAGGTCGGTGTCGCCGGCGTTGGAGACGCTCAGATTCAGGAAGCCAGGCTGTCGGGGCATCACGACGAAGCGGCCGTTGACTAGGCCAGCCGAGATCGAGATCGCGGGCGGCCGGACGAGAACCTCGGCCACCGCCTCCCTTGAGTAGGTCCTTGACATCTCATCGCCGTACCAAAGCTCCAGGGGGAGCTTGGCCTCCTCCGGCCTTCTGACGTCTTTCAGTACTCTCAACCTGAGCGCGAATTCCAAGACCGAACCCGGAGCAATGCCGTTGGAGAGCAGCTTGCTAAGCTCGCCTGAGTTCAAGAGCTCCCATCCAGGGTGGGAGGGTTTCCCGTCGGTCCAACCGGTGAGAACAAGGCCCGTGGACCTGCTGTTGCCAACGTTCCTCACGGACATGCGCAGCTCCAGGGTGTCGTTGTACGTCACGGACCCGGCTGGATCCTGGACGATCCCGCCCTCCCAGACGATGTACGGCCTGTTAGCCACGCTCACGAGCTTCTCGACTCCCGTCGAGTAGGACTGGAACCTGTGGCCGGCCGGATCAGAGTATGTGACCACGGCCGGTTCGAAGTTGGATGTCGCCTCAGCGAAGGACCAGACTGGGTATGTGAAGCTCACCGTCTCGCCCTTCCCAAGGTTCAGCTTGCCGTCCTTTCCCCAGACTATCTGGCTCGTCCCGAGCGATTGGAGGGTGTACAGCCCATCAGGAATGTTCTCGGTCACCGTGACCCCCCTGGCCTCGATCTCGGCCGTGTTTCTGAGCGTTAGCGTCACGTTCTCGTGGATCAAGGGCGAGAACGGCCACTCCTCGCTCCTGGCCAGAAGCACCTGAGAGGTTGCCGACCTTGTGACCTCGATGTAGGGTCTGACAACCGAAAGATCCAAGAATATGCCATCCTCAGGCGTGGACCTCCTGCCCCGGAAGCACATGTACTCCACAGACGCTACGAATCCTCTGAACGAGACGTAGACCTCTCCGGGGGGAAGGCTCACGGCCTGGAACTCCACAACGATCGTAGCCTTCTCGGACTCCCTCAGTAAGTCCAGCACGGGCGAGCTTGCAATCGACAGGCCACCGGGAACCTCGACGATGGCCCGGACCGAACTCAGATCGGTGTCCCCGACGTTTGTGATCTCGATGCGCAACTGCGGCCGTTCGCCCGGTCCAACATAGGAACGCACGAAGGACTTCTTGAACGAGACACCTACCTGTGTTGGCCTTACCTCAAGCTGGGAGGAAAAGACGCTCGCATAAGACCTTCCTTGGGAGTCCCTGTAGCTCAAAGGAAACCTGAGCGCAAAGGAGGCTACCGATGGCACATCCTCCAGAACCAGGACCTTGATCGGGAGCGACAGGACCGACTCGGGCCGGATCCCACTTTCCAGTGCCTCCCTAACATACACCTGGTTGAGGACTATGCACTTGATATCGGGGACGCCCTCGCCGAGCCATTGGCCCATCTGGAGGGCGGTTGCGTTCTGGTTGCCTATGTTCTTGATCTTGACCACGAATGTCACCGTATCGTTGTACGAAACCGGGCCCGACAGCGGCGCGCCGTCCGAGCCCAGCACAAGCACCGGGCCATCGTCCACCAGGAACGGCCTGCTGGAGAGGGCCCAGACATCCAAGGTATTGGATGTTGATTCGTACCGGGTGTGGATTGGGTTGGTGTACGTGACCACGGCCGGCGCGTAGAAGTAGTGCCCGGGGTTTCGCGCCCAGACCGGGTACTGAAGGGCAATCGACTCGTTGGGGGCCAGGGATATGTCCCCCATCTCGCCCCACACGATCAGATCGGAGCCAAGGGTCAGGTTCTCGAACGTGATCAGCCCGGCCGGCAATCGTTCCTTGACGACGACCCTCAGGGCGAGATCGTTTCCAACGTTCCTCAGCGTGAGGGTGACCCTGCTTGCGATCTCGGAGCTCCTGGGCCAGTAGTCGGGCCTTGCCAACAGGTACTCGCAGTCAATGGTTCTCAGTATCTCTATATGGGGAGATAGGACTTCGACGGGAAGCTCGTAGTCCACGTCCGGGATGTCCCGGCCAGACGCTGTTGCAACTATCTTGTTCGGACCGAACTCCTTTCCTTTGATCTGGATGGTCTTGAGCTCATTTTGGTTTGGACCCAGCCGCCCCTCCCAGATGAGATACGTCCCGTAGACCAGCTCCAGCCCCCTGCTGAGGCTGAGCAGGACGCGCGCGTTCTCAACCGGGCTGTTGCCGATGTTTCTGATGGAAAGGCTGATGGTCTCGGTCTCCCCGGCTGATATCTGCCTAGGGGGGTCTATGAACTGCACCATGACCGGTGAGCGGTAGGTCTGGGCCATTATGAGGTGCGAGAGCGCCCGGTACACGTTGCCAAGGACTGGGTTCTCGTCGTAATGGGTGACCATGGCCTGGAACGGGTATGTGCCCTCGCTCGCCGCCACGATGGTCGCGCTGAACTGTACATACATGCCATCCTCAAGGTCGGTCCCGGTCGGGAAGTTCGTGCTTTCGATCACGAAGCCCGGGAAGCTCAAGGACATGTTCTTTGCAATTCTATTGCCGTCGTTCTTGACGGTGGCCGTCACGGTGACCTTCTCGCCCAGGTTGATGAAGATCATCTGCTGGCCACCCTGATCCACTATTGGTCTATCGGCCGTGAACTGTATGAACGCCAGATGGGGGCCCAGGGCGGTGAAGAAGAAGTCGTCAGTGGAGAGCGTATAGGCGTCGTTGCGCACGCCGGCCTTGTAGCAAACGCCCTTCCAATCGACGGTCACGAAGCCGTATGACGTCCTCCCGGGGACCGTGATCGTGGTGGCCTTGAGGGAGTACATCAGATACACCTTGTTGGAGGAGCCGGGTTTGATCTCGCCCCGCCAAGTCTCAAAGTCGGATATCAGGTTGGGCGGGGTGTTGTCAATGACGGTCACGTTGAGCGCGGGGGATCCACCAGTGTTTTCTATCTCTATCCATGCCGCCGCGGGGTGGCCGATGGGAAGCTCCTCCCTCGACAGTCCCTTTGTCACCCGAAGGACGGGGGGCGATGGGTAGATCAGGAACTGGACGGGGATCCGGATCTGGTGGGACTCTGCATGGGCGTCCCGATAGGTCAGAAGCACGTCAAATCTTGCAGATTCCCGGACTTGCACGTTCCTGGGGAACGCGAGGTTGAATGATCTGGTCAGCGTGCCGTAGGTCAGGTAGTATCTTACCGTCTTGTTTCCCACGGTCTTCTCCCTGTAAACTGGACCGAGGGATGCGGTGAGTTCCCCCGGGCTCACGGCCAAACCGTATCCGGTGATGTTGGTGACCTGGATGTTGATGTCATAGGCCCTGGATCCCGCGAGGTTCTGCGCGATGACCTTCTGGACTAGGATGTCCCCCGCGTAGACGTTGTAGATGATCTGCCCAGGCGACAAGCCGGACGGACTGCCCGTCGGCACATCGTTCTTCACGTCGAAGATGGGCTGCTGGAACTTGTAGACCCGGAGGCGGGCACGATACCTTATCAGATCTCCCGGAACTAGTTCCTCTCCGAGGTAGATGATCTGGACATCCCTCCTTCCGCCGACGAAGAACTCCTTGAACTGGTTGCGGGCTGTGAACGTTCGGGTGACGCTGGAGTAGCCCAAGGACGCGGTCACGTTCACCTGCCACTTTCCCCCGTCTTGGCCGATGAAAGTCCAGTCACCTGCGGTCACCTTCTTGATGTAGGTGTAGATCGTGTAGCCCTCGAAAACGAGCCGCTGCCTTGGGTTGATCTCGATCTCGGCATACGGGCCCTCGGGGCGGTATGAGAGATACTTCAGGTTGAAGTCGTAGGCTATGCCGTCCTTGGTCTGCATATCTGTGATGAGTTCGTTGTTTTTCTCGACAAGCGACAGGCTCTTTAGAACGACGGTCTTGCCGCTCGAGTTTAGGGATACCTGACCGGTGAGGAGCCCCGAGTCGCTTAGCTCCAGGTTGAACACATAGCCGGCGTAGGTTATGGTGTCCCTCGACTTCGTCATCCTGTAACGGTGAAGCTGTTCCACCTGCAGGTAGTTCGAGTCATCCACGCCTCCCTCGAACCTCATTCTGTAGGAGATGACAAAAGAACGCATCGTCCCATTGTCGGCCTGGAGGGTCGATGCCTCGTTGCGATTCTTTGAGGCATCGGTTGCGTTCACGTAATAGCGCACCGCGGTGTCGGTCTCGAATGGGCCGATGATTGCCTCGTACAGCTCGTTGTCCGGGTTGTACGTCATGGTCCTCTCAAACCACATGCCGGCCTTGTCGTAGTATAGGACTACGGACCCTACATCGCTTGGATCGGTCACTGAGGCCCTTATTATCAGGTGATCCTCGCTCTCGGTGTAGAGGGGCATCGCTTCGAGCTGTATCTCCGGCCCCTCCGCGTCCTCCTTCAGAACGGTGATGGTCGTGTTAACGTAGGTCTGGGTCCCCTTGTTTGAGTATACGTCAACCGCGGTGATGTTGAGGATGAGCACGACTAACTCCGACCTGGAGCCGATGTCGTTGTTCAGGTAGGTCCACTCGTACCTGTAGTTCGCCTTGAGAACCATGGGGGCCAGGTAATCCGTTCCGTCGACCCGATAGGCGATCGTCGCGGATTGGACGCCGCTGGAGTCGATTATGTCCGCCTCTATCGTGACCTTAACGCCTTCAAAAGTGATGACCGGGAATCTGGTTATGAGGTTGATCGTGGGGGGATAGACGTCGTCCTGCTGAGCGAGGGTCCCGAGGATCGGCAAACCGGCGAGCAGGGCAGACAGATTGAACGCGATTCCGACGAGCGCGAATGCGGACCTCAGGTTCATCTCGTCTCCATCCGGTTTCGGCAATAATAGCGTTGGCTGTTGAGGCTGGGTTCAATTATTATAAATATATTTCTCAAAACGCTTCCGAATGTTGCAGTTTCTAAGCATAGCCCTTCCTATGTGTGCAATCCTTTCACTCATGGATTCCGGGGTCCGCCCTCTTTTTGTGTTCGTAAAGACAGACCATACCTCCGAGGAAGGTGGCCTTGAACTCCCTCCCGAGGCCCCCAGCAGCCTGCAGCAGGCCTGAGATGTCGCGGTCGATGTACGTGTGGCAGAAGAATCTCGAAAGCGGCACGAGCATGTGGTAAAGCAGCCTAGCAAGCATCCCCGACGGTGCCTCGCTGTCTAGAAGGATCAGCCTTCCACCCGCTCGGAGAGCTCGCTCGAATTCCCAGATAGCATCCTGGGGCTTGGCCACGGTCGTGATCGAGAACGTGCAGATGACCGCGTCCAGGCAACCCGGTCTCAGCGGCAGCCTGCTCACATCTCCTAGCACGACCAAACCCCTCAAACCGAGGACGCCCACCTTCCTCTGGGCCCTCTTTACCATCTTCCTAGATGCATCCACCGCAAGCAACCTGCCCTTGAAGCAGACCCGTTGAAGCTCCTCGGCCATCCTGCACGTCCCGCAACCCGCATCCAGCGCCCAACCTTCCATGTCCCGCACTCTCTCGGCCACCCTTGCCCTCCATTTTCTCTCCTGCCTCCCAAGGGGGCCGATGGTGTCTGCCAGGTCATAGAAGCGCGACCACTTGTCGTAGCGGCTCGCTATCTTCCTGGTCGAAGGCCTCGGCGTAGCAGCCACTCTCACTTGCCGAAGATCGAGAAGCGACGGGAGCCCTTCTTCTGCTCGTTCGGCGCCGCCGCCTCCTGCCGCGGTGCTTTCTCGCCCGGCCTGCCCGCGATTCTCTGGGCAAGACTGAAATGTGCCGCGGCCGCTGGGCTTTCCTTCTTCTTCATCACCAGCGGAACCTTGAGGCTTGCAGATTTCCTTATCTCATCATCCTCGGGAATGACCGCAAGCACATCGAGCCCCAGCATCGAACCTACCTCACGCGGGGCAAGCTCGGCCTTGCTCATTCCAGCTCTGTTCACCACGACCCCGCCCACCCGTGCCCCGATCGCGTCGCACATCATCCTAACCCTCAGGGCATCGGCTAGGCAGATCAGGTCCGGGTTCACGACGAGCATGACCTCGTCAACCAAGGCAAGCGGTATCGTGTTTTCCTTGGAAAGCCCCGGGCCGCAGTCCAAGATCACAAACTCGAACCTGCCGGACAGCTCTTTGACCACGTCTCGCAACCTATCCGGGTTGGCGCGTGCGTACCCGCTGAGGGATAGTCCGCTCGGCACGATCTTACACCCAGCCGGCCCTTCGTAGATGGCCTGGTCTATGGAAGCTTCCCCCGCCAGCACCTCGTGCAAGGTCACGGGGCTCTTCTCCAACCCCAGGTAGAGGCCGAGGTCGCCCATGCCAAGGTCCCCGTCCACGACCACCACCTTTCTGCCCATCATGGCCAAGGCGGTTCCGATGTTGGCCGCCACGATCGTCTTTCCCGTTCCTCCTTTTCCGGAGACCACGGCAATCGCCTTTGCCGGACGGCTCTCCGGACCTGGGCCAACTTCATTTGCCTGTTCCAAGTTCACCACCTGTTTCGGTAGCTATTCCGTCCGTCATCTTCATCATCTTCCTGTGTCAAAGCTAGCGATCAGCATCAACACCCCCTAGACCACCGGCGTTAGTTCTGGGACCGGAAAGCCGCGGGAGTTGTCCGCGGCAACGTTGTAAAGGCCGGTCCTTGGCATCTCGCCGTAGACATAGCACGCACCGAAACGCTCGATCATCTTCAGGTAGAGGTCGGACATGTTCCTCAGCTGCCTGGTCGCATCCATCGTCGGCCTGAGCGTGATGATGGTCAAATCGCCGCCAAGCTTGCCCCTGGATATTGCCTGGGCGCACTTGCGGACGGTCCTCGGGACGCCAAGGGTTTGCTCGAGGCGGTCGGCATTCATTACCCGAAGCAGATGCCCCCAGCTCTCGCTCCTCTTTTGCTCCTCGACCTGGAGCCAGATCTTCTCGTCCTCCTCCTCGGACTTGCCCCAGTTGTTCAGGACGTAGGGCAGGGAGTTTTCGTTCAGGCTATCGGCAAATATGGTGACGTAGGTCTCGAACTTCTTCTCTGGGATGTACTTGGTCAGATCACGCCTGATCTGCTCGGGGGCTAGCTCGCTGGGCGGCACCATTATGACCCCTCTGTCCTTCGCGATGAAGTTGAGCACGAAGGGACGGATCAGGAGGTTGGCCCACTCGTAGGGAACGTTGTTGCAGATCTCGATCATGATGCATCCGCCCTTCAAGCTCTCTCCAACTGCCTCATCCAGCTCTGGAGCCCCGCTGTAGAACGGACATTTCTCGTCCGAGAATGGGATCCAAGGCTTTGGCTCGTCGGGCGGCTTGATCCGCAGCGGCGGAAACCTTCGAAATATCCCGTTCTTGAGCGTGTAGACGTACTTCAGGTTCTTGATCTCGCACTCCCGAAGCTTGTCGAGCCTGACCTCCCTCACCCTCCTGCCGTCGATTTCAGAGTCGGAAAGCGTCACGACGCCGTCGACAAGGAACTCAAGCACCCTGGTGTCCATGAACTCGCTGACAAGGACTAGGGTCAGGTTCTTCTGGCGAGGCCAGTCGGTGAGCTGTTTCTCCGTCTCCACTGCCCGATCCCCAAGCGAGGCATGGACGGCATCCCATGTGTCTATTATTACGGTGGGGTCTTTCAGGCCCTCGACCTTGGTCTTGATGTCCTTGAGGAACTGGAAATCGCCGGCCGACTCACCCGAGTCGAGGGCCGATCCCTCCGAGCGAATGCCGGACAGAAGCTCGGTAGCATCGATTATGTTGTCCGCCTTGACGTACTTTCGTGCCCAAGGAAACTGTTCGTACAGTTTGTCGGGCTTCACCCTGGTCGAGACGTAGAAGCCGTTCACGTTCGCCTTCTCCACCATTAGCGTGAGTGCGAGGGTCGATTTCCCTATGCCGGGTCCTCCCTTGACTAGGAGCGAGTATCCCTTGGTCTTCTTGAGAACTTCTGGGATCTCGTCGGGGATGAGAACCGACATCTGGGAACCGCCTGGACCACAGTCTATGTGCGCCCGCTTAAATTCTTATCAAGATACTCCGTTGACGCTGAATTCTCTGCAATATTACTGAACTTTTCCCAGCGAAAACGTGGGCTGGAATGGGACGACGGCCACCGAGGAAGGATACCAAGGTTTCAGTTAGGTCCAAAGAGATTGCACCTTTGGCAAGGAATCTAGGCAGGTCGCAACGGCGGCAGGACGATCCGCTTTCGGAAAACCAGCCCCTAGATCACGGGGGAGGTGCCCGTCCCTCCCTCATAGACCTTGTCGATGACCGAGACGTCGAGGTCCCTGATGCCCTCCTTCTTCCTGAGCGTCTCCATCAGGTTGATGAGCTCGCCCGAGTTCCGCGTCGAGACTATCGCTATGATCTCGTTCTTGCTCTCGCACCGGGCGATCAGCTCACCGCTCCGCACCTTGGAGAGCTCCTGTACGACCTCATCGACCTTTGCCTGGGTGAACATGTCGAGGAGGTACTTCTCGATCTCGATCCTGAGGAGGGCCCTTACGGTGTACCCGAGCTTCTCATGGTTAACGAGCACGGTGAACTTCCTTATGATCTCGTTCTCGATCAGTTTCTTGACCCTGAAGTGGACCGTCGTATCCGGGATTTGGAGCTCCTTTCCGATCTTGGTGAAAGGGGTCTTGGCGTCCTCCTGCAGCTTCTGGATGATCTTGAGGTCGATCTCATCCAATTGGTACAAGGACGATCCTCCGAGCACGGCCGCGCCATCGGGCTCGGCCGCGAAATTCGTTGATCGTGTCAAGGAATTCGCATAATGCTACTATAAATATGTTATGTTCGCAACAACGATGAAGAAATCCCGCAATAGAAGGATGCCGGATTGTACGAAGGCCCAATGAGTAGCACTGTTTTGTGTGAAGAAGACCACGTGGCTACGCGCCCGGCAACTACTCCTTCACCAGGACCTCCAAGCCCCTCGAGCCTATCTGGATGGGATACTTCTCCATCTTGTGCGCGGTGCGCCTCATCTTCACGACGCGGAGGAATCTCTGGAACTTCCTCTCCTGAACCTCCTCCAACGACAGATGGATGACCCCGTCGGCTATGTATTCCTCGACTCCAAAATTGCTGAACTCGCTTCGCGGCCCGGCCTCCGATATGAATATCGAGGTCATTCCCATCTCCTTCAGCCTCGAGTTCAGTATATATAGGCTCTTCCTTGCCTGGTAGGCCGTCTCGAACAGCACCATGAGGGCTGAGATCGAGTCTATGACGAGGCGTTCGGCGTTCACCGCGGCCTTCGCCTCCTCTATGCCCTGGACCGTGTTCTGGATATCAAAGGTACTGGGGGAGACGAAGAACCTGTGGGGGATTGCCATGAGGCATTTGAAAAGGCCCTTCTCCTCCATTTCCTCAAAGCGAAAACCGAACTTTGCGCTCTGTTCGAAGAACTCGGATTTGGAGGCCTCAAAGCTCACGTAGATGCCCGCGGATCCCTTTCTCATGCCAGCATCCAAAAAGTGGCTGCCAAGGAGCGTCTTCCCCGTGCCTGGGTACCCGCTCACCAAAATCGTCGAATGGTCAGGGTATCCCCCGGACAAGAGCGCGTCCAGACCCTCGACGCCCGTTTCCAACCTCTCAGAAGCCTTCGCCATCAACCATCAACCTTCCAATCCGGATCGGCTTGTAGGACATCGGGCAGCTCTTCCCGATGTTTCAAATTAGGACTCCGTCTTTCGAATAAAAATCGCCTCTATTTAAATTTTTCCCACAATCGGCCTTCATTTTGGGCATTTCTGGCAGAATTTTGCTGAACCTGCCGCGCAGACCGGCCGGCAGAAAGATTTCTTCGATTCCCTGGACCGTCGTTGGCGCCGGACAGGCACCCGTCTCACAAGTCCCCGTCGACGATGGGACCCAGCCCTAGACGCTCGATCGTCGCTCTCGTCGGAATCCCGTTCTCGTCCCAGCCCCTGATCGAATAGTACTCGTTCAGCATGACGTCGAGTTCCACGACGTGCCCCCTCCCCGGACCGTCCGGCATCGGCTCCTCCAAGCACCGCTTCGGCAGCGTGTCATCCTTCCGGGCGAAGCCCTCCCTCTGATTGAAGAGCCTGGTGAGGTTGAACACCCGCTCCCCAAGCACCTTGAGGTCAGCTGCGTTCCTAAAACCGTACCCGGTCGCCGCGTTCACCATCCGGTAGATCTCCCTGAGGGTGAAGCCGAAGGTGCCGAAGAGGCAGATGTCGCAGGAATCGACGACCGCGATCTCGTCCTGGCTGTCGATGACCAGCTGTGCCTTGCCTTTGGTCTCCAAGGGATCGGCCCCGCCCCGCATGCCCAAGAGCTCCTGCATTGCCGGGTATCCCCTCAGGTGGCATCCGCCCCGATCCGACGTGGCGTAGGCAAGCGCCATGCCCTTGGATGCCCTCGGAGCATAGGCGGGCAACTCGAGGCCCTTGACGTGCATCGCAAAGGCGCCCGAACCCGGGTGTTCCTCGCTGAGCCTCTTTACCCCCCTCGAAAGCATCGAGCCCAGCTCGTCCATCCTCCCCATGGCTTCGACCATCCCCACCATCGCCTCCGCATCGCCCCAGGACGGCCTCATCCCGCCGATCTCCTCGGGCCGAATCATCCCCCGCTCGTACATCTCCATGACGAAGCCGATGATGTTCCCGGCGCTTATCGTGTCGATGCCGTAGTCGTCGCAAAGCTTCTCCAAATGGACTATCAAGGATTTGTCGGAGTTTCCGCACTGCGGCCCGAAGGCCCAGACGGTCTCGTAGTCAGGACCCTCCGTGGAATCGCCGCTGAACCTCCCTTCCCGAATCCGGGAGATCTTGCTGCACGCGATCGAGCACCCGAAGCAGGCCGAGTCGCGGATCCACACCTCCTCCCTCCATCTAGCGCCCGACAAGGCCTCGGACGACTCAAACCTGCCCGTCTGAAAGTTGCGAGTTGGCAAGGCACCCGCCTGGTTCACCGTTTCCAGTATGTTGCAGGTCCCCTCCATCGGCAGGCTACGAACCGTGATCTCGCTCATTCGAACCATGCGGTGGGCCGTCCAGCACGCCCTCCTCATCTCGGCCGGATCGGCCACACGTATGGTGTAAGAGCCAGCCCTCACGCAGATGGCCTTGAGGTTCTTGGATCCCATCACGGCTCCCGCTCCGCCCCTCCCGGCCGCGCGCGTCCCGCTGTAGACCCCGGCTATGGTCGAGAGCCGCTCACCCGCAGGACCTATGACGACCTTTCCGTATCCTTCCCCAAGCAGGCGGTCAAGCTTGTCTTGGCACGCCGCTGTGGTCGTCCCCCAAAGCTCGCCGGCGGGCATCAATCTCGGCCCGCCACCGTCAACGACCAACACGGATGGCTGCTCGGCCCTCCCGGTGACGATCAAGCCATCGTAGCCAGCGTACTTCAAGGCCGGTCCGAATGAACCTCCACAGTGGGAGTCCAGGAATGTTCCCGTGTGGGGGCTCTTGGTGACGACGCAGAACCGATTGCTTCCGGGCGCGATCGTCCCGGTGAGCGGGCCGGTCAGAAAGAGGATCATGTTGTCGGGCGAAAGCGGGTCGGTCTTGGGCTTCAGGCCATTGTACAGCAGGTAGGCCCCCAGGCCTTTTCCTCCAAGCAGCAACCGCGTCACCCTGGGATCCAGTTCGCGTTGGGAAAACGATCCCTTCGAAAGGTCGGCCTCAAGCAACCGGCCCATGAAGCCATACCAGTCGTTCGGCATAACCATCACCCACCCGCCGAGCTGAGGACCTGCCTCGGGCACCACTCTTCGCACTCGGGAATGCCCCCGCAGAGGTCGCACAATAGCGGCCTGCCCTCCCGCATCCTGATCACTCCCACCGGACAGGCCTGGGCGCACAGCCCGCAGCCGTCGCATCTGGAGGCGTCCAAAGCCACGAAGCCCAGCCTCTCGTCGACGGAAAGAGCTTTGCTCGGACAGGCCTCCAGGCACTTCAGACACTGGGTGCACACCGTTGGCCTAAAGCCATCGCTGGTTGCGCGCACGATCAGCCTCGCCGACTCCAGGTCGTACCCTGGTCCATGCGCTGCGCTGCACGCAATCTCGCACATCCGACAGCCCGTGCAATCTTGCGGGCGAGAGACCTTCAACCTCATCGGCCCGACGGCCACCGGCCGTGTAACCTCCCTCGCAGACTTGCCACCGTGAACGACCTGGCATATCCTCCTCACCATGTCCCCAGGGTCCGGGGCCTGCACGACGTTCCGGCCGAAAACTGTACCGCAGGCGCCCGACTCCAGCGCCTCCTCCACCACCTCGAGGGCATCCCTCAGGGTCTTGGACTTGGCCCCTCCGAGGATAAGGATCGGAATCCCAGCCGATCTTACGATCTCCCTGTACATCTCCACATCGTTCGTGTAGGGTGCCTTTATGGCATCTGCCCCTATCTCAGCAGACATCCTGATAGATATCCCAACCAGTTCATTGTAGTTGGCGCCGGTTATCCTTTCGCCCAGCGGGATCGGCTCAACTATCAGGGGGAGCCCGATCTCCTCGCACTCCCTCGCATATCTGGCGACCCTTGACACATGCTCGGCTTCCTCCCTGTCATCCGCATAGCCGACGAAGAAGTATATCACGATGGCGTCTGCCCCCAACGCAAGTGCCTCGCTGGGCGAGGTCATGTACCTGTGCTGCACGTGCCTTGACGGAAGGGTGTAGGTCTTCGTCCTGAAGGCGTTAGTCCAATCCGCTCTCACAAGCATCGCTGGCCGATCCCTGCCTTTGAACAGGTACCCTATCCGGGCCGCCTGGCCGGGGCTCACCAGTATGCCGTCCGCGCCGCCTCCCGCAACGGACTCGATGGTCTTCGCAAGATCCACCACCCCGCTTATGGGACCCAGCATGTAGCCATGGTCAGCCGCGATCACGACCGCGCGGCCGTCGCCGGGATCGATGATCCTGCTGAGCCGTATCTCCTTCCCCGGACCGGTCATCAAGTCTACCCACCCCGGCCGAGAAGCCGCGAGAGGCCCGCGATCGAGGGTCCTACGTCTTCCCCTAGCCCCGTGGCCTCGATCACGACCCCCTTGACCCCGGCCCTCACCGACTCCGAGATCCCCTCTCCATCCTTCACGCCAGAAAGCAAAAGAAGCACCGGCGCGGCTCCGGCAGCTTCCACAACATCGCGCATCGAGCGCTCCGATCCTGCATACGGCACGATGATCCCGTCCGCCCCGACCTCGAGCGACATCCTTCCGGCCATCTTGAGCGAGTCAAGGTAGTTCTGCTCCGTGATGCGCTCGCCAAGAGGCAGCGCCTCCACCAGAAGCGGGAGGCCGTACTGTAAGCACTCGGCAGCCAGCTGTGAGACGGACTGAAGGTTGTCCGCCTCATCCTCGTCATCCTTGTATCCGACGTAGAAGCTGGCAACTAACCCATGCGCTCCGAGGAACGCGGCATGCTTTGCCCCAGCGACCGCCACGTGGGTCATCCTTTTCCAGGGCAGAGGGAAGGACTGGGTTCTTGCGACGTTTGACCAGTCTGACCTAACAAGGAGCGCGGGCGCCCGCCTTCCCTTGAAGAGATGGGCCTGCTTCGCAGCCTGGCCCGGGCTGAGGATGACGGCGTCGACCCCGGCCGAGACGATTGCCCCGAGGCCAGACGCCATTTCCTCCAACCCGGGCACTGGCCCCAGCGCAAGACCCTGATCGGCCTTCACAACGATCGCCGCACGGCCCGACGGGTCCAGGAACTTGGACAGGCGAATCTCCTTTCCCATCTGGGAGGACAAATCCATCGACCGCCCCGCCTCCTGCAGGAGTTTCTCTTAACTCTTAGCTTGTCCTGGTCCGTGATGGGCGAATGGGGCGCTGCACGTGCCGTGAGGGACTCCGGACGCAGGTCCCCCTGAACGCCGGGAGACTCGCAGCCAGCCGTCGAAGGCTCCGCGCTGAACTCCAAGGTCCGCCTGCAACGGCCAGAGGGCAAGGAGCTCCAGCGAAACATAATCGCCCGCACGGTGGCGGATGGACCTCGGTGCACGCGGAAGGGAGTTTCCACGCTGCCAGACGCACCGAGAAAGACTTTTATCCCGTCTTTGGAGTTCAAAACGTCCTTACCGCCGGGTGGGTGCGAAATGTTCGTCCTTGCGGGTGACATCGGCACCGGGAGCACAAAGACCATCATCGTCGATGTTGGATCGGGCAGAATAGTGGCTGAAAGCTCCGTGGACTACAAGCCGGGATTCACGGTTCCAAAGGAGCACCCAAACGGGGCCGAGCAATGGCCAGACCCATGGTGGGAGGCCGTCAAGTCCACATCCACACAAGCGATCAAGAAGTCCCGCCTCGACCCCAAGGACATCGGCGCCGTATGCTTCTCCGGGCTCTACGGCGGATCGGGCATCCCGGTCGACGCGGAGATGAGGCCCATAAGGCCGTGCATGATATGGTTGGACCAAAGGGCCTTCCGGGAGTGCGACATCCTCAGGGAGGAGATAGGCGAGGAGGTGTTCGGCGGGGTCTCCGGGAACTACACCATCCACTCCTACTACGGTTACACTAAGATGTTCTGGTTCATGGTCAACGAGCCGCGTCTCTTCAAGAAGACCAAGCACCTCGTCACCCCGAATGGCTACGTCATCGAGAAGCTCACCGGGAGGGTCGTCACCGACTACTGCTCGATGGGCAACTTCGCAGGGGTCTTCGACATACGGAAGTACAAGATATCCGAGGAGGTCCTATCCATGCTCACGAGATCGGCTCGCAAGAGGGTGTCAGCCGAGTTCAAGGACATCGACCTTCACCCCGAGATCTTCGGCGAGCTGGTTTCCTCGGACGAGGTCGTCGGCGAGGTCTTGCCGGAGGCTGCCAAGGCCATCGGCGTCCGTCCAGGGACCCCGGTTGTGGCGAGCGGGATAGATGCGCCAGTCTCGCTCGTGGCCACTGGTGGCGTGGAGTCCGGGTTCAACGGCCTGATGACTGGAACCAGCTGGTGCTGGGGCATCCTTCAGGACCCTGCAAAGGCATCCTTCGCCAAGAGGCTGATCAACTACCCGCACGCCGTGAGATCAAGGGACCTCATCTACTCCTTTGGCGGCGGTGCCTACCCCGGCGGCGCGGTCGATCCGTGGTTCCGGACGAACCTCGGCGGACGCCTGAAGCCCAAGGAGCTCGACGAGTTGGCTGCAAAGGTCCCACCGGGCAGCCTTGGGATCATCTTCCATCCCTTCCTCATGGGCGAGAGAACGCCGATCTGGAACACGGCTGCGACCGGAGGTTTCTTCGGCCTCAGACACCTTCACGACACGGGAGCCATCTACAGGTCCGTGCTGGAGGGGGCGGCTTACCTTCACAAGTGGAACGTGGAGCAGGCCGTCCAGTCGGGCGTTACCCTCGACAAACCCACCCTCCTCGTGGACGGTGGGAGCAAGTCCCCGGTCTGGAGATCCATCCTAGCGGACGTGCTGGAGACGAGCATTGATTTCATGGCCGAGTTCCCAGGCACGCCGTACGGGGACGCGCTGATCGGTGCCGTGGGCGTGAAGGAGGTCAGGCCAGAAGCCATCCACTCGTGGCTGCCGAAGAAGCAAACGGTGAATCCGGACCCAAGGAATGCAGCCGTCTACAGGAAGGGATACGCGCTCTTCAAAGCCGTCTACGAGAAGATGGCGACGATCTATCCGGACTTCTACGAGCTCTACGGAGAATCCAGAAACCTTGAGACGTGATCCATTCTGAAGGAGCCAGAGGACCCCTGGGACCATCGCGCGGGCATGGTCAACCGCATGTCTAGGATCTTCGGGACCGACGGCAGGACGCTGATAGTTGCCGCGGACCATCGCCAGCGGGGCGTCCAAGAAGGCCTGACCGACTTCTCGCGCTTAGCCTCGACGCTCTTCTCCGTCCTGCCCTTCGCAGATGGGCTGATCGCCACCAAGGAGCCGATGCGCCACCTGATAACCTCATGGCCCAAGGAACTACCTCGGAAGGCGCTACTGCTTTCCCTCAACCGCACCGGGCTTTCCCAGTCTGCATTCGAATGGGACGACAGGCTTGTCGCACGACCTCAGACGGCCGTCCGCTGGGGTCTGGACGGGGCAAAGCTCTTGCTCAGGATCGATCCGACGAGCCCGGAAACCTCTCGCCAACTTGAGATGTGCGGCGAGATCTGCGAGGTCTGTGAGAAATGGGACCTACCCCTCGTCCTGGAGCCGCTTTACTGCGTCCGGGTCGGCGGAAAGCTGAAGGTCGACTCCCGCCCGGATAGGATACGCTATGCTGCAATAGTGGCGGCCGACTTCTCCGTGCCGGCCTTGAAGATCCCGTATCCGGACGGGCGGTCAAGGTCATCGCGCCGGAGGAGCTTCCGGGATATCGTACGGTCGGTCAATGCCCGGGTGCTCGTGCTTGGTGGAAAGAAGGTGTCCGTCAAGGACTTCCTGGAGCGCAGCCACGATGCCATCTGCGACGGGGGCTCCGGCCTTGTCATCGGTCGCAATCTCCTCTTGGACAGGTATCCGGCCTTGCTGGCTCGCGCGCTGAGACGGATCGTGCATCAGGGCGAGGATGCTGAGGCAGCTTTCAAGGCCGCTTCTCGGGAGGCTTTGGCTTGAGTGAACCCTATTTTGCCCACCCGACTGCCGTCGTATCCGAGAAGGCAAAGATCGGGGAGGGGACCAAGATCTGGCACCACGCGCAGGTGCGCGAGGGTGCCGTCATCGGGCGGAACTGCATACTGGGCAAGTGCGCCTACGTGGACGCCGATGTGCGCATCGGCAGCGGGGTTAAGATCGAAAACAGGGCATCGATCTTCAGGGGCGTCACCGTTGAGGACGACGTGTTCATCGGGCCCCATGTCGTCTTCACTAACGACAAGTACCCAAGGGCCTTTTCGCGGCAATGGGTGATAGTGCCGACGTTGGTGAAGCGGGGCGCATCCATCGGTGCCAACTGCACGGTGATCTGCGGCGTGACCGTTGGGGAATACTCCATGGCTGGGGCTGGATCCGTGATCACCCGCGACGTTCCGCCGCATGCCCTAGTCGTCGGGAACCCCGCGCGGCTAGCCGGCTACGTCTGCAGATGCGGCAATCGGATTCTCGATGTGCAACAGGCAAAAAAGGTCAGCCGCGGATCCAAGGTCGTCTGTCAGAAATGCGGAGAGACCACGGTCATCTAGGCTCGCCCGGGCCGACGGCTCGGGACGGGACGGGACTCTCCAAAGACTAATAAGCAAGAAGGCCACCGCCGTCTGGGGCGATGTTGGTTTGAGCCACGACGTGGACAAGGAAAAGAAGCTCCAAGCAAACATCAAGAGGGACAAGAACGCCGTGTTTTCCACCGACGCCATGGTCAACCATTCGGCGACGGAGTTCAGGGTAACGTTCTTCGATACATGGATGACCCAGCCGGCTCCGGGCGGAGGGATCAGCCAGAGCAAGGACGTTGTCGCGGAGGTAGTGCTTACGCCGGCACACTTCAAGGCGCTCTGCAATGCGATGTCAGAGAACCTGAAGAGGTACGAGTCGCGGTTCGGCGAGATAACGATGCCCAGTCCCAGGATGGTCCAGGCAGGGCCAAAGGATCAAACCGAGAGTGCCGCTTACGGCTAGGGAGAGCCCTTGGCCCGCCTCGAAGCCCGGCGCCATCAAATGCGGTCGGCCTGACCACTTCTGGCCAACAACGTTTTATCAAGTGCACAGCTGTAACGGATCCAGCGACGAATTGAGGAGAGAGAGTTGACCGAAAGGAAGGACGCACAGGAGATCGCCGAGATCTTCTCGGCGCTGCGAAGCGAGGTTCCAGGGCTGATTAAGGACCTGATTGACGCCGTCTACTCGCCGGAGACCGCCGCGACGATGGCCAAGTCGATTGCGACCTTCTACAAGACGTTGGTCGAGAACGGAATAGAGCAGAAGGAAGCCCTCGAGATGTCCAAGGGGCTGGTGATCGACTTCAGGAAGATCTTCCAAGGACTGGGACGAAAGAACGAATGAAGAGCTTCAGCATGTCGAGCGTTTCTCGCTTGCGCCGAGGAGCCTCCCTGGCAGGAGCTGCGCTGGGCCTGGCGCTTGAAGCAGGCAAGGTGGGCGCGCTGTACCTCACTCAGCGAGAGGCCTCCGCCAAGGCCTTCAGACGCGCGCTCGTCGAAGAGAATCTCCCGGCCCAGGCCGTAAGGGAGCTTTCCAAAGCCTATAGATCCGGCCAGATTCACCTGAGGGAGATCGTGAGGGGCCGTGGCCTCAGGTGACCAGCGACTCAGAAGGCTCGAAGAGCAGCTAGGCAGGCTAGAGGACAGGCTCGAAAAGATCGAGAGCCTTCTTGCATCCCAAGAATCCCAGATGGACGAGGTGCGGGGTCTCTTCGCCTTCTTCAGAGGAAGCATCCGCTTCTACGACGAGGTCTCGCATCTCCTTTCCTACATCTCAAGCTTCAGGAGGGCCACCCAGGACGCGTGGATCTCCAAAGACCAGCTCGCAAAGGACATCATACTATCTCTCGCGAGGAAAGGGCCGAGGAATATCTCCGAGCTCACCCGGGACATCAGACAAGAAAGGGGCAAGGCATCCAGGAGGATCGTTGCCAGCCGGGTGAAGCAGCTCATGGAAAGCGGAGTGGTGACTGAGACGAGGACGGGAACCACCCGGAGGATCCAGCTTGGATCGGAACGCCGGGATTCCGCCATGTAAAGCAAGGTCGTTCCGAAAGTCCGGGAAAACCAAATTTATGCCTAGGCCCCCAATGAGCCTTCCGTTGCAACCCAAGGAAGCTATCTACCAAGACCTCTGCGAGATACTTGAGGATCTAAGATCGCTGCCGCTGGATACGTCGATACTGGTCGAAGGGCCCAGGGATACCAGCGCACTTAGGAGGCTCGGCATCAGAGCCCCCATCATTCAGGCGAGCACGAAGCCGCTCTTCGGACTCCTGCCTATCTGCAGCAAGGTGGTCATCCTCACGGACTACGACCGCGAGGGCAGAGAGATCGCCCGCGCGGCCGAGGCGGCTGCTAGGTCGCTGGGCATCGCGCCCGACCTGGAATACAGGAGGAGGATACAGAAAGCCACCATGGGCGAGATCTCCCACATCGAAGGCCTCTATACCTATTTTTGCAACCTCGAGGCAAGGATGACCGGCAAGCCCCCCGCCTCCCGCAAAGACCCGGCGATCTAGCCGGTGCCTAGGTAGTCAACGGCAGGCCGCGACCCCCAGCCAATGCAACAGCCTCACCTGCTTGGTTGGTTGGTTGCCATAATCTTTTTATCTTCATACGGCATGCAGAACGCGGAGGTTTGTGGGCGTGAAAACGGCCCTCAAGTACTCTCTAGTTGTGGTTCTAGCCGCAGTGTCTCTAGCGACAAGCGCATACGCGCAGAAGCGCCTCACACTAAAATGGGCTTCGAACGTGACAGCCCAGACGGGCCTGTACGAGAGCGTTCTCGGTGGGATGAACTACGCTGACATCGACGGCGACGGAACGGTTGATATCCTCCTCTGCAGGAGAAAGGGCCTCCAGCAGATGACCGACAGGCTGGTCTGCCTGAGCGGGAAGACGGGTGCGATCCAGTGGATCTATCCCCCGCCCGACAAGGACAACCTTCCTGGCGACCCAATGTGTGTCCCGGCGATAGATGACTTGGACGGCGACGGGAAGCTCGAGGTTGTCGCCATAGGCAGGAACAACTGGGTGCACTGTTTCAACGTTATCGGGGGCAGGCCCCAGCTCAAGTGGCAGTTCACCCCTGAGGCAGGCTCGGACAACAGCCCGACGATCTTTGACATCGATGGTGACGGCAAGAAGGAGGTAATCTTCGCAACAGGGGGCGTTGGCTGGCTCTACGTCCTCAGCCACGACGGCCGCGAGAAGTGGAGGTTCCAGATGGCTGAAGGCACGAACAGTGGGCCCACCGCATGGGACGTCGACAAGGACGGCGAGGTTGAGATCCTGATCCCGTGCCAGAACGGAAAGATGATCTACTGCTTGACCAGCTCCGGGGTTGAGAAATGGCGCTTCAATTTCGGCAACAAGCCCGGGCAATCGACCGCAGCGGTTGGCGACATCGACAAGGACGGCGAGTACGAGATCCTAGTTATGGTGCCAGACGAGCTCAAGCTATACTGCCTTACTTTCTTTGGAACCGAGAAATGGACTTTCAGCCTGGACCCCACCGCCGCGATGACGGGCTGGGCTTCGGAGAGCCCGTCCATCGGGGACATCGATGGCGATGGGTTCCTTGAGGTCTTCGTCTCTGACGTGGGCATCGGACCAACAGGTCTGGCCCTTCACCTCTACTGTCTGGACTACAATGGAAAGAAGAAGTGGACGGCCCCAGCGATCGCCTTCACCTCGCTGATCGGTGACTTCACCGGCGACGGAAAGATGGACGTTGTCGGCGGCAGGGCGACGACGCTGATCTTCTCGATAGACTCGAAGGGTAGCATCGAGTACGCATGGGACCAACTCTGGGTTAACCCGAACATACCAGTGGACCCCACGGTCGGTGCGCCGTTGTGGGGCCCGGGCGATGTCAAGCAGATAATGGGAGACTTCGATGGCGACGGCAAGGTCGAGTGGGCGTTCGTCTGCTCCGAGGATACCGTCGTCTACTGCTTCACGGCGGGCGGGGCGTACAACGCGAACAACATGATCTGGCCGAGAGGCTACAACACCATGGGCAACGTGGCAGTGATCCCCATAATCGAGGGCGCCATCCTGCCCCTAGCAGCATTCGGGCTCCTTGCAGCCACCCGCAAGATCGCGCGGTAGAACCCCTCATATCTCCTCTTTCTTTTTTCCCTCCGTTCCCACGACGACCTCGGGAAATACTTTTCAGAACTCTTCCGATCCAAGAGGGCCCATGACAAAGATCACGAGCGTCGAGATCTTCCCCGTCGAGATACCGTTTCGCGAGCCCTTTCTCCTTTCGCGCGGATTCGTGGGCGGGCCCGGCAAGCCTGGGCAGCACGTCTACCTGAAGCTCACCACCTCCGACGGCGAGACCGGTTGGGGCGAGTCAAGGCCAAACCCCACCTGGAGCTACGAGACGATGGAGACTGTCTGCTCGACCCTCAAGAACCACATCGCGCCGATCCTCCTGCGCGAGGACTGCTCCTCCGTTAGGTCGATCAGGTCAAAGATCGATTCCTCGATTACGCCTTCCGTCAGCGCAAGCCAGCCTTTCGCAGTATCCGCGGTCGAGCAGGCGCTCTTCGACATCCTCGGCAAGGAATCCGGCCTTCCTCTCCACAGGATCTTGGGAGGCCGCCTCACCGACAAGCTTGAGCTGTGCTACATGGTGTCAGGTGATGTCGAGGCGCTTGCCAGGCGCGCAAGGTCGGCAAGGAGGAAGGGGTACACCTGCTTCAAGATCAAAATATCGGGCAAGCCGGATCTCGATGCGGATAGACTGAGATGCCTCTCGGAAGCAGCGGGGAAGGCGCGGATCTGGGCAGATGCTAACCAGGCGTACGACGCTTCGACCTTGCGACGGCTCCTGGCCCTCATAGGCGACCTTGCGAACATCGTCTGTCTCGAGCAGCCGGTGCCAACCTACGACTACTTGGGCCTCCAGAGGACATCAGCCATAAGCTCGATCCCCATCGCCGTCGATGAGTCGGTCTTCACCCATTACGACATGTTGAGGGTCATAACGATGAATGCGGGCGACATGGTTGTGCTGAAGATCGCCAAGTCCGGGATACTGGGGACGCAGAAGATCGCCACCCTCGCCGAGTCGGCAGGCATCCAGGTCCTGGGCAGCGGCATGACGGAGACCGGCGTGGGGCTAGCAGCGTCTGTGCACGTCTTCTCCACGCTCCCGATGGCGCTGCCCGTCGACACGAACGGGCCGCAGTTTTTGTCGACCCTCCTAGCGGATGGCATCAGGGTCGAGGGCGCGCATGTCGACGTCCCGGATCGCCCCGGGCTGGGAATCACCGTTGATGAGGGCGAGTTGGAGAACATGAGAATCGGGATGTGCCTCTAGGTCATGCCCGGCGATCCGACCCGGCCGGCCTCCGTTATAGATATAAACCAGCGCCATCGCCTCTTCCAAGACCCATATTGGAGAGAATGAAACGACAGCCAGCGGTCGAGAGGAGGATCCGAGAAATCAAGGACCAAGACGTCATGGTACGCATACTCGGCACCGCGCTTGAGCTTCGGGAGGGATGCTTCACCCTGGACGATGGGGAGGGCCAGATACAAGTCATGGCCGACCCGGAGAAGCTTTCCTCCATAAGAGAGGGCCAGCGCGTGCGCGTGATCGGAAGGATTTTTAAGGATCCTGAGGCGGTGCTGCAAGGGGAAATCATCCAGGACATGGACAAGTTGGACTTGGATCTGCACAGGAGCGTCAGACAGCTGCTGGGTTGATTCTCTTCGTCAAGGGTGTTGCGAATGTTCGAGGCGACTCTGTCTCAAGCTGCCGTTTGGAAGAGATGCATCGATGCCATCTCCACGTTGATCGAAGAGGGCATATTCTGCGTGAGTCCGGCCAAGGTTAGGTTCAACTCGATGGATCCCGCAAGGATATCGATGGTCGACTTCGAGCTTGCCGCCGAGTCCTTCGAGACCTACAAGGTGGATGCGACAAGGAACATCGGCCTAAACCTCGAGGACATGAATAAGATGCTTCGAAGGGCGCGGCCCGGAGACCGGCTCAGGATGGCGCTGGACGAGCAGACCAACAGGTTCGTCCTCACGTTCGAGGGCATTTCCGTCACCACGTTCAGCATTCCGCTTCTTGACCTTGGCGAAAGCGCAGCGCCCACCCCGCAGATCCCCTTCACCGCCACGGTCCGGATGGAGGCCGGGGTTCTCTCCGAGGCACTGAAAGATGTGGGAATCGTAGGAGACCACGTGACGCTCAGGGCGACGCCGGACTTCCTGCGACTGGAGGGGGAGAGCGACGTGGAGAGCGTAAACGTCCGCCTGAACAAGCAGAGCGAGGGCATAGCACACATGGAGGTCAAGAAGGAGTGCCGGGCGATATACATCATCTCTTACATCCAGAACATGCTCAAGGCGGCGGAGGCCACGGACATCGTTGAACTGGAGTGGGGCCAGGACCTGCCTCTGAGATTGACCGTTCCTCTGGAGGGCGGAAGGCTGGCGTTCCTCCTGGCACCTCGGGTCGAGGACTAGGCTGGGCTGAGCCCTCGCGGTAATATTTTATACGGGCCGAGCTACCGGGCTAGCGTTGATAACCTATCAGGCGGCCAAGGAGGCCTGGCTGAGGGAGGTGCTCTCGGTCGATCTGCAGGAACTGCCCGAGGGCTTTCTCGCGGACCTAGCGAAAACAATCGAGCTGGTTGAGGAATCCATTGCACGCTCGGGCCAAGATGAACCACGCAGATCGTTGATGCTGGCCGAGAAGGAGAAGCTGAAGGCCTTCCTAACGCAGATGATGCAGGTTCGAGTAAGCAAGCTCGCCGCCCAAGCCACGGAAGGCCGCGTCCCCACCGGCCTGACGGCGCCAGAGCGGAAACTCTTACAGGACCTCAGACAGGTCATCGAGTCTTATGAGAAAAGATTTTATAGACCTTCAGGGGAACTACCGGGGGCAACTTCCCCGGTAGGGAGCATTCCCGAATCGGCGCAGATGCCCGCGGTACGCCCGGCGGAGACGGAACCCGTCCAAGCCCGAGACGTGCCGAGGGAGGCTGCTAAGCCCCGCCGGCCGGAACGCAACGAGATCCTCAGGATCGTAAGGGAGTTCCCATCATTCGTGGCTCGGGATCTCAAGACCTACGGTCCCTTCGCAGGGGAGGACATCGTCGCATTGCCAGGCGAGGTATCGGAGATCCTGCTCGGAAGGAAGGTGGCAGAAAGGGTTAGGCCCGCAGGTGAGTAGGTTGAAGATGCCGAAGACGCTAAGCATGTACTGTCCGACCTGCAAGAAGCACACGGAGCATTCGATCTCCCGAGCCCGCAAGAAACCCAGGGGAGAGCTAAGAAAGGGACACCGCAGGTTCAGGCGAAAGGTCAAACCCACCGGCAAGACGAGGGGAGCGCGCGGTTTCCCAAAGTCCAAGCAGAAGAGGGAGAAACCCACGAAGCGCCACGACCTGAGGTTCACATGCACGGTGTGCAAGAAGTCCCAGACCAGGCCCGGGTTCAGGGCGAGGGCACTCGAGCTAACTGACTGAGGGTGGAATGCGAATGGACGACAGGATAAGGAAGCACATACCGCTGCCCAAGTCACGCTTCCTCAGGGTGCGGTGCTCAAGTTGCGGAAACGAACAGGTGATATTCGGATCTCCGGCCAGCCTGGTGAAGTGCGTGGTCTGCGAGAACACGCTCGCGGTTCCCCGCTCGGGCAAGGGCAAAGTGAGCACGAGCATAATCGAAGTCCTCGAGTAGGAGGGAGAGGTCATGTCCTTCGATAGCGAGTGGCCCAAGGAGGGTGAGGTCGTGATGTGCACCGTGAGGAAGGTCGAGAAGTTCGGGGCTTTCCTCACGCTTGACGAGTACGGCGACAAGGAGGGATTCATCCACATATCGGAGGTATCGCCCAACTGGGTAAAGAACATCAGGGACTTCTTCAAAGAGGGCCGCAAGGTCGTGGCCAAGGTGACGAGGGTCGATGTGGCCAAGCGGCACATCGACATGTCCCTCAAGAGGACGACCGAGCAACAGAAGCGATACAAGGTCCAACAATGGAAGCAGAGGCAGAAATCCCTCAAGCTGCTTGAGCTGGCGAGCAAGAAGCTGGGCAAGACCCCGGAGCAGGCCAAGTCCGAGGTCGTGGACAAGCTCCTCGCCGAGTACCCGGACGTTTACTCAGCCTTCGAGGAAGTCGTTGCCGGGGGCAAGGAGGTTCTGGAGAAGAGAGGGATCTCCAAGGACTGGATCGAGGCTCTCTACCCCATCATAGTCTCCACCATCGAGCTCCACAAGGTCGAAATCGAGGGATACATCTCCCTCCAGTGTTTCGAGCCGAACGGCGTCGAAGTGATCCGCGAGGCCTTGAAGGAGCTGGCCAAGCCCACGGACGGGGAAAAAGAGACGAAGATAGCCGTTCAGATAATCGGCCCTCCCAGGTACAGGGTTACCGTCGAGGCGGATGACTACAAGACTGCCGAGAGCACCCTTCAGCAGAGGATCGCGCAGATGGAGTCCTACCTAAAGAAGTTCGACCACACCTTTGCGTTCTCTCGGCCCTCCAAGTGAGAACTCTTGAAGAAGCTGAAGCGGTGCAAGGCCTGCAAGGTCTACACCCTGCAGCCAACCTGCGCAAGATGCGGGGGAAGGACTTGCACCCCTCATCCGCCCAAGTTCTCCCCCCAGGACAAGTTCGGCAGATATCGGCGAATGCTGAAGTCGTCAAGGACCGCGAACGCCTGATCACCCAGAACCCCAGTTTTGCATTGCAGTCCAGGAGCCGGTGATGTTGCACCCGCCCACAAATGATTTAATAAAACGCGTTGCCGCCTAGATCCAGTGAGAGCTTGATCGAGATCAAGCTGGAGAAGTGCCTGAGGTGTGGCGCTTGTGCAGCCGTGTGCGAACGCGACGCCATAGACGTCTCGGAGTTCAATGTCGTTCATGACGCCTCCAGGTGCAACAGCTGCTTCATTTGCGTCAGGACCTGCCCCCTGGGCGCTATCGCCAAGAGGAGGGAGGCTGAGGTTGGAGGAGGCTGACGTCGTAGTCGTCGGGGCTGGGCCCGCGGGTTCCACCGCGGCGCGGTACGCGGCCGAATCGGGGTGCAACACGATCCTGCTTGAGAAACGGGCCGAGATAGGGGAGCCGGTCCAGTGTGCGGAGGGCGTGTCCTCCAAGGTCTTGGACGAGCTGGGCCTTGGCGAGGGCGCATGGACTGCCAAGAGGGTGGAGAACGTCAAGCTCATCTCCCCCTCCGGCATCACGGTTGACCTTAGACAGAACGTCAAGGGGTTCGATTTCGGTTATGTGCTGGAGAGGAAGATCTTCGACAAGCACCTGGGCCGCCTCGCCGTCGATGCGGGCGCCGACCTTAGGCTCTGCTGTAAGGCCACCGGGCTCTCGAGGGATGGTAGTAGGGCGGTTGTCTCGTACCAGGAGTTCGGCGAGCCCAGACAGATCCGAGCAAAGATCGTTATCGGTGCTGACGGAGTCATGTCGAAGGTCGGCCGTTGGGCGGGAATCGACACGCATCTGGGTCCGAACGACATCGAGTCCGGCATCGAGTACGAGATGGTAGGCATCGACGTGCATGATGAGATAGAGATGTTCGTGGGACGATGTTATGCTCCGGGAGGGTATGCCTGGATCTTTCCGAAGGGGGATGACCGTGCAAACGTCGGACTGGCGGTCATACCGAAGATCGCCGGCAAGCCGGCGGTGGAGTACCTTGACGCGTTCATCGAGCACCCAAGTCTTTCCCACAGATTCAAAGATGGAGCAATAATCGAGGTCAAGGCCGGCGGGGTTCCGGTCTCGGGGCCGCTGAGATCGGCCGTGGCAGACAACGTGATGCTCGTGGGCGACGCGGCCAGGCAGGTCAACCCGATAACGGGCGGAGGCATCGGCTCGTCGGTCACCTGCGCAAAGATCGCGGGAAAGACAGCAGGGGAGATCATGCAAACCGGCGACTTCTCCAGAAAATCGCTGGCCCTCTACGACGAACGCTGGATCGAGGCGATCGGCAACTACCACTGGAGACTCCTAAAGGCGAAGGACGTGTATCTTGAGCTCAAGGACGAGGAGCTGGACAGCATAGCGAAGGCCTTCCAGAATGTATCGGGCGTTGAGTTCAACACCCTTGGGATAATCAGGGCTATGTCCAGCACTTCGCCCAAGCTTCTGTGGAAGCTCCGCAAGGTACTTGTGTGATCGAGCATGGAGGACATAGAGGAGATACGCCGTCGGAAGATGCGCGAAATGCAGAGGATGCTCAAGGAGAAGAAGCTCGCCGATGAGAGGAAGCAGAGGGAGCGGCAGGAGATCGAGCGCATACTGTCCCAGGTCATGCAACCGGACGGCCTAGCCTACCTGAAGGAGGTCCGCTCATCCGACCCCGAGGTCGCCGCGAAGATCGAGGAGACCATCATAGCGCTTGTGGTCCAGAGGAGGATCAGATACAAGATCGACAGGATCATAGTCAAGGCAATCGAACGCAAGATCAAGGGGCTTGAGCCTACGATCTCCTTCGTCAGGAAGGGAAAGCGCATGGAGATATCCGAGAAACTGAAACGGGGAGAGTAGCCCAGCCCTCGCAGTCCTAGCCGGGAAAAATGGAAGGCAAAACCATTTTCAGTTGGTAACGGCCCGAGGCAGGATGTGAGGTCCGATACCGAGGTCGCCAAGCGCAACGCAGGGATGGAGGCGGCACGGCTGGTCAAGGACGGAATGGCCCTTGGGCTCGGCACGGGGTCCACCGTCCACTATTTCTTGAAGGAGCTCTCCAACAGAATCAAGAATGAAGGCCTTCGCGTATCGGGGGTTCCCACCTCCCTCCCGACCGAGAGCCTTGCCAAGGAGCTCGGCATCCCGTTGATCGGCCTCGAGGAACGCCCGAGACTGGATCTGGATATCGACGGCGCGGACGAGGTCGACGCCGATCTCAACCTCATAAAGGGGGGCGGCGGCGCGCACGTTAGGGAGAAGATCGTCGCAAGGGCAAGCGAGTTCGTCGCGATAGTGGTCGATGAATCCAAGCTTTCGCGACGGCTGGGAGAGAAGAGCCCGGTTCCCGTCGAAATCATCCCCTTCGCGCTTCCCTTGGTTTCGCGCGAGATATCCGACCTCGGCGGAAGATGTAAGATCAGGATGGCCGAGGGAGGAAAGGGACCATTCAGAACGGACAACGGGAACCTCATTCTGGACTGCGACTTTGGCCCGATCGCTGACCCCGATGCGCTCGAGGCGGACATAAGGTCGATACCTGGAGTAGTCGACAGCGGCATCTTTTGTCAGGTCGCTGATCTGGTCATCGTCGGGACAAGCTCGGGGACGCGAGTCATACAGCGGAAGTAGGCACGGCTCCAATGAGAGCGAGGAAGATGCTTGCGGCCGTCAGGTCGGCAAGCGTTCCGGGGTTCAGGTCCCTCTTTCTCAGGTCCGCATCCAGCCTCTCCATCCCCTTAAGCCATCTGGCCGAGAAGAGCGGGAACCGCATCACCCTTGCTGCGCGTACCATTACCTGCTTTGCCACTTCGGCTCCGGCCTTGCGGCCCACCAGCGAGTCGGGGTATTCCGCTAGCAGCGAACAGTATGTTGCAGCCGACGCCTTGATCGGGTCCTGGAACTCGCGAAGCCATGCCACGAACTTAGGGGCGTACTTGCTGATGATGGGGAAGCCTCCAACGAGCTCCGATGCTAGAAGGTCGTATCCGACCGAGGGCGCGAGCAGGCGTTCAAGGCTCACCTTCCTTTTTCTTATCTTGGCCTCAATTGCCGGGTCCTCAAGATCCAGCGCCTCGTCCGATCGCACGAAGCCCGGGTGGGACAGGTTGCCCACGCCGCAACCTCGGATCGATCTGACGAAATCCAGCGAATCTGTCCAGTCCGAGGCTCGGACGACCTCTTCGGCCTTCCGCACCACGCTGTCCCATGGCCTCGCGACGCTTGCCCCAATTCCCAATGGTATCTCGACGAGCAGGGTCCCGAATATCGTGTTCGAAAGCCCGAACATGGACTCCTTGCTGGACTCAAGAAGCGCCCGTCCCCAGAGCCCGCAGAGCCTCTTCCCCTCACAGGCCGCGCTCCTTGCACGCCTGTAGGAACGCCGCAGCGGGTCTCGGATCGAGGCTGAAGCGAAGGCGAAATCGTCGTAAGAGATCTCGGGAAAGGCCTTGCGCCTCGTCACATTCCCTGGCTTCGGTTCGCCAGATACCTCCAGAAAGATGGAGAGCTGTTGGGCCGAGACTATCGGGTCCACTTGCGGGAAAAGGAAGCCCCGTGGCGACGAGCTCATGATGTCCTCGCTCCGGCCCTCTTAAGAGCTGCCTCGATCAGGCCCACGAAAAGCGGCGCGGGCGACAGGGGCCTTGAGAGGAACTCCGGGTGCGCTTGGGTTCCGACGAAGTAGGGGTGAGAGTCCACCTCAAAGAACTCCATGAGCAGCCCGTCGGGGGACTTTCCCACGAACCTCATGCCGGCGGCGTCTATCATCTCGGAGTACCTTGGACTCACCTCATACCTGTGGCGATGCCGCTCGAACACCAGCCCCTCCTTTTCCACCCTGCCCAGGGACTCGTACAGCTGGGCGATCTTGGTCTTTGGCGTGAGCTTTGCAGGGTATGCCCCCAGCCTCATCGTTGCCCCGTACCTGCTTTCCCTGATGATCTTCTCCTGCTCCGGAAGGATGTCGATGACGGGATGTGGTGTGTCCGGATCGATCTCTGTGCTGTTTGCCCCCTCAAGGCCCATCTTGTTACGCGCGTACTCCACGACCGCGCACTGGAATCCGAAGCAGATGCCGAGGAAGGGGATGCCCTTCACCCTCGCATATTCCACAGCCTTGATCTTGCCCTCAACGCCCGTCGTCCCGAAGCCGCCGGGAATTATGATGCCGTCTTGAGCGTCAAGGCATCCGAGCGAATCCCGATCCGTCTCAAACTGCTTTGAGTCGATCCACGATATCTTGGCGCCAGCCTCGTGCCAGGCCGCGGCGTGCTTTATCGCCTCGTTTATCGACACGTAGGAGTCGGGAAGCCTGTAAGACCCCGTGTCCACGTACTTCCCCACCAAGGCGATCCGGACCCAGGTCTTGGGGTTCTTCATCCGCTGAACCATCGCGGCCCACTCCTCCAGCCGCGGCTTCTTGTATCTCAGGCCGAGCCTTTCCGTGAGCCTTTCCCCGAGCCCCTGTTCCTCAAGAATGAGGGGTATCTCGTATATGCACTCCATGTCCGGATTGGATACTATGTCCTGCGGGTAGACATCGCAGAAGAGCGAGATCTTGCTCCTCCTGACCTCGTCCATCATCCTGCTCGATCTGCAAACTATGAAGTCGGGCGGGATGCCTTGCTCCCGGAGCTTGTACACGGAATGCTGGGTCGGCTTCGTCTTTGGTTCTCCCAAGTGTTCGGGGATCGGGACGTAGCTGACATGAACGTGAACGAGGGACCTCGGGCCTTCCTCCATCCGCATCTGGCGGACCGCCTCCGTGAAGTGGAGATTCTCGTAGTCGCCCACCACCCCCCCGATCTCGAATATCAGGATGTCGACCTGTTCGCTGAGCGCGACCTCACGGATCCTTCTCTTAACCTCGTCGGTCACGTGTGGGATGAACTGGACGGTCGTGCCCAGGTACTTGCCCTGCCTCTCGTTCTGGATGACCTGCCCGTAGATTTGCCCGGAGGTCACGTTGTGGTTCTTGGGCAACGATATGTCCAGGAACCTCTCGTAGTGCCCGAAATCCTCGTCTATCTCGCCGCCGTCATGTGTGACCCATACCTCGCCGTGTTCCGTAGGCCTGAGCGTCCCGGCGTCGTAGTTGAAGTAACCGTCGGCTTTCATCGCGGTGACGGTGTACCCGCGCGCCTGGAGCATCTTGCCTATGGAGGCCGCTGTGATCCCCTTTCCCAATCCACTCATGACCCCCCCTGTGACGATGACATACTTGGTCACGGGAGCCACCCCCGTGAATGAAAGCTGGGTGACCCAAATACGAGTGGCGAGGCAAACGGCAGGCGCTCGGTGGTCGGCATGCGCGAGGTTGTCAGCATGTGCTATTATAGCTTTCGGGCTCGCGGCTCGGATGTGTTATCCCATAATTATTTCCTCTTTTCTGGGCGTGCTTTTTGTGGGTCATCTAGGTCACTTCGCGGCAGGTTCCAGTTCCCGGTAAAGTAGATGGCTGGCCCTCCCGAGAACCCTCTCAGCTCCCAGCCTGCGCCAGAAAGCCTCCTCAGGTGTGACCATGCCCAGACTCATATGGGGCCTCCGAGTATTATACCACTCAACAAGACCGTCAAGAGACGAGTAGTGATCCATCTGGCTTGCCAAGGTCTGGAAGAAGCGCTCGATCTTGCCATTGGTCTGGGGATGACTGGTCCTAGCCAGGATATGGCTGATGCCGTGCACCTGGAGGAAGAGCTCGAACTCGTTGAAACCCTTCTTTCTACCATCACTCTCAACAGCGTAGAACTGTGTACCCTTATCCGTGATCACGGAATCCGGGTCACCATGCATCCCTATAGCATCCTCAAGCACCTTGACGCTGCCCGCAGCGGTGGGCTGGTCAAAGACGCCAAACCCCATAACCCTCCTGGACGCATCGTCCTGCACGACCAGAAGCCACCTCCCTAGGGATGGAGCGATCTTGCCAAGGGCAAACCAGTCAAGATGCCAGAGCGACATGGAGTGCTTTCTCTCGTATCTGACCCATCTGCGCTTTCTCTGTTTGCGGGGGGTCTTCTTGGCGTAGCCATGTTTGATCAGGATTGTGTGGATCCGGTTGTGCGGAATCCTTGTGGAGTGATCCTTCTGGATGAGGTGTTCCAGTACAACCGCGCAGACGTGGTGCTTCTTGTACGCCTCCAGGACCAGGTCTTCTTCCCCGGGATCCCGTGGTGTTGTGGGCCTGCCTGGCTGGGATAGGGTGGGCATCTGTCCGGTGGATCTGTACTGGGTCCATAGTTGTCGTAGTCTTCTTGTGGTGATGCCGTAGACAGCTGCGATCTTCTTCTCGGTCATCTCTCCCTTCTCTTTCTGGCGTATGATCCATCGAATCCTTGAGTCGGTTAGCTTGACCACCGACCCGGCCCAAACAGGGGGCGGAAATAAATTTCGGATAACGCAGGCTCGCGGCTCGGAGCTCAGGCTCAGGGTTCATGCCATGGCCATGGCCCATGGCGCAGCCGGCTGCGGGCGGGAAGGCCAATTTCGTCGCTCTCCCGCGTCACGCCCCAGGGGGCGATGGGCTCTTTCACCTGGGCGAAGAAACCAGGAACTGTTCTGGCTCGATGAGATCGCTGTTTCTCACTCCGATCGATTCCAGTTCGTCGCCGAAATGGGGTGGATACCCGATTTCGCAAAGCCTGTGGGCGTCGCTGCCCAGGCTGAACTTCACCCCGCTTTCCCTGCACAATCGAACAAGCTCACGGAAGAACTCGGGCGCAGCGCTCAACGAACCGGGCCTCAACTCAAAGCTAAGGCCCCTTTGCGCCGACTCAACCAAGATCCTTTCCAGTTCATCCCAATCATAGCACTCAAGGACATCCAGGGGGTTCAGTACCCTGGCGATCTTTGAATGAAGAAATGGGTGCGCAACTATGTCGGCCAAGCCCCAGCCTAGGACCCCTTCGAGCATCCTCAGGTAGTGAGAGGCATACGAAGAAGCTTCTCGGCGAGCAGGATTCTCCACGACCCCCAGGTGGTAGTGGTTTGCCGCGACCATCACGTAGTCCAGCCGACGGGCCACGTCATCGAAAACGGCCACGCGGCTAGGAGACAGAGCCGTTGCCTCGCAACCCACCAGGAAATTGACATCCCACGAGCCCATCGACAGATCCTCGCGATTCCGCGTGGGACGGTCGTTATGCGCAGCAACGTCGATGTGATCAGACAGACCTACGTACCGCAGCCCGGCTGACCGAGCCTTCCTGTTGATCGACTCCAGAAGCATCTCGGGCTTGGCGCATGATGATCGCCAAGTATGCACATGCATATTGAAGCGAGGAACCATGGGCAACCCCTTCAGAAGTTGCTCAGCGTCATCTGCGCCTCCACCTTGTGTTCGCCGAGGCCAAGGCTCCTTCCCAGGGTCCTCCTCAGATCGTACGCGTAGAGGTTGTCCCGGTGCCTGAAGTACAGCGCCTCACCGCGCGTGTCCTCAACCCTGCCCTTGACCACGTCCCCGTCAAGAATCAGTGGAGTCTCCATCGAGTCAAGATCCGGGTTCTGATAGAGGTGCCTCATGTCCTCCAGCTGCGGGACGGCGGGAAGGGGGATAGTCCTCACTATCCGGTTTGCCTCCAACACGTCCGGTACCTTTCCGATCGCGCCAACTTTGTCCTCGAACCTGACAGAGAGCCTAACGCCCTCCCAAGCCGAGTAGGCCCTCTCCGCCCTGCGGGCCTCCAGGCCATCTTCGAACCTGGCCACGACACATGCAAACGGTGCTCCCTGCTCCCTAATTCTCTTTTCGTATCTCGATTCCCTGGTGACGCCGATCTTGGCTGCCCGGCCGAAAAGGGCAAGGTACAAAACATGGGGGACCGTGCAATCCATCCTTGCCTTCAGGCACAGAGACCCATCGCAGAGGGCGCATCGGTCCTTCGGCCGGCTGGCCGTGGGCTGGCCTGAAACCCTGAACGAGATCGTCCTTCCTCTTTCTAGAGGCAAAATTGCGGTCTGCTTTCTGGACCAGAGACGTAGGCCCTCGACCCCATTTGGCATGAATGCGATGTCCGTCACGACAAAGGAGGCCATCGACCTCCTTTGGGCGGAACCCAAGAAAAATGTAGAGGCGCGGGTTCGCCTGCGGACGGTGCCTCGGAAAACGACCCCTAGTCCCTTCACCAGGATCGGTTTCGGCGCCTTTGGAGGAAGCTTTGCACGCAGATATCGGATCCAAGACACCACGTCAACGATCGGGCCACAAGACGGCGTATTCTGCCTCTTCCAACGCGCCGAAAACATTTATATGAGTTTTTCGAGCGGGTTTGGATCGTCTCCTTTTCGGCAACGCCGAGGTGCATGCATGGGCTCCTTCTCCATCGCGATCCGGGACCTGAGACGTCGACTCCTGATAACCTCGGTGACCGTCGCCAGCATCACGCTTGCGATATCGGCATTCCTATGCATCCTTCCGCTCGCAGAGAACTTCGAGATCGCCGTGGGGACGGCCATGAATCTGCAGATGTACGCCGCCGAGCGGCAGAGCGTCACCAAGGTCCTGTACTCCTTCCGGCAACCTAACACCCCCATTTCCAGCGCTGATGAGATCAGAAATCTCAAGGGCGTTGATATAGTGAACCCGCGAACCGAGTTCATCGCGGAGGACCCTCGAGGTTACATTGATGTGAATGGGACATCCGTGGCCCAAAAACTCACGGCACTTGAGAGGAGAATGCGTGGGAGGCCGCTGAGCATATTCGGCATCGATCCCGAATCCGAGGACGCGTGGTGGAGGAAGGTCGTTACGGATGACGGCAGGGGGCTCAGAGACTTCGTGACCGACGGCTCGTACATAAGCCAGCCGGGCGAGTGTTTGATAGGCGTGGACATGGCCGAGTACTACCATGAACAGTTCCAGAAGTACGGGATAGGGGTCATAGGCGTTGGGGACAACATAACCTTGCGCCCCGGGATGATTGCCAAGCGCGGGACCACCGGCGGAGCGACCCATGGCACCATCACGTTGAGGGTGGTTGGCCTGTTCAAGACGCTGGACGACCCAGCGCTGGACCGGCTGGGTAGGCCAGAGGAAGCCTGGTCAGGGAACACCATCCTCATACACCGCAAGGACGCAGAGCGGTTGTTCGCGATGGAACCGGACACCGTCTCGCGCATATACGTGCGCTACCAAGAGGGCGTGAGCGGCATCGACATCATTAACAACGTGATCGTGCCGCTACGCAAGATGGCCGAGGTTGCTCCGTACTTCATCACGCCGACAGGGGCAGGGACCATGGGGAGCACCCGCCTCGCGCACACCACCACGATCGTGATCTCCTTCATCGCGGTCGCGGTCGTGATCATGAACATGATGTTCACGCGAGTCTACGAGAGAGTCCGCGACATAGGCATCATGGGGAGTTTCGGCGCAACCATATTCAGGATAATGAGCATCTTCATGATCCAGGCTATCATCCTCGGTTTGATCGGCGGGGCGCTGGGCGTTTCCATCGCGTTCATGGCCAGCCGCCTGTACCCGACCCTCATCTCCCTTCGATTCACCGTTTCCCTGGTAGCAGCTCCCCTGATGCTGGCCGTCGGGTTGGCCCTCATAGCCTCCATAGTCCCTGCTTTCAGAGCCGCCCTCTACGACCCGCTGACAGCCATGAGGTACGGGCTGGAGGCAGCGTCCGAAAGCATAGTCACGAAATACATGAACCCCATCTACAAGAAGCTGGTGAAGATGAAGTTCCTTCGCAAGAGGATATACACCTCCCTGGCCGTGAGGAACCTGCTGCGAAGGTTCACCCGGTCGTTGCTTGCGACCATAGGCATTGCCATAGGCATAGGCCTGTTCGTCCAACTCATGATAACCTCTCAGGCCATCAAGAGCCAGATAGCAGGAGGTGAGGTGGTGGTCGAGGCCTACCAGACCGCGCTGGCGCTCGTCGCGATCGCGATCGGTGCCCTCGGAACCTTCAACACGATGATAACGGCTGTACTCGAGAGAACGGGGGAGATCGGAGCGATGATCGCCATCGGCGGGGAGCCAAAGCACATACGGAGGATGTTCAGGGTCGAGGCGAGCATCATAGGTTTCATAGGCGGGGTGATAGGCGCTCTGATAGGACTCTTCGCAGCGATGCTGCCGTTCCTGTTCACCTGGAACTTCCGGGGTCTGAACTGGCTCATGATCCTGTCCATGATGGGGCTCGGGCTATTCCTGGCCGTCGGCATAAGCTACCTCTCATCCTGGTATCCCTCCCGAAGGGCGTCGGGAATGGCTCCTGCGGAGGCGTTTAGACTTGAGTACTGACCTCGGCAAGCACCTCATAGAGATACGCGGGCCCTTCATGGTCGACACGCGGGACCTCACCAAGACCTTCAAGCTCGCGGGAGGAGAGGTTAAGGTACATGCCCTAAGGGGAGTCAACATCCGCATAGAGAGAGGGGCCTTCGCCGTCATGATCGGGCCGTCGGGATCAGGGAAAACCACCTTCCTGAACATGATAAGCGGGCTCGACTCGCCGACGAGCGGGGAGGTCTACATCGGCGGGCTGAACATCACCAAGGGGGACAGGGACTTCCTCAACATCCTCAGGCAGGAGACGATAGGGTTCATCCACCAAACCTGGAATCTCGTCCCGCTTCTCACCGCGCTTGAGAACACTGAACTGCCCCTGGAGATGGCGGGGGTGGACAAGGAAGACAGGCGGAAGCGGGCGGTTGAGGTCCTGACGCGGGTGGGACTCAAAGACCGAATGCACCACAGGCCAATAGAGCTTTCGGGCGGCGAGCAGCAGAGGGTTGGCATCGCGCGGGCGCTGGTCTTCAATCCGCCGCTCATACTGGCCGACGAACCCACCGCGAACCTGGACGCCAAGACCGGCCTCGAGATCGTGGCTCTCATGAAGGAGCTCCAGGAGGAGCAGCACTCGACCCTTCTGGTCAGCACGCACGACCCGAAGATAACGGCCGAGGCCGACCTGATCATATACCTGAGGGACGGCGGGGTCGTGAACGAGGAGATACAGATGCCAGACATCAAGCCCGCCAAGACCGTTCGCCTTAAGAGCGATCACTACCTAAGCGCATCCATGATCAAGATCCTTAACAGGTTTGTCAGGAACGAGCTCATCGGCCAGAGACTCGCAGCGGGGGACGCCATAGAGGCCGTCGAGATGCCTTTCAAGGTTCTGGAGACCGATCCTCCCGGAAGAGTTCGCGTCATGAGGCCAACGGAGGTATCCATAGAAGCTTAGGAGGTTCCCGCTTGGCAACCATGAGAAGAACAGGTTACGCAGATGTCTTCCGCTACATGGGCAACATCCTGGCCCTGGTGGGCTTCGTGCTGAGCCTCAGCATCGCCTGGAGGCTCTACGTGCTCCTGGGCGTCTTCAACGACACGGTCTTCGCGGTCGTCATCATGAGTGCCGTCTCGGGCGGACTGTTCGCGCTGCTCCACTTCATGGGCAAAGGCCTCGGCCTGAGATTGGCCAGCGGAAAGTGCGAGATATGCGGCGTCGAGTTCGGCCGGGAAACCTGCCCCGAATGCGGAAGGAGATTTGGGTACAAGTGCGCCCATCCCAACGCCCCGCTTGCAGGCTACTGTGAGGAGTGCCTGACATGCCCCATATGCGGCGTTGGACTTGGGAATGCTCACTGCTTGGTCTGCGGCAAGTTCATCTGCGAGAACTGCTACGACGAGGCCAGTTACACGTGCATCGAATGCGCTGCCAAGGGGAAGGCGAAGAGGATCAGGGTCAGGATGACGAGCGCGTCCAAAAAGACTACGTCCGACCTGGAAGATGCGAAGGTCGTGGTCCTTGAGCCCCAAACCTTCCTGAGCTACAAGGCCTGCGAGCTCCTCCGGAAGTTCGCGAAGGAGGACATCGTCGGTCAGTCCGTGCGCGTCGGCGAAGAGGTTGAAGCGCTGGGAGTCAAGTTCAAGGTCACGGCCACAGCCCCGAGCGGGCTAGTAAAGGTCGTGCACTCGACATCGCTGAATCTCGTGAACCCACAAGAGAGAGCCAGGGTCTTGGAGCAGAGGAAGAAGGGAGCCCTGAGGTGCAAGTTCTGCGACTCGGTGGCCATCACGATCCGATGCAGGGTTTGCAGGGAGCCCATCTGCGACAGGCACCGCACGTTCTGCAACTCCTGCGGGTTCTACGTCTGCCCGGAGCATTTCATAAAGGAGAAGAACATGTGCACCAAGTGCGCAGGAGTCACCGCACCTGCGCAGCCAGTCCCCGCAGAGGCTACTTGATCAGCTTCCGATGCTTGGCGCAGCTTATGCACGCATAGTACTTGTAGCTCGGCAGCATTACCTGCTCGCGCTTCACGCCCAAAGACCTTAGGTCGCCCAACCGCATACCCCTCTCGACGGGCGTGGCCTTCCCCCTTGGCACGGAGCGCCCGCAGAAAACGCAGGAAACGGTTCTCTGGCGCCCCACGCTCTTCTTGTACTTTCCCCACTTCTTATGCCGCGACTTCCGGGACGTCATTCATGTCACTGATTGGGCCGGCTGGGACCCGTTTGGATTTAAAGGTTATCTGTAGCTACAGCTACAGCTATGGCTAAGGCCACCACCGCTTGCCCGAGCGAGCGCCACAGTGCAAACGGGGGGTCTCTTGGTATGGCCTTTGCCGTAGCTGCGCAAGGCAATCCTCGGAAGCGCGAAGAACGGGCCAGTTGACGGCCATGGCCATTCGTGGGCCTCGTGAGCCACAGTCGGCGGGATTCCGAAAACGTTCCGGAGATCGAGATCCGCGCTAACCTTCATCGGTAGACGACGGAGATGAAATGCCTGCCCTGGTCGATCCGAACCAACACGTACTGCCTTCCCTGCAGCGAAATCGTTCTCGTTGCCTGGGCCGGCCCTGAATCCACGAAGATGGACGAGATCGCAAGACCGTTGTGTGAGAGGGGCACAATGATCGCCATCCGATCCAGCGTGGCCGCGCAATCGTAACTGAGGGAGGTGCCGTTCCACTTAACGTTGCCTATTTCCACTGCTTGCCTTGCGGTCCACCATCCAACCAGATCCGAAAGGGTAATCATCCAGTGGTTCTCTTGCCGTGCAAGCTCGTGGAAAACGTACCAGTCCTCCGTCACCGGCGAGCCCTCGACCAAGTCGGATGGGTGGTACAGAGCGGTGATGATCTCGTGGTAGCGCACGCTGCTGTTTCGAAGCAAGTCACCGATGTAGGAGCGATCTACCCCGGAATACCTCGCTTGGATCTGGAAGGGAACCTCCAACAAGGAGAACAATTTGCCGTTGGTGTCTATGGGATGGAACGGCAGGCCGGTTCCGAAAAGGTATCCCCTTCCGGTCTTTCCAGCTGGTCCCAACGTCGAGTCGAGCTTCACACCCGCAGCTTCCATGATCCTGTATGGCCGAGTGTACCGACCTCCCCAGCTTAGTCTGTGAATTCTGCACAGCGACACCTCGCCCTTGCCTCCAAGCTTCTCCTCCAGTACGCGGATCTGCTTCCTCAAGCTGCCATCGCCCCTAGTGAACACCACGAACCATCTGCGCACCGCTTTGTCCCGCCATCTGAGCATCTCCCTGTTCCAGTGGATCTGTATGTCGGCTCCCAGGCCGCTCATGATGTCAAGGCCTTGGGAGGTCAGAGGACCCCTCGCGATCATGAAGAAGGTCGATGAGTAGTTACTGGCCTTCTCGTGTTCGGTTACAAAACTCGATGCATCGCCGAACCAGTCCTCGTCGTGCGTGATGGCCACAGCTCCGTCATAATCATACGGATAGTACCACATCCGCGGAATCGCCCGGATGTCCTCCAACAATCCAACCATCCATCTCTCCAAGACATCGGCGAAAGGAATGCTGCAATCCAACGGGCCGGAGCTGCAGATGAGATCCGGCGCATCGACGATGCCGCCGGCGCCCCTCTTGTCCACCACCCGGAATCCCTTGGAGGGGACGCCCTGCTGCAGGGCCGTCAATTGTTGGCCCACGTCGAAGAGGTATGTACAAACGGCTCCCTCACCGATGTGTCTGACCAGGACGACGGGCTGATCGTCCATCTCCATCGCCACGGTCGTATCATCGGCTCTCTTGGACAACGTCATGCAGGAGGTAACGAGAGGCATCAGCGTTAGGTCCGCCCACTCTTGGGCGCTTCCTGCCACCTTGGTCACCCTCGCAGGCGACCACGCCTCTCCAACCCCTGCCACACTCACCCCCGTCAGGTTCGACAGCGTGTTCGATTGCTGCTCCACTATCGCCAACCCGCCGCGCATGACCCACTTCTCCAGGCTCGCCACTTGAGTCCCAGCAAGTTGACCAGACGCACTTCTTGACAAGACCAAGAGGCTAGTATCCTGGAGAAGATCGTCGTCCACGCGGGAAACGGAGATCACGGAGCAACCAGAAATCTCCTGTACAAGCGTGTTGGCCCATGCGCCGCTCCAGTCGGCTTGGCGGAAGGTCTTAGCATCCGCCGTCTCGCCCATGACCAGGACGACCGGAAAACCAGGGCGAGGCCCATAGGTCCGTCCCTCGGCCGCCACGGCGGGGTTGTGGGGGAGGAGCGGGATCGGGTACAGAGCAAAAAACTCTCCCAGCGCCAGGATGGGCAGGATGATGAGAACCGCCCTTCTCACCTGCCTTCTGCACCTCCAACGCATCCAAGCGACCAATGCAGCGGCGCTTAGCGTCAGAGCAAATAGGGCGATGGCGAAGACACGGGCAATCGACACGGGCCAGACGAAGGAAGCTGCAATTAATATCTCTCGCCTGGTCGTGTAGCGATCGCAAAGCCGCTCCCATGCGGATAGGCAAGGCGATAGGCCGCCTCGCACCGCCACACATGGCCAAGGACCCGGGCGCGCCCGGCCTGCATGCGCAGCGCCTTCTACGCTGCCTATGGTTAGCAGCCTCAGTTGCGCCGGCAAGCTCGGGGGCGCTGCACCCGTTGATCGGCCTCCTTTGCAACGCTTGCAGGGAGATCGGATGTGCAACGGCAAGGCAGCCGGCCGAACCCACCTGGACACGCCTAGGAGAATGCCGCATCCATTTATCTGGTGCGGTCAGAAAACCGTCTTCGAATGCCGGCAATCTACCATGGCAGGATACTAGTCTCTTGGTGCATGAAGTGCAACCTGCCCATCCTGGAGCGTAGGAGTTGTCCGGTCTGCGGCTCGGACACCCATGAGGTTCCGCTGACTCCCCCGGGAGATGCCTATCCTGCGGTCGGCAGGTCGATCGAGCTCCTCAGGTCCACCGTGGACGACGCCTACGGGATCGGGGTCGGAGACAAGTTCCTTCCCGGAGATAAGCTCATCCTGCTAAACAGCATCCCTTTCCAAGACAGGGCCATAGAGGTCGTGCTGGACGGAAAGATCGTCGGGCGGGCCTTCTACGACCCGGACTCCCGCAGTTGGGCGTTCAAGCCAACCGTCGAAGGGGCCTCAAGGCTCGCCCGCCTGTCGACGCGGAAGGTAATCCAGGCTGACAGGGGCGCGGTTGAACCCATACTGAGCGGCGGAAGCCTCCTTGCGGTCGGCGTCGTCGAAGCCGATGAGTCCATCCAGCCTGGCGACGAGGTTACGGTCATAGACCCGGAGGGCAGGGTGTTCTCGGTTGGCAGCGCAAGGATGAGCGGCTCAGAGATGCTTCAGCGGAAACGGGGCATGGCAGCCAAGATACGAGAGGCGGCGTTCCCGAGGGAGCCGGTCATGCTGCCCGGCGGCCAGTCCTGGGTAGATGCCGCCCGGGCCAACGAGGATGTCCTCAGGAAGAGGGAGGAAGAGGCGCTAGAGTTCATCAGGAAGGTGTCCGCTTCCTACCAGATCCCGAAGGCCATCGCCTTCAGCGGCGGAAAGGACAGCCTCTGCACCCTGCTGTTGGTGGCGAAAGCGATCCAGGACTTCAGAGTCATCTTCGTGGACACCGGCATAGAGTTCCCAGAAACGTTGCAGTACACGGATCACACCCTGAACAGGATGGGGCTGAAGGACAGGCTGGTGTTGAGGTCGGTCGGCGACAGGTTCTGGCGGGCGATGAAGATCTTCGGGCCGCCGGCCAGGGACGCCCGTTGGTGCTGCAAGGTCTGCAAGCTCGGCCCAACCACATCGATCATCCAAGAGGTCTTCGGGGGAAGCTGCCTGACGTTCGTGGGCCAACGGAAGTACGAATCCCAGCCGAGGTTCGAGCGTGGCCGGATCTCCCACAACCCATGGGTCCCCGGCCAGATCGCGGCCAGCCCGATCAGGTCCTGGACCGCTCTCCACGTCTGGCTCTATGCGATGAGGGAGAACGCCGAGATGAACCCGCTCTACTACAGGGGATATGCCAGGATAGGATGCATGGTCTGCCCATCCGGCGAAATGGCAGAATTCCACCTGCTTGAACGCACCCACCCTGAGACTGCGACCCGATTCCTCTCGGAGATCGAGGCCCACGGCCGAATGAACAAGATGCCGCATGAGTGGTTTTCTCTGGGTCTTTGGCGATGGAGGGATCCGCCGGCCTGGGCAGGTCCCTGCATCAAGCTCGATGATCCCCATGCCCGCACCGAACAGGTGGTCTTCCGGGAATCAAGGTCCGATTCGGGTGCCCTCCTCACGGCAAAGCTGAGCGGGTGCGACAGCCGGAGGGCGGCGAACCTTCTGAATGCGTTGGGGCCGATCCAGAACCGGGAGGGGCGCATCTCAACCGCGCACTCGCACGTCCCCATCGAGGTTGGCATCGACGGAGGGATCGTAGTTGGGCCCTGTCGGGAAATCGATCTCTTGTGGGAGGTGGGGCGGAAGGTGACCTACTGCCTGGTCAAGGCGAAGTACTGCGTGGGATGTGGCACGTGCGTGGGGTCTTGCCCGAGAAGCGCCATAGAGATCCGCGAGGGCAGAAGTTGGATCACCGACCGATGTGCGCACTGCGCCTCCTGCACCAAGCTCTGCCCGCTGCTCACCTGGGCGGTCAAGGAGCCCGTCAACCCCTTCGGCTGATATTTTTCAGGACAGGATCGGAGAGCCGGCCAATGGCCATCAGGATTCGCAAGGCAAACGTGAGGGACGCCGAGGAGATAAGGAAGCTGATCAACTCCTACGCCTCCGAGAACAGGATGCTTCCCCGCTCACTGAGCGAAATCTATGAGAACATAAGAGACTACCATGTGGCGGAGGACGGGGGCGAGATCGTGGGGTCCTGCGCCCTGCACATCTTCTGGAAGGACCTCGCCGAACTCCGCTCGCTGGCCGTCCGGTCGGACCACCTGGGCAGGCATATCGGGATCCATCTGATCAAGGCCGTGCTTTCCGAGGCTCCTGCGCTTGGAATCAGGAGGGTTTTCATCCTGACGGCCATACCGCGCTATTTCGAGAAGGCCGGCTTTCGGCCGGTCGAGAAGTCGGAGCTGCCCCAAAAGATATGGGCCGAGTGCATAAAATGCCCGAAGTTTCCAGACTGCGACGAGGTCGCAATGATAGTTGAGACCGATGAGCGAAGCTAGATCGGTCGGGCTCGCTCGATTCGACCGTGTCCACCTGGACCTGGGAAGGTTGGCCTTGCTGCTGGAGAGTAGCTACCCTTTCCTTAGGTTGGTTGCCTGCAGGAACCTCGATCTCCCCCATGCACGGACGCGTCGGGCGGGAGCGATCCAGCATAGGGCGGAGGACTTCATCCCGTGCCTCAGGAATGCTCTCGACCTAGCCGGCTGCGACTTCATGGTCGGGCTGACGGATCTGGATCTGTACGTCCCAGAACTGAACTTCGTCTTCGGCTTGGCGAGCCCGCAGGACAGGGTGGCCGTCGTCTCGACCCACCGTCTCGAGCCCTCCTTCTACGGACTTGCGGGGGACGAACGCGTGCTGCTTGTAAGAACCGCCACCGAGTCCGTTCACGAGCTTGGCCATCTGCTCGGCCTACCACATTGCGCGGACCGCAGGTGCGTCATGTTCTTCTCCAATTCGATACTCGACACCGACGCCAAAGGCTATTCGATGTGTCCCCGCTGCCGTGCAAAAGCAAGCTGCTTGAGAACGGGGCCAACCGCGGACCGCAGCTAGCTCTGCGTTGGGAACCCTAGGCCAGCTAGGCGGAGATCCCTCATCATCTCCCTACAGACGGCCTTCGCGAGGTAGACTGGTTCAGGCATCCTGTGTTCCCTTGTGCAGAGCCGGACGATCTCGACCGCGCTCGCCGCGTCGACGCCCCAGCCACGCGAAACGTAGATCGTCCCACGTCCCGGACCCCGCGTGAAGGCGACACGCGCTTGCCCCGCCTTAGGTTGTATAGCGACCCCTTGTCCAACCAGCGGCGTCCGAGTCACCCCCACCGTTGGGATGGAGAGGAGATAGCCGACGTGCCGCGCCATTCCCAGTCCCCTCGGATGATCGATCCCCGCCGCAGGGATCAGCAGAACGTCGGGCGTCCTTGAAAGCCGCTGGACAGCCTTGATCAAGGCCGGCCCCTCCCTGTACGCGAGGTACGTCGGCTCGTACTGTAGATCCGTCCACGTCAATGCCCAGGATCCGCAGATTTCCTTCAGCCCAGGCAACCCAAGGCAGACCACGCACGAAGCCACCGCCCCGTCGGGAAGCGAGAGCTGGCTGCAACCCCCGATCGTCCGTATGGAATTCACCGAAATCAGCGGTTCCTGGCGGCCCGCCTCAAAAGCAACCCTTGACTGGTCGAGGCCCAATAATTCCAACTCTTCCCGCAGATCCATCCCCAGCACCATCGTTGGATTTGGGAAGCCCTAGTTAAATGATGATCTTGTATGACCAGGCGAGGTCGAATCTGCCCGATCAACGATGGTGTCAAGTTTCCCGAGTCCCGTGCGACGCACGGAGGGTGGGACTTCGGTCAGGCTCAAGACAGGGTATCCACGGACTTCCCTTGACCTCGCAAAGGGTCGCCCCAGTACTCCGCGGTGATATTGTTTGCCACCAACTCCCAACGAACGATGTCGGTCTTGCCGCATGCGAACCGCGGCCCGGTGGCCGCCGTTCTCCTCATGCTGCTCGCCTTTTCCTCGCGAAGCGTTCGGGGCAGGCGGACACATCTATTTAAATAGAAAGATCCCGACCCGGTGGAGCCGGGAGTGAATTGAGATGAAGATACTATTGGACGGCAAGCCAATCGTGGAGTCCAACGTGACCGAAGTCATGATAGACCGGGACAGCCAGTTCCCACGAGTGCTTGTGGAGCTGAGAGGGGAGAAGAAGGTCGTGCTGGATCTTGAGAAGACTGAGTACAAGCTGCTCGGAGGCAGGGTCCTTGACCTGCTCGCTGACCCCGCCGACCAAGATCTATCCTTCTACCTGACCCTAGCCAAGAAGAAGCTCTAAGCGGCGGGAAAGAGGTCGTGCGCCATCTGCACGATGCCGGAGAGGCGCTTATCCAACTCCTCTAAGTCGGCGACAAGATCGCGCACGTACTCGCCAACCTTTGCCGTGAGCTTGGCTCCCCTGGAAGTGGGGACCAGTACCCCAGCTTTCTCAAGCACCCTCAGCGAGTACCTGACCTGGTGCCTCGGTATGTTCGTCTCGCTTGAGATCCTGCGTATGCCCATGGGGCCCTTTTCGCTCAGGACCTGCAGGACGCGCACGTGTCTTAGGACGAGATCCATCTCCCTCTCCAGGTTGCGAAGAGCCATCTACCCACCCGAGGCAGGCCTCAGTACGTCCTTCATCGAATAGATGCCGGGCTCGGCCTTGGAAACGAACCTGATGCTGGACAGAACCCCTGATGCGAATGCGTCCCGGCTGTGAGCGCGGTGGGTGAGTTCTATTCTCTCGCCGGGCCCGGCGAAGATGATGGTGTGGTCGCCCACGATGTCGCCAGCCCTAAGGGACGCGATGCCGATCTCTCGGTCGCCTCTCTTGCGAATCCCGGCCCTGCCCGACACGATGTCCTTTGCTGGGTCCATATGAAGCGTTTCGGATATTGCGCGGGCGAGTTTGAGCGCCGTGCCAGAGGGGGCATCTATCTTCTGCCTGTGGTGGACCTCGAGTATCTCCACGTCGTAACCGGGTAGCATCTTGGCAACAAGTTGGCAGGCCTCGAGGAGGACCGTGACGCCAAGGGACATGTTGGGCGCGATGACGGCCGCCACCCTGTTTGCTCTGATCGATTCCACGATCCTGCTCATCTGCTCCTCGCTATGCCCGGTCGTGCCCATAACGATCCGCAGGCCCAGCCTGGATGCCGCGACGACGTTCTGGGTGGAAGCCTCGGCATTGGTGAAGTCGACGAGGACATCGGGCTGCGACTCCTTAACAACCCTTTCGATCTCCTCGGCGGGGAAGACCTTGGCTCCCAGATCGCCCGCGTAGGAGACCTCTCCGACGTCCTTGCCCAGGTCCGGGCTCCTCGGACTCTCGAGGGCTCCGACGATCTTGATGTCGGTCGAGCCCGCCGCCAAGGCAGCGACCCTTTTTCCCATACGCCCGCAGCCTGACAAGAGCACGCTGATCAGGTTATCGCCCCGTCGTGGCGGTCAGAATAATTTAAAATATGTATGCGTAGGTCCCGCCGCCATGTGGCGCTATGAAAGGATCGCGGTCGCCGGCACGTTCTGGCCCCTGCACAAGGGACACAAGGCCCTGTTGCGGAAGGCTTTCTCGGACGGAGGGGAGGTCTTCGTAGGCCTAACCTCCGACGACATGGTGAGGCGGACTAAGCCGGGCGAGGATATCCCTACCTACGGAATCAGGAAAAGCAACCTCCTGCGCTACTTTCAGGACGCTGGATGTGCCGATCGCGCGCACGTCTTTCGGATCGAGGACGAGTACGGCTTCGCGGCCGACTTCGCCAATCTCCAGGCCATCGTGGTCACAAAACTCACAGCACAGAACGCCCACAAGATCAACGTCCGGAGGGTCGCACGGGGCATGAAGCCCCTGGACATAGTCATGGTCGAGATCATAAATGCCGAGGACGGCAGGCCAATCTCCTCGACGAGGATCAGGCGGGGAGAGATCGACGAGGAGGGAAAGGTGTTGGGAAAAAGGTAGGTGCTATTCCTGCCGCCTCGACGTTCTAGCTCCCCCCTTTCCTCGGATCAGGCCCTCGCCGAGCAACCGCCACCCTCCAACGAGAAGCCAACTTTTCTAACGCGGACCGCTGATGCAGGAAGGCCTCTTAGGGATCTGCCTCGATTGATTCCAATAGCTCTCTCGTTCTCGCCTCCAGATCCTCCAGGCCCCCGTCGTTGTTGATCCTGTGGCGAGCCAACGCGATCGCCCGGCCAAGGCCCCAGGACTCCTCCCGCCGATCGCGCGCCAGGAACTGCTCAAAATCCCTGACGTCATCCGGCCTCGCCCTTTTCATGATCCTCTCATACCTCAGCCTCTCCGGCGCCCACACCTCCACCAAGAAGAATCGGGGAAACTCGGCCTGAAAGACTCTCACCTCGTCCAAACCCCTTATCCCGTTCACGATGACGACGGGTGAGTCCAAGCCGCGTATCGCGTCGATGCACCTTCTTGCCACCGCAGCCATGCCCTCGGTGCGCCTCAGGTCGTTTGCCACAGCAGCAACGTTGTCATCGGTCGGCTCAAGCCCTCTGCGCTTGGTCTCCTGTATGACCACATCGCCCATCCTCACCGATGGAAAGCGGCTGGCCATGATCTGGCACACGGTGTCCTTGCCAGCTCCAGCCCTTCCCACGAGACCGACGACCTTCAATTGCCTCATCCGTCTATCGTGCGCGTCCGAGAGCAGCCGCGACCCTTTCCGCACAAGCTTTGCCGGAGAGAAGCATCCCGCCGAAGATGGGCCCCATCCTTGGACCCCCGAAGACGGCGTTTGCCGCCATGCCAGCCACGAAGAGATTGGGATAGACCTCCCTTGAGTTCCTCACAAGTTCCTTCTCGCCCTTCTCGGCCCACATCGGACCCTCTCCCATCACCTTCCCCGTGGGCGTTCTCAGCTTTGGGCCGACCTTGCGCTCCACCATCCTGCACAGCTCCGAGTCGTGGCCCGTTGCATCGATGGTCTTCTTCGCCATGACGACCATTGGATCAACGTGGAGCTTCGCCATCTCGACTGCGCTCCAGTTTACCACAAGCCCCACCATGGCCCCGCGGCGGATTGCCACATCCTCTATCGTGATGAGGTTGAAGATCTTCGCCCCCGCCCTCAATGTGCCCAGGCACAAAGCCGACGTCGCCTCGACCGAATCGGCGACGTAGAGGCCCTTGGCCCCGTCCGGTGCAGGCTCGGCCCGGACACCGAACTCATCGAGAACGGGCTTTCCTTCCTCCTGGACGACGATCCGGTTGAACATCATCCCACCGCCCCACATCCCCCCTCCCACGCTGAGCTTGCGCTCGAAGATCGCGGTTCGGAATCCCCGTTTGGCAAGATAGTACGCCGCGACCATGCCAGAGGGACCTGCACCCCCAACGGCCACATCAAGTTCGAGGTTGCACGACAGCTCCCTGAGGTATGACTGGAGGATGGACCTGGTTATCTCGGGTTCCTCTATGGGCATGTCCGTCCCTTTCGAGAGGGCGGATCGGGTTTCAATATAAATAGGATCGCGGCAGGCATCCAAGGCCATTTGAAAGGGGCATCCCCATCGGCGCGGATGCCGTCCGCCACAGAGACATCGGCTGTTCAACGGATATGCCTTTGATCTGGGCCCGAGATGCCAAAGATTCCAAGCGAAATCGCGATGCCGGTTCCTGTCGATGGCCGATCACCCAGCCGACCGCCAGGCACCCCAAATATTGATATCCCCGGTCGTTCTGCTCCTCCCAGTCCGCGGTGAACGAGACTTGCAGCCGACCCCAAGGCTTTCAGTGGTGGTGCCTGCGCACAACGAGAAGGGGAACGTTCGCGAGCTCGTCGGTGCCCTGGTGCCATCGCTCCAATCATCCGAATTCGCGGACTCTTGGGAGATCGTGTTGGTCGATGACAACAGCACTGACGGGACGTCTGAGCTCGTGGACGAGCTCGCGTCCGAGAATCCTGGCATAAGGTGCGTTCATCGAAAAGGGGGGGCGGGTTTCGGCTGCGCCATGAAGGATGGCCTGAAGGCCGCCAGGGGGCAGTACGTCATCCCGTTCATGGGTGACCTTTCGGACGACCCGGCCGACCTTCTCAAGCTCGCATCCACTGCCCAAACGGGTTACGGGGTGGTCTACGGTTCAAGGTTCATCCCGGGCGGGAGGGCGCTCGACTACCCGCCGGCCAAGTTCATCGCCAACCGGGCCTACAACAGGCTTGTCGGCCTGCTCTTCGGGCTTCCTCACAAGGACATCACCAACGCGTTCAAGTGTTATCGGAGGGACGTTCTGGATGCCATCGGGATCGAGAGGCTGGAGTCGAAAGGCTTCGAGATCACGGTCGAGCTGCCCCTCAAGGCCCACATAGCCGGCTTTTCGAGCATCGAGGTCCCGGTGACCTGGCGAGCGAGAAAAAGGGGCGAGTCCAAGCTCCGCCTCGGCTCATCCGCCCCATCCTACGGAAGACGACTGTTGTCCCTGTTCATCTGGGGCAACCTGGTGGCGCTTCGGGAGCTACTGAGCGGGACCGTCAGGATCTCGAAGCTAAGGTTGCTCGGATCCATTCTCATCGGCGCATTGATGTTCATAGCCATGTTCTATTTCCTAGACTTCTCCCAGGTGTCCGCCGCGCTATCGAGGATGTCGCTGGGTCTCTGGATAGTGGCATGTTTGGCAATCTTCCTTTCGTTTCTGGTGCGGACCTGGCGCTGGAGCGTCCTTCTCAGAAGCGCGGGCAGGGTGGCTGGTAGGGACTTGGTGTTTGCGTCGCTCCTCTTCGGATGGCTTGTCAACTACATCGTCCCGGCCAGGCTGGGCGACCTCCTGAGGCCCGTGGCCCTCAGCAAGGCGAGCCGTAGGGTCGAAGCCTCGGTCGCTCTCTCGACGGTCGTGGTGGAACGCGTCATGGACGTCGCCATGCTTGCGGTTCTGCTCGGTCTGTCCTCCTTCTGGCTGGGCGGGGCCGAATGGGACAGGCTGGTCTTCCTCATTGCAGGGGCGGGCCTCCTTGTACTGCTGATGGCTCTCGTGGCATTCGGCACGGGTTTCCTGCAGCGCCTGCCGGGGCTGACGAGGATGGCTCGGATCATCGATTCGATGGGTCGGGGCCTCAAATCGATGTGGGCCAACAAGCCCGCACTACTCCTTTCGTTCGGCCTGTCCTTTCCGGTTTGGGGTGCCGAGATAGCTTGCCTGTTCTTCTCGATACGGGCTCTTGGCGTGCCGGTCCAGATCTTCCCAGTCGTCATAGCAGCCACTTCGGCGTTCGTCGTGCAGACGATCCCCATCACTCCAGGGGGCATAGGCGTGCATGAGGCAACCATAGGAGGAGTTCTGGGCCTGTTCAACATCGCCGGCTCGGATGCAATGGCTTCGGCCCTCCTTGACCACCTAGCGAGGGCGGCCGTCATCTACATTTTCGGACTGATCTCGATATTTCGTCTGGCGGTCGCCTCGCGCAGAAACCTTTTTGCTCCCAGCACAGGGCACATCGTCTAGCAGATGGCTGTTAGCTGAGGCGCCGCGCGCTGGGACTAGTTCATGCCTGGCCTGAGGGCTGCTGGCCGGCTCCCTCGCCGGCCAAGATCGTCGCGAGGTTCTCCAAGTTGTGGTATGCCGAGACGGCCGTTCCGCAGGAGCACGCAATGCAACTGGTTATGGCCTCGCACTTCTCGAAAAGGTCCTTGGCAAGAAACCCTCCCGTTTCCTCCGGGAGGTTCCTCCTCCTAGAAAGTTGATCCTTTATGGCATCCCTGCATTGGTTGAGGTGGTCGAACTCCAGGTGCCTTACCGTCTGGTAGGCCGACGCCGCGGCCCTCCCCGCGGAGATCTTCTCCTCCGGCCGGCACAATGCGCCCTTGTCGCCGTATTTCGTGTAGTCTCCCTTCGTCTCCTGCTGGTTCAGCCAGGGACAGTTCTCCGCCATGATGCGGATTGCGTCCCTCAGCCTGTTCACGTGTTCCTCAACCGAAGCCATGGTGCTCTCCAGACAGGAGGCCTCTGATACGTCTTTCTACAAGCGGCGCGAAAGGTGCTATTTAAGAATGCGGTCGGGCGACCGCGCCGCGGTCACGGATCCCGCCTCGTCGGGCCTCGTGGCCTCCGTCTAACGAGCTTACCGCTTGGTGGCCTCATGGGAAAAAGACCGAGAAAATGGAAGAAGAAAGGACGCATGCGATGGAAGTGGAAGAAGAAGCGCATGCGAAGGAAGAGGCGCGCCCAGCGGCAGCGAGCTAGGTGATGCGGCTTCTATACGGGTAACGGTGGACCTTACCACAGCTTGCGCAAGTCACGTTCAGCCGGGATCCCCTCAGCCTTACCCGACTGGTCTTGCCCGGGATCAGAAGGCATTCGCACCGCTTGCAGATCATCCTCCTCCAGCGCCGCGGCATCCTGAGCCGGCACTTCATCGCTATCGCCCTGGCCAGGCGGACATATCGGAGCGATCTCTCCGGTTTGGCCGAAATCTCCGCCTGGGCAAGGTGGAGCAACCTGTCAATCCGCTCCCGCGCGATCCTCCTCTGAGCCGATCTTGAGCCATGGGGCCGCCGCAAGGCCTATCCCACCGGTACGCCTCCGTATGCGCATATGATTAGATTCACCACGGTCCATGCATCCAGGGGCTGGTCGTAGCACCTCACGATCCTAGCCATCTTCTCTACAGGGCTTCGGAAATATCCGCTTGGAAATCCGCCCACCATCGCCATCACCTTTTGTCCCTGGGAGAGAACCGACCTAAGGTCCGCGGGTTCGCCCCTCCTGCTGAATCCCAGCGAGAGATCGGGGTCAAGCTGCTCCTGCAACTGGCGAAGAGACATCTTCCAGACTTTCACCAGATCCGTCCCCCTGCCCTGCGAAAGGAGCTTCTCAAGCAAGCCATAGAACCTGTTCTGGCTTCGGGGTATTCGCGTCCTGGGGTCAAACTCCATCACTATGTCGTGCCTGGTGTGAACGTAGACTCTCATCCTGCCTTCCCTGCACGGAATGGAGTCAAGGGCGTTGAGGAGGCAGATATGTGCTATGTCCGGCCGGCCCCTCCTGGCGCCGTCCTCCAGGCCAACCATGGCGCGGTGATCCAGGTTGGAGTCAAGGAGCATCTCGGTGGGATCCATTCGGCGCCTTCTGGAGCGCCGGACGATGACCTCGTGGGTGGCGATTTCCTCCGGAACGAGCTCGATCTCCGCGTCAACGAGCGTCAGGAACAGCACGGCTGCCTCGATCAATTCGAAAAGATTAATTAGGGTTTCTCAGGATGCCGGACGCCTGGGTGCGCCGGTAGTCCAGCTTGGTTAAGACACAAGCCTGCCAACCGCGCGCTGGGCGGAGCGCTTGCGACCCGGGTTCAAAAGATCTAGCTCTGGAAATCCCGGCCGGCGCACACCATCCGGTTCACTTCACCTTGTACCTCACGCGCCTGACGACCCTGCCCTCGCCCTTCGTCTCCTCGATCCTGAACGGCTTACCCTTTTCGGGCGGCCCCCCGCGTTTCGGAGGATGGACTGCGATGAAGATCGCGAGGGGCACGCACACCACGAGGGCGAAGATCAGGATGCTCTGATTGCGATTTATCCTCGAGATGGCTGCCGCGGTCCGAAGAGTCACGGAGATCTGGTCGGGGAACCTGGTTGCCAAGTCGCTTCCGGGGAAGTACCAGTAGTACGAGACCACCTTGTATGGATCCGTCTCGAACAGGATGTTCTCGACGCGCTCCGCGCCTTTGGGCAGGATCCTCTTGACGTCGTAGTTCCAGTTGGGCCAGTTTATCGACACCGTCACGCCGCTGACCGGGCTCTCCGGCCTTGGCGCCGCGAACCGCAAGAGGTAGTCTCCTTCCCTGCCGCCGTATTCCGCCTGCAGGGTCAAGTAGTACCGCACCTCGCACGACGGTGCGTCGGTAGTCAGGGTCAACCTAATCCCTTGGTCGGTCTCTTGTCGTACCATCTTAGGGGCCGAGTAGTTTTGCGGCGAGTACGCGGAGACGGCCATGACGGGCTGCTCGGTCCTGGGTATGATGATCTGTATGGATCGGTTCAGCGCGGGTTCGTCCGAGCGCGCGAACTCTATGTTCGCGAAGTAGAAGAGGTAGTACGAGCCAGGGTCGGGCGAATCGTGTATCTGTATCGTCAACCGGTAGGTCGGCGCCTTGGCCTGCGAGCTGGCCGGCCCTATCGTGACGAGCCCGAGCGCCAGAACCAGCAATAGCCATCTTCCCTTAACCCTCAAGCCACCGGCGCTAGGAATTGCCACTCCGGCATTTCAATATTTCGCACCAGGCACGAGGCCCGGCGACCTCGCCAGGGCGATGATTCCGGGAACCCGCGACAGGGCGAGGCATTAGGCACGGACGCACCTCTTGAACTGGCACAGATCGCGCCGATCCGCCGAAAATAGATTTTTGAAGGAGGGTCGGCGAGCTGGGCACATGAGCCGCAAGGTGGTAGTGACGGGGGGCGCCGGCCTAGTGGGATGGGAATGCTGCAGCCTCTTCGCGGCGAGGGGATGGAATGTGACCAGCGTGGACAACTTCATGCGCGGCAGGCTGTTCGGGAGCGAGGGGGACACCGCCCCCACCGCCAAGGCGCTCGCGGAAATCGGCGTGGAAAACCACGAGATAGACATTCGAGACGACCGGGTGGTGCCGCTCCTGGGGGACGCGGACGCGGTCATCCATGCGGCGGCCCAGCCCTCGCACCCAAGATCCATAGAGATTCCGGTGGAGGACTTCCAGGTGAACGCCTGGGGCACGCTCTTCCTCCTTGAAACGTTGAGGAAAGAAAACCCGGATGCGGTCTTCGTCTACTGTTCGACCAACAAGGTCTACGGCGAGATGCCGAACTACTTCTCCTACCAGAAGGTCGGCAAGAGGTTCGAGCCGGTGGACCCGGCGCTGAAGGATGGTTTTGACGAATCGCTGAGGATCGATCAGAATATGCACACGCCCTTCGGGGTCTCCAAGACGTGTGCCGACCTGTACACCCAAGAGTATGCCAGGCTCTACGGGCTGAAAACGGGGGTGTTCAGAATGGGGTGCATCACGGGCGGGGCTGCCAAGGCTGTGGAGATGCACAACTGGGAACCGTTTTTCATCAAGAAGGCGCTGACCGGTGAGAAGCTAACGGTCTACGGGTACGGGGGTTACCAGGTCAGGGATGTGATCCACGCGAAGGACCTTGCCGAGCTGTTCTACCGCTTCGTTGAGAAGCCCCAGCCAGGAGAGGTCTACAACGTGGGCGGAGGAAGGGCCAACTCAATATCCCTTCTTGAATCATTCGACCTCATAGAAGAGGTGACCGGCAGGAAGATCCGCTACGAGCACGGCCCGCAGAGAGAGGCAGACCACATCTGGTGGATATCGAACGTGAACAAGGCAAGGTCACACTTTCCGGGCTGGGATATCAGGATAGGACTGAAGGAGATCTTCACCGACATTTACAGGGCCCTCTCGGATGTGAAGGCCGGGTAGAGTGCTCGTGCTTACTCCCAGAAGGCCCCCCGCGCAAGAAGGAGGATGATGCACAGTGGATGCCTAGGCGATCCGTGATCTTGATGCACGCCGGGGCGATTGCCGCGACCCAAGCCTTGAGCCGATGATCACGGGCATCCCTGGATTGCGTGGGTGCTGGCAGCCTACCGGCAGGCGAGTTCCACCCACATTGACGCTAGATCGACGGGGCCCATGAACTCAAGAGTCAAGGGGCCCGTCGAAGGCGGCAGGGAGATTGTGTGAAGACCCCAACCGGATGCGGCAGGCAACTCTTTCACGCTCGCGTTCGCTGCGCCGGAGATTCGAACGCTTAATTCGTCCTCGGAGCGGTACAACAGACTGAGAAGGCATGGAACGGACGCATCGGGGGTCGTGATATGGATCGTGGAACCGTTGCCCCCGCTCCTGTAGGTCACCCTGGGACTGGAGTATGTCCTTCGCGAGGCACTCCACCCCGCACCGACGCAAGCGCCTGGGTCATGGCGCTGTGGGCTGGTATCCCACGATGTCCCGACATCGGTGTGAAGCCGCCGGGGCGCGGCCCAGATCTCTTGGACCTCCACGTCGTCCTCGAATCTCAGCAGGATGGGTCCGTCCCGTGCGTAACGCTCCGTGCAGAAGAAGCTGCTCGTCCAACTCGAGGATGGTCCTAGAACGATGCTCCGAGTTACATCTGGATAGGCCACCGACATGGTTACAGGCGTTGAGGCCCTGTACGTTGCGCCGATGATCCAGACCGAGGCCGAATCCATATGTACAAACGTGACTTCTCTCCCGGGGCCGAGTCTCCATTCGTCGCCCTCCTTCGGATGGTCGCAGTAAAGACCGGGAAAGCTTTGTCCAGAGCCATATTGCAGGCGGAAGATGGTTTCGTCCGGATATGCCCAGATGTCGGATACTCTAGTGATGTTCGTCAAACTGACCGCAATGTGTCTGACGCCGCTGCCAGAGAGCCTCACCGGCCAGTGGCCCGTGTGCCAGAGGCCGTCCGCCACCAGCTCTCCAACTGTCTCCCACGAGTCCTCAAGTCGGACCTGCACATGCCCTTCGTGGGCGGTTTGGTACCTGACCGCCAGTACGAGATCCTTGGAGGGGTCGAGCTGGTCCAGAACGAAGACAGCCCCGGGCAGGGCCAACCTGCAGGACGACCCATCTGCCACCTCAGGGCTCCCCCAGCCCCAGGTCGACTCTAGGATGATTGATGACACCTTCGACGACCCATCGTTTGCCCCGACGTCGCAATGTAGGAAGTAGCCCACAGGCCTATACCTCCCTTTGACGAACTCGCACAGCGCCTCGTAGGCACGCCTGACGATGGGGTTCTGGCTGCGGTAGAGATCGGTGGGAAAGACATAGTAAGCAAGGGCCTTGTCGATGTATTGGAGGGACAGCCCCTGGTCAAGGTAGTCGTAGAAGTAGTTGAGGCACTCCAGGTCGCCCGTCTGGTACAGGCGCCGATCCATCTCGATCTCGATGGATGCGCCCAGCGAACCTGCCAGTTCCGCGACGCGACGTATGTCCCTTTGCTCGTTCCACCTCTCCTGTATGCCCTCTCTGGAGGAGTGGCAGTTGGGCTGTATCCAGACGAAGTCGAATCCAAGATCCCCCTCGCTGTAGTCCTTCACAGCCTGGATGTTGGACTCCGAATTGTAGGGTATCCAGAAGAACTTGAAACCCTGCGAGCGGATGTGGGCGCCAAGCTCGTTCACCAGAGTGGCATCGCCTTCCAGTAATTCCTCCTGGAACCAGTAGAAACCTATTAGCTCCAGGTTGTTGTACCGGTGTGCTCCCGACCTCCACCTCTCCGCAACCTCGTCCACGAACCAGACACATGCCTGAAGCCTATCCCTGGCGCCATGGCCACCGTGAGGCGAGAAGCTCAAGGTGCGGCCGTCTTTGGACCTCAGTCCGAAGTCATCCACGGCTGGGTCCGGGTACGGTATGGAGATGATGACGCCCCTCTTTGACGGGTTGCCGAGGATTCTCTTCACCCTCTCCACCTCCTTGTTGAGCGCATCCACCTGTTCGCCCTCGGCGAAGATCTTGTCGATCCACCAGCGCCAGTCCGAAGCCGTCGAGTAGCCCCAGAAGCACGCCTTTGATTCCGAGAAGATGCTGAGGAACAGGAACGAGTCGAACAGCCATTCCTTGCTCCGCCCATCCTCGTCAAGATATGACACGTAAGGGGCCAACCAGTCCGTCGTGACCTGCTCGTCGTTCGGGTTATAGGGAACATAGACGAGGACGAGGTCACGAACCCCTTCGAACGGCAGTGCCTGAGCCCTGGACTGTACCGACCTGATGGCGACGGATGCACATAGCAGGCAACCGACGAGAACCCAGGCGAGCGTTGAGACGCCGATGGAGTTAGGCCTAGAGGTATCTGCCCTCGTTAAGCTGGCTGAGAGAGCATGCACAAGCGATCCGGGGCGCCAAGATGCCGAGCTTCTGTCCATGGCCTCCTTGCAGGAGAGGCAGAGAACCCTCGATGGATGGCAGCCGTAGAACTCGAGGGACTCAAGGTCCGTGGTGAAAAGCCTCGCCCCGCACGACGTGCAGACCTTGAATGACTTGCTCCCTCTCTTCCTGTCGGAAGATATCCAGAAGGATATCCTTTCCACGCATGCTTGCGCCCTTGGTGGATGTTATTAATGAATCCGGTAGAAGACCTATGGTACAGACGGTGGCAGTGAAGGGATCCTGAGGGTTGCCGATGGACGAAGACGGCTGCCGCAGGGCATGGTCGGCGTTTGCCGATGTGGTGCCCAGCCTATGCTACATCGGGAGGACCCGCGAGATGCTCGCCAACCTGCTTGAGGAGTCAAGCAACGTGCAAGACCTGATCAGTAGGTTGGAGGACCGCATGGCCGATGTCGAGAACCCCTCCCTCAGAACGGATCTGAAGATTCTTAAGCAGAGGCTTGATTGGTGGTGCAGGAGAAGCACGGGGAAGGGATCATCATGTATCCGATGAAGGGGATGAACCCGAGGCAGATGGAGAGGATGATGCGCCAGTTGGGGATGCGGGTCGAACAGATACCCAACGTCAGCAAGGTGGTCATCTATAGCGAAAAAGGCGAGATCACCATAACCAGCCCCCAGGTAACCAAGACAAAGATAATGGGCCAGACGATGTACCAGGTGGTCGGCGAGGAGGAGAAGGAGAAGGCCCAGGTGAAGGGCGAGGCTCTGGCCGGTGCGCCGGAGATATCCGAGGAGGATGTCCAGCTCGTCGCATCACAGGCCAAGACTTCAAAGGAGAAGGCGCGGGATGCCCTCATCCGTGCCAACGGAGACATCGCGGAGGCAATAATCTCGCTGACGCAGTAGCGGCATCGCCCGCCCTGCCGGATGATCTGGATGGCGGAATATCACCGATTGGAAGTTGAGATGCTTCAGGAACTCGCCAAGGGCGGCGAGAGGAAGCTCGAGGAGGTTGCCCAGACCCTTTCCCTGCCGGTTCAGTCCGTCTATGCGGGCGTATCGATGCTCAGGGAAAGGGGCCTAGTCCAGACAAGGGACGTCCGGCGCATCGTGTTCTCGCTCACGCCGAGGGGCAGGGAAGCCCTCAGGGATGGGCTGCCTGAGGAGATCTTGCTCGAGAGGGTTGTTCGGGCGGGTCGGCTGGAGGTGGCCGATGCGCTGGACGCGCTGGGCAGGGAACTGGCAACCATTGGCATGGGGCAGGCTAAGTCGCAAGGCCTGATCGTGCTGGAGAAGGGAGTGCTGAGCCCCACGGAGAAGGGGCGGACCGTGGCGACGCAACACCCGCTTCGCCTCGAGCTTGAGAAGGTGGCGAACGGGCAGCAGCCAGAGTCAGCCGAGCTGCTGGTGAGGAGGGGACTTATCGAGAGGACGGAGGCCGTCGAAAGATACGCATGCCTCACCCGGGAAGGCGTCGCGGCGGCCAAGCAGGTTGGATCCGACACACGGATGGTCGACCTCACGCCCGATGCGCTGAGGTCCGGCGAATGGAAGGTCAGGGGTTTCAAGCCCTTCGATGTCAGTGCGCCCGCTCCCGCCGCGAGGGCGGCAAAGAAGCAGCCGTACCGGCGCTTCCTCGACATGACCCGGAGGAAGCTTGTCGCCATGGGATTCGTCGAGATGACCGGGCCCCTTGTCGAGCTGGCCTTCTGGAACTTCGATGCGCTTTTCCAGGCCCAGAACCATCCCGCAAGGGAGATACACGACACATTCAGGATAAAGAATCCCTCGCACGGCGTCCTGCCCAAGGAGGATTACGTGAGGAGGGTCAGGATGACCCATGAGAACGGCTGGACGACCGGTTCAACGGGCTGGCGCTACAAATGGTCGGCCGAGGAGGCCTCGCGCCTTGTCGGCAGGACCCAGGGAACGGCGCTTTCTGCCCGGACGCTAGCGGGGGGAATAAGCGGGTCGGCGAAGTACTTCTCGATAGCGAGGGTCTTCAGGCCGGATGTGCTGGACAGGAACCACCTGATAGAGTTCAACCAGTGCGAGGGCATAATCGCAGACAAGGGGCTGACCTTCAGACATCTGCTCGGCATCCTCGAGATGTTCGCCGTTGAGATCGCCCACCAGCCCAACTACGCCTTCGTCCCGAGCTACTACCCATTCACCGAGCCATCCGTCGACCTGATTGCATACTCGGCGGCGCAGGACCGGTGGGTGGAGCTTGGCGGCGCCGGGATCTTCAGGGAAGAGGTCACGAAGCCGTTCGGGGTCCGGATCCCCGTGATCGCCTGGGGCATGGGCATAGACAGGCTGGCCATGTTCAGCCTGGGCCTTGATGATATCAGGGAACTCTTCTCGCACAACCTTGAGTGGCTGAGGAACAGCCGGGTGGTGCCCTGATGCCTGCAACCAGCATTTTCGCCTCAGACTTGTTTTCGTTGCTTGGACGAACCCTGGATGAGAAGGAACTGGAGTCCGCCATGCTTGGATGCAAAGCCAGAGTCGAGTCCATAGAGGGGGAGGAGATAAGGCTCGAGGTCCTAGACAGCAACAGGGTAGACCTTCTATCTGCGGAGGGCATTGCCCGGACGCTCAAAGGCTACCTCGGGATCGAGACCGGCTTGCCGAAGTTCAGGACACGCCCTTCGGGCGGCCGTGTTTACGTTGACCCGAAGGTGAAGAAGGTCAGGCCCTGCGTGGTCGCCTGCTGCGCCTGGGGGGTGACGCTTTCCGATCAGGCTATCGTTTCCTACATGAACCTTCAGGAGAAGATGCACACGACTTATGGGCGAGGCAGGAGGAGGATGGCCATAGGGTTCTATGACCTTGACCTGATCAAGCCACCCGTCACCTACACGGTCACCCGGCCGGACGAACATGCCTTCGTCCCGTTGGGCTCCGAAGAGGAGATGACGCCGCGACGGATACTCGCCGAACACCCCAAAGGCAGGGAGTTTGCGCATCTCCTCGAGGGGTTCGACCGCTATCCCATCCTCCTGGACTCAGAAAACCAGGTTCTCTCGATGCCCCCCATCATTAACTCCAACACGCTCGGCAGGGTGACGCCCCAGACGAGGAACCTTTTCGTCGAGGCCACGGGCATGGATTTTCGAGCCCTGTCGCTGGGCCTGAACGTGCTCGCGACCGCGCTCGCGGACAGAGGAGGGAGGATCGGCAGCGTCGAGCTCGTCTACGGCAAAAGGGACGTCCGCATCACGCCTGAGCTGTCCACGGAGACGAGAACCCTTGACCCCGAACGCTGCAATAGGCTCCTCGGGCTCAACATGAGCAGGAACCAGATGATCGTCCTGCTAAGAAAGGCTAGGTTCGGCGCACGTCCGCACGGGGCGCTCATAGAGGTTGAAGTCCCGCCCTACCGCGGGGACATCATGCACGAGGCGGACCTGATAGAGGAGGTCGCCGTGATGTACGGCTACCACAGAATGACGCCGATACGGCCCGAGATCCCGACGGTGGGACGCACCGACGAACTTGAGGACTTCTCCGATGCGGTGCGCGAGCTCATGATCGGGCTGGGGTTCCAAGAGATAATGACCTTCATCCTCACAAGCCCTGACAACGTCTGCGCGAGGATGGGGAACAGGAGCGTCCCGTTCGTCGAGATCGAGAATCCGGTCAGCCAGAATTTCTCGATCTTCAGGCCAAACCTCCTACCATCCGTGATGGAGTTCCTGTCCCACAACGCCCACGTCTCCTACCCGCAGCTCGTCTTCGAGGTCGGCGATGCGGTGGAGCTGGCAGGCCAGGAGTGCCGCACGGCCAGGAAGCTGTCCTTCGCCTGGGCGGACTCGAAGGTGAACTTCACCCAGATCAAGGGCGTCGCAGAATCGATACTGCTCTCCCTCGGAGCCAGCTGCGAGATGAGGCCGACCACCGATCCCGCCTTCATCGACGGCCGCGCTGCGAGCATGATCCTGGGCCAACAGGCGATCGGGGTGCTGGGCGAGATCCACCCGGCCGTCCTGGCCGCATGGCAACTTCCCGTTCCGGTCCTTGCAGCAGAGATGGATATCGGGCTGCTGATGAAGGCCGTCACCAAGAGGTAGGAAGATCGCCCGAGCGCCCGCCGATAGCCTTGGACATCCACGCCGGGAGGGGAATCGTTGAGGGTTGGGGTGAACCCCAAAACTTTTTTGAGGCGCTGACCCTCGGCGTACGAGCTCCTTGTCATGTCACCCGGGCTGAGGCGATACAGAGAGCGGCCGACCAGGGCCATATTTGCAGCGACGTTGGTCATCCTGCTCATCGGCCTCGGGTCAGTTGTCCTGCTCGCAGCCCCGCGCAGGCTCCGGGCCGAGTACCTGCCAACCCGCAGCATCGGCTCCGAGGGAGAGGACGTCGTCGCCCCGCTATCGAAGGAGGACGGGAAGGCCGCTGGAATCCGAGGCATGGGCGAGGATCGGCTGGTGCTTTCCGGCTGGCAAGGGCACATCCCCCCAGGATCGAGGATACACAGCATCGTCGTCAAAGCACTTCTGACCAACCGCAGCCGGGGTTTCGGCTTCCGCTTCATCTTGGCGGTGGGCGACCAGAGCGCCAAGGAAATACGGCCATCCAAGAGGGCCGGTTCGAAAACCTGGGCGTCCAGCCTTTCCCGCCTTGGGGTCAACGCCACGATGCTGGAAGGCCTCGCTCTTATGGTGAAGGCAGATGAGAAGGCTACGACGAGTATGGGCTGGTTTGACCGCATCTGGATCGAGGTTACCTACTCGGGCCACTGGTGGAGCAGCGATTGGAAGTTCCGCATGCCCGTCAGGCTTGACGCCAACGGAAGCGCCGAGGACCTGATCGACCATCAGGTTCTCGTACAGATCGACACCCAGAGCTTGATCTCCGCGCGCAGGATGAAGCCGGACGGAAGCGACATCCGCCTGGTCGACCAGGACGATCTGACCGAGCTTCCCTACTGGATAGAGTCCGGAATCGGCACAGAGCATACGAGGATCTGGGTCAGGGTGCCGCGAATTCCCTCCAACGGCACGAGAACGATCTGGCTCTATTATGGAAATCGCCGCGCAGGCCCGCGAACGAACGGAACCGAAACCTTCGTGTTCTTCACGTCCTTCGAGACAAAGGCCGCGCTTCCCATGGGCGAGGCTTTCGAGAGGTTTGAAGGAAACCCGCTGAAAATCAAGGAATACAAAGGCACGGGCGTCGTGCACCCGGATGTCCTGTACTTTGCAAAGCGCGTGGACGGGTACAAGTTCTGGATGTACTACACCCCCTACCCGCCTGATTCGGCCGAACTGCCCTGCCTTGTTCGATCCAACGACGGCATCCACTTCACCGACAAAGGCGTGAGGAATCCCCTCATCGAGCCCGGGGATCCAGGCCAGTGGGACGACGGGCTGCTCGCCGACCCCGACGTGGTCAAGGTGGGCGATACATGGTTTCTGTACTACGCCGGAAGGCCGGCCAACAAGAGCTGGCAGAGGATAGGACTCGCCATATCCAAAGACGGCAAGGTCTTCCGCAAGATCGATGCTAATCCGGTCCTGTCCGCGGACGTGGGGCTGGGCCACGAATCGCACGACTTCCTCATGTCCCCCACGGTCTACCACAACGAAACGGGCTTCCACATGTGGTACTTCTCGGAAGGCGCCGAAGGAAACAGGACCCTGGTCTGGATGTGCGGCGCGAGGTCGGCCGACGGCATCCACTGGACCAAGCTGCCTGAGAACCCGCTCCTAAGCCCGCTTCCGTCATCGTATGACATGAAGGCGATCTGGCACGGCGACGTGATCTTCCACAATGGCTCCTTCTTGCTGTACTACGTCGCCAACGACGGCGCCGAGTACCACCTCTGCCTCGCGAGGTCGTCCGACGGAGTCAACTGGACGAGGTCGTTGCAGAACCCGATCCTTGCGCCCGTCCCCGGGACATGGGAATCCATGAGGATATACAGATCCTCGCCCGTGGTGGTCGGGGACGAGATCTGGCTGTATTACTCCGCCTTCGACACATCATTCCGCTGTCGCATCGGGTTGGCGAGATCCTGGGAAGGCCTCCAGGCCGTCACCCCGGACCTTGGCGATTGGGACGCGGTGCAGGGCAACGCAAGGGGCTCGCGCCTTCACGCTAGGGATTCGGAATACGCGCTTGCTCTGGTGGGATCGAAGCTCTACCCGAAGGTGAGGAAAAGCCTAGGCGGACCCTTCGAATATTCCGCCTGGTACTACGATGACCTAGCGAACGACACAAGGACCCTGGCGATCCTGAGGCTGTTCGACGGCCGTTCCAGCTTCATTGGCGTGGGGGTCTACCCGGCTGCAAACGCGACGCACTACGTGTACCACGTCTACCCCCTCTCCTACGCTGCAACTAGCATCGCTAGGACGCCTGGGTGGCACAGGCTCTCGATCAGCGTCGGCCCGGCATCGTGCAAGATGTACGTTGACGGACTGCAGGTGGCCGAGACCGCCGTCCTTGACGAGGCGAACTTGGCCTGGTTCGGCCTGGAGGGTTATCTGGACGGAACATCCTTCTTCGACGACGTGAGCGTCAGGAAGGTTTCGGAACCAGAACCGGGAACCTTGGTTCTTCCTATTCACTGGCGCACGGGCATCGCATGAATTCACCCATCTTCTAGCAAGACTGGGCCGGCCTCGGCCAGGCAGAAAACCAAAAACAACCTCATACACCCTACTGAGTGAAAAGAAGGAAAGAAGAGAAAAGAAAAAAGAAAAAATTGAGTTTGAGTTCCGCTGGCTCTACTCCTTCATTCTGAACCCTGGAGCGACGATCGGAAGCAGGCACAGGATCAGGACGATCACGATCAGGATGATCGCCACAAGGAGCTTGGTGCCAACCGAGGAGTCGACGGACGCGACCTTGTCCTTTATGTTGGACTCAACGCCGCCGACCTTCTCGTAGACCTTGTCCACCTTGTCGCTCACATACCCGATCTCCGAGATCACGCCCGCGAACCTGGCATGCAGCCCGTTGGCCGCGTCCGCGATCTTGGTGCCCGTCGTGGCAGTGCTCTGATCAACCTTCTCCCTAATGCTTGAGATGGCGTAGTTGATGTTCTGCGTGATGGTCGCCCTGACCGACGCATCAAGGCCTCCCGCCTCGGACGCGATCGAGTTCAGGATGTTGGTCAGCCTCTCTGCCAGACCAGCGTTCACCGTGTCCATCTTCGCGATCATCGTGTTCAGCGTGTTCGTCAGCTGGGTCAGGACCTCGCCCTTGGCGTTCTCGATCCTCCAGGCGAGGGACCTGGGGTCTCTGGACGTCCTCCAGAAGGTGACGTCCCACAGCCCGCCGAGCTCAGTCCACTTGCTGTTGATGTTGTTGTTGACCGCCTTCACCTCGGCGATCACCTTGGCGAAGTTGTCCGTCAACATCGTCGCTAGGTCCGTGCGCCACCTGTCGATCCTCGAGGTCAGCGCCCTTATCTCACGGGAGTATTCCTCGATCGAGGACAGCTTGGCGGTGATGCTGGTGTCCATGCTGGTCAGCTTGGACATGACCGCGTCGACCTTGGTTATGATCGACTTGATCTCGGTGTCCTTCAAGCTGGTTATCTGGCTCGAGATGCTGTCCAACTTGGTCATCACCTCGGCAAGCTTGTCCCATGTCACGCTGCTCGTCTCATCGATCGCCGCTAGGATGTCGTCGATCATGAAGTGGACGTCCTCGCCACTCACCACGAAGGTGCATGTCGCCGGTCCCTGGTAGCTGTACGGCTCTATGGTCTGGACTCCCGTGCTCTTCCAGCTAGTGTTCAAGGCCATGGCGTAGACCGTCCAAGTTCCCGGTTCGGCGTCCGATGGCAAGTCATCGACGATGGCGCCGAGGGCCTGGGTGCTCGGAGCGATCTTCTTTGTGTAGGTCCACGGGAATGGAGCCCACTCGTCGAACCATAGCGTGCCGAAGGCCTGGACGTACCCGCCCAAGCTTTCGGTTGGCTCGCTGTAGACCACGCCGTTGGGGTCGACCAGCTGGTAGATGTAGAAGCCCCAGTCAACGGGGACCTCGTTGTCGTACTCGTCGAGGTAGTAGGTCTTCCCGATGATGGTCTTCTTCATGCACGGCTGATACACCGGCCACTTGGGCCAGATCTCCAGGTAGAGCGCCCTGTAGACCACGCTGTAAGTGATCAGCTCCCTGACCACGTAGTTGTTGTTGGTGGTTGCGTTAACGATTATGTAGTACGTCCCGATCGGCCGGGTGGCGTTGATCTTCGCATCGCTGAAGGCCCAGTACTGGCTCGACGGCCAGCCCGCATCCTGCGTCATCGTCGTCTGGTAGTTACCAGGCGGCTTGAGCAGCGTAGGCGGCGTCGGGTAGTACCAGGTGATGTTGGTCTTCTTGTTCGTGTAGGCCGCGTTGCTGTTCACACGGCTCCTCAGGTAGGTCGGGTCGAACTCCACGTTCGCCCAGATCGTTGCAGGCTTCTGCTCGAAGATGCCCACCTTCGTGGTCGATGCCTTCACCCTCGAGGTATATCCCTCGATGGGGTCATCCACGTAGAAGGCCTTCTTTGCAGTCACCGCCGGGAACTGGGCCATCGGGACCGACCTGATCTCGTAGTCGCCGAAGAACTCGCTCAACCTGTCAGTGCTGTTGTCGATCCATCTCGCTGGTATCATCTTGGTGTAGGTGTAGGTGTAGCTGCTCCCTGGGATCACCGGGTAGCCGGTGATGTTCCAGCTGAGGTTGGCTAGGACACCTCCACGTCTCCACACTGGGACGCCGCCCGAGAAGTAGTGGACCTTGTCCCAGAACTGTAGAGAGATGTTCCACACGCTCTGGTACGGGTTGTACGACATCCCGGTGTTGATCTGCGCCGTGAAGGTAACCTGGAAGCTGCTTGGGTCAAACCACTGGCCCTTGACCGGCGTCACGTCAATGCTCACCTGGACCCACTGCGTCGAAAGCACGTAGAAGGTCCCGGCCTGGATGAAGTAGCCCATGGTTATCTGCACGCTGTAGGGGTAGGAAGCGTTGAACGGGAACGCGCTGGTGTTCGCATTGATGACGTTCTGCGCGGCCCACTTGCCAGCACCGACGTAATAGATGGGCACCGTCTTGGTCGAACCGATCTGGACGCCGGCCGGGTTGAACCACTTCACCGTTGCCGTCGTGGCGCCGGTGTTGTTGCCCGGAGGCGCGATCACCATGGTGGCGTTAAACTTGGTCGACGGCGACGGGCCATCCAGGTAGAACGGCTGGGGCCTGCCAAGCTGGTCCGTGACGGTTATCGCTGGGGAAACGGTTGGAACGAAGAAGAACATCCACTGGACGTTCGGGTTGCCCGCAGGGCTCGTCCAGGATGAGCCCGATCCCGGGCCGGTCTCGTTGATCCTAAGCTGGTATATCCCTGGCACTCCCGCTGGGTCGTAGACCGTGATGAACAGGTGGTAGGTGTAGAGACCCGCCGTCTGGGTGGTGGTCGCTGGCATGGTGATGGTGTAGACCGGGGTGGAACCGGGGAAGAGGTGGCCCGTCTTGTTGAACCCGTTCGCGGCGCTCTGGTTGTGGTACACGATAAAGGTCACGTTGAAACTGTCTGCGGTCGCCGCGCTCCTAGCCACATAGGCGAAGTCAACCTTGGAGAACCTGAAGCTCAGGTTCAGCCTGTTCCAACCCGTGTTGTTGTACTGCTTCCATGTCTCGGGTCCCGCGCCGTCCTCCTTGAGCCAGGCATATTCGACCAACATGTAGTTGGCCGGCCTTGGCACCTGGGCGACGGCTGTGGGGATCGCTGCAAACATGCTCGCTAGGACGATTCCGATAGTCGCTACTGAGAATCCCTTTTTGTACAAACTTTATCCTCCTTTAGCTTCTTCTGGCTAGAAAAAAGTTCGGCGTCAAAGGGGCCCAGAGTCTATTTAAATATTTCGACCCGCATTCGACGGCTTTCCCACGAAGACCGCGAGAAAAGCGCGTGGTCCGAGACGGGGGTTCGATCGCACCCGACGTCAGGCGGCGAAGGTCTGCCGTAGGGGGATCTGAGAGCGCGGCAGGGGTGGATCCCCATTTCTCGTAGAAGAAGTTTGGCCGATGAGGCTCGGCCGAGCCGCAAAGAAAAGAGACGACACTGAGCAGGCGTCAACGCAGCCGGCAAAACATATAATAGGTCATTCGGGTTTCGCTCAAACCTCACCAGTCCGAACTGGCCGTTCCAAGTTCCACTGGAAGTGACCGCATGAAGTCGAGATCCCCTCTCGTAGCTTTGGTCGTAGTCAGCCTGTTTCTGGCTGGATTGCTCCCGCCGAGCATAATCATGATCGGAAATGCTCTGACGGAGCCCAGCATCATTGCCTCGTGGGTTGTTAGAACCGGGGGAGGCCCTGGGGCGAACCCCACGGTCGTCGGATCCACGGAGATAGACTTTCGCATGATGTGGGAGCAGGACCCCCAGGTGACCGTCGATGTGACCTACTACATTCTCAACACCGCGACAGGCACAAGGGTCCTTCGCGACCAGGCCGCCCATTCGATCGGGGGCGAGACGCAGAGTTCCATAGCCGTTGACATCGACGGGGACGGCGCCAAGGAGATAATCGCGGCCACCCCCGCCAACACGCTCAAGTGCATGTACAGGAATGGAACGGCGGTCTGGACAAAGACATACGGCACCTACGACATGGTCGGATGCCCGTCGCTTTATGACCTGGACGGGGACGGCAAGTATGAGGTCATCTTCGGCCGTTGGGCCAACGGAGGGACGGATCAGTTGGTCGTTCTGAACGCGGAGGACGGGACGGTGAACATGACCGTTCCGCTAGAGCCTGCCACCTCGCAAGCACATGACCATCCACACGTCATAGGGGATGTCGACAATGACGGAGCGGTGGAGATCGTGCTGCTTGAGCCCCCTCAGAGAAAGATAAAGGCGATCAGCTCAACAGGAGTCGTGAAGTGGGAAGCAACGCTCCCGGCCTCCGCTGGGAAGCAGTCACCCATAATGGGTGATTTCGACGCAGATGGTGAGGTCGAGGTTGCACAGGTCACGGATGACGGTCGGGTGTGCTATTTCTCGGGGTCAACCGGATCTCTCAAGAAAACGGTCGCCACGGGGTTGAACGTGGCCGCGTCGCTGGTGGCCGGCGACATCAACCGCGACGGGTACCTTGAGGTCATCGTCACAGGCGTCGGGACGAAACTCGTGGCTATCGACCGGTACGGCAACAGGAAGGACTGGCTTGCGCAGCCTTCGCAGAGCAGGATCGCGACCCCAGCCATCGCCGATCTGGACGGCGATGGTTGGCCAGAGGTTGTGGCGGTTGACAATGCGATAAGGGTCTTCGACTGGAGCGGCCAGATCTTCTCCCGGGCTCCGGGGTCGGACTGGGCGAACCTAGGAAATGCCCCTGTCGTCTTCGACTGCGATGCTGACGGTTACCTTGATGTTGTCTATTTCATGACCTCGCCTTCCGCCGCGGCCGCGCGCCTCTACAAGGTCGGCACAACCACGCTTTCTTCGCAGAAGAAGTGGGTGACCTACAAGAACGACTTCCTCAGAACCGGAATCTACGGGTCGGATGCATACGGCGTCAACCCGGATCTTACGCTCAGCAACCGGAACTGGAGCTATGGAAACGTCAGCATGGGAAGCATCGCCTACAAGGACTTCTCAATCACAAACGTCGGCCAGGCAACGCTTTCGGGGTCATGCTCCGGCCAGGCCAAGATCTCCCTAAACGACACATCAGTCTTCTCTCTAAACCCAGGGACTTCGAAGGGATTCCGGGCCTACTTCGACACCTCCGCGCAGGGGATCCAGACTGGCTTCTTGATCATAACGACAAACGACCCGGATGAGCCCAAGCTGAACATCACCTGCACGGCGAACGTGACCCAGCCGCTGCACGACATAGCGGCATACGCCATACACGTCGCCAACCAGCTCAACCCCAACTATGTTAACGACCCGCCAGTGAAGGTGGAGTTCAAAAACCTTGGATCCTTCTGGGAGGGAGGCATCACCGCCAACCTGACCATAAACGGCATACTCTGCGCCAATCTCACGCCCAGGACCTTCAGCCTCAACCCGGGACAGGCCGTTAACGTGACCTTCTACTGGGACAGGAGCAACCCCGCCCTTGCCGGGGAAGGCATCTTCACCCTGAGGGCCGCGGCCCAGAACGTCAATGTGACCCTTGAGGCGAACACGCTCAACAACGTCATCACGAAGACCGTGGAGGTCAAATACCCGCTGAGGGTGCTTTCGGCCACAACCCTGCGGGCCCTGAACCTTACGAGCTACACCCCGACCGACAGCTTCACTGAGGGCGACGTGATGAGCGTCAGGGCGGTGATCCAGAACCAGTGGAGCGTGCCAGTGACTTTCATAACGGTGATCAACGTGGAGGACGTGACGGGCGCCCCGGCCCCTGGATACGGCGGCATCCATGCCGAGCTGACGCTGGCGGGAGGCGCGCAGGCTACGGTACAGCTCAGCTGGTGGCTCGGCCTTAACATCGGAAGCCAGACCAAGTACAACGCGACGGTTTATGCCTACGACAAGTTGGGAGCGGGCGTCAGGATACTTGCGGCCCCATACGTCCACACATTCTTCGTGCAGCCAAGCTAGGAGTTGGATCCTGAGACCCGGTGGATGTTGAGGCCCATGAGAAACCTGCGCCTTGCGGGGATCGTGACGATGGTGGTGCTGGCCAGCGCCGGCCCTGCCTCCGCCCAGTCATACTCGATTGCCCTGACGAAGCCCGCTGGAGCCACGTACTACAGGACCAACCCCGTGCCGATTCAGGGGCACTTGACATACGGCTCTTTCGGAATTGGCGGAGCGATCGTGACCATACAGGTAAACAATCCCAGCGGCGGCCTGTTCCTGCAGACCGCATCCACCACGAACTCCACCGGGCACTTCTCAACCGCACTGTCGATGCCCGTCAACGCCCCGCTAGGGACATACACCGTGACCGCCTACTACTCGGCGGCCTCCGACACATCAACATTCATCCTGGCCGCATCCCAGCTAACCATCGACCCGACGAGCTGGACGATAGGCGAATATGGTTACGTCCAGAAGGGTTCCTCGATCCCTAGCAAGACGTTTCTTCTGTCCAACTCGGGCGGGTCACCCGTCAGCGCGACGGTCACCCATCCCAGCTTCATCCAGTTCGGGTCCAACCTCTCCGGGTTCACGGTTAACGTCCCTGCATCCGGCACGGTGAAACTCATCGTCACCAACGTCAACACGGGCACCTCGGGCGACTTCTCGGGCAACATCGTCATCGACTCGGCTGTCGGACGGTTGTACGTGCCCGTGGCGATGAAGGTCAGGGACACCCTTGCCCCAAACATTCAGGTTAACCCGACCAGCTGGAGGGTGGCCGTGACCCGCAACGTCTATACCGTGCAGTCCTTCAACGTCGCGAACACGGGCACGGCCGGCGTTCAGGTCAACGTCACCGAGTCCATCCCGAAGGTGACCGTGCTTGACGACTGGGCGTCCTCCTTCTTTCTCCCGCCCGACACGTCGCGGGCGTTCCGGGCCCAGGCGGACACCTCGACCAAGGGCCAGATACTCGGGAACATCGCGGTCAAGTGGGGCTCCAACACGATAAATATCGCCGTGAACGTCACGGTAACAAACCTCCCGCCCACGGTCCACGTCGATGCCCCGGCAAACGGCACGGTGCTGCTCGGGCCCACCACGATCGCGATATCCGGGTCGGACCCTGATGGCGACCCGTTAACTTTCTCGATTACCCTTGTGGACCTGTCAAACCCCGCCAACCGGACGACCTACCCCGGCAGCACCAAGGTCTGGAACACGATGGCCTCGCCCGAGGGTTGGTATCAGGTATTCGGCAACGCGACCGACGGCGAGGATGCGGCGTTTGACAGCATCAAGGTCAGGGTCATCCATAACCGCCCCCCCGTCGCAAGCACGCCCTCGGCCTCAGACATCCAGGGTACGAACTCCTTTAGGGTCTTCAGCACGATCTCCGATCCCGACGGCGACGCGGTGACGGCCACCCTCTACCATCGGCAGCAGGGCTCCGGTAGTTGGTCCGCCCGGACTATGTCGGGGACGGCGCCTGGAACATACACAACCACGATATCCTCCACGGACTACCCCGTGGGAACCGTGGTCGAGTTCTACGTTCTTGCCCAGGACTCCAAGGGAGCGACTTGTCAGACCTCCACATCCTCCCACGCGGTTCCGGCCATCACGAACAGGCCGCCGACCGTGGGCATGCCCCTCATCATCCCGTCCAACACGACCCACTCCTTTACGGTCTGGGCTGCGGTGAGCGACCCCGACGGCGATGCCCTTTCGGCCGTCCTGCAGCACCGCCTCTTCGGATCCGGGTGGAGCTCCAAGCCCATGACGGTTGCGGAGGGCGCGGCTTCGGCAACGGTTGGCACCGCCGACGGCTACGTCCCGGGGCTGCTCGTCGAGGTCCAGGTCATAGTGAGCGACATGAAGACCACCGCAACCTCGGGGACTAACAGCGGCGTCATCCCCAACCGGGCCCCCGCGATATCCAACATCCAGTCAGCCGGCGGGGCTGGACACACGCTCTCGGTCAGTGCCACCGTGACGGATCCGGAGGGGGACGGGCTGGCCTTGGTCAAGCTCTACTACAGGGAACAGGGCGGTGGCTTCTCTAGCAAGAACATGACCCTGTCGGGAGGAAGATACGGCGCAACCCTCGGGCCCTCCGACGGGATCTCCGTCTCGGCGACGCTAGAGTTCAAGGTCGTCGCGCAGGACAGCTACGGAGCGCTGTCCGAAAGCTCGATCTACCCGTCCCAGCTCGGAAACGTCGCGCCGACCATCGGCGTGCCCGCGATCGTGGATGCATCCAACCAGCATGCCTTCACCATCACGTTCCCGGTGGCCGACGGCGACGGCGATGCGATCGCATCCGCAACCCTGTATCATCGAGCCTTCGGGGCAACCACGTGGAAGGTGACGAACATGTCCTTGCAAGCGGGGTCGGCGATCGTGACGATAGGAACGCAGCAGGGCTACCTTCCGATCCACGCCGTTGAGTTCAAGGCACAGGTCAGGGACCAGTACGGCGCATCGACGAACTCCACCATCCACACGCACCAGATCCCCAACCACCCGCCGGTGCTCGTGAACCTGACCCTGACGGCATCCCCAACCCAGCACATCGCGTTCCTGAACGCCTCGGCCTCCGATCCAGACGGGGACAGCATCGTGCAGATCCTGCTGGAGCACAGGCGCCAGGGAGCCACAAGTTGGACCGCCAAGGTGATGAACCTCACCGGTTCCCAGGCTCTAACGAGCCTGAGCGTCCAGGACGGATATACCCCAGCCGACGCCATCGAGTACCGGCTGACGATCAGCGACCAGTACGGAGCCTTCACGTCCACCACCGTCAGCACCCTCAAGCTTCCAAACAAGGATCCGACCGCCACCGCCCCGACCTACCTCCAGAGGACGGGCCATATCCTTGACATTTCCTCCGACCTCTTCGATGTCGAGGGGGACGCGATGACGGCGGTTCTCCAGCACAGGAGGTCGGGAACGCAGGTCTGGAGGGAGACGAACATGACCATCCGGAACAACGTCGCCACCTGCTCGATCTCCCCCTCGGACGGTTACGCTCCCAAGCAGACGCTGGAGTTCAGGGTCGTCGTGCGGGACGCTTACGGCGGGGAGAACTCAAGCGCGATCGTACAGGCCACGGTGCCCAACAGATACCCCGTGTTCCTCTCCCTGGCGATAGAAGACGAGGAAGGCACCCACAACTTCTACGCCGAGGTGTCGTACTACGACCCGGACAACGACCAGGTCTTCCCGATGTGCTACTTCCGGAAGGCCAACGCAACCGAATGGACCTCCTTCTACATCGCAAAGCGGGTCAAGATCATAGGCGAGCTGGGGGCCGAGTATGAGGTCAAGTTCGAGCTGTCAGACGGCTACGACAAGATCTTCACGGATACGGTCGTTCACAGAGCGCCGAACACGGCCCCAGCCGTGCGGATCGATTCCCCCATCGGAGGATCTAAGGTGCGAGGAATTCAGCCCATATCGGTATCCGGAACCGACGCCGAGAAGGATCCCCTCACCTACGAGGTACGAATCAACGGAAAGCTGGTCTCGTCCACCTCCACGTACAATTGGATGACGTTTGAGTATCCGGACTCATGGTACAATATCACGGCAGTGTGCTCGGACGGCGAGCTGAAGAACGGCACCTGGATCGTGGTTCAGGTCGACAACACGCCCGTTGAGGTCACTTCCATCACCGTCTCAAGAAGATACCTGAAGGTCGGGGACGAGCTGATCGTCAACGCGCAGATGTCAGACTTCACCGGCATCAGCGCGGCAACCGTCCTCCTGAGGGGACACGCCTACGAGCTGAGGGACGACGGGCAGAGCCGGGACGGCCTGGCCGGGGACGGGCGGTTCGGCGCGATATTCAATATCCCCGATATCCCGGAGGGGAACCAGACGATCGAGATCAGCGCGACCGACGAGGCAGGGAACTCCGTCCAAGAGCCGTCATGGATCGTCGTGGACAAGTCCGACCCCAGGATCATCTCGATCTCGACCGACCGCGCCTTCGCCTCCAAGTGGGCACCGTACGTCGAGGTCACTGTGCTGGCATCCGACAACTTCGGCGTGGCCAACGCGTCCTTCGGAACGCTTTCCCTGGTGCAGAGCGCCCAGGAGACGTGGACGGGAACCCTGAGGATGCCCGATTCGGAGGGAAGGTACGACTACGAGGTCAGGGTGGTCGACCTCGCGGGGCGCACGGCGACCGTTAGGTTCGGCCCGCTCGTCGTCGACAACACAAGTCCGACAGTTTCGGGCGCCAAGGGCGAGCCGGACATCGTCAAGTTGGGTGACGTGGTCCAGGTGACCGTCTCGTGCGCCGATCCGCTCTCCGGCGTTAACAGGACCGTACTCGCGCTGGTCTCCAACAGCTCGGCTGAGACCGTACACTTCACGCTCGAGCTTTTCGATGACGGCAAGCACGGCGATGGGCTGGCCGGCGACGGCGTATATGGCGCCTCCTTCGTGATCGATACGACCCTCCGCGACGGCTCCTACACGTTCGTCATCAACTGCAGCGACAACTCGGGCAACCTCGCACAGGACAGGACGGCAGGCATCAAGGTCGACAACACGCCGCCGAGCCTCTGGATCGAACTGCCAACGAAGGACAAGCCCATCGGCACCGGATTCGCCATGAGGGTGCTGACGGAGGACGCCAGCGGCATAAAGGAACTCGTCATCCGGCTCAACGAAACCGTCGTGATCTCGCTGCAGGCCACCCAGTATACCTGGATGCCCGCGCTGAGCCAGATCGAGGGCCATTCCATCGTCACGGTGACTTCAACGGACATGCTCGGCCACAGCGCGACCCAGGTCGTGCCGGTCTGGGCGCCGGGCGAGAACGCTGTGATCATCGGCTCCAAGGAGGAAGGGAACGTGCAGGTCTTCCTCAAGTCGCAGGGCGGCTGCCTTCCCGTGGAGCTCGTGGGCGGCTCCGTCGTGCAGGGTCCCTCCAAGGACAACAACTACACGGCGGTCCTGAGGTTAGACCGCGCGGTCCAGGGATGGGCGTACTCGCAGTTCCTGCTCGGAACGAACCGCACGGTGCTCTTCGTCGCAGGGGCTGATGGCCAGAGGCTGGCGGAGGACCAGTGGTGGGTGGTCGATACCGAGGACGGCCCCGTACTGCATGTGGTCGGCCTTGGAAGCGAGTCCTACAAAGTCCAGTTCGAGCTTCCGCCGAAGGGACCGCTACCCTGGCCGGCCCTGGTCAAGATCATCCTTGCAATCGTCCTGATCGGGCTCTCCTATGTGATCATGAGGGGGCAACCGACCCGTGCGCCTCGGGTGAAACCGGCGAGGAAGCTGCCCGAGAGGCCGTTCGTGCCGCGGCCGTCCGAGCTGCCCGGGAGAAGGCCTGCGCCTCCACGCCCGGTGGAGCCTGCACGCGCTTTGCCGGGTGCGGCACCGAAGTTGGGCCCGGCTGTACCTCCCGCAAGACCAACGCCTCCGCCAACGGCAATCCCACCCTCACGGCCCATCGCGCCGACGCCCAAACCGGTCACCCCGCCCGCAGCAAGACCCACCGTCCCGCCCACGAGGCCGTCCGTGACGAGGC
>CAZJVP010000075.1:0-18845 GCA_964549615.1 uncultured Thermococci archaeon | reverse complement strand
AGCTATGGCCAGGCAGGCCGAGGCCGAGAGGGAGAGGCGCTCCAGGGTCATCATAGCCCAGGGCGAACAGCAAGCCGCCGACCAGCTGGCGAAGGCAACCCAGGTGATGACCCAGAGTCCGGGGGCAATGCTCTTGAGGCTGTTGGGGGCGGTGATGGATGCGACCCGGGACAAGCCCACCACCGTGATAATCCCGATCCCGTTCGAGCTGTCGAAGTTCTTGCAGAAGTAGCTCCCAAAGCTGCGTGCCCGGCCGGCCCCGGATGCGGTTGGCCGCAGATCCGGGCTTGGCCAGGCACCGGAAAGTCCCTAGGGAAGCCGGACCGTAGGAAACTCGCAGACTCCGGACCGTTTCACGGAAGCTATTTGTATCGTTTCACTCCAGATTGGGCGCGTGATCCGGGGAAGCCCGGTAAAAAGAAGCTCATAGGCCTCTTGGTGATTTGAATGTCGGGCACTAGAAGGCTGTTGCCGGCAGTTTCGATCCTGCTCCTGGGACAGATCATATCGCCAGTCGTGATCCTGGCCGACCCGGCCTCCGCCGAGTACATCATGCTGTTCCCCAAACGGCTCTACGTCGGGACCCAGTCCTCTGCGAGCATAAGTTCCTTCTCCTCCCAGACGGGCAAGCCCGTCGACCGGCAGGTCGTGCTGACTCTTGTGGATCCAAACCAGAAGGGCGACGGCTTGGTCATCTTCGAGGGAAGGACCGGGCCGGATGGGCACCTGATAGCGAGGTTCGATGTCCCCCAGATGCAGAAGGGGCTTTATAAGGTGGTTCTCACCTCGCCCGGTCGCGGGGAATCGGTAAGCGGCGAGGTTACGGTTGCCGATGCCCTGACCCTGCTGATCGAGACGGACAAGCCGATCTACAAGCCGGGGCAGACGATACACGGCAGGGTGCTTGCCCTCAACACCGAGCTCAAGCCGGTTGCGATCCCCCTAAACGTCTCGATATCCGATGCCAAGGGCGTCAAGGTATATCGCAAGGAGCTTTTCACCGATGCGTACGGGGTTGCGAGCTTTGACCTTCTTCTGGCCAATGAGCTGAACCTTGGGACGTGGAAGATCCTCGCGAACGCCGCCGAAGGCATGTCAACCATCGACATTCGGGTCGAGAAGTACGTCCTGCCCAAGTTCGACGTCGACGTCACGACCGCAAAGGACTGGTTCCTTGTGGACGAGGAGATCGTGGGGGAGGTGAAGGCAAACTACTTCTTCGGCAAGCCGGTGGACGGCATGGTTGAGATCCGGGCCTACAAGTACCTGGCTGACTGGGAGGAATTCGCAACTTTCAGGGCGAAGCTTAGGGATGGCGCAGCGAGGTTCGAGATACCCGAGGTGAACTACCTCGCCGGGACCCTCGGAGCGGGCGGCATGGGCTCGGTGATGCTGAACGTCAGCGTCGTGGATGGCGCTGGGCACGAGGAGAAGGAATCGCTTCTTCTGAGAATATGCCAATCACCGATCGTGGTTCAGATCATCCCCTCAAGCGAGACCGTGAAGCCCGGCCTCCCCTTGGACATCTTGCTGGTGACCGAGACGCCGGGCGGTGATCCGCTTGACAGGGTTGTGCAGGTCGACGCGACCTACTACCTGAAGGACGGTAGCACAACGAAGGAGACTAGGCGCGTCCCAACGTTCCGAGGCCTCGGCACGACCGACCTGAACGTTCCAGACACGTGCACCAGCGCCAGCATCGCTGCCCAGGTCTCCGACGGCAGTGCTAAGTCCGAGATCAGCTTGCAAAGCGTGTACTCGCCGGGCGGTTACTTCGTCCACATCAAACAGATCTCCCGAGGCGAGGTCAGGGTCGGGGATACGGTGACCTTCGAGGTCCTGAGCACCGCGAAGAGAACGGTCTACTACGACGTGGTGGCCGGTGGCAGGACCGTCTTCTCCGGCTTCACAACGGGCAGATACGTGTCCTTCACGGCGACGCCCTCCATGGTTCCAAAGGCCAAGTTGGTTGCCTATGTGCTCAACCCAAACATGGAGGTTTCTGCCGACTCCCTGCCTTTCGACGTCGCCATGGAGCCCCCTGTTGGTCTTTCGGCCTCATTCTCAAGTGAGACGTCGGCGCCCGGAGGTACGGTCACTCTAGACCTGAAGTCAAGCGCGGGGGTGGCCACGATGATCGGGGTCTCCATAGTGGATGAATCGGTCTACGCGTTGAACGAAGGCAGGCTAAACCTCAAGCAGATCTTCGATGAGTTGGAGAAGATCTTCATGGAGCCGCAGGCCGAGGCCCACCCGCAGGGCGAAATGTTCTGGTGGGGCCCCATGACGAAGGGCGCGAAGGAGATATTCGAAGAGGCGGGCGTCCAGGTCATTGCTTCAAGCTCGGTGAACGTCCCGCAGGGCACGCCGGAGTGGGTTATCAGAGGAAAGGGAGGAGGTCCATGGATACTGGTCGAGGTAGCGGACCAAGCCCAGGGAAGCCAGCCAAGCCAGCCAACTTCCGGCGCACAGGGCTTGGCGGAGGTCCAACGGGTCAGACAGTTCTTCCCAGAGACATGGTACTGGAACCCGTCTCTGCTGACCGACAGGAGCGGACATGCCGCGGTTCAGCTGACCGTCCCCGACACGATAACGACATGGAGGCTTCACGCCGTATCGTCAAGCGCGGAAGGGATTGGGATGGTCGAGACATCGCTCAAGGTTTTCCAGGACTTCTTCGTCGAGCCGGACCTGCCCTACGCCGTTACCCGGGGCGAACAGTTCCCGGTCCTCGTGCAGATCTACAACTATCTTGAGAGGAGCCAGACCGTGCAGGTTGAGATCACGAAGGATGACTGGTTCCAGCTTCTTGACGATAGGGTGAAGATCGTCGCTGTGCCGGGCAACTCGGTTGCATCGGTCGCCTTCACGATCGAACCCAAGAAGATCGGGCAGTTCAAGATCGAGATCACGGCGCGCACCGCGGAGAGGGCCGATGCCGTGAGAAGGGACATCCTCGTGGAGGCTGAGGGGACGCCCAGGGAGATCGTGGAGAACGGGTTCATAACCCAGACCGAGCCTAGGAGTCTGGACCTCTCCCTCCCGGACGGGATCGTCGAAGGTTCCGGGCGGGTATTGCTCAGCATCACGCCCAGCCTCGTCGGCCAGACGATAAGCGGCATGGAGGACCTCTTGGGGATGCCCTTCGGGTGCGGAGAGCAGAACATGATGTTCATGGCGCCCGACCTTGAGATACTCAGGTACCTCGACGCGACGGACCAAGTTGTGCCAGAGGTGAGGGCGAAGGCCGAGCTGTACCTGATCACCGGCTACCAGAGGGAGCTCACGTTCCGCCGCAAGGACGGCTCCTTCTCGGCCTTCGGCGAGAGCGACAAGGAGGGCAGCCTGTGGCTGACGGCCTTCGTCCTGGATGTCTTCAGCGAGGCAAGGGAGGTGTTGAGCATTGACGAGGTCGTGCTGAAGGAGGCCGCGTCGTGGATCGAGTCGCTCCAGAACGCCAATGGCTCATGGAGCCCGTTCGGCTTCGTGTGCCACCAAGAGATGATGGGCGGCCTGCGGCCCGAGGCGAAATCCGCCTTGACGGCGTTCGTTGCCATCGCGCTGACGGACTATGGCTCGGGGAACCAAGATTCGCTCAGAAGGGCGGTGTCCTACCTTGAGGCCTACGGGATCACCGATGACGTCTACTCCCTGGCCTTGACCGCGCTTCTGCTACAGAAGGTTGGATCGCCCAAGGCCGAAGCCGCTTTGCTCAGGCTTCTGGCGTTGGCGCAGACTGATGAGAACGGGATGTACTGGGCCCCAGGGAGGGAGAGGGCAAACGCCGTGGAGACCACCGCGTATGCCGCTCTCGCACTGATGCTGGCGGGGAGATCGGAGGCTGAGCCCGCCGTTCGGTGGATAGCTTGCCAAAGGAACTCCCTTGGCGGCTTCTGCAGCACCCAGGATACCGTCATGGCGATGAAGGCGCTCATGACGGCTGCAAGGTTGCAGTCCAGGAACATCAACTCAACGATCGATGTGGTGGTCGACGGCTCAACCATCGCGAAGATCAAGCTCACCGAGGACAACTTCGACGTGCTTCAGGTGTTGCAGATGCCTGCTGGTGCAAAGAGGCTGGAGCTTGTCATGGCTGGCGAGGGCAAAGTGATGTTCCAGCTGGCGAAGCGGTTCAATGTGCCCGGCGAGGTGTTCGTGAATCCCGAGTTCATGCTCGAGGTCAAGTACAATACGACCAGCGCGGAGGTCGACGACATAGTGGACGTGTACGTAAGGGTCAGGTACGACGGCCCGTACAACTCGACGGGGATGACGATACTGGACATCGCGGTGCCTACGGGCTTTGCCCCGGTTCAGTCCAGCCTGGACGAAGTCGTATCCCAGGGGCTTGCCACGAGGGTCGAGGTGGCTGGCAGGAAGGTGATCTTCTACATCGACGACCTGGAGAGGGGCCGGGAGTTGCGGATCGGTTTCAAGATCAGGGCCCTTTTCCCGGTAAGAGCCCTGGGTGGAACTAGCAGGGCCTACTCCTACTACAAGCCGGACGTGCGCACCGAGGCAGCTGGGCAGAAGTTCGTGGTGAGCGGCGAGGTCGCCTCAAAGTTCGGGCCGGAGCCCGCGGAGCCGGGGCCGGCCGGAGGTACAATAGGCACTGTTAGGGCGCCCACCACGATCCTGCCCTTGGCCATGGGGCTGATCTTGGTTGGTTGCTTGGCCGTTCTTTCCCTTCGAATGGCGTTGCGACGAAGATGAGAGGCTCCTAGGGGATGTCTAGGAGCACCTTCACCGTCTCGGCCCTCTTCTGCCGTATCAGGTCGAAGGCCTCCGAGACGCGCTCAAGCGGGAACCTGGCACTTATGAGGGGCTTGGTCTTTATCTTGCCCGAGGAGATGAGCTTCAGCGTCGTGGGGTAGTCGGTTCCCACATACATGAGGCTGCCCCGCATGTCTATCTCCTTGTCCTGGATCAGTCCGACCTTCGTAGCCGGGTGCTCGCCGAAGACGCCTACCACGATGACCTTAGCGCCCTTTCGAACGATGTCGATGGCCTGGTTGATCGTGGTTCCGACCCCGACTGCCTCGTAAACTATGTCGATTCCGTCGGGGCCGTACGTGTCCCTGATGAACTTCACCGTGTCGCCTGCCAAGAACGTGACGTCGGCGCCGAGTTTCTTGGCCAGAGCAAGCCTCTCCTCGTGATGGCCCGCAACGATGATCTCGCCGGCCCCTGCCAGCCGGGCGGCCTGTAGTATCATGTAGCCTATGACCCCTGCGCCAAGGATTACGACGCGGTCCCCTAGCTTGATCTCGCTCTTCTTGACTGCGTGCACTCCAACGGCCGCCGGTTCGACGAAGGCTCCGTCGTCGAAGTCCATCCGCCTAGGCATCTTGTAGACCTTGTTTGCCGGAACCGAGATGTACTGCGCAAAGGCGCCGGGAGCTTGGCAGCCGAGCACCTTGAGCTCTGTGCAGATGTTGTAGAGGCCGTTGCGGCAGTTGTAGCACTTGCCACAGGTCAGCGATGGCTCGACGACGACCCTGTCCTTGATGGCAAAACCGGTGACGCCCTCCCCGATGGCCGAAACCGTCCCGGAGAACTCATGCCCCGGCACTATGGGCGTCTTCACGAACGGGTGTTTGCCGCCATAGGCATGGACGTCCGACCCGCAGATGCCGCAGACAGCCACCTTCACCTGTATCTCGCCCGGCTTGGGTTCAGGGATGTCCGTTTCCTCGATGACGATCTTCGTCGGGGTAACGAGATTAGCCCATTTCATCTTGGTCAAACCACGACCACCAAGACCCCCGCGACCGCCGTGGGCCTATTATCTCTTTCTTTGGGGCCTCGGACACTTGGGTGGTGGATGGGCCGAAGGCAGGAAATAGTTAAGAGAAAACCGCTCAAAGTGGTTGTGCCCTAGCATAGCCCGGTGGTGTAGTGGTCAAGGGTTCACGCCCTCCACGAAAGCATCGCGGACTCTGGAGAAGCAGATTCGGGGAGATCCGCGGACTGCGGTTCGAATGCCGGAGAATCCGGCCGAAAATCCGTACCGGGCTATCCCTTCTCGGAGGCAGGGCATGACGCAGAACGAGGGGCTGCTGCTGGCCCGAGGTGAGGTGTCCCAGCTGATGGCAGGTGGCGGGGTCTTCCTCTTGCTGGGTCGACACCCTCGGGCCAACATCGACCTAGCAGTCGAAGCTTGTATTGCGACTGCGCGGAGGGGACTGAGGGCCGTCGTGTTGGACTGCGATCGCACCATCACCTTCGAAGCCTACAGATCTCAGCTTGCGGAGCGGGAGGCCTCGAGGATCCTGCTGAGCCATCTCGAGGACGTCGAGTCGCTGGCAGGCGGCCTTCGGTCCGCGGGTTCGATGCCCGACGTTGGCTTGGTTGTCCTGAACCGCGCGAGCTCGTTAGCAAGGGCCTCGGACCCGGTTGTAGGGTCGAGGGAGAAAAACGCGCTGTGGCGAACTCTTCATCCGCCGGTGTCCAAGCTCTCCGAGGGTCGACCGGTTCTCATCTTGGAGGACTCAAGGAAGGGCGAACAGATCGAGTACAGGGTTCATCCGGCGCTCTACTACCTGTCTGGGACGATTCTGGATGCGGTTGAGGACGGAAAGAGCGTGCTACATTACCGGATTGTCAAACGCAGGTGATATTGACCGCGGAATGAAAAACTGGAACTCGAGAGGCTGCCCACGGCGGCAAAAGGGCGTCCAGAAAATATTTTTAAGCGGAAATGCGCCCGGGAGGGCAGGTGGCAAGGCTTTGAGGTTCCTCTATTTCAGCATCGCGTACTGGGTACTCGTCTTCGCGATGGTCGCGTACATCATCGAGTACGTGATCTACTGAGTACGGGCAGATCGAGAAAACGTTAGCCTTGTGCCCTTGTGCCCCGACGTCTCCTAGCGCGCAAGCAAGCCGGTTCGGCCTTCACCCGAGCGATGGCGAGGATCGCCTGAAGGTCGGTGGCGGGCATCCGGAAGGGCCTAGTCTTGAATTACCTCAAGCTCGCTAACGACGTTCCAGATCATGGTCCTGGTATGGACGGGCATGTTGGGGTCTTCGCTGATCTCGTCCAGAATGTTCACAGCCGAGCTCGCCCTGACGCCCGGGGTGTGCTTCCTGTCTTGCAGCCAGTCCACCGCTTCCTTGGCGGCCCGCCTTATGTTCCTTGGGACGGACGTATCCTCCGTGATCTGCTCAAGAACTCGAGAAGCGGCATTTATCTTCTCCTCAATATCCATGGTACAATCCTCCTGAACAAAACTTTAAGCCAGCGCTATAAATCTCTTTTCCGGTGAGAATTTGGAGGGTAAGAACGCGGAGATAAAGAACATGGCAGACATCCTGTTGAAAGGGGGTAAGATGCTGAACAGGGGCTGCCCTGAATGCAATGCGCCTCTTTTCAAGTTCCAGGGGCGAACTTTCTGCGGCAAGTGCGGATGGGAGGAGGAAAGCGCTCCCTCGCCAGAGACGGCGAAGGCGGAGCCCCCCCAGGCCAAAGCCCCTGCCCGGCCTTCATCCGGCGGGCCGCGAGCTGGGGTCGATCTGGGGTCGGAGGCCTTGGACGCGACGGTTGCGAACCTGAAGAGGGTGGTTCTCCAACGCATATCCGAGTACTCGAAGAGATTGGCCGATCAGGCGGACACGGCGAGCATCAGCTCCAACACGGGGGTACTCTTGGACCTGATGGAGCTGCTTGAGAAGATCATGGTTGTCGAGTCGAAGAGTGCTTAGCGTAGATCTTTTAGGGCCGGCTGAGCCAAACCGAAGACACTTAATAGCCGCCGATCGATGGTCCGAGCATAAACGGAAGTGTCTGGCACGATCATCGGATTGCTCGGGTGCGGGAATGTCGGAACCTTCATAACGAGGGCCGTAATGCAGGGCCAGCTGGAGGTGGAGATCGGGGCCCTGTACGACGCTGACCGTAGAAGGGCGGAAGCACTGGCGGGCGCGTTGGGTCAGCCGGATCTGTGCAAGAAGACCTTTGAGGAGTTCATCGCCGCGCCGACGGACTTGATCGTCGAGGCGGCTTCCATAGAGGCCGTCCGTGCGTATGCGGAGAGAATCCTGTCTGCTGGCAAGAACTTGGTCGTCCTGAGCGTGGGCGCCCTGCTTGACGAGGGCTTTCGGAGGAGACTCGTCTCGCTTGCTAAGGCCAACAGGTTGAGGATCGTGGTCCCCTCGGGCGCGATAGGTGGTTTGGACCTGCTCAAGGCAGCCGCCGTGAAGGGGCTTGACAGCGTGGTCCTGACGACGACCAAGAATCCAAGCAGCCTGGAAGCCGGCAAGATCACCAGAAAGACCATCATCTTTGAGGGAGATGCCCAGGAGGCCGTGAGGCTCTTTCCCAAGAACATAAATGTGGCGGCCGCGGTGGCGATTGCCTCCGGCACAAACGTCAAAGTCAGGATGGTCGCGGACCCCGACGCGAGGCTGAATACCCACGAAGTGGTAGCCCGCGGGGCGTTCGGGGAGATGAAGATCGCAGTCTCCAACGTGCCCTCGCCCGATAACCCAAAGACAAGCTACCTCGCCGCCCTGTCCGTGATCCGGTCGATACAGGGCATGGGCGAGGCCCTGTCGCTGGGTGCATGAGGGTGATCGAGTTGAGTTCACGAAGCGCATTGGCAGAGCCCATTTCGTCAGAATCCAATGCAGAGATTGCGGAGCGAATCAGGGAGCTCAAGAGGCAGAAGGCAGCGCTTCTGCTCTGCCACAACTACCAGAAGGTTGAGGTGCAGAGAGTTTCCGACCATGTCGGCGATTCCCTCGAACTCTGTCTTGCGGCAACCAGGGCGTCGGGCTTCGAGGAGATAGTCTTCTGCGGGGTCGACTTCATGGCTGAGAGCGCGGCGGCGTTGAACCCAGGGAAGAAGGTGCTCATCCCCAGCCTAACGGCAACCTGCGACATGGCCGCGATGCTTAGGGCCGAACAGGTCAGGCGGGCGAAGAGAGAGCATCCGGACGCGGCCGTCGTGCTTTACATAAACTCCCTGGCGGAGGCGAAGGCGGAGGCAGACGTGCTCTGCACGTCGGCAAACGCGGTGGAGATAGTCTCCAGGATAGATGCCGAGGAGATTCTCTTTGGTCCGGACAGGAACCTCGGGCTATACGTGTCGGGCAAGGTCCCGGGAAAAAGGATCATTCCCATGCCCTCCGACGGCTGCTGCTACGTCCACAAGATGATCCGTCCCGAACACGTGTTGAGGGCGAGGTCGGCCCACCCCAAAGCCGAGGTGCTCGTTCACCCGGAGTGCGACCCGGAAGTTGTCCGGCTGGCGGATTTCGTGGTCAGCACGGGCGGCATGGTGAAGAGGGTCTTGGAGTCCAGTGCAACGGAGTTCGTGATTGGAACGGAGGCGACCATGGCACAGACCCTCGCCGCGAGGTTTCCGACCAAGACCTTCCACCCGATTCTTGACAACGCGCTGTGCCGGAGCATGCAGGAAACCGACCTGAGGAAGCTGGAGCTAAGCCTTGAGCGGGGAATCCACGAGGTCAAGGTGAGACGGAGGATTGCGGAGGGCGTTAGAAGGGTGACGCAGCGGATGCTGGACCTGACGGGGTGAGGGGTTGGTCGATCCATTGCTGAGGGACAGGCTTAGATACTTCTTGCAGGAAGACCTTTCGTTCGGCGACACGACGACGGAGCTCGTGGTCGAGCCGCGGCAGGCCGAGGCGGTCGTTTTCCTTCGCGAGGACGGAGTGGTGGCGGGGATCGCCGAGGCAAGGGAACTCCTAGAGATGTACGAGATCCAGGTCACGGACGCGGTCGAGGATGGCTCCAAGGCATCGCCGGGTCCAATTCTGCGGATGAAGGGACTAAACCGATCCATCCTCATGGTGGAGAGAACCCTGCTTAACCTGATCGCGAGGATGAGCGGTGTGGCGACGCTGACATCCGAGTTCGTGGAGGTTGCACGCGCAGTGAATCCCAACGTCAGGATCGCAGCGACCAGGAAGACGGGGCCTGGGCTAAGGTGGTTTGACAAGAGGGCCGTGGCCCTTGCAGGAGGCGACACGCACAGGCTTGCCCTTCACGACTCCATCCTGATCAAGAACAACCACGTCGCCGCGGTGGGCGACATCCTGGTCTGCATCGAGAGGGCAAAATCCGGTGCCAGTTTCATGAAGAGGATCGAGGTGGAGGTTGGAAACTGCGAGGATGCATTGCGCGCGGCCAGGGCCGGGGTGGATGTGGTGATGTTGGACAACATGCCGATCTCGGAGATGAAGCGGACCTTGGCTGCTCTCGAGCGCGAGGGGCTGAGGGAGAAGGTGCTGGTCGAGGCATCCGGGAACATAACTTTGGATAACGTATGCGAGATTGCCGCAACCGGAGTTGACGTCATCTCGGTGGGTGCCCTGACGCATTCCCCGAAGTCCTTGGACGTTGCGCTGCGGATTGTGGGTTAGAACAAGCCGAATGTCGCTGTTCCTATCCCGTTCTGGGATGGGATTGCAGATGCCGAAAAGAAAATCGGGATATTCTTTTGCTAACTCTCCATAAAGAAGATTTATATTTCGATGGGATTCAGAGCACCGCCGGTGCTGGATTGAGGTTCGAGGCCGACCACGTCAGGAAGGCATCGTGGCTTGAGGGCCAAGCCGATATGTACCTTATCAAAGCCTATAACGAGAAGAGCGATCACCAACTTCGCGTCGCGCTCCTCAAGAAGGCTGCCGAGCTCTACCGTGAGGCGGCGGATCTCTACGGAAAGGCAAGCATGGGCATGTTCGCCAAGGGCATCAAGAACAAGACCGAGGACATCTTGGGCGCCGTGGAGTTTGAGATGAAGAACAATGCCTGCGCCGAGAACTACAAGCTGAAGAGCGTGCTTCTCAGGATCTTGCGGAAGCGCGAGTTCAGAAGGAAGATCTAGGCAAAGTCGCTGAGCTTCATCTGCCTGTTTTTCAGGTCGCCGTCGAGTCTCTTGAGTAGCTCCCTCATCTTCTTCTCCCTTTGGTGGCCGGCCCAGTGATAAGCCTCTTCCCTCGTGTTCTGGGTCATCAGGATGACCACCTTGCCCGCCCCTTTTCTGCCCGTGCGACCCCGCCTCTGGATGTTGCGGATGGCGCTTGGGGTACAGTCGTAGAAGACCACCATCTGAACCTCGGGTATGTCCAGGCCCTCCTCCGCGACGGAGGTGGCAACTAGGACGTTGTACTTTCCCGTCCTGAATAGGTCAAGGATCTGTGCCTGCTCCTTCTGGCTCAGACCCTTGGAGCGCATTGAGGACTGGCCGACGAACCTTGTGACCCTGGCCCGAGGATCGTGGGACAGGTATCCGACGATCAGGTCCACGCTGTCCCTGAAGTTCGTGAAGATGATGATCCTGCTGTTCGGATCGCGCGAAAGCTCCTCGGAGATCACCCTTGCCATCTCTCGGAGTTTGGGATGCTCGATCCCGGCCCTCGCAAGCCTGCGCAGCGAAGCCACGAACCCAGCGATCCTAGGATCCCGAATGAAGGACTTGGTCGATCTCGCAGCCTGCTTCAAGGTTGCATCCTGTGCCATCCTGTCGAAGTATCGGAGGGTCTGCTCGATTCCTTGTGTCTCGAGCATCTCGAGCGCGTGTTCGGCCTTGAGGGCAATCGCGTAGTCCATGAGAGCCCTGTAATACATGAAGGGGGGCCTCCCGAATGAAGCGGAAAACCTCTCCGCCCCTATGCTGAGCACTCTACCCGCTTCGAGCAGGTCCTTCCTAGTTACGCTTGGGGTTCTGATCAAGCCGATCTCCCTCAGCGATCTTGTGTGCTCTTCGAGGAAGTCCTCCATACCCCTGACTATCTCTTGGACCGGCTGCGGCAGGGTCGCGAGCCTCCAATCGACCTCGACGGGGTTGATGTAGGGTCTAACGTCCGGGTCATCGTCGCTTCTCGCCTCGATGTTGACGATGCCCAGGTTGTCGCAGACCTCGCGTACGACCTCCTCCCTGTTGCCGGGGGATGCCGTAAGGCCCAGCACGAGCGGGTCGGGACGGGATCTCCTGTAGGCCTTAGCTATCGTCACATAGGCATAGTCGCCAACGGCGCGATGCGCCTCGTCGAACACGACGAGCGAGTAGTGGCTCATCTCCAACCTGCCTGCCCGAATATCGTTCTCAACGACTTGGGGGGTTGCAACCGCAACGGTAGCCGTCGGCCAGAGCGCCTCCCTTTCGTTCGGATCCAGGGTCCCGCTGAAGTCCATGATCTTTTCCTCGGGAATCGCGAGGAACTTCCTGCACGACCTAGCATGCTGGAGGACGAGGGGCCGCGTCGGGGCCAGGATGAGTACCCTTCCGCCCTGCCTTTGTAGCCGGTGGGCTGCGACCATGATGCAGAGCACCGTCTTTCCCAGAGCCGTTGGGGCGACGAAGAGAGTGTTCGATTCGACTGCCTTGGCATAGACGAGCTGTTGATACAGCCTAGCCTCGATCGTTCGCGGTTTGATCAGCGGATGCTCGATGTACTGGCGGCCGGATTCGCTGGTCACGAGGCCTCGACCACCGTCCCCACCTTACCCCCCCTCGCGGCCTCTAGAAGGCTGCCTTTCCTCTTGCCCGAGATGATGTGGAGCGGAATGCCGGATCTGATGGAATCCTCGCAACTGGCGATCTTCTGCGCGATCCCGCCAGTGACGTCGGCGCCTTTCGCAGTCCTGCCCCTCAACAGGGAGAGACAGTCTGCCTGACTGATCCTGGGGATCGTCCTTCCACCTCCCTCGGAGGGGTCTTGATCCAGAATTCCGTCGACATCGGTCACCATAATGAGCCTATCTGCCGGCCAGGCGAGCGCTAGGTCCCGGGCGACAAGGTCCCCGGATATGACCTCATAGTCCCCCAGCCGCCCCTTCGCAGAGACCGCTCGGACGACGTCCCCGTGAGATACCGGGACAAGTCCCTCGTCCGCATGCTTCTTCATCAGGGACACGAGCTCGTCCGTTCGGAACCTGCCGTTGAACCGGACGGTCTCGAAGGGGCTGGTCGTCCTAGGCTGAAGTCCGGCGTCGGACAGCGCTTCAAGGACGGCGGAGTTCAGGATGAGCATGGAACGGTGTATCACGGCGGGGTCGATGCTTAGGCCCGAGAGCGCGCGCTGCACAAGCGAGTGGCCGAAGGGTCCGGCGCCGTGAACGATGAGCATCCGGTTCGCCTTGGCGATCCTGCGGATCTCCCAGGAGAGCGACCTAAGGTATCGCCACTCTACGAACCTGTCCCTCTGTGCCTCGATCTCCTCTATCGAGGTTGGGAAGTCGTTGCTGCGGGATTTCTTCGTGAGGAAGGAACCGCCGATCTTTATGACTAGATTCGGCATCCAGGCCACCTATCGATCCGCGACTGTCGGGTCCCGGCCGGCCTGAGACCGCACCTTGGTCCAGGGGTGCGGAATAATAATCTTGTTGCGAGATTGGGCAACGATGGTCGGGCCGAGAAGGAAGGATCTGGCTGGCGAGGCCTGCGGTTGATCCCCCTCGCCAACCCAACACAAATATATGAAAGAGCCATAGAAACCGGGTCAGGTCAAGGGAGGCGCGCGTATGGGCGTAGGCAGCGGATTCGGGAAGGTCATCCTGTTCAACGAGCATTTCGTCGTCTACGGCATCCCGTCCATAGCATCGGCCATCGATTCGAGGACGGAGGCCATCGTCGAGAGGGTGAAAGATCCGCGGCTGTTGGTTCCCTCCGGCAACGAAGGCTCCATGGCGGGGGACGGATGGGTGCTGGAGGATAATAGGCCCGCAAACCCTGGATACAAGAAGGAAAAGTACCAACAACAGAAGGAGTCCGTCCTCTTGGTTTTCAAGGCCGCAGGTTTTGACCCGACCGAGAACAACATTAGGATCACGCTGGGCGGCGACCTGAAGGCAGTAGGGGGAATAGGGGCCAGCGCCGCCGTCTGCGTCTCTTTGGCAAGGGCGTTGAACGATGAGTTCAGGTTGGGCTTCGACGATGCGCGAATAAACCAGATTGCGTACGAGGGAGAGAAGGCCTACGCAGGGACCCCTTCCGGCATAGACAACACGGCATCCACCTATGGCGGACTCCTGCGATTCGAAAAGAACCTAAGCGGTGGGGAAAACCGGATCGAACTGCTCAAAGTCAAGAGGCCCATCAGGATCGTGATGGGAAACACCGGCATCACCGCCGACACGAAGGCAGCAGTCGCGGGTGTGAGGGAAAGGAAGGAGAAGGAACCGGCGAAGTACGACAGGATATTCAGAGAGGCAATGGCCCTCGTGGGCAAGGCGGATGCGGCTTTACGCAGGTACGATCTGCGCGCGTTGGGCAGGCTCATGAACCAGAACCACACGCTTCTGCAGGAGATCGAGGTTTCGCATCCCAAGCTGGACGAGCTCGTGGAACTTGCGAGGAGGAACGGGGCCTACGGGGCCAAACTGACCGGAGGTGGACTCGGGGGCTACATGGTTGCATTGACGCCGCAGAAGCGGCTCCAAGAGAAGGTGGCGCGGGCGATGGAGGCCAAGGGGTACGAGGCCTTCAGAACGATGATTGGTGTCTGAGGATGCGGGAATCGGCGGGCTTCCAGGGCCGTGCGAGGGCTGACAAAGATATATCTGGGCGGGGCAAGGCTCAAGCAGGTAGGTTGGAGGAGTAAGATGAACTTCAGAGAGTTCGTCGAGCTGCTCGATAGGAAGGGGCTTCTCAAGCGGATCAAGAAGCCCGCGGCGCCCAAGTACGAGATACCGACGATTATGAAGATGATGGACGGAACCCCGCTTCTCTTCGAGAAGGTGAAGGGCCACGCCATGCAGGTCGTGGCCAACGTATGCTCCACTAGGCAATTGGTAGCCCTGGGGCTGGGGGTCAGTGAGGATAGGCTGCTCAAGTGCCTGATGGACGCAATTGAGAGCCCGAAGGAGCCAGAGCTGAAGCGTGCTGAGGGATACTCTGAGATCAAGGTCGATCTAAGGAGGCTTCCCATCCTGACGTACTACCCGTTCGATGGTGGACCGTATGTCGCGTCCGGCGTCGTCATAGCAAACGATCCGGAATATGGCATCAACGCATCCTACCATCGTGCAATGGTCGTCAGCAACGACGAGTTCGTGCTGAGGATACTGCCGAGGGATTTCAACAAGTACATAGAGAGGGGCCTCAAGGAGTTCGCCTTTTGCATAGGAAATCCCATGCCGGTTTGCGTGGCGGCGGCCATCTCGGAGGCGACGGGCGTTCACGAGCTAGCGATTGCGAATTCGCTTTCACCGACCCCGGTCATCCAGCTGGGCGGCCATACGGTCCCTGAGTCAGAGATCGTGATGATAATGGAGCTGACCGGGCGAATGACGGATGAGGGGCCGTTCTTGGACCTGACCGAGACGGCCGATATCGTGCGCAAACAGCGCGTTGCCCGCGTCAAAAGGATCTTCGTAAGGGAGGGTGCTCTCTTCCACGGCCTACTGCCCGGCGGCTTGGAGCACAAGGTCCTGATGGGCATGCCTAGGGAGCCCAGCATATATAGAGAGGTCGCCAAAGTCTGCGACGTGCGGGACGTCCTCGTCACTCCCGGCGGAGCATCGTGGCTGCATGCTGCAGTCAGCATTCGGAAGAAAGCTGAGGACGACGGCAAGAAGGCAATCGAGGCAGCCTTTAGAGGGCACAGGTCAGTCAAGCACGTCTTCGTCGTTGACGACGACATAGACATCCACAAGCCAGAGGAGATAGAGTGGGCGATGGCTACCAGGTTCCAGGGCGACACGGACATAGTGTCCAAGCGGGAGGAGGGCTCTTCCCTCGACAAATCTGCCGACCAACAGACTAGGATGACCACCAAGATGGGTTTCGACCTGACCATTCCGTGGGGAAGGGATCCAAAGGAGTTCAAGAGGCCGGAGTTGCCCATGAAGTTGGACCTGAAGGAGTACCTCGAGGGATAGGCTTGGAGCTGACTAAAGAACAAGAGGCCATGCTCAACGGCGAGCAGGGCGAGGTGGTCGAGCGGTCATTCAGGTTGCTCGTGAGGCTCGGGGAGATCTACGGGGCGCGGAACATGATTCCGGTCGGCTCCGTGCAGGTGGCTGGCGTATCGTACAAGTCGATCGGGGATCCGGGCCTGGAGTTCTTGGAGGACTATGCGAGACTGGGGGCGAAGGTCAGGGTCCTCACGTATCTCAACCCGTCGGGCATGGACATGAAAAGCTGGAGGTCGCTCGGCTTCCCGGAGGATTTTGCCGCCAAACAGATGCGCATAATGAGGGCCTTCAAGAAGATGGGCATAGTGACGACCGCAACCTGTACCCCATATCTCTGCGGCAACCTGCCGCGTTTTGGGGAGCACATTGCATGGTCCGAGTCCTCAGCCGTGGCGTTCGCCAACTCGGTGATCGGTGCTAGAACCAACAGGGAGGGAGGCCCCTCGGCGCTTGCCGCCGCCATATGCGGGGTGACGCCGAACTACGGCTTGCATCTGGACGAAAATCGCAAGCCCCAGATGGTCATTAACGTCGAGGCCGAACTGCGCTACGGATCTGATTACGGGGCACTTGGATACCAAGTGGGGAAGCTTGTGAAGAACAAGATCCCTTACTTCAGGGGGCTGAAAGACGCCGACACCGACCAGCTCAAGGCGCTGGGCGCAGCGATGGCTGCATCGGGGGCAGTGGCACTCTACCATGTGGAGGGCCTGACTCCGGAGGCCTCGCTCGTGGAAACGAAGGGCCTTGAGACGGTAAACATTTCCTCAAAGGACCTGGAAGAAACCTATGCCAAGCTCAACACCGGGAAGGATCCCGACATCGCTGTTCTCGGCTGTCCGCATGCGTCGCTCAAGGAGATAGCCCTGCTCGCGGGCAAACTTGAGGGCAAGAGGCTCAAGAAACCGATCTGGATATGCACCTCCAGGCTCGTCAAGCAGGCGGCGGACCTCATGGGGTACACGAAGAGAATCGAGAGCGCTGGCGGCAAGGTGGTGGCAGACACATGTATGGTTGTCTCTCCCCTGGAGGATATGGGTTACAAGACCACGGCCGTGGATTCCGGCAAGGCGGCCAACTATCTTCCTGGCTTCTGTAAGCAAAGCGTCGTATTTGGGAACCTTGACGAATTGATAGGGAGGCTTGAGAGATGAAGGGGAGGACGATAAGCCCGGGCACCGCCGAGGGCGAGGCGATCGTATCCAAGGAGCCCATTGGGTTCTATGGGGGAATAGACGCCAAGACGGGCAGGGTTATAGAGAAGGGCCATCCGCTGGAAGGACAGTCGGTCACAGGTAAGATCCTTGTTTTCCCTTGCGGCAAGGGCTCCACGGTTGGCTCATATGTGATCTACGGACTGAAGAAGAACGGGGTTGCGCCTGCGGCCATAGTTAACAAGGAGACCGAGACCATAGTGGCAACGGGCGTGATCTTGGCAGGAATACCCTGCGTGGATGGGATAGATATAGATCAGATAAGGAGCGGCGAAAGGCTAAGGGTGAAGGCCGACGAAGGCCTTGTGGAGAAGATCTAAGTCGGCGGGATGCCGCTCTTTGGCGACGTCTTGGCTACGCACGCTCAGGGATTGAGGACGGCGAGGCAATGAGTGAGACGCAGGCAAGGAAGGCCGATCATGTCAGGATCGTCTCGGAGAAGGATGTGGAGGGCGGGCGTTCCGGTTTTGAGTGCGTCAGGTTCGTCCATAGGGCGCTCCCAGAGATCGATCGGAAGGACATAGAGACGACGGCATGCGTGTTGGGGAAGAAGCTTGAGATGCCGTTGATCATCAACGCGATGACGGGGGGCTACCCAGGTGCGGCCCGCATAAACCGGGCTCTTGCGAAAGTGGCCCAGGAGCATGGGATCGGGTTTGGACTGGGCAGCATGAGGGCCATGGTCGAGGATGAATCGGTGTTGAGGACATATGCCGTTCGGGACCTTGCGCCCGATGTCCTCCTTGTCGGCAACATAGGGCTTCCACAGCTGACCTCCTTTGAATTCGCACCGATCATGGATGCGATGGAGAAAGTGGGGGTCGATGCGGTGGCCGTTCATCTCAACCCGCTTCACGAGTCGACCCAGCCGGAAGGTGAAACGGCATACGCCAGAGGGCTGGCGGCCATCCGGGAGTTCATGTCCCAATCGAGATGGCCCATCATCGTGAAGGAAACGGGGGCGGGGATCTCGATGGATGTCGCTCGATCCCTCGAGAGCGCGGGGGTCGAGTGGGTGGATGTCGGTGGACTCGGCGGCACGAGTTTCGCTGCCGTCGAGAGCTACCGTGCGACCGACCCGGTGGGCAGGATGTTGGCGGACTCCCTGAGGGATTGGGGAATACCGACCGCCGCAAGCCTGGTCGAGGTCGTCTGCTCAACCACCCTCAACGTGATCGCGAGCGGGGGAATCCGTAGCGGTCTTGATGCGGCCAAGTCCATCTCCCTGGGCGCAAGGTGCGTAGGGGTTGCCTCGCCATTCCTGAGGGCTTTGCGGAGGGGAAAGCGGGAGGTGGACAGGTACGTACGTCTGTTTCACTCGCAGATGGTGGCATCAATGTTCTTGACTGGCTCGAAGAGCTTGGATGAGCTTCGGGACGCCAGCTTGGTCTTGTCCGGCTGGCTACGCGACTGGTTGACGGACAGGGGAGCGGACCCATCGAGGTTCTCTAGGCGCGGCCGTTCCTAGGCCCCATACGAAACAATTTAAGAACCATAGCTCCCGCAGTCCTGTAACACCCTTAGTAATCCCCATCGCAAATCCAACGAGGACGTGCATCGGGATAAGGGGGAGGTGTCGTTTTGACGTTGTTCGATGAGTATGAAGTTCCAAAGGAACTGACGGAGGACGCGTACGACGCACTGGAGCTCGCCAGGGATACCGGGAAGATAAAGAGAGGCTCCAACGAGGTGACCAAGACCATCGAGAGGGGCCAGGCTAAGCTCGTGTACCTCGCGAGGGACGT
>CAZJVP010000074.1:0-35544 GCA_964549615.1 uncultured Thermococci archaeon | reverse complement strand
TCGTTGCATAATTGTCTAAGGATAAAGGATAAAGTTGAGGGACTAAGCCACCGGATCGGTGCCCATCCCTGTGAAGAAAGAACTGTAGAGAATGAAAAGGACAAGGAATCGGGGCGGTCCCTGCTCGACCCCGCAAGAGAGGCCAAGGAACTGCGTCGTAAGAGCGCCTTCGCACAGCTGTCTCCCCTGCTCTCGAAGGAAGACCTCGAGCTCACCTGCGAGCAGGCACATACCGGGCAGGGTCCATTTCGGTCATAAGATTGATAGGCGGAAACGCTCGTTCAGGGGGTAGAGGTTATGAAGGGACCAGCGATTGCGGCTGCCGCCGTTTCCGATCTTAAAACCAACCAAAGCTACACAAAGATACCATCCAAACCAAAGGAAAAGCTGGATATAAAAGTAAACGAGGTGCTCTCGAAGCTGGATAACGGTGAAAATGTCGACTTCTCCGATCTTGACGATACCCTCACTTTTATTGAAGGAAGGTATGACTGCTCCGATTTCAGACTCCAGTCGTTACTGAGAATTTTATACAAGCACGGGGACAAGCTGGATGAAAAGACTTACGACAAAATCAAGAGCACGCTACTTGGTTTCAGATACTGGATGGATGAACCCGGCGAGGACAATATGTGCTTCTGGTCCGAAAACCACCAGATACTGTTTGCGAGCGCGGAATATCTTGCAGGGCAATTGTATCCCATGGAAATTTTTACCAATAGTGGGATCACGGGCCGCGAGCACATGGAGAAGGCACGAAGGAGAATACTTGGCTGGCTCGATCTGAGGTGGAAATACGGGTTCACAGAGTGGTATTCGAATGTTTACTACGTTGAGGATCTCGCTGCAATGAGCAACCTCGTCGATTTCTGCCGAGACGGCGAGATGGTGGAAAAGACGAAGATAATAATGGACTTGCTGCTGTATGACATCGCTTCGCAGTCCTATAAGGGGAACTTCGTAACCACAAGCGGAAGGCTGTATGAGCGGCAGAAGAAAAGCGGTCGCAATGCATCCACAAGGGAGATCACTAGCCACATCTGGGGCTATCGAGAGGATGAAAGGGTAAAGATGCCGGTAGGCTTGGACTACATTTTCATCACCGTGGATCGGTATAGGATACCCGAAGTAATCAGAGAGATTGGGCGCGATGAAGGGCCGGTCGAAATAAAGGCTTCTAACGGCCTCGACTTGAGGGAATTGAAGGACGAGGGACTCTACGGCCTCGAAGACACACAGGTCATGATGCAGTTGGGTATGGAAGCATTCACAAATCCTCAGGTCATCTCCAATACTATGAAAATCATAAAGAGATACCGCTTGTATAGGAATGAATTTCTGGATGCTTGTAAAATAGTCGACCACGCCCTGCTCCAGAAAATACTCAACTACACCATACTCAAGAAACTCGGGCAATTCGGGCTGTTGCCTTTCATCAGCAGGCTGCTAAAGCCCCAAACCAACGGGGTCGCAATACAGAGGGCAAATACGTATGCTTATAAAACCAGTAAGTACACTATGGGTACTGCGCAGAGCTACCACCCCGGCGAATATGGCCATCAGCAGCACATCTGGACGGCAACCCTCGGGAGCGAATTGAGTATTTTTACTACTCATCCTGCAGTTATGCCGGGCGATGCTGCACCCATCGGCAATTCACCGACGTACTGGGTAGGGTCGGGACGTCTTCCCCATTCGGTACAGCAAAGGAACGTCAATTTGACAATTTATGTCTTGCCGGATAAGAAGGGCATAATGGAGAGGAAGCTGCTGCACTTCACCCATGCATACTTCCCGAAAGCCGTATTTGACGAAGTGCGCATAGAAAGTAATTACGCTTTTGGCAGATACAGAGATGTCTATGTTGCCTTTACGGCGAAGAACGAACTGCATTATGCCGAGGGCAGCACAGACGACCTCGTCCAAGAAGGAAAGGAGACGTTTTGGATATGCGAAATAGGTACCGCTGATGAAGAGCGTGATTTCGAAAGGTTTATCGGTAGGATTGAGAGCAATACCTGCGTATATGATAAGAAGGTGCTGACATATGTGTCAAACGGCAGGACCTACCGTCTCGAATACGGGAGGGATTTCTACGTCGACGGAAAAAAAGTAGATACCGATTACCCGAGGATCAATTCACCCTATGCGCGCGTGGAGAGAGGAGCCAAAACCATGAAGTTTGAGTACAAGGGCAAAAGGTTGTATCTCGATTTTGACAACGGGGTGCGAAAAGAAGGCAACACTCAGAGGCAGGAGGTTCATATCCCTGAGCCTGGAAATGAGAGACGGATACGGTAGTCAGCCAGAAGTTAACCGTTAGAGGATCAATCCGCCTTCGTTCAGATATTATCGGTCCACTAAGCCATACTGGCGGTCTTGTTGCAAAGTCGCTTTTCGCCGATTCTGATCCATGTTGCCTGAGGGAAAGCTATGGGGAGGCTGAGGAGGTTCGTCGAGCAAGGGGATCAGTCTCTCGAAACGTGAGTGCTCTTCATGCTATTAAGAAAGCATCGCGGCATTCCGAGGCACGGGAGAAGTTCTTGGAAGAGGACCGCCTGTTGATCCTTCAAGTGGAGAGCGGGATTCCGCTGGATGGAGTCTGCCGTATGTGCTCGAAGGGTAGAATTGAGTTGTCCGGACGCAAGTTGCGAGCGGCGGGTGACTATGGTTCGGAGTTCGGAGACAGAGGGCCTTCCGTCGCCAGTCAGCGGGGCCTTGGACTTAGCAACCTGCGCGGGGGTGTGAGTCGGTCAAGGAGGGCGTTCTTCGGGTTGCATGCGGCGAACACGAAGGAGCAGTCCCTTTGGCAGTCTTGGGAGCGTCTCCTGGGGGCGGTGCTTCTCTTGTTACAATCGCGACGCAGATGGCCTCGAACTCTCATTGAGGTTCTCCGCAGCATACCCGAAGAAAAGATGAAGGAGGTCAAGGAGGTCCTCGAGGCCAGTTTTGAGGTCGTGGATCTAGACAACGACGTCATCGAGAATTAATGCATCTTATACTCGGGTCTTAAGGCAAAGGGACAGTCGCCACCGTGTGCCAACCTGCTCATCGCCGCTTCCGCCATGAGTCGCGGCCTGGATCTTGTGGGATGCGACGAGCATTTTGGATGGTTAGGCGAGCGGGGGCCGAAAGTTAAGCGCCCCTGGATGAGCGGCTGCGGGGTTGGAGTTCACATCAAGCTGCTGCCAATCTGGTGGTTTGCACAGCCCGATAGATCCTTCTCCTGATCATGAGGGACCACAAAGCCAGACCTGCGAGGACAGCCACCGACGTTACCGCAAGCCATTCCGAGACGTACACCCAGAACATGGCCTCGTCTTTGAGGCGCATCGCGTCCCGCGTGGTGGCCGTGATCTTCGATGAGGCGTCCTGCATGATGGAAATGGCGGTCGGGTAGTCCTGTTTGAGGAAGTGGTCGGTGGCCTGTTCGGCCTGGGCCTCGATTTCTGATAACCTGTCCGAGATGGGACCCGTGTTGGCGCCGAAGGTGTCGGCCCATTCCATGATGTGCAGTATCAGGACCTTCTCTGCCCGGAAGGCGGAGAGCAGATGTCTCGCCTCCCTCCTTTGCTGAATATCCGAGATGAGCGGCCTGTCCAGGGAATAGAGGATGAGGTTTATGGCCATGTCTATGGCATAGGGGTTGCTGCCTTCCACGCCGTATGTGCCCGGCGTGTAGGCGTAACCGGTCACTCCCCACCACTGGGCGTTGAAGCCGTCCGTGCATACCCACTGCAGGCCGGCCTTGCTGCCGCCAGGCCTCCATGAGATCATCCACGGCTTCTGCATCGGCATCATGTCAGCCCAGACCGTCGCGCCCGGCTTCTCCGTCATGAGGTGGTAGGCGTCCCCCAGCATCTTCTCCATTCCAAGCTGGATGAAGGGCGTGAATACGGGATCCTTGTCCCTTCGGAACCGGACCCAGAATGTGCCGTGGAACCACTGGTCTGTGTAGTCAAGGGCTGGGGAGGTGTCATAGAGCGTCGTGACCTCCCAGACCTGTTCCCATGCCGGGCCGAAGGTGGATATCGAGGACATGCCGGCTTCCCTAAATGCATAATCCAGGTCGTGCAGCTGCTTCGTCGTGAAGTGTTGGAGCCTTGCGTCGTTGAACACGATCAAGCGGTAGGTCTGAATCAGGATCTCCCTGGTGCGCGGATAGTATATGCGGTCTAACTTTCGCTTCTCCCCGTCCGAGAGGTCGGGGGGAATGGGCTCGACCCCGTAGGTGAGCAGGGGATCCTGCATGGCATATCCCATGAAAGGGTTCCCGGCTGGATGGGTACCTCCTATGAGGAAGATGGAAATCCGCCCGTCGTCTGGGCCGCTGGTTGCGGCGACCGCAACCACGACCAAGACCAAGACACCAACTGAGACTGGCAGGTCTGGCCTGCTAGATCCCCCGTGGCGTGGCGAACGGTCGGTTGGATGGATGGCGCCGCACCCCGCTTGGGACCGAAGCACGGGCATTCTCTTATCATTTTCTGTCGCATTCACCGTCTCCGCGCTCACGGCCCTGTCGGCAATTGCGGGCTACCGGAGCGTTTAATTTGCGCAAATAGTTATCTGGCTCAAAAACGATCCTTACTCGGTAAGCGTGAGGCAGGGCAGGACCGTTTTCTTGGCGTTGAGCATAGTCCTCTTGGCCGGCGTGCTCGCCACGGCGCAGGAAGGGAAGAAGGACCCCGAGACCGGAAGGATCCGCCTGCTCTACATTGGGGATGCCACGAACACCCGCAACCCGGTCTTCATATACAGGTCCGACCCGACCTTTGTACCAACGCTCATCCCATCGTGCAGGGACGTCCTCTTCGCGGCCGGGTTGAAGATGGACGACATCTACAAGTACATGCGGCAGTATATGCCCAAGACCTTTGAGCAGATGAGGGACTCATACGACATCATAATACTGTCCGATGTCTGTGTCCTGAACTTCCGGCCGGAGCAGATCGTCTGGATGGAGCGTTGCGTCCGAGAGGATGGATTTGGCTTGGCGATGGTGGGCGGGATAGAGAGCTTCGGGGGCAGCTCCAGTTACCCAGGTTGGACCGGGACGAAGGTCGCGGATGCGCTTCCGGTTGCTTTTGGGGATACGGGGACGAGCTCTCCACCCGGCCCGCTACGTCTCCAAGTTGTTTCGCCGGGCAACGAGCTGATGCGTTCTCTACCATGGGCATCCGCGCCTCCCTTCTCCGGGCTCAACATCGTGAAGGTGAAGGAGGGAGCGCAGGAACTCGCGAGGGCGTTAGGCTTGTTGAACAACTATCCCCTAATGGTGGACTGGATCTACGGCAAGGGGAGGTCGTTTGCCTTCACGCCGGATTGGACGCCGGGATGGGGTGCAGACTTCTCGCTCTGGGAGTACTACTTGGATGCGGCTTCCAACATGGGGATGTACACAAGCAGAAACCCCGTGCCCCAGGACTTGGAGCTTGTGCATGCAAACCGTGCGGAGTTTTACGCGATGCTCAGCCGGAAGGCTCTGCTTGCCTCGCTTTTCGATTTCGTGGACCGCTTCGGGGCAAGGACTTCAAGGCTGGAGGCGCAGGTCGCCAAGGTCGATGAGATCGTCGACTCCGCGGAGGCGATGTACATCAGGCAGGACTACGAGGCGTCGCTTTCCCTCCTGGCCGACGCCGCGGAGACCATAAAGCAGATGGAAGCTGCTGCGCTCAAGTTGAAGGATCGGGCGATGCTCTGGGTGTACATCGTCGAATGGTTCGCGGTTCTAGGCACATGCTTTGCGTGCGGGGCGATCCTCTGGGCCGTCATGATCAGGAGGAGGCTGTACAAGGAGGTCCTCGTCACGCGGGCGCGGTGAAAGGTGGGCTGAAGTTTTCCCAAGCCCGGGGACCATTCCTGACTTACACATTTAACGGCAAGGAGGGGAGGAATGGTCCATGACGACCATCACCGGCGTGGTGTGGGGCCGCCCCCTAACGTGGGGGTCCGCCGCGACCCTTCACACGGCTTTCAGTGCGAAGGCCGGCGACGAGCAGATCATGGTCAAGTGTGACTTTCTCTGTTACGTCCGCTGGGGCGATGACGTTAAGGTTGAGGGGACGATCAGGACCAAGGTGAAGCGGATAACCGACTACCGGGTGAAGGGCCGCTACATCGAAGCTTCGAGGGTTGAGAACACGACGATGGGCCTCGTTTTCGAGCATCCTTGAGAGGGGGTGGCCGTCTGGAGGAAAGCATGAGAAGGCTTATGCACAACCTTGAACTGCTCGTGGTGCTTGTGGGGAAGGGCGACTGGAGGGGCGCGGAGGAAGCTATCTTGCAGGCCAGGATGCTGCTCGCCGAAGTAGAAAGGGAAGTGCAAGCTAGGGCTGAGGCACGGGCTAGGAAGGCACCGGGGTCGCGGACGGTCCTGATTCGCTAGGCAAGGTTGACGTCGATCAGCATCATGACCAGGTCCCGCTTCCCGGTGTTTTCCGTGAAGTGCCGGACGTTCCGCGGGACGTAAGCTATGGAGCCCTTCTGGAGAGGGTAGACCTTGTCGCCAATGTGGATCTGGCCCTTACCGCTGAGAACGAGGAATGCCTGCTCCCTATCGGGGTGGGAATGGGGATCGTGGGAGCCGCCCGGCGAGTAGGTCTGGACTATGATGGCGGTCCTCTCCGCATCGGGCATGGCTGCGTTCCCTCCTTTCATGCTGAGAACGTTCTGGTCGAGAAGCTTCTTGGCCATCGCAAGGCCAGGGCGCTTCGGGACATCGTCTATGTTCACAAAGGGGGCCAAAGTCTCTACCTTCACCCGGGTCGCGGCAGGCGCAGCCTATAAGGGTTTCCTACCGCTCGACCGCTCTTCGGCTCCATGGCGCAAGCCTTGGCCTTCGGCTGTTTTCCTGCCTCGTCCAAGGCGCGATGAGCGGCATCCTTCCTGGCCTTCGCGTCGGTAGCAACAGGGCTCAAGACGCCGATGGAGCCTGTTCGCCATGCCAAGGATCACCAGCCTTCGGTCGCCCTGTCCACCCCGGCAGCCTGCGCTAACGGCGTCTGAGGCATGAGAATGATGCGGCCCCTGATTGGATGCCGGATCTCCTCGGATCGGGTGTCCATGGCGAGCTCGGGGTCTTCAACGGGGCGAGGTGGGTCGTCACCCTATGAAGTTGAAGAGCATGACTTCTGGGGTTCCGTCGCAGACAACTTCTATCACTTGGACGGCGCCGCCGCCTTGGGGCCGCGCGTAGAAGGCATCCGAGTGGAAGGCTATCTCGATGGTCTCGCCCCTTTCCACAGTGTCGAACATGAAAGGGGTTCGTGGCAGGCTGGCGATGGGCAAGGCCTCTGCGGGCCCGAGCGCCCGCCGGCTGTATTGCGTTCTGTTTCCGCTCCTGGTCACCGACGCGTCGATCAAGCTGCCGGAAGACCTTTCCGGGAACAAGTCGGCAACCCCGGAGAAACATGCGATGATCTGGCGCCCGTCTCCGACCAGAAGGAAGCTCGACACGTTGCTTTCGGGCTGCAGCCAGGGCGCGGATGAGAAATCATAGAGGGTGTAGTTGGCCCTGCTGCCGTTGTAGTTGAGATACCCGGTCCTGACGAGCTGAAGCTCGGAAGGCACCAGTGCCCGGATCGTGGATATCCGGCCCAGGGTTGCATTGATCTTTGCATCCTTTGACCTTGTCAGGTTCTGACCGTAGAGGAAGCGGAACCCAACCTCAACCCTCGCGAACCGGCGGTTCACCACGAATCCCAGCTCGAAGGCATTCTCGCCCACGGAGTCGGAGGCGGCGACCGTGAGCTTCTTTGGATACTCGTTCTTAAGGACCCTTATCGGCTCCTCGGCTCTTCCTCCCAAGAAGAAAGGGGCACACACGAGCGAGACTACGACTGCGAGCGCAACGGTTCCTATCAGCTCTCTTTCCACAAACCTGCCCCCAGCCTGGTGCTCTCAACCTGCCTGTAGAGCCTCCTTCTTATCATCAGCTCGTAGACCAACCAACCGACCAAGCCTGAAACGCCGCCCACGCTGAACCACTCTATGGTGTAGGTCCAAAGCATGGTGCGGTCCTTGAGCTCCATGGCGTCGCGACTCAAGGCGTCCAGGTTGTCCAAGGCCTCCTTCGTGCGAGCAAGCGATTCTTCGTAGCTTTGCTGGATGTACGCGGCCTCGGCACTCGCGATGATGCCGTCGGCGTCGGATATCCTCTGCTCCAGCCTAGCCGTGTTTGCGCCCATCTTGTCCACGAAGTCCAGAAGCGAGAACGTCATCGTCTTCGATATCTTGTACTGCTTTATGTTGTTGCGGATGGCGTGCACGAGGGATAGATCTTGGGGCACGCTCAAGCCGGCCGTGAAGTAGAGGTAGCCATCGACGTAGTCCATGTAGTACTCCCATTTTATGAAATCGTAGCCCCAGCCGCCTCCAAGGCAGGACGTGAACCCGTACGATCGCCCCTTGCCGACGTCCCACCATATCATGACGGGATGGCCATCGGGAAGATCCGCCCGCGCCAGAGTCCTTGCGCCCTGCTTGGTTTCGACGATGTCCAAGCCATGAAGCATGGGAACCGTGTTCCAGGGCAGCGGCTTCATGGTGGGATGGTCCGGGTCGAGCACGACGAGCTTGTAGCTTCTCCAAAGGGTCTTGGTCTGCATGTTCTGGGCGGGAAGAACCTCCCCGACGGGCGTCGGCTCCCATGAGCTTATGCCCATGGACTGCTCACCGCCGAAGCCCCCAATACCCCCGGTCATGGAGAGCCCCATGCCCTCATCGACCACCCCGTCGGCGAACCAGTGCAGGTACTTGGGCGGGAAGTGATCGACTTGTTGGTCGCCCAGGTTGATCAGGTCGTACTGCTCGATGAACTGGTCGTAGGTGCGGGACATATACAGTCGCATGAACCGGTTAAGCTCTTCGCCCTTCGTGAGGCACGCTGATGGAACGAAGGTGGGAAGGATCATGGGATCCACCAGCATGGCGTAGCTTGCCCGCGTGGTGTCGCCACAGTAAAGCACCCTCACGCGGCCGGATTCGGGGTCTCGCCTCGGCTCCCTTGCCTGGGCGGCGGCGATCAGGAGAAAGGCAAGTGCGATGGCGACGCTTGATGGCTTCAACCGAGAAGAACATCGCATCTAACCTAAAAAGTTCACTCCCGGCCTCGCGCCTAGGGCACCCATCTCATCCAGTTGCCTGATTGCAAAATTGGATATTCATAAGAGGCCGGAGCACGCAAACCCAGGGGCCAAAAAAGAGGCCATGTCAGGGAAGGGGATGGGCTTCGTGAAGGTCATCTGTGAATGGGTGCCAAGCGAGGCAATCCGCTCGACGGTGTTGATCTGGGGCAGGCCGGATGGCTGGGTGGAGCGCGTGGAGTTCCTTCCCGGTCGCATCAGGAACTGGAATGGTCGATACGTCCTCCCCGCTTCAAGAGAGATCACGGAGTACCTAGAGGGTCGCAGAACCACCTTCTCCCACAGGGACAAGCAGGTGGAGCGCATAAGGCTCTTGCGTGGTTCGTTCCACCAGGCGGCGCTCCTGAGGGCGATGGAGATACCCTACGGTGAGACCGCAACCTACTCGGACATCGCGAGGTCCCTGTCCTCCAGGGCATGGAGGGCCGTCGGGCACGCCATGTCCTTGAATCCGATACCCATCCTGGTGCCCTGCCACCGCGTCGTTGCAAAGCACGGCCTGGGGGGTTTCAGCGGACAGGTGTGGCTGAAGAGGAAGCTCTTGGAGCTTGAGTCTGCAAGGCTGGCCTAGACGGAAAGCTCCTTTGATCTCCGGTGGGCCTCGGACACGGCCTTCATGATCGCGGCCCTGAAGCCGCCTTCCTCTAGTGCCTTGATCCCGGCAATGGTCGTCCCACCGGGCGAGCAGACCCGATCCTTCAGCTCGGCCGGGTGAAGGCCTGACTCGAGCACCATCTTTCCCGCCCCGAGAAGCGTCTGGGCCGCCATGCGGGTCGCGTCGCCCCTCGGGAGCCCGTGCAGGACGCCCGCATCCGAAAGCGCTTCGATGAAGACGAAGGCATAGGCAGGGCCGCTTCCGCTAAGTGCCGTAACGGCGTCCATCTTGGTTTCTTCCACCCTCAAAGTCATCCCAACCGACCCGAAGATCGCCTCAGCCATCTTCAGGTCCTCCTCGCCTGCATGGGTTCCGGCGCAGAGTGCAGTGCAGCTCTCGCGGACGGCGCAGTTGATGTTGGGCATTGCCCTGACCACGCGAGTCCCCTCAGGCAGGCCCGATTCGACCCGGGATATCGGGATCCCCGCCGCAACCGTGATGACGAGCTTGCCGGCCACTTCCTTGTCCAGCCCCCTGAGGACCGGAAGAACGACGTTGGGCTTCACTGCTAGGACGACGACGTCCGAGGCCAGCACGGCTTTTGAGTTGTCCGGGGAGATCGTGACAGAAAACTTCTGCTTAAGGACCCTCCTTCGCGACGCGTCGATGTCCGAGACGGTGATCTCGTCCGGCTTGCAGATGCCAGCCTTCAGCAGCCCGGAGATCATCGCCTCAGCGAGCTTGCCTCCGCCCACGAATCCGATTCTCATGCAAGTTCCGCTCCTAGCACTCGCTGCAGTTCCTCCGCTACATCCGCCAACCCGTCCCTAATCAGGGTTTCCCTCTTCGGTATCCCGGTCTTGGGATCCCAGCCGCGCCTCTCGTAGTACGTATTGAGGATCGTCTCGTACTCCTTGGGATCCGCGGCCTTCCCTGCAAACGGCCCGGAGAGGATCGGGTCCTTGAACGTCCTTGGCGGGGGATAGTCATCGGCCCTTCGCACCCCGAGCCTCACGGATATGGCCCTTGTAAGATCATACACGGCCTTGGACTTCTTGAGCAGGTCTTCGAGCGTGAAGCGGATTCCAACGACGGCCGAGTACATCTCTGCGTAGAGGTTCTCGTCGATGGAAAGCTCGATCCATGGCAGCCTGCAGACGCCGAGCATGTCGAAAAGCGGTCTAACGGCCTGATGGTAGGATACCAGGTCGACCTTCTCCTTTATCCCCCAGTCCTTGCCCATCTGCAGCTCCTTGGATATCGGCCATGCCCGGTTATGATGGGCGCCGATGTCGCAGGTTCCGTAGGCAAGTGCCATGCACATGCTGGCGCGCGAATCGTATGCAGACTGCTCCAGTCCCTTGACCTGGACCGCGATCCTTCGCAGGGCAGGCCATTTGGCAAGCATCCCCTTGGAGCCCATGGACATGTATGCCCCGATGCCCTGCCGCCGCGCAATCATCTCCGCGAGACGGACGATTCCCTCCTGGTCCCCCCAGCGGATGTCCATGCCTCCCATGTCCTCCTTGCTGAGCAGGCCCTTTTCCCTTGCCTCGATGACCATCGCGATGAGATTGCCGGTGGATATGGTGTCGATTCCAAGCGCATCGCAGAGCTCGTTGGCCTTGACTATGAAGGAGAAGTCATCGACGCCAAGGTTTGGGCCGAACATGGCAGCCGTCTCGTACTCGGGCCCCTCGCAGGTCGACCCCTTCCAGCGCCCGTCCTTGACCAGACAGATGTTGCTACAGCACATCGGGCAGGCGAAGCAGGCCGAATCCCCGATCTTGTAGCTGGATTCCATGACGTCCCCGCCCATCTTGCTCGCCCCGTCGAAGTGCGCATCCAGAAAGTTCCTCGTGGGCAGGAAGCCGACCGTGTTTGCATACTCGACGACGGTCATCAACCCCTGGCGCTGCCAGATGCGTATCGAGGGGTGGTGCATGAGATAGTCGAAGGCTCTCTTGCTGACCTCCATCAGGGATCCCATATCATACACCGGCAGGTCGTGCGTCCCCCTCACGGCGATCGCCTTCAGGTTTTTCGAGCCTAGGACTGCGCCCATCCCCGTTCTTCCCGAGTTGCGCCCCCAGTCCGAGTTGATGCTGGCGAAGACGACTCCGTTCTCGCCTGCAGGCCCGATGGTCGCGACGCGGACTTCCTCGCCCCCGAGTTCGTCCTTGAGGATTCGCTCCGCCGCGGTGGCACCGATCCCCCTGAGCTGCTCCGCATTCCTTACCTCAACCCGATCATCATCTATCCAGAGGTAGGATAGCCTGGGTGCTCTGCCTCTGATGCAGAGGGCATCCACCCCTGCCATCCTTAGCTCAGTTCCGAAGCTTCCGCCCATGTTGCTGTCAGCATAGAGCCCGGTTGCGGGCGAGATCGAATTGAAGGAACACTTCCCCGATGCAGGGACGAAGAGTCCGTTGAGCGGGCCGGGGCATATCGTGATCAGATTCTCGGGCGAGAGGGGATCCACGCCCGGGCGGAGGTTGTCCCACGTGATCCTTGCACCCCAACCTCTTCCTCCCACGTACTTGAGCGCGAAATCGTCTGACACGTCCGCCCTCTTGGATTTGCCTCGGGAAAGGTCGACGTTGAGGATCTTCTTGAAGTAGCCGCCCTTTGGCTTCACTGGGATCTGCCTCCCTGCACGTACTTGATGACCATCTCACTTGAGCCTTCGCTTGGCACTCGAAGCTCCTTGAAGCCTGGATACTCGATGGTTCTGCCCACCATCCGGGGTTGGTCCTTCAGCTCCTCCACGAGTTCCAAGGCTGCCGTGGGACAGGCCTCAATGCATCTTGGAGAGCCCGAGCAGAGATCGCACTTGATGGGCGTCGGAACATCGGCATGGGTGAAGATCGCCGAGTACGGGCACGCGTCGACGCACTGGCGGCAGTTCGTGCAAAGCTCCGGGTCGATCGTGACTAGCCCCTTGGCCACCTTGATCGCATCCGAAGGGCAGGCCTTCGCGCATTCCGGGTCATCGCACTGTCTGCACACGATCGGGGTTCGGATCACGGGATTGGGGTACAGGGCCACGACCCGGATCGCGGCCTTCTTGGGGTTGTTCACATGGAAGTGCTGCTCTGTGCAGACCAGTTCGCAGATCCTGCATCCGGAGCACCTCTCCGGCATCACTGATATCCTGCTCATGGGTGCCACCGCCTGAAAGCTCAAGCCGCTGAAGAGGATGTCTGAAATATCTCTCGTTGCCGAGATCGCGCGTCCGATGAGGCGTTGTGCCACGCTCGGCTAAGCCGCCGTATATCGCCCGACCACGAGTTATCTGTGCCGAAACCGTCCGATTCCATGGCATGATGGGTCTGCGCGCCCCCACCTCTTGCTTTCCAGACGTCGGGCTTTGGGCAGCTACGGTTTCACTGCCGCAGCGGCGGCCCCCGGGTGCTGATGGTGACCCTAGCCCTTGCTGGGATGTCGGGCGACTGGCCGCAGGAGAACCTAACGCGGTTCAATCCGTGCCCCAGTACCGGGGCAGATCCACGTGGCCGGACCTCCATGAGCTGCTCGCCCCTCGCGCCGTAGAGCTGGCAGTCGGAAGGCGGGTTGAACTCGAGGTAGGAGCCCGTCTCAATGCGAACGGGGAAGGTCACGGTTCTCTTGCCAACCGTGATCGTCGGGTCCAAGATCTGTCCTTTGACCAGCGGAAGCGCCCTCAGCTCGCCGATGAGGCAAGCCACCTCTTCGTCGGGCGGAAGGTTGTTGTACCAGAGGGTGAGGGACTCCACGGCTCGGTAGTCAACCGACTCGCGATAGACCGTGTATGGTGAGCCGTACGGCCAGCTGTAGTCATCGTACCTCTCGCCCTCGGGCTCGACGAGCTCGAAATATCGCCAGCCGACGAAGTCAATATCGATGTAGTGTTCGCCCACTGCTGGGATGAAGTGCTCGGGGTTTCTAAGCTGGACGTTGAGGATCTCTCCCTGCCCGTCTCCGTGGACCCAGATCCCTAACCCTTGGCGGTCTCTCAAGTCAAGGGGCGGCCGGAAAACCCTCTCAACTGCGGTCCATGCGCCGACCCTGCTCGACATCCTGCTTAGGGCCGAGTAACGGAAGCATCCGGTTCCGACCGGGGTGGTCTCTGAAGATTCCACAAGCGAGGCCCGGATTCTGGGATCGGCGGTCTTCGCCTGGCTCCAGTCCTGCACTGAGCAGGCGATCGCAAGCCCACTTGGGGACGTGTAGGGCTCCACGGACATCAGGGCTTCGATGCGCAGCCAGGCGGGCTGCCGGGCGAACTCATTCCTTACGCTCCATGCGCGCGTCCAATCGGCAAGCATGCAGACCTTGTGCTTGGTGTACTGGACGGGTCGAAACTCCCACGTCCCCGAAGCGTTGCGGCCCAGCGTGAACTCGTTGCCCGGAAGACGAAGCTTGTTCTTGATCGACTCTGGGAAGTATCCTTGCCTGCGCAACTCCTCGTAGGTTCTCACGATCTTTGCGAGCCTTGTCAATGCTGGCGTGGTGGAGACCTTCTCCGGGTCGATTCCCATGATCGACAAACCGGTGTCCGTTGCGAGGCACTTGCAGCAGAGATACTCGATGTCATCCGGATAGGTCGGATCCGACTGCGGCCCGGTCCAGGTCTTGAAAGCCCACCAGCCTAGGTGCGCGGGCAAAAACATCCGCTTGGAGGACTCGTTTGCCTTGAGGTGTAAGTCTATGAACCGCTTGTGGCTCCGGTTGGGATGATCCCATGCCCCTATCCGCGAGCGAACGTACCAGAGATGGTGGTGGAAGGTGCTCATCTCCATGATTGCCGGCCTGCGGAGCCTCTTGCAGACTTCGAAGACGAACTTGGATCCGTAGTGCCAGCCGTTCTCCGGTCCGCCCAAAACATCCTCCCCGTCCAGGGCATCGAGATACATCATGTCGAAGCCTCCCTCGTTGAAGGCATGGGCAGTCTTCTCAGCAACCTCGTCGAAGAGGGTTGAGTCGGCGTCTGGAACGAAGAGGCCGAAGCACTCCTTGAGGTGGTGGACCTTGGCGCCCATCTCGTGTGCGGCCGCACGTGTTCCATGGGCGCCCCTCCTGCACCCGACGAACGCGTATGTGGGTCCCTTGCGGACGTCTGCGTATGTGACAAGCTCGTCCTCGATCCTCAGCGTCGCGCTGTTTCGAACGAAGAAGCCCGTGGTGGCCGACATATCCTTGGTGGACTCTAGGACCTCAACCACCGTGTCGTCGCAGGAGAGGGGCCTTGCAAGCGTGAATGTGGCATCGGACGCCAGGCGGGGATCAGGCTTGGGGGTGACCCATGGGCACCGTTTGTCGATGAAGAACGCGTAGGTGTGAAGGCCTGCGAGTATGCCTGCCTCGTGGAGCCTATCCGTCACTGCCTTCATGCTGGCGAGGCCGCGCGGGTAGATCTCGGGATTGGGATGGCAGTCGCCGAAACGGAACGAGCTTCCTCCGTGCAAGTCTATCTGCGTTATGCCGAGACTTCTTGCAAGGTTTATCCACTCGTCCACCTTCTTCTCTGAAAGGTCCCCGAAGTTGAACAGATACGATCCGCGGTTGTTTTCGGAGTCCAGTGCCCATGGCCCGCCCACAGGCGATTTGGGAAGATCCTCAGACGCCAAAACCACCTCTTGCATCACCTGCCGCATGTCTTCTATGGGGCAGGCCACTATCGCTGCCTTGGCCCCCGTCATGCCGAAACGTCGGTAGCAGTACGCCCGGAGCCTCGTATTCGGGCCGGGGAGGTCGGGCACGTTGGTCTTGAGGTTCAGGGCCAAAGCGCAGGCGCCGAAGTCTTCACGAGGGCTTGGCTTGAGGACGAGGTCCAGGAATGCGAGCTCTTCCAGCCCCTCGCCGTCTGCGGCCAGCACCTCCAAGGCAATGTAGCGGCTGTGCACACGGACGGCAAGAATCACCCTTACATCTGGGGCTTGGAAACCGAGGGTCAGGCACCCGTTCTCATATGATGCGGAGGAGGACGTGAGCGCCTTGCCTGCCCGCATCACGGTCGCGAAAGGCCCCCTGGTGCAGAGGTCGGAGCCCGTTGCCTTGTCCATGAAGGCGACGTTGGTGCCGTCCCGACCGATCACGTAGCGAACGTAGTCGTTCTCGAGAAGTATTCCCATCGTCTTTTCGGGAAGGGCGGGTGGATTTAAGTGGCTGTGGGATTCCAAGGTTCAGGGCACTGCCCAATATTTTTAAGTTCCACCTCCGTTCCGACTGCTCTTGTCGGGCGAGCAGGGCTCGCGAAGGGCTGATCTCTTGCCTTCCGTCTATAGATACCGGTCGGTTCTCGTCGTGCTCGTGCTCCTCGGATTGCACGTCCTTCCCTCGGCTGCGGGGATGGAGACGAAGTTGGATCCGGAGACGCAGAGGATCAGGGTCATATGGGGCCGCGCGCCGACATCGTCCTACGCCTTCGCGCTTGAGGATCCAAGGATCGAGGTCCATGCGTCCCTACCGTGCCTGACCTACGAGAAGACGATGGCGGATCTCGCTGTTGCAAGGCGGCTTGCCAGGATATACCTGCCCAGGACCTACCCTTCCCTCGTGGCGGGCTTTGACCTCATAGTACTCGAGGACATAGACTCGCGCATATTTCCCCCGGAAAACCTCGTCTGGTTCCGCGACGCGGTTCGTGAAGAGGGCCTGGGCATGATCATGGGCGGGGGTTCGCAGGGGTTCGGGGGCAACCAGCCCTTCACAAGCTGGGGCGACACCGTCTTGGACGAGATCCTGCCCGTGCAGTGTTACTACGACAGGAGGCTATCCAAGGACTACCTCGTCAAGCTGAGGGTCGTTCAGCCCGACAACGAGCTTGCCCGGAGCGTGCCTTGGGAGGAGGCCCCCCTATATTACCCGCCGAACTTCATAACGCCCAGGATGGCGTGCCAGCTCTTGATCGTTTCCGATGACGAGAAAGAGACGCCGATCTACTTCTATTGGGACGTCGGGAAGGGCAGGTTCGTCGGCGTCCAGAACATGCAGGGCGCCTTCTGCGCGGACTTCCATCTCTGGCGCTACTACCAGGACGCTTCCCTGAACACGGTCTACTACGCCGTCGGCTTCCCGTTGCCCACAGACCTTCCCACGGTGCACCGGCTTCGGGAAAGATGGCATGAGGTGACCCTTCGCAAGGCCCTTTTGCTGGCCTACCTTGAGTTCGTTGAGAAGTTCGGCGCGAGGGTTGCCAGGGTTGAGAACGAGCTGCACGTGGCCGACGCGATCAAGAAAGAGTCCGACTCACTCTACCTTGCCGGTGACTACCCCGGAGCCCTAGAAGGGATGGAGAAGGCGATCGGCGAGCTGCTGCGCCTTGAGAGGCTGGCGGAGAAGCTGAAGGAGCGGGCGCTTCTCTGGATCTACATCATCGAGTGGTTGACCGTTCTGTCAACACTCCTCTTGTCGGGCCTCTTGGTTTGGAGCCTAATGGTCAGACGGGCTGTCTACAAGGAGGTTGGGCTGACGCGATGAGCGGGGATGGCCAACGGCGATGTCCCCTCTCCGCATAAGTTCTTGTGGCCAGCTTGCTTGCGCGGTGTCGCGGCTTCGAGTGCTTGAACGGCCTCTCCTGCCCCCGCACCGAGCCCCGCTCTGCGGCTCTGCAGATGCAATTTATTAGGCCGTTCGAGACAGTCGCGAGGGCGGGATGAATTTTGAAAGAAATAAGGGGAGACGAGCGGCTCCTTGAGAAGATATCCAGGGTGATACCTGGCTACGGCGGCTACAAGGAAAAGGAGCTGAGAAGGGAGGCTGACAAGCTTCAGAGGACCTACATCGCGAAGAGGCTGAGCGATGCAAAGTCGAGCCTGGAGTCCGCGAACTCAAGGATGACGGAGAAACTGTTCATGGACGCCGTGGGGTTCTCGGACAGGCTGGTGAGGCGCATGGAGAAGTTGGCCGATAAGGTTCGGTTTGCCAGCTATGGCTACGGCGGTTTCTTCGACATGGTCAAGGTAAGGGAGGATGAACTCGACAAACTGTACAGCTTCGATGCCTCGCTTCTGGAGGATGTTGACAGGATCAAGGCCAAGGTGGGCGAGTTGGAGGCGAGCTTGGACACGCAGGCAAGGGCCAAACAGAAGCTGGAGGAACTTGAATCGTTGCTGGCTGAAGTCGATCGCAAGATAGCGGGCAGGGATGATCTCATCAGGGGGATAAGATAGATGCCAGAGGTAATAGAGTCTTTGGACAAGACGGGAAACGAGATGGTGGTTAGATGGCCTCAGAGTGGTTCGGGTGCCATACGGTCGGGCGCACAGCTGATCGTGCGCGAGTCCCAGTCGGCGGTCTTCTTCAGGGACGGTAAGGCCTACGACTGCTTGGGGCCCGGCCGGCACACCCTGACGACCCTTAACCTTCCATTGATCACGGGTTTCCTGGGCCTCCCGTTCGGGTTCAAAAGCCCGTTCAGGGCAGAGGTCTACTTCGTAAACCAGAAGGTCTTCACCAACCTGAAGTGGGGGACTGCACAGCCCATAGCCTTCAGGGACAAGGAGCTGCAGATGGTCAGGCTGAGGGCCTTCGGCATCTTCTCACCCAGGATTTCCGACCCCCTGCTTTTCATCAACAAGATCGTTGGCACGCAGGGGTTGTACACATCGGACAGGATTCAGGACTTTTTCAGGGAGATCATAGTGGCACGGCTCAACGATCTTCTGGGCGAGATGCTGACCAGCATATTCGACCTCCCCAAGTACTACGACGAGATAGCCGGCGCTCTGAGAACTAGGGTAAAGGACGACTTCGAGAAATATGGGGTCGAACTTGTGGACATCGTGGTCAACGCCATAACGCCGCCCGAAGAGGTTCAGAAGATGATCGATGCCAGGTCCGAGATGGCTGCGGTCGGGGACATGGGTGCCTTCACCCAGTACCAGGCCGCTAGGGCGATGAGGGACATCGCGAGCCAGCCCGCGGGAGCGCAGGGCGGCAGCACCGCTGCAGCGGGGATGGGTCTCGGCGTGGGGGCGGGGCTGGGGATGATGATGCCCGGCATGATACAGAAGGCCCAGCAGGAGGCGGAGGCCAAGAAGGCAGCCACGCGGAAGTGTCCAAAGTGCGGCGCTGACGTGCCGCTGGAGTCGAAGTTCTGCCTGAACTGCGGGGAGAAGCTCGTGGAGACGTTGAGCTGCCCGAAGTGCAACGCCGAGGTTCCCAAGGGAGCCAAATTCTGTTTGAACTGCGGCCAGAAGCTCCTCCAGACCTGTCCGAAGTGTAACGCGGAGCTCCCGGCAGGCGCCAAGTTCTGCTCCAACTGCGGCACGAAGATCGAGTAGAGGGCGCGGAATTGAAGATAAACTGCACGCAGTGCGGCGGCGAGATCGAGGTGGGGGAGGGCGAGCTCTTCCTCAGGTGTCCCTACTGCTCGACCGCGATCTACGTCGACAAGAGGAAGGTCGTCTTCCACTACGTGCTCGACTCGACCCTGAGCATGGAGGACGCGGGAAGGAGCCTCAAACGGTGGATGGCCGGGAATGAGACGGTCAAGGGCCTTGAGGAAGCGTCCAGAGTAGTCCAACAGGAGTTCTTCTACTTTCCCATCTGGTACTTCAAGGTCAGAAAGGATGGGCAAGAGCGGGTCTTCACGCAGCTTGCTGCGAGCACGCCGATAGTCGATCTGAAGGACGTCCAGATCCCCGCCGGTGATCTGAAGTTCTTTGACCCCGCCAGATACGCGGGCCAGACGTTCAAGGAGCCTGAGGTACTTTACGCCGCGGCCCTCGAGTGGCTTGCGAAGAGCGGCGTGGCGCCTGAGAACGTGCTCGAGAGTGCCCTCGTCCACGTCCCGGTCTTCCACTTCAAGTACGAATACAAGGGCCAGACCTACGACTCGATAGTGGAGGGCTCCTCAGGCAAGGTCCACTCCTCGATATACCCGGCGAAGGCGGAGACCCCCTATTACCTCCTAGCTGGTTTGGCCGTCTTGTTGTTTTTGTCGGAGGGGCTCCTTATCTCCAATATTGGCCTGAAGCTTCTGGCATACCTTGTCACTGCCATTCCATTGGTGATCGGGGCAACGGTAATTTCGGAGAGGGTTTGAGTGCAGGAATCCGTGATACGGGGAGTGTCATGCCCGTCCTGTGGTGGGTCTCTCGAGCTCGCCGAGGGGATCACCAGCCTCAGGTGCAAGTACTGCAATGTCTCGCTCTTGGTACGTGGCGAGAAGGGGGTCCTCAAGTTCCACCAGCTGCGCAGGGTCGATGCCAACGAAGCCGTGGAGGCCGCGCGGAGATGGTTCGGCGGCATGCAGATGGCGCGCGACCTGCGCAAGACCGCAACCTTCGAGACCCAGTTCCTCATCTATCTGCCGTTTTGGAGGGTCAGCGGCCAGGTCGTGGGCTGGGTATTCGGCAACAAGATCAGACGGGAGACGGTCAAGCGGGGCAACAGGACCGAGGTTCGCACGCGAAAGGAACCGGTTGAGAGAAGCGTCATGAGAAGCTATGTCTGGACGGACGCTGCCTGCGATGTCTCGGAGTTCGGAGTCGAAAGCGTCGAGATGCCCTTCCCGGAGTACTCGCTTTACGATAGGGAGAGCCTGCAGAAGGACGGGATGGTGTTCGAGCCCACCGAGGCAAGGACCCAGGCCGTGGAGCAGGCAAGGTGCCAGATGATCGAGTGGGCCAGACAGGGCGTGGACGTGGACGAGGTCACGTTCGAGAAACTCAACGTCGTGGATCTGCGGACGAGCATCGTGTACTATCCACTGTGGGTTCTACGTTACGGCTACAAGGGAAGGACTTACCAGGTGGTGACCGATGGGGCGACGAACCAGGTTCTGTACGGCAGGGCCCCGGGGAGTACCCTGTTCAGGGTAATGTCCCTGGTTGGCACGATGTTTGCCGGCAGCTTCGTGCTCACGAGCGCGTTGCAGTCAGACCTGGACTTTCGGGCCGTGGGATTCGTAGCCCTCCTTTGCGTGGCCCTGATGCTGGCCGGCTTCTGGAAGTTCAGGTACGGGGGCGAGGTGAGGAAAGGTGGAAGGAGGAAGTCTCCAGGTAGTGCCGCTCAACTGCGAGAGCTGCGGAAGCTTGCTGGAGTCTGAGGGCAGGGACGTCGTCTTTCGCTGCGCAAACTGCGGCCAGGGTTATTACCTGGCAGAGGGAGAACTGAAGCGCCTCAGGGTGGACTTCGCAGCTCCCGTGCTACAAGAAAGCGGCGAGGTGCAGTACTACCCATTCTGGGTATTGAAGGCGGAGGTGACGGTGGAATCACGCGTCGCCAGCGGCGGGTTCTTCTCGTCTGCCGTCTGGGCTAGTCGGCCTGGGGGGAGCGGACCGACCACCTTCTATGTCCCAGGGTTCGACGCCCCGCTGGATGTCCTCAAAAACCTTGGCGTGGAGTTCACAAAGCATCAGCCCTCCTACCAGATCGCGCAGGATGTCAGGCGGAGCATGAAGGGCTGCGTCCATTCGGAGGAGTTCGCCCGCGGGTTTGCCGATTTCGTCTTCCTGACCCTGGAGGCAGAGAGGCCTGACGTGATGAGGTCGATCAGGTACTCGATCCGGTTCGTTGAATCCATGGTCCTGGGCATCCCATTCGTATCGGCGGAAGGGTCAAGGAAGGACCTCCTTCTTGGTAAGAAGGTAAAAGGTTGGTAGGGCTCGAGGACCTCACGCGCAGGGAGTTCGTCTCGCTGGTGCCGGCGGGACTTCTTGGTCTAGCTTTGCGCGCATCTCTTGCGACGGTCCCCGACGCGGAAGTCGTCATCGCCAAGAACGATCTGCCTGAGTACCTTCTGAGGGCAGCCGTCAGGGAGATCGGGGGGATCGAGCGGTACGTGAAGGCTGGCGACCTCGTCGTCGTGAAACCCAACTTCTCGTTCGACTGCATGCCGAACTCGGAGGTCAACGCAGCGAATACCGACGCCGACCTCGTCAGGGCATTGGTCGTGCTCTGCCTCGAGGCTGGGGCCTCGGAGATCAAGGTGCTGGACAACACCCTGACCAGACCACCCGAACTTGGGCTTAGGTCCAGCCAGATCAAGGGCAAGCTGGCCCAGTTTGACTCTGTAGAGTGCAAGGTGCTCAACGGCAAGCCGGCGGAGTTTCGGACGGTCAACGTGGGCGGATCGCTGGGCGAGATCGGGGTCTCCAGGGACGTTCTTGAGGCAGACGTCTTCATCAACATGCCCAAGCTGAAGAACCACGCCGAGGCGGTGGCAACGATCTCCATGAAGAACCTCATGGGCATAGTCGACGACCGCCAGAAGATACACGACCGCGGGCTGCACAGACCCATCGCGGATCTGACACGCTACACGATTTCCACACAGGCAGCGTCGGGCCAAAGGAATCTCGTAATCGTCGACGCAACGAAGGCCCTCCAAACCGGCGGCCCTGGCGGCCCTGGCAAGGTCATGAGGCTCAACAGCGTCCTTGTGGGCAATAATCCAGTTAGCGTGGATGCCTGCGGGTGTGACCTGCTGGGGATCGAAAGGAACGATGTTCCCCATCTTCAGATCGCATGCGGGGAATATATGCTAGCAGGTGCGGAGGAAGGCTGGAAGGTCAGCACCCTGGACGTTTCGCGGATGATCAAGGACGATCTGTTGCCGCCGCCTTCGCCCGCCACAAAGGAGAAGGCGGAAAGATGGGGGCTCATTCTGGCGTCGGGCGCCGCGGTCGCAGCCTGCACGGCGGTAGGATTTATCTATTCGCGTAAGGCGAGGCGGTCAAGGGAGTCTAGATAGCCACAGGCGCCTTCCGACAGGTCGTCGGCGGCGCGGCGACCAAAAAGATGTGTTTGGAGGCGGAGGCGTGGCGCTTCTTCTGTCGGATTCCGATGTCAGGTCGATGCTCACCATGGAGGATGCTCTCAAGGTCGTGGAGGATGCCTTCAGGGAGAAAGGCCTTGGGAACGTCCAGATGCCGCCCAAGACGTACCTGTTCTTCGACGAACATGGGGGGGATCTCAGGGTCATGCCTGCCTTCATCCCTCGGCTCGGCGCGGCGGGCGTGAAGGTCGTGAATTCCCACCCTGGAAACCGCAGGTATGGGCTCCCCGCGGTTATCGCAACATTGATCATGGTGGATCCGAGGAACGGCAGGCCGACTGCGATCATCGGGGCCAATAGCCTGACGTCCATCAGGACCGGGGCGGCCGGAGGCTTGGCCGTCAAGTATCTTGCCCGCCCAGAGTCACGCGTCGCAGGCATGATCGGGGCAGGGGTACAGGCGCGGACGCAGCTCCAAGCCTTGCTCAAGGTGCTCGGAGGGCTGGAACGGGTCAAGGTCTACGACGTTGACCGGAACAAGGCAGCCGAGCTGGCCAAGGACTTCTCGGTGCGAACGGAATGCCGCATCGAGGTTGTCGAGTCCCCGGAGCGTGCAGCGCGCGAGTCCGACGTGTTGGTGACGACGACCCCGTCCCGTAGCCCGATAGTAAGGAGGGCTTGGCTGGAACCCGGTACACACATCAACGCGATCGGCGCGGACGCCCCGGGAAAACAGGAACTGGAGATCCAAGTATTGCTTGACGGCAAGGTCGTGCCGGACGACTGGCCGCAGGCGGCCCACAGCGGCGAGATGAACGTGGCGGTGTCGCAGGGCAAGTTCACCAGGTCGATGATCCGCGGGGAGTTGGGCGACATCGTTTGCGGCAAGATAGCTGGGAGGAAATCGGCGGACGAGATAACCATATTTGACTCCACGGGACTTGCGATCCAAGACGTCGCGGTCGGCGCATTCCTGCGCGAGCTTGCACTGAAATCTGGGAGGGGAACTGAGATTGACATCTGGGATTGAGGAGCGTTCTTGCACGCAGGCGCGGCGACGCGGGTGGCCGAGGCTACTTGGCTTGGCCGCGCTGACCTTCTTGCTCGTTGGCCCGGCATTCGGCAGGGAGCAAAGAAGGGATCCCGTCACAGGGAGGATTAGGATCATCTACATCGGGGATCCGGGTCCCGGAAGCCCGTATCCGATCTTCACCAGGGACCCACTGACGGAGGTCGTCCCGGTCATAGCCATCGGCTTCGTCACGTCCGACACGGTGATCCGGCGGTACATGCGGCTCTACATGCCCCGGAACCAGGACGATCTCGTGAACAGCTACGACATCATGATCATAAGCGATGCGAGCAAGCGCTTCTTCACGACCGAACACATGGCATGGTTCCGCAACTCGGTCATCGAGGGCGGGCTTGCGCTAATCATGATCGGGGGCTACGAGACCTTCGGGAGCACGATATACACCCCGGGATCTTGGGGCGACACCGCCGTGCAGGACGCGCTTCCCGTCGTATGCTTGGATCAGAAATGGGAGGAGAAACCAGGCGTGCTGCAGGTCAGTCGGGGGGAGGACCCCTTGATGGCCTCCCTTCCGTTCAAGGATATCGGTCCTTATGGGATATTCTACGGATGCAACATAGTCCAGCCCAAGGAGGGCGTCTCTCCTCTGGCGCACTACCGGGTCAGCGGCACGGGCGTCGAACATCCGCTCTTCTGCTATTGGGAGGTTGGGGCGGGAAGTTCCTACGGCATGACCGCCGACTGGACCCCAGCGGGCGGCCGCGACTTCCTCAGATGGCCGTACTACGGCGACTACGTCCTAAACCTCGCGACGTATGTGACCGGCGGCAAGGTGCCGACCGACATGGCGATCGTGCACCAGGCAAGATCGCTGATGGCCGAGTTCAAGGATCTCAGACAGACCGTGGACGGGGTGATCGAGTTCGCGTCGAAGTTCGGGGCCAACATGGGTGCCGCCGAGAAGATCGTCGGCGAGGCGGAGAAGGCCAAGCTCGTCGCGGAGAGAAGCTACGTCGATGGGGATATGGAGGAGTCCGTGGACGGCCTGAACTCGGCTCTAGAGATCCTGCGGTCCGCCTCGGAGAAGGCTTACCAGCTCAAGGACCAGGCGATGCTCTGGGTTTACGTCACGGAGTGGCTGGTCGTCTCGTCGACCGGCATGGTATGCGGCTTCATCCTCTGGACCGTCATGGTCCGAAGGGCGCTGTACAGGGCGGTTCAGGAGACGAGGCTGGCGCGGGCCGAATAGGTGGATTCGGGGGTCCCAGCGGGCTTGATGGCGAGCTGTCTAGGACGGCCTGCCTTTCCGGCAATAGATATAAGGCCAAGCTGAGGGCGAAATGCGATGACGGGATCCAGCGTTCTACTGTATGCCCTGTTGGGGGCGCTCCAGGGCGTTGTGGAGTGGTTCCCGCTTAGCAGCTCCGGACAGCTTTCGTTGGTGTTGCAGTGGGCCGGGGCAACCCCGGCCGAAGCCGTCTCAGCTGCCCTGTGGATACACTCGGGGTCGCTCGCCGCAATACTGCTCCGATTCAGAGCTGAGTTTGCAGGGATGGGGCGATCCGTAGCTTGCGCGCTGCGCCGAGGCGGAAGGTGTTCGGCGCTAGCCAGTTTCATGATCGTGGGCACGATTTTCACCGGCATCGTGGGGATTCCGGTGTACCTTCTGCTCTTTGACTGGTTTGAGGCCAACCCGGAGGGCGGGGCCTTCACGCTCTTGGTCGGTATCCTGCTGGTGATCACGGGCCTTGCTCTCATGCTCGGCTCAAGGCTTCGGCCCGGCGCGAGAGGCGCGAAGGATCTCGTGTGGGCGGACGGAGCCATTGCGGGCGTTGCACAGGGCTTCGCCGTGCTCCCCGGAATCAGCAGGTCGGGATTCACGCTCGCGTCCCTCCTCGTCAGGCGTTTGGAGAAGGCCGATGCGCTGAGGCTTTCGTTCCTTCTGGACGCGCCGGCGATCCTGGGGGCCATGGTGCTGACCTACGAGGGGAGCATGGTGTTCTCCATGCCGATGGTGGCGGCCGTCGCGACGGCATTCCTCGTGAGCTACCTTTCCATGGGGGGTCTCATCGGTCTTGCGAGGCGGATGGATCTCTCAAGGTTCTGTATCCTCTACGGTTCGCTCGCAGCAGGTGCGGCTGCGGTTCAGATGCTCGTCTGACGCAGTCGGCGGTCGATCTCGCCCTCGTTGCCGATCACCCAAGCGACATGGTCGTTGCCAATTCGTCTTGCCGCGGCCGGGCACGCTAGATTGGCAGCGTCCAGCGGGCCGGACATCGACCTGGGCCGGGGCGTCCCCTGCGTTGCGGGAAAGATCATTGCCCAGGCTTGATCGGTGGGGAAGATGGTCTTGCCTAGCTCATTCCTCTCCTACAGGGACCTGCGACCTTCCTTCCTTCTGGAATGGTAGTAGGCCACGGCGGCCAGAACGAAGACAAGAAGCGTGATGCCGCCGATCCAACCAAGACCCAGCTTGCGCGCCGCGGAGAAGAACCCGAGCGACCCGAGTGTCACCATGATTCCTGCGGCAACCACGCCCAGAGCTATGGCTGCTTGGGCCCTCCTCCGCTCCATGCCCAGGAGGTACGCCGCGAGGCATCCCGTGTAAGCCCCCGTGCCTGGCAGGGGTATTGCGACGAAGGCCGCAAGGCCCGGCAACCCGTATCGCTCAACCGCCCGCCTTCCGGACCTCCTAACGGATTCGAGCCTGCCTCCGATGTGGCGCTCGATCCACCCAATCCTGAGCAGGCGCTCGAAGGCAAGGTCGAGGAAAAGGAATATGGGGAAGATGATCAGCAGGTTGGCGCCGGTGCATACGAGGAAGACCCAGATCGGGTCCATCCCCAGGCCGATCCCGACCGGGATTCCGCCTCTGAGCTCGATGTAGGGCAGGGCGGTAATCAAGATGAGTTTCAGGTAGGGGGCAACCGTCTCCAGCAGAGGCATCCCAGGGTCGACCGTTCGTCCTGCCTAGAGGGTTTGCGGGCTGGCTTTCTTCGTTCCGAGGCAGACTATGGTGCTGCCCCTGATGATGAGGGTGCCGTAGCGTTTCACCGGTTCGAAGTCCTCCATCTCGCTGGCCTCGCTGAGGGTCACGTTCATGTTGACGTCATAGTTCCTGAGCTCTCCCTCGTAGAGCTTATTGTCCTTGGTCTTAACCAGAACTTTCTTGCCCAAGGAGCGCGTCAGGACGTCGAACGGTCTGATCATGTCTGCCTTCTCCCGAAGATCCCTTCTAGAAGAGTCCCGGCTAGCTCCGAGAAAACTTCTTTTATATCTTTCTTCCGCGGTTTGCCCGCCTTCGTCCAGTGCCGGTCGGCCAGGTCGCCCCAGAGATCACGACAAACCCGTTCACTGCAGGCGTAGCCTTCGTATAGCTGGGGACCGTTTCTCCGGCAAACCTCGCAACGTTTGTGTCTTTCCAACCTCTCGGGGTCAATCCCCCTGGATATCAGCAGGTCGGATAGGATCTGCACCGAGACGACTAGGGCTCATTCCCTTAATTCTGTTTCTTCGCATCTCGCGTCTCAAGTCTCAAGAATCCAGTCCTGAAGCCGGACCCTGACGACCCTGCCGCTGCTTTCCCTGGTCACGATCCTGCGCCTCTCAAGCTCAACGACCGCCCTGGAAACGGTCGCTTTGGACAGCTTCGTGGCCTTGACCAACTCCATCTGCGTCAGGCTCTGGCCGCCCGCCAGCTCCCTCACGATGCGCCTCTCCCGGTCCTCAAGGATCTTGGCCGCGATCTCGACAGCCTTCGGCACTCTTTTGGGCGGCACCAGGGCGCGAAGCAGGAACCCCGCCAGTGCGGCGACCGCTATCGCCCCCGCAAGCCCCATGTAGATCAGCAGCCTCGGGGGCTGCGCCGCTTGCAGCGGGGCCCAGCCAACCGCGATGGGAAGGTTGTCCGAATCCTCCAAAACCCACTCGCAAACGGTTTGCCCGCCGGCCTGAGATATCCGTCTTAACGCCGCCATTGCAGCGCCTGATGGCGGATAGACCTCTACCTGTCCGGGGAGCTCAAGGAGCAGGTACCAGCGTTTGACCTGAGAGGGCGCGAGAAAGATCGTCGAGTACTTCCACAAGTTGCCGACCTTCGAGGTGAAATTGGAGCTGGCGTAACTGATGACGACTTCCTCTTCCTCGTCCGGCCGCAAGCTGGATCTGAAATAGAACCTGATTACCGTGAAATTCCCCACCCTCCTTTTGGAATGCTGAAGCGAACCCTGGGAGTCCCTCACGGCGAGGTCCGACACGTCCCCCGGAATCCTGAACTCGTCGCCGAGGATCGATCCCGATATGCCTCTGTAGGTCAGTCGGATCTCCTCGAACGAGTACATGTTCGGCTGGACGGCTATGCTTCCGCTGACGCGGAGTATCTCGTATAGGTCGTCCGCGGAACAGGGAGTCGATCGCAGGAGGAGAAAACAGGCTGCAATGATGGCTAGGCGTCTTGCGCCCATGATCGTTCACAACTCTAGATGTACGACAGTACGGGTGTGAGGAGGGACCTCACTATGTAGAGCACCAGCGCCAGGATGAAGAGATAGAGGACGACCTTGATGAGGCGTTTGAGCTCTGCGTCAAAGAGGGATTCCTTCAGCACCTGGCGGGAGATCTCGTCCTGGCGGGCCAGCAGGATGTCCAGCTTCTCCTCCAAGGATGCCTCGGGTTCCTCTTCGCCCTCATCTCCCATCTGTCTCCCCCTCGTTTGCGGCGGCCAGCGCGGCCTGAGCCAATTTAAATTTATCTTCATCCGTCCTCATCTGGATCTCGGCTAGGCTGACGTTGATTCCGAACCGGTCGGAGATCGCCCTGGCGAGGTGGGATTCAGATCGATCGATGATCAGTTCGTCCAGGAACTCGCCGTAGATCGCAGCGATCGATGCTGGGGAGACCTCGTACCCGAGGCCTGCAAGCATCTTTCCGGCCGGCCCGCTGAAGGCCGATCCGCCCCTTATGGGTGAAATCGCCACAACCTTGGTCTTCTTCAGCCTCTCCGCCACGCCCGGCGTCCTGATCACCGGCCCGATGGAGGTTATGGGGTTGGACGGCCCTATGATGACGAGCCGGGCGCTGTCCAGGGCGGATCTAGCCCCGTCTGACACGACGGCCTGGCCGATCCCGTCGAACTCGACACCAAGCACTTCATCCCTACCGCCGTCTCGGACCCAGAACTCCTGAAACTCCTTGACCCCGGCAGGGGTGATTATCTTGGTCGTGACCTTGGAGTCGGTCATGGGCCACACCCGTTGTTGGATGCCGAGCCTCCTGCGTTGCTGGTCGACGGCGTGGCTGAGAGGGAAACCCTGTCTGAGGAGACCGGTTCGGAAGGCCGCGTTTTCCCGATCCTTGTCGCCAACCCTCAGGATGTCGACCAGACCCTTTCTGCGGCGCTCCTCGTAGACGACGTAGGTGTCCCCGGCGATCCCGTACCACTTCTCCTGATCCACTATCCCCGCCAGCGTGTAGAGCACGGTATCGACGTCCGGCGAGATGTAGACATCGCCCACCCAGACGTCATCCGCCGTGTTGACCACGATATTGAGCTCATCCGGTTTCACGAGTCTGACCAGCCCCTGCAGCAGCTTGGGGGTTCCCGTGCCACCCGAGAGAACGCAGATGCTATCTCTCAACGTACCGCCCTCGTTTCTCTATCAGCCTGGACCTCTCGAGAACGGCTTGTGCGGCCTCGCCCATCTCGAGGCAGTATCCCTCCACGGCCGCCGCGTAGCAGGGCCTGAAACGGTGGAAATGCGTGCTCTTCATCGCAGTCTTCATCAGGTGCAGATCGACCGCCCTCTTCTCGACGGAGTCGCTGTACTCGGCCAGCCCGAAGTCTATGAGGTAGACCTCGTCGCCCTTCATTATCATGTTGGAGGTGGTAGGGTCGCCGTGCACTATCCCATGCTTGTGGAGCAAGCCCAACTGCCGGCCGGCCTTGACGCACGACGGGACAGGGTCGGCGCCTGGCTGGTTCAGCAGCTCCTTGAGCCGTATGCCCTCGATCTTTTCCATTATCAGGATGCACTGATCCGTCCATACGCCCAGGATGATGGGGACGTTGGCGCCCGCAGCTCGCGAGTCATGGATTATCTTTGCCTCCGAGATCGTTCTCTGCCTCCTGAGCTGAAGGTCAAGCTCCGGTATCCTGTAGCCCTTGGGGATCCTTCTCTTCACTATGACCTCGGAGAAGCTCGCGGATTCGAAGAAGATGTCCGAGAACTTGGCCGAGTATATGTCCCCCTCGGCCCCCTTGGTTATGAGGCTGTAACCCATCTTGCCGTCACCTGATCGGTTCTCCACCTCGGCTTCACGGTCGACTTTGCCGGCTCGATCGTTTGCCCCGATCTGTACATTTGAATTCCGTTCCAAGCGATCATCGCGCCGTTGTCCATGGCGTATTCGAAGGGGACGACGCTGAAGCGGCACGAGCGTTCTCGGCACATCGTTTGAAGCATCTCGCGCAGCCTCTTGTTTGCTGCCACGCCGCCCGTCAAGAGAAGCTCGGTCTTGGCGGTGTGCGCAAGGGCCCTTTCGGCGACTTCGGTAAGCATCGAAAAGGAGACCTCCTGCACCGAGAAGCAAAGGTCCTCGAGGGCCTGCCCGGAACGGTGAAGGTCCAATGCATGGGTCACGAGCCCGGAGAAGCTGAGGTCGGTTCCCTTGACCGTGTAAGGAAGTGGCACGTACTTGCCACCCAGCGCCAGCTGTTCGACCCTCTTCGCTCCCGGGAACTCCTGTATTCCAGCCTCCCTTGCGAAGGTGTCCAGCGCATTTCCGAGGGCTATGTCCTGGGTTTCGCCGAAGACGCGGTAACGACCGCCGACGAAGGCCAAGATCTGCGTGCTGCCCCCCGAGACGTACACCGTCACCGGGTCTGCGCAGCCTGTCGTCACCTTCCCGATCTCGACGTGGGCTATGCAATGATTGACGCCCACGAGTGGAAGGTTCAGGCAAAGGGCCAGGGCGCGGGCAGCCGTAGCAACGGTCCTCAGACAGGGTCCGAGGCCAGGGCCCCGGGAAAACGCGATCACCCCGATGTCATCGAAGGAGATCTTGGCTCTCTCAAGGGTCTCGGAGAGGAGGCTGGGAAGGTTCTCGCCGTGGTGCTGTGCCGCTTCACGCGGGTGTATGCCTCCACGCCTCGGGACGTATTCCTTCTTGGCATTTGCAAGGACCTTGCCCGATTCATCCGCCAGTCCTATGCCTAGGCTGTGAGCCGTACCTTCTATGCCCAGGCCGATCATCTACTACAACCCCAATGGGGAACGGGTCCATGCACGCCGCGCCTTCGGAGATCACAGAGGGAGGCCAAGCAGGACATCTGAAACTGTCGTCCCCCGCTCCCCAGCTCATAAACGTTTTCGGGGCCTCGCGGCCTCCTCACCGATCGACGGTGATGTGCGCGCTGGACGTGGAGTAGGGTTTGGCCCTACTGTTTCTTCTTGAAGACGGTGTACCCGCATCTGCCGCATGAGGATCTGTTCTCGTGCTCGGCCATGTAGGTCCCAGGCCCGCACCTGGGGCATTCCTGCCTCTTCCTGATGAGCTTGCCTTCCTTCGTTTCGTATATCTCTGACATCTTGGTCATCGGTATCCTGTGAGCGTCCCTGCGAGCGTCTAATAACTCTTTTTAGGCGTCCGAGTTCGTCCCAGGAGCCCGGCCCGGGTCATCTCTCTATGGTGAAGGGCACCTCGGGGACCTCCACGACCTCCCGGATCAGAACGCGGTCGGCCAGCTTCTCGGCGACCATCACCGGCTCAAGGTCCTCCAATAGCTTCTCGGCCCTGGCAAGGCTGCTTGCCTTCTCGGCGTAAAGCCTAAGGATGGTGTCCCCCTTCCTGACCTTGTCGCCCATCTTCTTCGGTATGCAGAGGCCCGCTCCCCGATGCTTGGGCGTCCCGAGGCTTCGGGCAAGGGCGACGATGTTATGGTTGTTCACCCACACGACCTGTCCGGAGCACGGGCTGGGAATCTCCAGCGTGTGCTCACCGATGGGGATGTCTTCGGGCTTGACGTCCGGGTCTCCTCCCTGGGCCTCGATTATCTGGCGCATCTTGCGTTCGGCCTTGCCGGATCTGATGGCTTCAAGTGCCTTGCGTTTGCCCCGGTGATCTCCGCTCATCCGCAGCAGTATGCCCACGAGGGATGCCGCCTTCTCGACAAGGTCGGGGGTCGATTTCTTGCCCATCAGAGTTTCCAGGGCCTCCCTTGCTTCGAGGGCGGGCCCGACGTTGTTGCCGACCGGCTGTTCGCCGAAGGTTATGCCGCACTGGACGTGAAGGCCGAGCCTTCTGCCCAACCTTATGAAGTCCCTGCCGAACTCGTTGGCCTCTTCGACGGTGCTCAGCTTGGCGCCTTTTCCCGTGGGTAGGTCGATGACGATGTAATCCGCCCCCGCGGCCTTCTTCTTCCCAAGCACGGATGGCAGGTAGAGCGGATCGATGGAGAGCGGGTACTCGACCTGGATGAGGAGGTCGTCGGCCGGGGCCAGGTCCACCGCGCCGCCCCACGCCATGCAGCCGTTGGTCTTCGCCACGACCTCCCTTATCTCCTCCAAGGTCAGCTCGACCGGACACAGCGTCTCGACCCTGTCCGCAGTCCCGGCCGGCGAGGTTATCGCCCGGGAGGATGTCTTGGGTATCGTGAGCCCGAGGCTTGCGACCGTTGGAACGAGGATCATGGTGGTCTTGTCCCCGGGGACTCCGCCTATGCTGTGCTTGTCGAATATGGGGTGTCTGTCCCACTCCAGCGTCTGGCCGAGGTCAACCATCGCCCTCGTTATCGCTTCGGCTTCATCCATGCTGGGCGGCCTCATCTCAAGGGATGTTATGAACGCTGCTATCTCCAGGGACGATAGCGATCTGTCCATGACGTCGCTTATTATCTGCCTCAGCTCAGCCGGCTGCAGCATCCTTCCACGGATTCTGTCCGTGATGAACCTCACCGAGCTTGGCTTATGCGCCGGGAGCACCTCTATCTCCTGGGGCTCGCCGAAGATCTTCCGCAGTTCCTGGTAGAGCCCGACCTCTCCCTTCTTCACGGTCTCCGTTGCGACGTCGAGGATCGCCACGATCTCCTTTCCCCCCGCTGAAAGCCTCACACGATCGACCGCCATGAGGCCCAGCTCGGACGCATCGTCCTTGTTCAAGACCGCAACTAGGGCTTCGCCCGCCTGGATGTCCAGCAGCTTGGTCTTAAGTCTCAAATCCCCTGATCCCTCCACATGTCCCACTTGACGAGCTTCTTGAGCTCCGGCACGAGATGGCGATACCTGGCCGTGATTCGGTCGGCCTCGCTGGGGGATATGATCCCCTCCTCGGTGATGAGTCCCGTGAACATTGCCAAAGGAACGGTCTCGAATGCCGGGTTGAAGACCCTGAATCCGACTCGACCCCTTATGACCTCGGATGGGGGGCGTTGCTCCACCGGCTGGACATAGCCGATCTCGACCAAAGGATCGAACTTCTGCGTTTCGCAGACCGAGTACGCGGGGATCCCTCGCTCGTTTGCGAAGTGCACGACCATGTACGATCCTATCTTGTTGTACAGCTTGCCCCCGCCGACGGCGTCGGCCCCGATCAGCAAGAGGTCCGCGCTGGCCATGTACATGTGGGCCGCCGAGTCCACGGACAGGGAAACCTCCACGCCGTTCTCGGCCAGCTCCTGGGCCGTCTTCCTCCCCTGGTACTTGGGCCGGGTCTCGGTGCAGATCACCCGAATGTTCTTTCTGCGGGATTCGGATATGATGAGACCCGTCACGCTGGAGCTATGACAGTGGGTGAATATGACGGAACCGTCCTTGATCACCTTGGCTCCGTGTTCCCTGACCTTGGCGATGCTTTTGCTCATGGAATCCAGTTGATAGTCGCAGGCGGAGGTGGCAAGCGTCCTGAACTCGGTGAGGGTGAGGCCTGTGTTTTGCCTGAGCGTGACGAGGACGGAGGCGAGCACGTTCCTCAGCATGGGCTCCGTCACGCGTATCAGCGATAGATCCCGCGCAAGGGCGGACATGGCCCCAAGCAGATCGTCGGGTGTCCTAGCGGTTGCCTTTTGCGCTGCGATCTTGAGGCACTGGAGTCCGGCTGCGGCGACGTTCCGGGCTCCTTGGATCTCAAGGCTCCTTATGGATCTCTTGATTGCTTGGATTTCCTCCATTGTCCGGACCCTCCCTTCGCGCGGCACCGTCTTTCCCGTTTCTAATAAATTGGATCACACGTTAGTTCGATCCCCTTGCAGGAAGAACGGATTCGACCACGCCTTGAGTCCCTGCGGATCGACGATCTCCACCCTGACGTACCCCCTTGGAACGAACCAAGCTGGCAGGGAGGACCGGGTCATTCCCTTGGAAGTGGTGGCGTATTCGACGTGCCCAAATTTTCCCCTCGTTCGCCACCGGACCTGTGCTACAGGGGTGCATTCGATCGTTATGCTGGATTCCTCCACCGTCAACGACGTGAACCTCGGCCCTTGCGTGGAGTAGAAGGATCCGTTCTTGAGTGCGTCGAGGATGCCCGTCTTTGAAAGCTCCTCGGTCCAGATTTCAACCCAGCCGTGGCCTACGTCGGAGAAGTATCTCTTCCTTTCGTTGAGATGCGCATCGTCCGCTGCAACGCCCCAGATCCGCCTGCCAGCGCCGAGGAGCATGTCCCACAGCTCGATGGCATAGCCGTTCGCGTAGGCCTCCTCGCAGTAGGCGTTGAATATCTCGATTGCCATCAGGCCCGGGCATCCCAGGTAGACCTCCGGCATCGCGGCCGAGTAGGTCGGATGCGCTGCGATCGTGAAGGCGCCCTGCTCCGCAAGGGAGCAGACTTTTCGGCAGAATGAAGGCTCTTCGTCGACGGGCCTCTTGGCCCCCACGCCGATTGCATCCGGGCTTGCCCCAGCCTCTATCGAGTCTATGGCCACGAAGGAATCGGTCGAGAATTGCCCGATCGCGGTCACCTTCCTGTGGTCGGTTACCCCCACGCAGCCGTATCCAGCGTTCTTGTAGCGGGCGAGGGTTTCCTCGGGGGTGAGACCTCCGTCTGAGTTCAGCGTGTGGCAGTGGAAGCCTCCCCGGATCCATCGCCCGGGCCTAGCGAACGGCGAAGTTTCGAAAAGGAGATCGGCCATTGGGGATCGCTTCTCCGAAGGTTGCGCGGTGAACCGGCGGCCTGGGAGCCGCCTGCATGGCTAAAGATTCTTTCGATAGCTCATAACTGGGCGAGGAGGCCCGGCCTGAGGTAAACGAGCATCGCCGAAAGAAGAGGCACCGTGACGTTGTCGTCCACGCCAGGGACCCTCTCCATGAGGCTCGCAGCCGCGGCTACGGGCAGCCCGTACCAGCCCAGCTTCCAGATCCCAAGCAACGCGCAGACCCCGAACATGGCAAGCGTGCCGTCCCAGGACTTGATGTGCCTCCTCTGGGTGAAGGCCCTCACCAGCCCCGTGGCAGAGTCGCCGAAGGACATGAAGAGCATCGGGATGAGCCCGACCCACACGTTGCCAAGCAAGACGCCGATCAGAAGGACAGCCCCGTAGGCAAGTGCAAAATGCACCTCGTAGGCGTTCTCCTTAACCTGAAACCAGTACATCATCCTCCATCTCCGCCTCAAGGCGACGTAGCCGGCCAAGAGGAATGCCGAGACGACCACGATGAGGTAGTGGCCTTCGAAGAAGATCGGGATGAGGAACGTCACGATTCCCCCGCCGAGCGAGTGAACTACCTTTCGCCCGACATACTCGGCCGGCACGCCGGGAAATCTGAGGCACCAGTTGTAGGCCCACCTTGAGAAGACGTGGATCACTGCGAGCATCCATACGAAGAGGATGCCCGTGACTGCCAGGACTTGGAGGATGGGATCCGTCAGCTGATGCTCACCAGGTGCCTAGGGCGGGTCCGGCTCTCTTAAGCTTTTTCCGTGGGCTTGGGCGGTGCGTTATCCGAAATTTATTTCCGCCCCCTGTTTGGGCCGGGTCGGTGGTCAAGCTAACCGACTCAAGGATTCGATGGATCATACGCCAGAAAGAGAAGGGAGAGATGACCGAGAAGAAGATCGCAGCTGTCTACGGCAT
>CAZJVP010000073.1:0-1608 GCA_964549615.1 uncultured Thermococci archaeon | reverse complement strand
CGCCCGCATTGCGAATGAGACCGATCTGCGGCACACTCCGACCATGTTTGCCGCCGTGTTCTGGCCCAACGGCACCTTGGCCGGCTACTTCAGGGGTTACGCTGCGTGCTTCCCGGCAATGCAGGAATCCCTGTACGACATGAAGATCGTGGCCGGGGAGGAGACCCTCTACTTCAGGCCGGATGAGAGCGCCGGGCTGGAAGAGGGCGTTGTGCCTCTGTCTGAGGCTCCAGGGCTGGGCCTTCTGCGCTGGGATGGGTTGAGGAGGGATGACAGGGTGGTAGTCCAGTACAAGGTCCATGGAAGCGCGTTCAAGTTCCTCACGACGGCACGCGCCTATCTCTCCAAGAGGAACCTTTACTTGGTCCAGATCTGGGTCGACGGCCAAATCTGGCGGACGATCGCGAGGGAGCTTCCTTCCGCGGTGGGTGGTTAGCATATGAGGTGCCTCCTTGTCCTGGTCTTGATGCTCGTTTTGGTGACTTCGTCCGTGAGCGCCTCCAGATCGATCGTCTTGATCTACGACAGATCCGGCAGGGAGGGGTTCGCCTCGGGCCTGAGTGAGGCGTTGCGCCCGGCGTTCGGCGAGTCAGAGGTCTGGGTGACCCAGGACCCGGAGCACTTCAACTCGATCGCCTTCCTGCCGCAGGTGAGGTTGATTTTCCTTCTCATGAACACGCGGGAGGTTAGCATGAACGCAGAGGCGGTTGGGTGGTTCTTCGGTCGGGGTGGATCGGTTCTTGGCAATTTTGATGCCGGGATCGAGGAGGACTCCGGCATCTTGGCGAGCCAGGTTTTCCCGGTCTATGCCAACACGAGCACGGCGGCAAGCTTCAATCGTCAAACCCGCCGGTACGAGATGGCCTACGTCAGGAAGGATTTGCACGAGGTGACGGCGGACCTTCCCGATAGGTTCACGACCCTTGAGGGGCGGATGGTGATAAGGTGGAGCGAGAGGGCTCGGGAGGCGGTCAGGGTCTTGCCGGCAGCTGGGACGGTGAGCGATCTGTACGTCGAGGAGAGCAATGGATTTCCGCTTGTCGTTCTGTATGAGAAGGAGGGGAGATCAGCTTTCTTCTCTTCCTTGGACCCGCCCTCGGACTTGTCCAAGCTCCTTGACGATGGGAACTATACGAGGCTGTTGTCGAGCGTTGTGGACTGGCTGATGAGAGGGGATAGGAAGTCGTCCGTGCACAACATCTCGACGTTCAAGCTTGAAATCTCAAAGCTGAACCAGGAAAGGGCCTCGCAGCGGCAGACCGCGGAGAATATGAGGAGGAGGCAGATCTTGCTGAGGGTCGGTTTTGACGTGGTGGTGGTCGGTTTGTCGGCCGCGGCTGTATGGCTGGTTTACCGATTCCTCATAAGAGCCCAGGGCGAAGGCCCGGCGTCCACGTGAGTTAGGCGATGCCAGATCTTGCGTGAGCGCCCGGGCTTTAGCGGAGGGTTGTTCACGGAGTAGGATGGGCCTCGGCGGGATGCAGGAGGGACGGCAAATTTCTAAGCGCAGCGCCAACCCCGGGGGTTTGAGAGGCATGGTCGCACGATCGATCTGGCGCTGAGGTTTGGTCTGGTCGCGCTCGCTACATCCTTAGGATGGGCGATCAG